>NZ_JBHRTO010000007.1:0-503 GCF_042646385.1 Cypionkella sinensis | reverse complement strand
CACCTGGCAGGCCTACGGGGGAAGGCAGTGATGACCAGTTTTCAGAACGAGAAATTCGACACGAACGTATCGGGCGGGCAGGGGCTGCGGCTCGAGCAGCCGCTGCGCCCCGACCAGGAGCGCGAGGCGGAGACTGCCAACGCAAAGAAGCCGGAGGTGGCGCGTCCGAAATCCGAGATCGAGGCACTGCGCCAGGCGCTGATGCAGGGTGACGAGGCCCTTGCCCGGCGCCGCGACATCGGCGAGCTGCACAAGCGAATCGTGAACATGATCACGACGCTGAACCAGGGCCTGGACGAAAAGCAGGCCGCCCGCTTCGCCGAGGACAAGGCGCATTTCGTCGCCCGCCTCGAGCAGATCGAGCGCCGCGCGCGCGATGCTTTCGACGATGCGGCCGTTGCCCTTCACCTCGGCGAAGTCGCGCACCCGCCGCAGCAGGCGATTCGCGATGCGCGGCGTGCAGCGTGATCGCTGCGCGATGCGCTGCGCGCCGTCGACGTCGG
>NZ_JBHRTO010000006.1:0-507 GCF_042646385.1 Cypionkella sinensis | reverse complement strand
CTCGAACCATTCATTGAGGAGCGGCAGCTCCTGACGGTTACTCATGGATATATCCTTGCTGATGTCAACGGGCCCCGGATCGCGTCACTCGAGGTTAGCGAGCGACGACCCCCGGGGCATCCCCCGCCCTTGGGGCTCGTGGGTCACGATTCAGCGCGACTTCACTTCGGACCACAGTTGCTGGAACACCTGGAGCTGCTCACCTTTCAGGGTTGGAGTGAACTGCAAGCGTTCCAGGTCAGCCTCGCTCGGCAGAACGGGCGGTTTCGCCAGCACTTCATCGAGGTGGGGGCGTGCGGCCTTGTTGGGGCTGGCATAATAATTGTAATTCGACAGCTGAGCGCCGACCTCGGCATCGAGGATGAAGTCGATGAACCTGTGCGCCATCTCCGGATTCGGCGCGTCACGCGGAATCATCATGGCGTCGATCCACATCTCGGCGCCTTCGTCGGGAATCATGAACGCCATCTCGGAGAAGGTCTCGGGGTTTTCTTCCTTGTAGAACAG
>NZ_JBHRTO010000005.1:0-543 GCF_042646385.1 Cypionkella sinensis | reverse complement strand
CAGCCATCATTTAAAGAAAGCGTAATAGCTCACTGATCGAGTCGTCCTGCGCGGAAGATGTAACGGGGCTAAGCCAGTTACCGAAGCTGCGGATTTGCAATTTATTGCAAGTGGTAGGAGAGCGTTCTGTAAGCCTGTGAAGGTGTCTGGTAACGGATGCTGGAGGTATCAGAAGTGCGAATGCTGACATGAGTAGCGTTAAAGGGGGTGAAAAGCCCCCTCGCCGTAAGCGCAAGGTTTCCTACGCAACGTTCATCGGCGTAGGGTAAGTCGGCCCCTAAGGTGAGGCAGAGATGCGTAACTGATGGGAAACAGGTCAATATTCCTGTACCGATATGTAGTGCGATGTGGGGACGGAGAAGGTTAGGTTAGCGTGCTGTTGGATATGCACGTTTAAGTTGGTAGGTGGGGTGCTTAGGCAAATCCGGGCGCTTATTAACACCGAGAAATGATGACGAGGCCTCAAGGGGCTGAAGTAACTGATACCACACTTCCAGGAAAAGCCACTAAGCTTCAGGCTTTATTAAACCGTACTGAAAACCG
>NZ_JBHRTO010000004.1:0-2500 GCF_042646385.1 Cypionkella sinensis | reverse complement strand
TCCGGATGACTTGTGGCTAGGGGTGAAAGGCTAATCAAACCTGGAGATAGCTGGTTCTCCGCGAAAGCTATTTAGGTAGCGCCTCGGACGAATACCCACGGGGGTAGAGCACTGCATGGGTGATGGGGGCCCACAGCCTTACTGAGCCTAAGCAAACTCCGAATACCGTGGAGTACTATCCGGGAGACACACATCGGGTGCTAACGTCCGGTGTGAAGAGGGAAACAACCCTGACCTGCAGCTAAGGCCCCTAATTCGTGGTTAAGTGGGAAAGCATGTGGGACGGCCAAAACAACCAGGATGTTGGCTTAGAAGCAGCCATCATTTAAAGATAGCGTAACAGCTCACTGGTCTAGATAAGCTGTCCTGCGGCGAAGATGTAACGGGGCTCAAACCACGAGCCGAAGCTCAGGATGTGCAGCAATGCACGTGGTAGCGGAGCGTTCTGTGATATAGGACGCTGTCTCTTTTGCTTCTACGGAAGTAACGGAGACAATGTGCTTTCTGTGAAGCCGGGCTGTAAGGCATCCGGTGGAGAGATCAGAAGCGAGAATGTTGACATGAGTAGCGATAAAGAGGGTGAGAGACCCTCTCGCCGTAAGTCCAAGGGTTCCTGCTTAAAGCTAATCTGAGCAGGGTAAGCCGGCCCCTAAGGCGAGGCCGAAAGGCGTAGTCGATGGGAACCACGTTAATATTCGTGGGCCAGGAGGAAGTGACGGATCTCGACTGTAGTTTGCCCTTATCGGATTGGGTGGGCTGCTTAGAGGTTCCAGGAAATAGCCCTCCATCAGACCGTACCCTAAACCGACACAGGTGGACTGGTAGAGTATACCAAGGCGCTTGAGAGAACCACATTTAAGGAACTCGGCAAAATGCCTCCGTAAGTTCGCGAGAAGGAGGCCCTGTTCTTACGCAAGTAGGGGCAGGGGGCACAAACTAGGGGGTGGCGACTGTTTACTTAAAACACAGGGCTGTGCGAAGCCGTAAGGCGACGTATACAGTCTGACGCCTGCCCGGTGCTGGAAGATTAAGAGGAGGGGTGCAAGCTCTGAATTGAAGTCCCAGTAAACGGCGGCCGTAACTATAACGGTCCTAAGGTAGCGAAATTCCTTGTCGGGTAAGTTCCGACCTGCACGAATGGCGTAACGATCTCCCCGCTGTCTCAAATGTGGACTCAGCGAAATTGAACTGTGTGTCAAGATGCACACTACCCGCGGTTAGACGGAAAGACCCCATGCACCTTTACTCCAGCTTTGCACTGGTATCAGGATTGTGATGTGCAGGATAGGTGGTAGGCATCGAAGCGGGGACGCCAGTCTTCGTGGAGCCTCCCTTGAGATACCACCCTTCGCCATCTTGATATCTAACCGCGGCCCGTTATCCGGGTCCGGGACCCTGCATGGTGGGGAGTTTGACTGGGGCGGTCGCCTCCCAAATCGTAACGGAGGCGCGCGAAGGTAGGCTCAGACCGGTCGGAAATCGGTCGTTGAGTGCAATGGCATAAGCCTGCCTGACTGCAAGACTGACAAGTCGAGCAGAGACGAAAGTCGGTCATAGTGATCCGGTGGTCCCAAGTGGGAGGGCCATCGCTCAACGGATAAAAGGTACGCTGGGGATAACAGGCTGATGATGCCCAAGAGTCCATATCGACGGCATCGTTTGGCACCTCGATGTCGGCTCATCTCATCCTGGGGCTGGAGCAGGTCCCAAGGGTACGGCTGTTCGCCGTTTAAAGAGGTACGTGAGCTGGGTTTAGAACGTCGTGAGACAGTTCGGTCCCTATCTGCCGTGGGTGTAGGAGACTTGAGAAGAGTTGCCCCTAGTACGAGAGGACCGGGGTGAACGGACCACTGGTGGACCAGTTATCGTGCCAACGGTAGTGCTGGGTAGCTATGTTCGGACAGGATAACCGCTGAAGGCATCTAAGCGGGAAGCCCCCTTCAAAACAAGGTCTCCCTTGAGAGCCGTGGAAGACCACCACGTCGATAGGCCAGAGATGTAAGAGCAGTAATGCTTTCAGTTGACTGGTACTAATTGCTCGATAGGCTTGATTTGATCCAGTAACAGCAAGGTTCAACAGAACAATGCAGACTGGGTCGTATGTCAAAACAATGACATGTCAAAAGCACATACTAAGTAGACTGAACTTGGAACAACACTGATGTTTGCCATGAAATGAAGCTCAGCTTCACTACATGGCTTGTCTCTTCTTTGGTTTGGTGGACATAGCACGAGCAAAACACCCGATCCCATCCCGAACTCGGCCGTTAAGTGCCGTCGCGCCAATGGTACTGCGTCTTAAGACGTGGGAGAGTAGGTCACCGCCAAACCTAACAAGACACAATCTCTCAATACGATCTCAAAAAATCAGCAATCCAACGCTGAAACCTACGTTCCCAATACACAATCAAAGGGAACACCGGCGCGGGGTGGAGCAGCCCGGTAGCTCGTCAGGCTCATAACCTGAAGGCCGCAGGTTCAAATCCTGCCCCCGCAACCA
>NZ_JBHRTO010000003.1:0-85433 GCF_042646385.1 Cypionkella sinensis | reverse complement strand
ATCCAACGCTGAAACCTACGTTCCCAATACACAATCAAAGGGAACACCGGCGCGGGGTGGAGCAGCCCGGTAGCTCGTCAGGCTCATAACCTGAAGGCCGCAGGTTCAAATCCTGCCCCCGCAACCAGTTTTTACTAGCGAATACAACCGCTTAAGAGCCGCCCTAACGGGCGGCTTTTTGCGTTCTTCTCGGCGGGTCAACAATAGGTCAACAAACGGACGGAAACCACGTGCGAAAACAGCGGGATAGTAGCCACGCAGGATCAGAAACGCGCGGAAACCGCAGCCGACAGCTTTGAGCAGGGAAATTGCGAACATTTCACCCAACTGATGCTGCGATCGCAATTGCTCGCTCCAGGAATAGACGGTGGGTGCCGTGCGGACAGCTTCCAACCCGGCGCCGAGATCCACGAGGGTCGGCGCGCCGGTCGAGTCATTGCGGACCAGTTGCCAGTTCGTATGCGTGCCGCGCTGGAAGCCGATGCCGATGGCTTCGACAATGGTCGCCAGAGTTGTCGTGACTGCGACCCGATCACGGCGGCAGCGGCCAATGCCGCACTGGCGCGACTGGCGGAAACCGATCCCGAGGCAGGATTGTTGGGTCGCATCTACCAGATGCTGGACGTGCGACCTGCTGCCTATTGGCCGGATGATGTCCCTGCAGCGGCGGCGGCCGATCTTACCATTTTGCATGCGGCGATCCGTGCGTCTGAGCCGGTGGCCTTCAGCTACACCGATCTCGACGGGAACAAGACCACGCGCACCGTCTTGCCGCTGGCCCTCGTACACCCGCCGCAGGGCGTGAAGCTGTTGGCCTGGTGCGCCGAGCGCCAGGACTTCCGCCAGTTCTTTGTCCGCTCGATGCAAGGCCCCACGCCCCAGCCTGGCGATTTCAGCGGCGAACGGATGGCCCTGCTGGAGGGGCTGCTGGACAAGTACACCGGTCGAACCTGACGACCACGATGCAGGTGCCGCGCTCTATGGGCGCGGCACTTTCTACGCGCAGACGGTCGGATCATGGGGTGGCTTCCGACGCGGGTGGCTTCCACCAAGTGGCTTCCGCAAACTGGCTCGGGTGGATTCCGCAAAAGAATCCAGCTTGGCCAGATCGTGATTCCGTAAGCCACTGATATCTGGCCCTTTACACGGCTGGCCTTCGCTAAGTGGCTTCCGCCTGGATTCCCCGGTGAAAAAGCCAGTCGCTAGCGAAACGCCGCGCTGCGCCCCCCCGCATACGTTTGGGGCCGGGGAGGAACCAAGCCAGGGGGGTCTCAGCTTTCATCAAGCTGCTATACGGCCTGATCAATTGGTCTGATCAGGACCCTTTGAGGAAGTCATCGACGAACTCGGACACCGGCGTGATGCCCGTTACCAGCAGATGGTCGCGCGCACGTGTGCATGCGACATAAAGTAAGTGCCGTTCGGTGTTGTAGACTTCTTCAAGGTCTGCATCGTCGGCCACTGACTCGATGCGATCCGATTGGGGAATGATATCGTCGTCGCAGGCCATGACGACAACTGACCGGAATTCCAGACCCTTTGCGAAATGCATCGTGCTGATGGCGACAGCGCCATTCTCGACTTCGACCTTGTCGTTCAGTTCAACGGCCCTCGCACCTGCGGCCTTCACGGCAGCCCGTGCGCGCTTCAGTTCCGCATCGGACCGCACGAAGACGCCCACCTCGCTTGGCGAGCAGCCATCCTTCAGCCGTGCGCTGATCCAGTCGCCGACGACGCTGCACTCATTGCTAGCATCGGCGCAGGCCACGACCATCGGCGGTGGCCCGTCGAACATCGACACTGTGCCACGCCTTCCCTCTGCGTTTCCGTCGACGTCTGAGACTGTTGTTGGAAGAAGCCTGTCGGCATGAAGGCGGATTTGATGGGATGTCCGATAGTTGATGCGCAGGGTGAAGGACCGGCCACGAACGTCCAAGCCTAGCGCCTTCCACGAAAACGGCTGCTGGAAAATCCGCTGGCCGAGATCTCCAGCAAAGAATAGCCCGTCCCCACGACCCACCGCCATCGCGGCGAAAAACCTTGCTTCAGCCACACCCAGATCTTGAGCTTCGTCGATGACCGCGAAATCATACGGACGAGCAGACTTTCCCACTAAACTATCTGTCAATCGCCCGAACACGTCCGACCACGTGACAATGCGCCGTTCCACCAAGCCCGCCCGCACCCGCTCGAAGATGGACCAGAGGGATTCGCGCTGTTTGCCGCCGATCCTGGTCTTGCGGCCAAGGCGAGACACGTCCCGATACTCGTCCCACGACCGCAGTTGCCAGGCGTCGACAACATCCTCCCATTCTCCGACAAGGAAGTGGGTTGAGAAGCGGTGACCTTCGATCTCTGATGCCGCCTTGGTGACAAGAGAGCGGATCATCGCGGGCGCGGCGATCTGGGGTTGGCCGAACCGTTCGGAATAGAGGTCATAGCCAACCGTCGAGATCGCTTTGACGACGATCCGGGCGGCAATCGATGGCTCGCCTGCCACCAGGCTGGCCAATTTGACCCGTAGGGAATTGGCTAGCGCTCTGGAGAAGGTGGTCAGCAGCACGGTCGAGCCGGGGTTTGCGCGCGCCAGATGTACAGCGCGGTGCAGCGCCACGATGGTCTTGCCCGTTCCCGCCGATCCGGACACACGGGTCGGGCCGGAGAAGGACTTTTCGACCAGTTCGGCCTGAGCGGGATGCAAGAAGACCGCCCATTTGTCCCAGGGGTAATCCAGCGCCTGCTTCAGTTCTTCGGCATTGGTCAGCACCCGGAAACGACGCTGGGCATCGGGATGGGCAAACGGATCGGCGAGGGCGGGCGCTGGCTCCGGAGGAAGCGGCTTTTCACCCACGGCCAGTTTCAACAGGGCTTCCTGCGCCTCTTGCGGCAGGTGTTCGATGATGTCGAACAGTGTGTCCTCGGTGGCCGCGCGGACATCGTTCACCCATTCCTCCGGCACGCCAAAGGCCATCAGTTCGAATTTGCGCAGGTTGTCGAACAACTTGACTGCTGGTTTTGCGGCGGGTGCCGGAGCAACAGGTGCTTCTTTGGGCTTAAAGATTTCGATCTCTTCAACCCGCTCGCGCACCTCGACCAGTTGCATCGCCCCTGTCGTCGGGTGGGGCGTTCAATCTTGCGGCGTTCAGCCCATTTGTAAGCGTCGTCATGGTGATCGACATAAACCAACAGGATGCTGGAGGCCGTGCGGTGGACAATGATCCGGATGTCGGCATTCACTCGGACCGACCAGAAGTTCGTGTCCTTGGCGCGGTCGAGCTTGTGAAACGACAGACCGTTTGAGGACGGATCGAGTTGCAAGTCAAAGGCCGTGGTCTTGGCCACCTTCTGCTCCTGCGAGGTCAGGCGAGCCAGGCTGTCGGTGAAGGTGTCGGCGATCCGGAATTCCAAGCTATGGGCCTTTACTTTAGGGTCAAATCACGGCCGGGCCGAACCAGCATCCATGGAAAAACTATCTCCATCGGCATTCTTCCACTAAATCTGTAGCCTTTGTTGAAAATCTGCCAAGCGTTCCCCCCATTTACTCCCAAGCCTGGTAGGGTAAACATCTTCTTCTGGTTTTCCAATTCATTGCCAACAGCCCAAATCAGAAGATGCTCGATCTCTTCCAGAGCCCGGGATATTCTATCGATTTTGTTCTTTCCCTTTATGAAATCTACGGGAGCATAACTGAAACTAACTGAGCCCCGCTTATTGACAATGGCCTTGGCAGTTTTGTGGTTTCCAAATCGAGTTGATGGCGATTTCGTCAAGCCGATATATTCAATGTGGTCCTTTGTCATTGAATTACCATGGTTGCGAACAAGAGCGTAAAGGAACGGTTCTTCGGTATCGAAATCAGGAACGCGCATATCCTTCGACCAAATTTTGGGTCTGGACCAATCCAACTCGACCGTCTTGAAAAGTGGGTTGCCTGCTGAGTTTTGTATTTCGGCGATGTCATCGGCCCAGTCAGCTTGTTTTAGTCGCTTGATTGCCATCACTCACTCCACCGCGAATACTTTCATCACCTCGTCCCCGAGATGGTTGATCACCTTCACCGCGATACGTCCCGACTGCGGCTTTGCGAACGGCCGGGAGGTGTCGGAATAAAGGCTCTCCCAGGCTTCCTCGTCGATCTCAGCCTTCAGCGTGGTTTTCAGCGCCTTGTAGGGATCGTTGGCGCCGAGGAAATAGGCGTGGCGGACGAAGAAGGATTCCTCGTTGTAGTCGGTGTCGAGCATCCACAGGGCGATGCCGTCCGTCCCCTCGCTCTCCACCGAACCGGTCTGGGGCTTGAACACGTCCACGCCGAAGACCTGGACTGTCACCAGGCCGTCGCCAGCATCGGCGATGCGGATGTCCGGTTCGCCGAAGATCACGAACAGGTTGCCTGCGCCGGTGATGCGGGCGGTCCAGAAGGTTCTGAGCGCCGATTGTGCAGTGGCGGGCCAGTCGGAAGGGGCCTCGCGCGGGATTTCCCATTCCATCAGGCCGCCTGCGGGGGCCATTTCGCCGGAAAGCAGTTTCACTCCGCCGGTGGCACGGAAGTCGATCTTTGCACCTGCGCGGCCGCCGGTTTCCACCTTGAACGGGGTGGGGTGGCCGGAGAGGGCGGCGTTCAGTGTGGCGACTGCATCCTCGACGGCGGGTTGCAGACGGTCCCAGATCACGTCGATCTCGGCGTTGTTGGCGATGCTCTTCAGCGTGATGTGCGGTACGCGCTCATAGACGAAGCCCTGGCGGATGCTGCCTTGGGTGGGATTGGATTTGGGCGGGGTGCGAGTGATTTCGCCCTCTTTGCGCTGGCCATCCACGCTGTCGGCCAGCAGGTAAAAGGGATAACGGGCATCCTTCACATCGCGCGAGGTGGTGGACCACTGGAAGTTGGAGTTGAACTTGATGCCATAGGGCGGGTCGAAATAGATGCACTGCACCTGACCGCGCAGCCCCTCACGCTCGGCGAGGCTGGCCATCACCGACAGGCTGTCGCCCGAGATCATCCGGTTCGACCAGTGCTGATCGTGCTGGTAGAACTCGGTCGCGGCTTCGGCGTCAGGCAGGCCGTTGAAATCGGCGAACATGTCGAACTGTGGGGCGTCCTTGGTTGCCTTGGCGCGGTTGGCGGATTCGCGTTTCAGGTCGTCGATGATGACCTTGGGGTGGACCTTTTCCTGAATATACAGCGGCGGGGCCTGCACGATCAGGTCGGACCAGTCCTGCTCATCCTTGCCGCGCCAGACCAACTGCGGGTCCAGATCGCGGTTTCGGCGTTCGTACGCCAGCTGGATCGGCGTCTTGTCCTGCTCACGCATGATCGACTCGAACTCGGCCGTCGGAATATTCTTGCGCGTGGCGTCATGGGTGAGGGTTTCGACCTCGATGGGTTTCTTGGCCATTACGCGGCTTCCTCTGTGGTGGTGTCGGCCAGATCGAAGCCTTCGTCATCTTGGGGCACGTCCTGCCCGTCCTCGGGGTAAGGTGCGGTTCGGGCAATCGCGTGGCCGGTCGCCGCAGCGATCAGCGCCAGCAGACGGTTTTCGCGGTCGGCCATGAAGTCGACAAATCGGTCGGCGCGCAGCAGTGCGGGGTCGATGGCATGGCTGGCGAGGTATGCGTCAAGATTTGCGGGATTGATCGGCGGGGCGTCGGCGTTGCCTTTTTCCAGCTTGGCCAGATAGGCGGACGGGGCAGCGCCGCCGATGATGCGGTTGGTTTTGTAGCCCAGGGGCGTCTTATTGATGATGGTGTCGTAGGTGGCGACAGGGATCTTCGCGTCGATGCACCATTTCTGCGGGAAGATATGGTGGATATCGACGTACTCGTCGAAGAAGACCGCAGCGTTGAAGGGATTACCGGAGCGGAAATCGATGGCGCCCTCGTTCATCAAAAGGGCGTGGATGCCCTTGTAGGCCGCCGACAGCCGCGTGCGCATGGTCCGCAGTCGTTCAGGGCGGAAGCGGCCCTCAGTGATCGTGGTGGGTTCGGGCCCGCCATCGAGCCAGGCGGGAACTTCTAGAATGTCCTTAGCAAAGCGGGATTCCACAGCCACGCCGTAAAGCTCGCCAAATATGCCGCACCAGTACCAGCGGGCCAGTTTTTCTTTGACGGTGGCATGATCGAACTTGGCGCCGATCCGCGCGAGTACGGCAGCAAAGGGGACAAGCTGACCCTGATACGGTAAGTCGATGACACGGTAGATGTGGTGCTGGCGCAGGAATTTCGCGGCTGTCTTGAAGCCTTCCTCGACTGCGTGGCGATGCTCGAGATAGGCGGACAGTGGCAGGTCGAGCAGGGACTGGCGCGACGCGCGAACAGCGGACAGCTCACTGTCCTTTCGCCCTTCTGCGATTTCCTTTTCGCGGTTCTGCGCGCCGTGGACGAGGGCAATGGCCTGCAAAACATCCGTGCTGGCGACCTTTTCCAGAACGCCGAACTTCTGCTCCGCCGCCCGCCCATAGACTTGGAGGCGGTGCTGCATTCCTGGTTTGCCCTCGGCGCCCAGCCAGTCGTCACGCAGGCGGTGACCCTTGGCGGCATACATGGCGGTGACCAATTCGAAGGCGTCCAGGGGCTTGCCGCCGGTGTTCACCTTTTCGAAGACGAGGCAGACTGCCTCGTGCGAGGTGTCGGGGCTGAGCGCAATGACGGGGACCTGGTAGCTTTTGAAATTCTGAAGGATTTCATTCTTGAAGGTGCGGAACAGGTCACGATTCTCTCTGGTGTTCCAATGGTCGTTGAAGCCGTCCTGCCATTCGTCCCAGTCAAAGACCTGGTTCAGAGGGAACATCAGGTTCTGATATTCAAGTTCGGTCGATGAGAGGTCGAGATCGACGACCTTGCCGAAAGGCGACTTAACCTTGCGGTCTTTCGGGATGCTGATGATGGCATCTTGACGATCAACGTCGCCATTTAAAGCGGCGCGGATGTCGATGTAGAACCAGCGATCCACCAGTTTCAGCCGCGGCGTGACGGTCTGCACCACGTCGCGCCGCATACAGGTTTGGTAGAGAGAGGTCATGCGCTGCTGACCATCGAGCAAGAGTTGATCGGGCACCTGATCTACGGCAGACGCAAGCGCCCCTTGGACCGGACGGCGCGCGAAGGTTTCGGCGGTGCCTGATTTCATTTCCAATGTCATCAGCGCGCCCACGGGAAAGGCTTGCGATATGGACGCAACGAGGCCCTTGATCCGCTCCTCATCCCAGACCCAGCTGCGTTGGAAATCAGGCAACTGAATCTTCCCGCTAGCACAGAGGCGCAGCAGTTCTTCGAGGCTAACCGGGTTGGTTCTGAAAGCGGCCTGTTTCATCTATGTGTTACCTTGTCATTCGGTCGTGCCTGTTGCGCCGGTTGCGCAATGTGTTTTGGAAAGCTTGCCCGTCATTGATCGTGATCGCGCAGGAACGTGTAGCGTTCAAGCAAGTATGTCGCCCACTCCCGACCAAGTCCGTCCACTGCTGCCTTTTGCAGAGTCGGAAGGAATGCAGCCTCAATTGACGCGCTGCGGAAATTGCCTGGCTCGACCAAAAGGCGCGAAAAAACTTCGAAAGCATCGCTGCCAAATCTTTGCAAGTTGGGCGCCGTAACCTTGTGCAGCGCCAGATTGCCCTTTGGCGAGATATGCAGAACCATCACGCGATCCGCGCCACTCTCGCGCGCCTGCTGCATCCGCCAAGCCAACATCTGCTGGCGCACTAGTTGATAGAACGGTTCCCAGAAGAAATCCTCGACCGTTAGCCCGAGGTCGCTCCTGATCGGACCATCAGGTTCAAAAGTCTTGTCCTGGTAGCGTTTCACACGGGTTCGGTTGCCACCCTCTGGGTTGGCACTATCTGGGATGGGGGCACCATAGGATTCGGTGTACTTCCACTCGATAAGCACAGTGCACAGGCCACTTGAATCACGATACCGAACTGCTGCATCGGCGCTTGTCGCGTTCGCGCCTCGCGATGCGATCTTCCCCTTTGGCCATTCGCCCAAATAGTCGCTTTCGCCGGTCCATTCGAAGTCCACGAATAGATCCCGCCCTTTGGCATCGGTTCCGACAGGTTGCATTTCTGGGGGTTCAACTCCCAACGCACTCGCCAAAACTCGTGAAAGCAGTTCGGGTTGGCGCATTAGTGGCGCCAGAAAGTTGACGCAGCAAACCTGAGACGAAAGTGCGTGATTGCTGTGCTGGTGCCATACAATCGTGCTTCCATTCCGAGCTGCATCGCCAGCAAAGTGCTGCTCGATATCTTCAGAGAACACTGGGTTCAGATTCAGCGAGCGAGCGCGATCGATCAAGCGGTACGGATATCCTTCCATCAGATTTGCCGGATCAATCTGACTAAAGAATCTAATTTGCGCTTCACGCTGGTCGGGTTTGAACACTGGTGATTTCATTGGACCGCCTCACTTGAATATTGGGATAGAAGCTTGGCAAATTCCGCTTCCATCTCGTAGACCGCCGTGAACTCGGTGAACGCCCAGCGCCCGAACTTCTCCAGGTTGTTGACGCCCGGCACCCAGTAGCTGCGCATGGTATTGGCCTTGTCCTTGGCATCCTCTCCCCGGTAGCCCTTAACCTCGACGATCAGGTTCAACGGGTCGGGTTCGCCTTCGGCGGTTACACGGCCATCGTCGACCTGCACGATGAAGTCTGGCAGGTATTTTCGCGGGGTAGATCCCATGAGGTAAGGCACTTCCAGCCCAAGCCCCTGGTTCTTGACGTAGGACAGCACGCGGGGGTGGGCTTCGGCGACGCGCGCGAACTCGGCCTCCCAATCGCTGTCGCAGACCTCCCAGTTGACGTGGGATTTGTTCGACGCCGTCTGCCAGCGCAGCTCCTTGGATGTAGTGAAATTCACGAATGCGGTCGAGCCGGTGGGATTGTAAGCGTCAAGGATCGCCTTGACCGGGCGGTCGCCTTGCAGCGTTTCAGTGATGGCAGCCTTGATCCGTTCGGCGGCCATCTCAGCGATTTCAGGGTAAAGCACCTGACCCGGATGTGTGCCGCCGGTGCATTTCAGATAGCCTCCGTCGATCCATTGGCGGGTGATGCGTTTCAGCTGTCCAAAAAGGTGAAGCTTTGGTGCCTCGCCCGGATCGCGGAATTTGCGGTATAGAAGGTGCCGCGCCAGGCGGAACATGATGGTGGAGCCGCGCAGGTCATCGGGCTGCTCCAGCGTGAGGTCGACGCCCTCGCCGATGATGCCTTGGTTGGTGGTGGTAGAGGGACCGAGTAGCTGCGGGGTCAATTCGAGGACGTGGTCGGGGCCGAAGTTCGCCTCGAGCCGTTCATCGGGCAGTTCAACGCGATAGCCTTCCACACGGGGGAAGGTGATTTCCAGTGCATCACGGTCGGGTTTGACGGCATGGACGCGGATAGTTTCGCGCGGCTTGGCCGGGGGTGAAACCACCGGTTTGGAGGCGAAATCGAAGGGGATGCCGAGGACATCTGCGTATTCGACGTTGAACAGACCTTCGTCGTTCAGTTCATACGACTGGCGGCGCAGCGCACGGCCGACGACCTGCTCGCACAGCAGTTGGGTTCCGAAAGCCCGCACACCCAGGACGTGGGTGACGGTGTTGGCATCCCAGCCTTCGGTCAGCATCGAGACTGATACGACGCAGCGAATCTGTTCGCCCAGCTTGCCCCTCTTGCCGACGGTGTTCATCACCTCCCGCAACAGGGTGGATTCGTCGATGCTGTCGCCCGCGTGAATATCGCCCGTGCGTTCGATCATCTCGCGCTTGAACTGCTCGATTTCCGTCGCGGCCATCTCACGGAAATCCTTGTCCAGCGCCTCGCCAGATTCGAGTTGTGCAGAGTCGATCAGGATTGTGTTGGGGCGCGGCATCCGGTTGCCGAAATCATCATAGTTCCGGAACAGGGCGAGACGACCGTTTTCCAGCGTGGTTTCGGTGCCATCATCGCTGACCCGGTCAAAACCTGAAACGTACTTGTAGATGAGTTCCGACGTGGCCGTGTTGTTGCAGACAACGATGAACACCGGAGGGACGCCAATGCCCTCCTCTCGCCAAAGATGGAAGGTCTTTTCGTAGTGACCGTAGAGGGCCTCCAGCGCGGTCAATAATTCGACAGGCAAACTGAACGGATCGAGCGCCTTTCCCGCGACCCGACCTTTTTTGGGGAGCTTCTTGCCAATAAACTCCCAAAGATTGCGAAACTTCGGCGTGTCGCCGCCGGGGATATTGTCGGCCACCGGCACGCGCGGCAACTTCACGATGCCACATTCGATGGCATCCATCAGGGAGAAGTCCGACATCGTCCACGGGAACAGCGTGCCCTCAATATACCCGGAGCCACGCAGGAAGAACGGGGTTGCGGACAGATCGTAGACCAGGCTGATGCCCAGCTTGCGCTTCACGGCTTCCAAGCCCGAAATCCACATGCGGGCTGCTTCGTTGTTCTCTTTGGCTTCGCTCTTGTCGTCGCCCTTCAGATCATCCTCGGTGTCGCCAAATGCATCCTGCGCGCGCTCACGATAGCAATGATGTGCCTCGTCATTCATCACGACGATGTTCTTCTGGCCCATCAGGTCGCCCATGACGCGCTGGATCATCTCGCCTTCGGTTTCAAGCGTCTGGACCTTGTCGCCGCGCCAGCCCTCAAGAGCCTGGCGTGTGCCTTTTGCAATCACCAGCTTTTCGCGCAGCTTAAATGCGTGATAGTTGGTGATGACGATCTTGGCGCTCTGGATATCGCGCAGCATATCGGGCGGGGTGATCTCGCGGCTGCGATAGTAGCTTTCGGGGTCGTTGGGCATCAGAACACGCAGGCGGTCGCGAATGGTGATGCCGGGGGAGACGATCAGGAACCGGCTCGAAAACGCCTTGCTGTTCGGGTGGCGCACGGCATTGACGGTTTGCCAGGCGATCAGCATTGCCATGACCGTGGTCTTGCCCGCCCCCGTCGCGAGTTTCAGCGCAAGACGCATCAGTTCGGGGTTCGCCTGTTCGTTCGCCCCTTTGATGTGGGCCCAGAACTTGGCGACGCGCGGCCCCATCTTGGGGGCCAGTTCCGTCAGCCATATGGCGGTTTCCACAGCTTCGATCTGGCAGAAGAACGGACGGATGCCCTCGAACTTGTGGTGCCGCCAGTGTTGCAGCAGACGGGCTGTCTCTGGCGTCACCAGCCATTGATCGGGGTTCGGCAGGCTGCGCCAAGTTTCGACATAGCCCCGAACCTCGTTGATGATCGGGGTTGGGTTGTATTCCTGATCGGTCGTCGAAAGATCGTCATTGGCACCAAGCAATAGGGAAGCCTGCTTCGTGTTCTGACGCTGCTTCTTGGTCTTTGGAACGGGCGTGATGAGATCCGAACGCCGCCGGTTGTCCAGAATGCGGTTCGTGGGCTGACCATCCGGATCAAGTTCCCAATGCCTGCCCGGGTACGCATAAGGGGAATTCAGGATCGGTTTTTCAAAGAACTGCTCAGACATCCAAAGCACCTTTCCCAAGGTTGGCTTTTACGGATGCTTTCTGTTCATCGATCCAGCCATCAATATCGTCATACTTGAAGCGCCACTGACCTCGAACCTTGAAGGCCGGAATCTGGCCATTCCGTGCCATCGTGTACACGGTCTTCTCTGCAACCTTCAACAAAACCGCGACCTCTGGCAAAGTGAGAATAGGGTCCGACATGGACCTGCTCCTTCTCGAAATGTGTAAATTGAAGCTGCCAGACTTTGCCAGCCTTTACTAGCTGCTGATTGTTCTCGGTTGCGTCGAGAGCCATGGCTTGCGGACCATATCGTTTTCATCCTCAAACGCGGAGACATCCTCCGCCAGGATCAGCATGTCGGCCACAGCGACAGCGATCCCGCCAGCAGGCTCCGTGATTATGAGCCATTCCGTGCTGTCTGGCGGCATGATCCGCCGCATCATTCCCTCAGAGGGGCCGGTGCCGTTGCGCCGGAACAAGGGCAACAACTCCATCGCAGACAGGATTACGCAACCGGCAACTGGGACGGTGCCGCAGAGAACAAGGGCGATCCCAGTCCTGATCTTCAGCTTGCCCGCTGCGGCCCAGCCCGCGATATCGGCAATCGAACAGTCCCAGCGGACTGAAGTTTCGTTGAGCGTGAAAAACACGCGCGGAGGCAAAGCCACGTTGAATCCTTCCTCAATTGGGCCAGAGGAAGAAACGTGTCTGCACCGCCTTCTGGCCTTGTTTTTGTGGGCAAAAAAGGAAAATCACGGTACAAGAGGTCAGGACGCCAAAGCGCCTTCTTCGACCTTGTATGCCGGGTGATACGACCTGTTGTGCTTTTGGTTGAGGACTGCTCTCCCCATACGTGCAAGCTGCACCTGGTCGCGATTCGGAGCAATAGGGGGAACAGACGGAAGCTGTGGATAAGAGAACAAAGGGTGAAGAAGGCGCGCGGGGAGGCGATTTTCGGGGTGCAAGATTGCTTACGATGCATGATCAGAAAGTTCTCATGTCAACGCCATGTCAACGCGCATACGCCGAGTTTGCGCGGATGGTCACGGTGAAAACATGCCAATGTCCGTGAGTGTGGAGACGGAAAATCCGCAAAATCAAAGGCTTGTCGCGTAGGTGCCTGAAATGCCTAAGCTATTGGAATCGCTTGGGTTTTGGCTCATGACCTGAAGGCCGCAGGTTCAAATCCTGCCCCCGCAACCATCGTTTCCGACTTAGGCCCCTGCATGCGCGGGGGCTTTGTCATATCCAAGCCCCCGAGGCCGAGGATCCCGGCCAAATCCCCAACAAGTTCAATCTGATGCCCGCCCGGGGCATCCAATTCTGGCACAAGACGCACCTCAGTAACCAGCCCTCGCAGCAGTGCCGTGGCTTGAAGCTTCAGCGATGGGCTGTTCAGCGCTGCGGCCAGATCGGCGATCTTTTGGCGGTAGAGGTCAGACATGCGCGGATGCAACCGCAGGGCAGGGGGCTCAGGGCTGATTTCCAAGAATCGTGTCAGCGCCTGCTTCTCCTCCTCTAAAGTCGCCATCTTCACCTTCATCGATGCATGATACATGCCATCCTCGATTGCGGCGAGAATGCCCGCAATCTTCTTCTCCACCTTCGCGAGATCTCGCTGCGCCTTGTCGCGGTCGGCGGTGCTATCAGCTGCCGTGGCGTTGAAGGCCCGGCGGTATTCTTCCACGAAGGCGGCGATGAGGTCAGGATGCAGCAGAGACTCGCGCAGCCCGTTCAGCACTCGGGCTTCGACCTCTTCGCGCAGGATGGTTGCCCGGTTGGTGCAAACTTTGTCGCCCTTGTTACGGGTCGCGGCGCAGCCGTAGCGGGTCTTGTTGATCAGCGTGTAGCTCGCTCCGCAGCAGCCGCACTTCACCAGTCCCGCGAACAGGTAAGCTGGGCGGCGCGCGTTCTCTGGTCGGGGCCGGGTGGACTGAACGCCCGCCGGATTCATGTCGGCACGGATGGCGCCTTGGCGTATCTTGACCTGTTCCCAGAGGTCATCATCGATGATCCGCAAGTCGGGAACGTCTTCAAGGATCCATTGCTCGGCTGGGTTCGGACGGGCCTGACGCTTTCCGGTCTGCGGATCCTTCACAAAACTCTGTCGGTTCCAAACCAACCTGCCAATATAGAGTTCATTGTTCAGAATGCCGGTGCCGCGCTTCCAGTTGCCAGAAATCGTTGATGGCCCCCAAGTGCCATCGCCTTTTGCACTGTCGGGAGAGGGCACCCCTTCCATGTTCAGCGCAGAAGCGATCGCCCGGGCGGACAGCCCAGCTTCATAGTCGCGGAAAATTCGGGTTACGATCTGCGCCTCATCCACAGCAATCTCGCGTTCGCCGGTGGTGACGCTGCCATCGGCGCGCAGTTCGCGCTTCACAAGGTAGCCATAGCTGATGCCGCCTGCCGATTTGCCGCCTCGGACCCGGCCCTCGAGGCCGCGGTGCGTCTTCTGGGCGAGATCCTTAAGGTAAAGCGCCGACATCGTGCCCTTCAGTCCGATGTGCAACTCGTTGATCTCGCCTTCAGATACTGTGACGATGGCAATGCCGAGGAAGCGCAGTTGCTTGTAGAAGGCCGCAATGTGTTCCTGATCGCGGGAGATGCGGTCAATACTCTCGGCGACGACGATATCGAAGCGGCCGCTCCGGGCATCTTCCAGCAGGCGCTGATAGTCACCTCCGGCGTGGGTAAGTCGCTTTTGTTGCGTATCGCGGAAAGTTGTGGTGGCGATCCCCGCAATCTGACGCCTTGGAGCGCAGCAAAGACCGGCCTCGATCAGCTCGGCACCCGCAGCTATGATGGGCTGCTGGCTCTCGACGGCTTCCGGCGTGATCCCGATGCACGCCAGATCAAAGCCCTGCTTGCCATCGTTGACGAAGCGGGTTCCGATCCTGACCCGAATGGCGAGTATCGTTGGCGGGGGGTATTGCTCTCGGGGTCCGAGATACCGTTCACGGCAATGTTTCAGCGCAAAAAGACGGGCGTGCCCGCGGCGCTGTTGGCGCGGATTGTCGATATCCCTGCGACTTCCGGTCCCCATGGCTTGATCGATACCCTGCATGGATTTGCGGATGCGACCAATTTTGCGCGTCACCTTGCGAAACTGAAGTTTTCTGAGGTTACGCGCGTGTCAGGAAGTCAACTTCCGTCAACATGCGCGGGCCGAGGCGAGGCAAAGCTTATCGCCGCCTGTAGTCAGAAAGATTCAACACTTTGTTAGGGACTGGAGGGAGTCCATCGCTCGTGCAGTTCATGGCGGATATTGTTGGCATGATGATTTCCGCAGCCGCACCTAGGGCAAGCGCTGCTTCAATGAGGTTGTTACCCTCTGCGTATTCAACGAGGCCGATAAGGCATTTTAGGAAGTCTGTATGCTCTGACATTTCAACCTCAAGCATCGAATCCGACAGTGGCGATACTGCTACGCTTGTCGTGGTAAGCATCCCTTTGGCAGTCTGCTTTGCGCTAAATCAAATCTTGCATTTTCGGAGCATCTTTGAATCGCGGATTTGAAAACTGCACGTCGTGGGGCTAACCTTAGCCATCTAGGGTTAACGAATATTTAAATGCACAAAGATTGCCTGCCCCCTTTGCGCGCCTCTCTCGCTGTTGCCTTGAAATGCTGCAGTTTGTCGCAA
Organism: Cypionkella sinensis; assembly: GCF_042646385.1. Classification (NCBI taxonomy): domain Bacteria; kingdom Pseudomonadati; phylum Pseudomonadota; class Alphaproteobacteria; order Rhodobacterales; family Paracoccaceae; genus Cypionkella; species Cypionkella sinensis. The sequence continues at coordinate 70,340 of NZ_JBHRTO010000003.1, read as the reverse complement.
GAAGGCTCCCCATACAGTCCCTTTGGGTCAGACCGCCAAAGATTTGATAGACCCCTGTGTTAAAAGTCCATCCCGCGCGCGCGTAATCGGCAGAAAACGAAAGACCCCGCGCAATGGCGGGGCCTTTACCGATCTAGCCTTAGGGTAGTCTTAGGGCGATTTGGGCGCAGCCTCTCTGACAATCACCCAATCTGCCACCTCCACAGCATGGCGAGGATGATGGCGACGGCGCCGGCCGCATCGATCTTGCGAAACTTGCGGCTTTCCCAATGCTGCAAGGGGGCGAAGTTGCCATCACCCTGTTGATGTCCACTCAGAAGTTACCCAGGTAGGGGCATAATTTTCATTGAGATTTGACCCATGTGACACGTTCCCGTGGCTGCTGGCAGCAGGGGATATTGGAGTGATCGGCGTGGCATTTTTGAGTATTGTTCGGCGTTGGGCATTGCGGGAGCATCTGTCCATAAGGCAAGGTGATGTCCTTGATTGGACGAGGGCGCCTTCTTTGTGAAGGATTTATTAACTGCCGTCTGGAGAGGGCGATGTCCCCAGCCTCCAAAGTCAGGGAGCAGGCGCATCAAGAACGGCACCAACGCGGGGCTATGCGCTGCATCGTTCATGTCCTCGAAATGCAGATGGGCCGTCCGAGATTCAGCCTTGGGTAGAACCCTTCTCGCAAATTCTCTAAAGTTTACCGAATATTCATGACGTTCGACGAACCTGATCTTGCTCCGAGCAGGGCCACTAAACTTATCAACGCAAAACCGAACCCATCAATTCATCCGATGACGAAGCAGCCTGGCGACCGCGGTCGCCGGCGCCGGGTTATGTCTGATTGGGGGCAAGTCAATCAGGGATTCTGCGATCAACCCCTATGCGTGCCTGCGTCTCTGATCGCGGAAAGGGCCCACCCTTACTGTTGATCAAACCAAGTGCGGCTGCGCAAGCAGCGTTGAATGTCCGCTCCCGAAGTGCGCCGAGGTTATGCGCGCATCCTTGAGTTGGCCGTTCAAAACCTGCGTGCCACCATCGAATCCGCTCCTGACGCGGTGTTGATCGTCAACGCCAACGACATGGTTATTGGGGCCAATACCGCCGGCCAAGTCATGCTGGGGTGCGCGATCACACCAAGCGACCCGACCTCGCTGTCTGACATCCTGGTCGCCGCAGAGGGCGCGCCGTCTGGACCCGGTCGCAGCGCCCGGATGCAATGCCGTTGCCGCAACGGTGACACTGTGCCGGTGGAAGTCGCCATCGCTGATGTCACGACCGGCACCGGCGACAAGCTTAGAATCGCATTTCTGCGTGATATGTCGCAGCAGTTGGAACGTGAACGTCAGTTGGCGCTTGTAGGAGAGCTTGCCCGCAAAGGCGAAGAAGTGAAGGATCGTTTCCTTGCTGTAATGAGCCACGAGATGCGCACACCGCTCAGCGGCCTCATATCCGCCACCGACCTGTTGGAGACCACGACAACGCTTGACGCGCCACAGGCTTGGTTGGTGGGCATCCTGAAATCCTGCGGGCTGGCAGCACTTGAACAGGTCAACAATATCCTTGAACTGACGCGGCTTTCTGCAAGCGATGCCAACGAGTTTCCGTTGACCGATTTTTGTGTGAACGAAATGGTGCGCGAACAGGTTAAAATTTATCAATCACTCGCGCTTGATCGCGGCAATGCGCTGACGCTCTCGCCCGAAGATGCGCCAGCCTGCATGGTGCGCGCGCCCCTGCCGCTGCTGCGCCGGATTCTCAGCAACCTGCTGTCCAATGCGCTCAAGTTCACGCGTGATGGTGCGATTGACGTTGTGTTGATGGATATGCCTGCCGACGCGCCGCAAAAACGCCGTTTCACCCTGCTGATCCGAGACACCGGCATAGGCAGCCCCGAGGCGGATCTAGAGCGGATTTTCCGCAATTTTGAGACACTCGACAGTTCCTATTCTCGGATGCAAGAGGGCACCGGGCTTGGGCTTGGCATTGCAAAGCTGTCTGCCGAGGCGATGGGCGGCACCATCAAGGTTGAAAGCCGCGTGGGCGAGGGCACATGCTTTACAGTGACCTTCGAAGCTGAACTTCAATCGCAGTCCACGGGTGTGGTTCGTGTGGAAAGCGCGCCAGCTGCCGTGCACAGGCCGCTGACCATCCTTCTGGCCGAAGATAACGAAATCAACAGCAATCTGATGGACCGGCAGATGAAGCGGCTGGGCCACAGCGTTGTCATTGCATCGGACGGGATCAAAGCGATTGCCGCCGTGCAGCGGCAGCGGTTCGACATCATCCTGATGGACATCTCGATGCCGCACATGGATGGTGTGACGGCCACGCGCCACCTGATCGACAACGGCCTTTTGGGTGACACGCCGGTTATTGCCCTGACTGCGCAAGCCTCGCCTGACCGCGTGCAGGTGCTTTGCGATGTCGGCATGACCGATGTGGTGATCAAGCCCGTCCGGATGGCGACGCTGGATGAGCTGATGCAAAAACTGGCCAGCGGCGGTACCAGGTCGGGCGCGTCCACCAGACAACCAGACTTGGTTGGATTGCTGGATCTTGAAAGACTGGGTGAGCTGATCCAAGTGATCGGCGTGTCAGAGCTTGAAAAGATGTTGGAGAAATTCACGTCTGATATGCAAAGCACACTGGCCGTCTGCACAAATGCCCTGAAGGCAGGGAACCTGGATGACCTGTCAAAGGCCGCCCATCGCGGGGCGGGTGCAGCGGGTATGCTGACGATGGATGCGCTCTGTCACCAATTGCGTAATATCGAAACAGCCGCTACGACCGCGGCACGTGAAAGCCTTGCTGAGCAGTTCAGCACACTCGATCAACTAAGCCACCAAAGCCTAAGCGCGCTGAAGCAAGTCCTGCAGGCCGCGTGACAGTGGGCGTCGATACACCGCCACCACCGGCGTCTGGGCACTCAGCCTCTCGATATAAATATCCGTTATTGTAGGATCTATCGATGCAGCAAGACACTTTTCAGCGAGACACGTTCTCTAATCTCCGTTTTGGAGTGGAGGGGTGGGTTCGATGGCCAAAGACAGATAGGAAATCCGGCGCAAGCTGCGCATTTTGGATCACACTGCGGCGTGAGGTGACGTCAGCAAGACGTGTCGATAGTTCGGAATTTGGAAAGCCAGCTTCTATCGATGGCGTCATGCCTTGGCAGATCATGGTGAGGTGGGGCTGGCCGACAAGAGATCGGTTCCGCACAACCATCCGAACCGGACGCCAGAGGCGGTTACGGAGAAAGTCCTCCTTCTACGCCGCGATTATCACCTCGGGCCAATCCGCATTGTTTGGTATCTCGAGCGCTATCAGGGCTCAAAATCTCGATGGCCGACGTGTATCGCATCCTTAAGCGCAATGGTGTGAACCGCCTGCCGGGTGGCACCTGGGTGCGCAAAATCCACACCAAGCGCCATAACAAGCAGGTTCTTGGGCATAAAATTAGATGGACGTCAAGTTACTGACGTTCATAGACAAATCAGGTGCCAAAGACTCGGCGTTTTCAATGCAAGGCGATTGATCATGCGACACGGATCCGCGCCCTGAAGATACGAACGCCAAAACCAGGCCAATGCCATAAATTTCGTGTATCACGTGAGCGCAGCTTTTCCGTTCCGCATTCAGGAAATTCGCACCGACAACGGCCATGGGTTCCAAGCGAAATTCCACTGGCATGTCGAATACAAAGGCATCCGTCACGCGTAGATCAAGCCCAGTTTGCCGCAACTTAACGGCACGGTTGAACGATCCCACATATCTGATGAGCAAGAGTTCTACCAGCTTCTCAAGCTACAATTATGATGTCGGTCTGAACGACAAACTGGGCGAGTGGGAGGAGCTCTACAATCTGGCCAGACCACATGGCGCCCTCAATGGGAAAACGCCTTACGAGACGTGAAAAGGTGCCTAGCTAGTGCGCCCACATTACAGATTTCACTGGCGTCACTTCGACCGCACACCAGCAATTGACCAACGTCTGAAGGAGTGTTTTGATGACGAAGTGGGTGTCATCCTGTAACAAAGCCGTTTACTAAATAGGTGTCTCATGGAAGTTGATCTCGATACGGTCTACCCGGCACCAGGGCTAACCAAGGACGCCTTCATGCGTTCGCTTATCCGGGAGCTTGCCGGAATCCTTGAAGACACGGTCGGCGTGCAGGAGGCCTCAGCCTACGTGAACCATGTCGGACTCTTGATCGGGCGAGCTTTAAACGGAGAGTACCGCACTGCCTACGGCACCGAACGACTTAACAATGACCAAGTCGCAGCCGCGCTAGTGCATCTAAAGAAACGTATCGGCGGCGGATTTTCAATCGAGCAAGCGGACGACCAGATGATCACTCTGGTTAATTCTTCCTGCCCGTTCGGAGACATAGTGATCGGACGCCCATCCCTTTGCCGGATGACGGCGAATGTGTTTGGCCACATCTCGGCAGAAAACCGTGGCTATGCGCGCGTCGGAATCAAAGAGGCTATTGCGCGTGGCGACGCGCGATGCCGTGTGGTAGTTTCGTTTCTCAAGCGGCACGAAGAACCGCAATCCATCGAGACGGATTTCTTCGGTTCATTCGTATGAGCTGCCCCAATTGACCGAGTCCTTGCTTCTATCCCTGCCGCAGGTCGTTGCCTTAACTGATGAGGCCGTCGTTGTTGTGGGCGTTCTGTCGCATGAGGTGCGGTTTGCTAGTTCTAGGGCAAGGGATATGCTTGATGCACCCGCCGAGTCCGATGAAGTCCTTCCGATAACTGACCTGCTTGAGTCCGAAGATGGCCGCCTTATGCGCTTTCTCAGCGACGCTGCGACGGTTTCGAGTCCGTTGATTGCGCGCTTCCGCCGCTGTTCGGACGGCGCATTGCTGACAGCAAAGGGGCATCGTATAGTCAGACGCTCGGGGGAGGTCTGCATCCTGCTTGCCTTAAAGGGCGATACGGAACTTTCGCGCCGGTTTCGCCTACTTGCAGAAAAGATAGCGGCACTTGACTTGGAAATCGAGCGGCGCAGAGCAGCGCAGGAACTTGTTTCACAGAACGCTGCGGCTCTGCAGCGCACTTTGATCGGCGTTCGTCAGATGTCTGAGATAGACACTACGGATCCTGACCATTTGCGACATGCGCTCGACGCGCTGCGGATTGCATGCGAACGACCCATCGCATTCATCATTGGCGTAGACGCAGGAAAACTGATGATCTTGGCAGTCAGCGGTGAGTCGGCACCTTTGTTTGAAAAGGGCTCCCAGCTGCATTTGGAGGGTGGGCTTGCGCGCCTTTGGGAGCTACCTGAGAATTCCCGAACTGAGACTTTGCGTTCCGCGGTGCAAAAAACTGCACGTGGCGCCTGCGACCTCTCAGGTCTGATGACATGGCCGCTCCACATCGGAAATGTAGCCAAAGCGTTTCTTCTGCTGCAAGGCGGAATTGGGATCAGAAACGAGGCGACCATCCTCGCCGATACGCTCAGCAGCCTTATGAACCGCGCCAGCGTTGAAGCCGATCTAAGGCATTCGCAAAAATTACAGGCAATCGGCGAGCTAACGGGCGGGATTGCGCATGATTTCAACAATATTCTCGCGGTTGTTTTAGGCAATGTCGAGTTAGCTTTGGATCATGCCACCCGCTCGAAAGTAAATGCACATCTGGCTGAACTTCTTGGCGAAATTCGGACCGCGGCGCTGCGGGGGGCCACCCTGACATCGCGCCTGCTTTCGTTCGCTCGAAAGCAGGCACTCAGGCCAGAAATCCTGTCGCTTAACGTTGTTCTGCGCGATCTAGATCCGCTCCTAAGGCGCGCTACTGGTGATAAGGTAGATATCGAAATAGTAGGTGCGGGAGGCCTTTGGAAGACCCGTCTCGATCAGGGCCAGTTCGAGAACGCGCTCCTGAACCTGACAGTTAATGCCCGCGATGCGATGCCCAATGGCGGAAAACTAACTATAGAGGCTGCAAATACGCGACTTGACGCTGAATATGCGTCGCAACATTCGGAGGTGTCTTCTGGCCAATATGTGATGGTCGCAGTCACTGACACAGGCACGGGCATGTCCCGAGATGTGATACGTGAGGCATTTACACCTTTTTTCACCACTAAAGGCGTCGGTCAGGGCAGTGGCCTCGGCCTCAGCATGGTATTCGGTTTCGTCAAGCAATCAGGCGGCCACGTAAAAATTTACTCCGAATTGGGACAGGGTACTACGGTCAAGATGTATTTCCCCCGTGACCTTGCCGACCATGCCGCCGATCCCGGCCAATTAGCTCCTGTCTTTGGCCGCCCCGCGTCCGGGCAAGATCGCATTCTCGTGGTCGAAGACGACACTGCCATCCTACGCTACGCCGAGCGCACACTGATTATACTTGGCTACTCGGTGGATACGGCACTGACCGGCGAAGACGCCATAGATCTGCTGCAAACAAAATCCTATGACATTCTGCTTACCGATGTAGTTCTGCCTGGGTCGCTGAACGGAGCACGCGTTGCGGAACTAGCCCGCAAGCTGTCACCGGGAATCAAGGTTCTGTTTATGTCGGGATATACCGAGAACGCCATCGTGCATAACGGCCAGCTAGATTTAGGCGTTGAACTGATTTCCAAGCCTTTTACACGTGACGATTTGGCGCGCCGTCTCGAACTAATGTCTAAAGCCTGAAGAGGATCGCTTTGCATATTCTCGCAGGCGAGGAAATCTGAACCCAACTGTCGCCTCAGATCTAGTATCTTAGGTCGATTGGTTTCTTTAGTGAAAGCCTTTATGGGGCTTCATTATAGGTCTTGCGAGGGAGGAAACATAAATGAGGGTCTACATAGCCGACGACAATCTGGAGTTTTCCCGCTTTGTGCGCCGTGTTGCTGAAATGGAGGGCTGGAAAGCGACCACTTGCACAAATGGGCGTGAGCTTGCAGCTGAAGTCGCAGCCGAAGAAAGGGCCGCACTGTTGATCGTGGACATAAACATGCCCGAGCTGGATGGGATTGAGGTCATTGAGGAACTCAAGGCAATCAAGAGGCAACTGCGCATTCGTTTTGTTACGGGGGGCGAAATAACCTCGGCGGTTGCCGCACAAATGATTGCCAAAGCCCGCGGCATGGATTCAGGCCGCCTACTTTTTAAGCCTATAGCAGTGGAAGAACTGAAGGAGCTTTTTCGCTCGGAGGCTAAATTACTCTATGAATAGGCTTCACGCCAAGTTCAAAGTAGTATGCCGTTGCTAAAGCTAAATGCATAGGGCCAACATCCTATGGAAGTTTAGAATACATCAGATTTGCTAGGACAAAGAATTGCATGTTCTGTGCGATGCAGTTGCGGAATTTGACGGTTTCGCTCGGGTTTCCTCGGCACACAGTTCAACACAGACGCCGCCACCTATATGGGATAGTTACATGACTTGAGCGTGCAGGTTTCACTGGGTGACTTTGGTGCGGGAAGTGCAACATTTGGGTAATTGCGTTCCTTAAGTTTAGTCATATTGAGGATCGAAGGCCAGTTTGCGTAATAACCAAATAAGGATTCTCTATCCTCGGCGACAGGGCGCTGTTTTATCGAAGCAGTAAATGTGCTTAGTATTATGACCGTTGCCGAATTTGTTGATCGGCCAGAACTGTATGAGCAACTTTAACTGATGGGTGCCTCGTTCCTGCAAGGATTCTACATCGCACGGCCCGTTCCAATTGAATAGTTCCTTTCCGAAACGCCATCTGGGCCCATACATCGCTAGGGTCAGGACCCATTGATCTTGCCCTTGCAGCATGATTCAGCCTCCGCAAGGAGACTGAACGATGCGCCACCTTTTCTGGCTGACCGAGGCGCAGATGGCGCGGCTGCAGCCGTTCTTTCCCAAGAGCCACGGCAAACCGCGGGTCGATGACCGGCGGGTGTTGAGCGGCATAATCTTCATCAATCGCAATGGCTTGTGGTGGTGCGATGCGCCGAAGGAATATGGCCCGCCGAAGACCCTCTACAATCGTTGGAAGCGGTGGAGTGAGAAGGGGGTATTCGCCCGGATGATGGATCGCCTGTCCTGCGAGGCAGCCGTTCCGAATACGGTGATGATCGATGCGAGCTACTTGAAGGCACACCGCACGGCGACCAGCCTGCGGTCGAAAAAGGGGGGGCAAGCGACCAGAGGGGCCGTCTGATCGGCCGAACCAAGGGCGGCATGAACACCAAGTTGCATGCCGTTACCGATGCTGAGGGCCGCCCTATCCGCTTCTTCATGACCGCAGGCCAGGTCAGCGATTACACCGGCGCGGCGGCCCTGCTGGGCAGCCTGCCCAAGGCGGAGTGGTTGCTGGCAGACCGCGGATATGACGCTGATTGGTTCAGGGAAGCGTTGAAGGACAAAGGGATAAAGCCCTGCATCCCCGGCAGGAAGTCGCGCGTCAAGCCCATCAGGCACGACAAGCGCCGCTACAAACGCCGCAACCGCATCGAGATCATGTTCGGGCGCCTCAAGGACTGGCGGCGAGTTGCAACGCGCTACGACAGATGCCCGAAGGTCTTCCTATCCGCCGTCGCTCTCGCCGCAACCGTCATGTTCTGGCTATGATGCGAGAACGAGTCCTGACCCTAGGCCAACGTCGAGTTGTTCGGCCCATTGTTGCCGGTCGCTTATGTGTTCTGGCGCAAAGACCGACCTCCAATCAGTTCAATGCAGAGGAGAGGCGATAGCATGCTCTGTCGCCCTTTGGATCTGATAAGTATTGACTTCGAAGTGCGACGGCGCGCATGCTTTTTTAAACTGCCCTTAAATTCCGGTTGTGAATACGACACGAGCCGGTCCGGGGAGAGGAGCTGGCGTGAATATACCCGAAACCCTCGCTGCACAAACGATCGCATCCGAACACTACTGGGAAATGTTAGAAGCGGTCTCGTCGGGCATATTTTACTGGTGTGTTCGCGAAGATCGCGTCCAATGGTCGCCGAAGCTTCATAAAACGCTTGGTTATACCGCTCAGGAGGCCGCTGGCGTTTCCGACACCTTCGCTCTTTTGCACCCTGACGATTTGGCGCCTTACAAGCAGATCTTAGGTGCTGCGATGGCCGAGGCTCGGGATTTTACCGCTTCGGTCCGGCTCAAGAATGCGCAGGGAGCTTACCAACATTTTGACGTCTCCGCCCATTGGATGCCTACGAAGGAAGCTTACCGCCCAGACCTTATTGGCTTTCTTCGCGACGTGACAGACCTGACCGAAACCAAAGCGAAAGCACACCGGTCAGAGAAGATATTCCATGCCCTGTGCGAAAACATGCCCGCCGCGGTCTTTATCAAGGGTTTGAACGGAGCCTACATCTACGGCAATGAATTGGCTGCAGCCTATGCAGGATGCACCAAGGACACATTTATCGGGCGCTCGGCACCGGATATTTTTGGCGCTGAGACAGCCATGGCACTGCAAGCGGTCGACGAACGCCTTATTGCGAACGGTGGCAGCATCTCACGTCAGGACATCTTTGAAACAGAAGGCGGTGTGAGGCGGTCGATGCTCGACACCACCTTCCTGATCGACGGGCTTTCGGATGGGGAAAAATTGATTGCCGGCGTTGTATTCGATACAACAAAGCAGCACGAAGCAGAGCAGGCACTGGCGCGCAGCCAGAGACTTGAGGCACTTGGGCAGCTAGTCGGGGGTATTGCGCATGACTTCAACAACACACTTGCAGTTTTGAAAGGCAATCTGGAGCTACTTCAGATCATTGATGACAAGTCGGAAGGTCAGTTGTTCTGCAAAGAGATGGAGGACGCAATAGAACGAGGCCGCCGCTTGACATTACAATTGCTGGCCTATGGTCGCAAAGCAATTCTCAGCCCGCAAGTTCACAATTTATCAGACATCTTGACTTCTAGCGATAGGATGCTGCGCCGGGTTCTTCCTGAAACGATTCAGATCGAGATGGTCGCTTGGGGTGGTTTGTGGAACACTATGATCGACCGCTCACAAGTCGAGAACGCCATTTTAAATTTGGCTATCAATGCGCGTGACAGCATGCCCGATGGCGGAAAGTTGACGTTGGAAACGCGCAACATTCGTTTAGATGAAGACTACATCAATGATCGAAATGAGCTAGTCACACCTGGACGTTATGTGATGCTGGCAGTGACGGACACCGGTAGCGGTATGACCAGAGAGGTTGTGGACCGGGCGTTCGAGCCATTCTTCACCACCAAGAGCGTCGGCCAAGGTTCAGGCATGGGACTTGCCATGGTGCATGGCCTTATGTCCCAGATTGGCGGTAGCGCCCGCATTTACAGCGAGCTTGGCGTTGGCACGACGGTAAAGCTATATTTCAAGGCAACCGAGGAAACGGCGAATCTGGAACGTGCGGTGTCCCCGAAATCCTTCACGCGAGGCATTGCCCACGTTTTATTGGCGGAGGATGAAAAGAGCGTCCGCGATATGCTGACTCGGCAGCTTCAGTCGCTCGGTTATAAGGTCACAGTGGCTGTCAATGGTGATCAAGCGTATGAAATCCTCCTTGGTGATGTATCGATCGAATTGCTTGTAACAGATGTTGTTATGCCTGGCACGTTGCAAGGCCCGATGCTGGCTAAACGAGCCAGAGAGAATCGACCTGATTTGCCTGTCCTATTCATGTCGGGATATCCTCGCGAAGCAGCCATCCATGGGAACGGTTTGAAAGAGCAGGACATCAATTTGATGAAGCCCGTCAGTATGCATGACTTTGCAGCGGCCGTTGCAAAGCTATTGGATCTTCGTAGAAATGAAATCTGAAAGTTCTTCCCGTTGATTTTCTCAAGAATATGCCAATCTTGAAAATTAGTGGACTGCACCCATTGATCGGCCCGGGTCGAATGCCAGCTCATGGTGGGCCTCGGGCCCATAGGGGCGGTGGTTTCTGGCGCTGGAGGGCGGTGCCCCAAGGCGCTCTGTGGCCTGACAGTGTTGTGGTGGCGGCGCCATTTCTCGATCAGAGTCTGGGCCCCGAGCAGGCGGTAGAAGACCTCACAGTTAAGCAATTCATCGCGAAACCGAGCGTTGAAGCTCTCTCAATACCCGTTCTCTGAGCTACTCCCCAACTCGCGGACAGATTTCCGGGATGATTTAAGCTACTGCCTTCACCTGCTGATCGGTTTGCGTTGCGTTGAAGTAAACGAGGGCGGGTGGTTGTCCGCCATGGGCGGCGTGGGGCCGCTGGTGGTTGTATAAAGTGATCCCGGGTCCGATACCCGCCTAGGCTTGGGACCCGGTTTCACAGACGTGCAGATAAACGCATTCGTATTTCAGGGATCGCCACAGCCGCGCAATTAAGATGTTGTCCAAGTAGCGGGCTTTGTCGTCCATGGAGGTATTGGTCTTGGCCTGCTTCAGCCGTTCGGTCCAGTCGAAGGATGTGAACAGCGAGCCTTGGTCGGTGTTCATGATTGAACTGCCCCGGGTTCAACGGAGGACAAAACTCTCAGAGAATTGCCCGTTATGGAACATGCACAAAAGAAGAAAACCTCAAGGCCGTATCCCCCAGAGTTCCGCGAACGCGCGGTTCGGCTGGCGGTGGAACACCACGATGATTATCAAAGCGAAGCTGCGTTGCTGTCGGCGATCGCGGGTAAATTGGGTTATTCGCCGGACAGCCTGCGTGTTTGGAACCGCCAAGTCCAGCGTGATGGTGGCGAACGGCTAGGCCAGACTGCTGCAGAGAAGGTCAGGATCAAGGAAATTGAGCGCGAGGTGCGCGAACTTCGGCAGGCCAATGAGATACTGAGGGAAGGCGTCTGCGTATTTTGCCGAGGCCGATCTCGGGCACCCGTTTCGCAAATGATTGCTTCCATTGAGCAAAGCCGTGAAGTGCATGGGGGCGCGCCAATTTGCAGAGCACTGCAGTTGGCCCATTCGACTTATAAAGATCGGCCTGCCATTGCGCGCAATCCTGCCGTGGCCTCGGCCCGAGCGAAGTCGGACGCCGCCCTTAGCATCAAGATCGACGCGGCCTGGGATGCCAACCGCACGCTCAACGGCGCGCGGGAGGTCTGGCACGTTTTGCAGCGGGCCGGCGAAGACGTTGCCCACTGCACCGTGGAACGCTTAATGCACAGTTTGGGCCTCCGAGGTGTGGTCCGTGGCAAGAAGGTCATCACAACCAATCCTGACACGTCACTGCTCTGCCCGTACGACAAGGTGAACTGGTTGTTCATGGCGGATCGGCCGAACAAGCTATGGGTGTCAGACTTCACTTGCGTGCCCAGATGGTCGGGAACAGTTTGCGTCGCGTTTGTCATCGACGTTTTCGCAAGGCGGATCGTGGGCTGGCGCACCTCGACATCCATCAAGACACTGTTTGTCCTCCACGCGCTGGAGCAGGTGATATGACAAAGAAAGACGCCGGATAACAAGAGCTTGAGCCATCGTTCGGATCGCGGTTCGCAATACTTGTCGATCATATACACCGAACGCCTGGCTGAAGCCGAGATCGATCTCTCGATCGGCACCGTCGGTGACGCCTACGATAATGCCTTGGCCGAATGCGTCATCGGCCTCTTCAAAACCGAAGCTCTCAACCAGATCGGATCGTGGAAATCTATGAGCTAAATCGAATGGGAAATCCTCAAATGGGTTGCTTGATATAACAACCGCCGCCTTCTCGGCCCCATCTGATACATCCCACCCGCAGAAGCAGAAGAGGCGTGCTATGCAAACCTGAACACACTCGATATGGTTGCCTAGTCATTGAACATACCACCACCCGGTAAACCCGAGGCGGTTCAAACAGTTTTGCGGAACCTATGTCAGCTTGAAGCCAACACCGCTGCTGCGCCGCCATTGCGCTTTGCTTCATACATCGCTCGGTCAGCACACGCAAAGAATTCGTCAACTGTTTTAATCCGTAGGCAGCCAATATCGACACCCGCGCTAAGCGTAATCTCATGGCCTATTGCCAAAGACACTTCACGGGCTTTGGCGATGGCAGAGAAGGCAATGGACATCGGCAATGCGTCAGAACCTGGATCTACAACTATTGCAAGAAATTCATCACCGCCAGTCCTTGCCAACAAACCGTGTGGCGAAATTGCACAATCGAGTGCATTTGATACAACCTGTAACAGCTTGTCGCCGAAAGCGTGCCCGTAAGTATCGTTGATCTTCTTAAAATGATCAATATCTAGCATGATGAAAGCAATCTCAGAAGTCTGCCTTTCATCGGATTGAATGCGAACAAGATAGTCGTCCAGAGATCGACGGTTCAGCAGGCCAGTCAAATAGTCACGTCGCGAAATGCGCTCAAGTTTGTCATGCGCTTGGGTTAACTTCTCTAATCGATCTACGGCGATCCGGTTCAGCTCATCTAGACGGACCGACCGCATAAGGTCGTCTGTAACATCCCAATTGACTCCAATAATGCTAAAACCATCGAGTCCATCCTTTATAAAGCCAACTCGGCTACGGATATGTCTAACTTCCCCATCTAATCTTATAATTCTATAATCCAAAAAATAGTCTAGCATTTTCTCTTCACCCTCTTGCGTGGACGCCAAAACTCGGGCACGATCATCCGGATGGATTGATCTCTCCCACATATCACGCGGAAGGGGATCAAGAGTTGCAGGGACGCTGTAGATTTCTCGCATTCGGGCGTCCCAACAGACCGATTCGGTCTGATAATCAAATTTCCAAATGCCAATCCCAGCCATCGTTACCGCGATTTCAAGCTGCTTAGCATTTAGCGCTCGCGCTTGCTCGGCCTCCTTAACTTCTGAAATGTCGCTGTCAATGCCGACGAAACGAGTCGCTCGACCAGAGAAATCGTGGTTAAGCGCTCTTCCCCGACACATAATCCAAATCCATCGGCCATTCCTATTGCGCTCTCGATATTCGAACGAAACTAAATCTGCCAAACCTTGGTTGATCAATTCCGTGTTGTATCTGGCAATGCCTACATCATCAGGGTGAATAGAAGAAAACCATTCCTCGTCGTTCGCCGGAAGTGGATCAGTTGGCGATAAATGGCGAATTTCGCGCCAGATCGACGAATATCGTTTTTCGCCAGTGATCAAGTTGTAGTCCCAAACCCCAAGGGAGGCAGATTTCACGACAGCGTGCCAGTATGAAGCTGCATCTTCAAGTCCGAGGGTTAGATCATCCATTTCGACTCACATTTCAAGGTGAAAAAATCTAGCGCATTTGCCTGACATTTTAGAGCGAAAACTTAAATTAATTCGATGCAGAACATCTACATCGAGTTGCGGCCGCAACTTCAAAATATATCTCTTGGTCAATATTCCACATTGCCTTAAACTGAGTTTCTAGAGCGAATATATGATCGGTTAAATGCAATGGAGCAAGCTAACAGTTGTTCCTCCGCTCTAGTCTCTTACAGATATAGGATCGACATCACCGCTGAGGTGTCAATTGCTACCAGTCCTGCTAAGCGGAAATCTGCAGGCGATTTTCGATTGTGCCAGGATCCCGCATCGCATAGCCTCGGCCCCACACGGTTTCGATGTAACTCTGTCCCCCGGTCGCATCAGACAGCTTCTTGCGAAGTTTACAGATGAAAACGTCAATGATTTTTGTCTCCGGCTCATCCATGCCACCGTAGAGGTGGTTCATAAATGCCTCTTTCGTAAGGGTGGCTCCTCGCCGGAGAGCAAGAAGCTCCAAAATCTGATATTCTTTACTTGTAACCCTCAATCTTACCCCTTCAACGTCGACGGTCTTGGCTTCGATATCGACCAGAATCTTGCCGACGCGGATCAAGGGTTGAGCATGCCCCTTAGAACGCCGGATGATAGCCTTGATACGGGCAACTAACTCTTCACGATTAAACGGTTTAGACATGTAATCATCGGCTCCAAATCCGAAGCCCCTGATTCGATCGTCAATATCGTCAGATCCTGAAAGGATCAGTATGGGCGTTTCGACTCGAGCTTGACGGAGGTGCCGGAGAACATCATAGCCCGACATGTCCGGCAGACTCAGATCCAACACAATCAAGTCATAATTATACAACTTCGCAAAATCGATACCCTCTTCCCCGAGATAAACGCAATCAGCTTTCAAGCTCGCTCGGGTCATCATCATTTCGATGCTGCTCGAGGTTCTAGGATCGTCTTCCACCAACAGGATGCGCATTGTCCAAAATCTCCATTCAGGCCGTCCGTTAACTATTGTGGCGAAGAATAGTTAACAGAGCATTAAGGCAGTTCAGCGGGTGCTTGGTCCCCGCTTGATCAAGCCAAAGCGCCTCTGCCGAAATGGTCGCGCTCTGGAGGATGCACTGCCATCAGGATGTTGCCCCCCCCCCCCACCGGTCGTCCTTAAGCAGTGCATACACCCCATGTTTTAAGGAAATAAGGGGTTTGCGGTGATGGCCTCTGAATAGATGTTGTGGTTGCCGTCAGCCCCGTATCCGCAGGCTGCATCTATGTCATGCTTGTCATGCAGCACATTCAGTGGAGGACGGTCTTCTGTGGTTGCTGTCCTTGAAGCAAGAGGATTTAGACGTTTTGGTCGGATCGAGCACGATCTACTGTCAGGCTTCGTAATGCAGCCCTCTTGAAGGCCGCGGGCCGATATGGCGATCAGCATGATCGGGTCCAAATTTGTTCAGCGAGCTGCAGGGCTCGTCGGTCCTAGCTTGTTTTTCCGATCCTGATCTGTTCGATCATTTCCCATATAATCTAGGTCTTCTCACTCAGTTTTACTTTCTACATAGATGAACGGCTCATGCTGCCATCGAAGCCATCGAGGAGGCACAGGATCATGCCACACAATGGCTATGGCCATACAACAACGACCGCCCAAACATGTGCATCGGCGGCATCACACCCGCCCAGAAACTGGAAATGGTCGCGTAAGTGCTACGAATGCACCCTATCAAAAAATGGGGAGACTACCTCAACGCCGCCTGGCACAAGCTATCAAAATCCGCTCGCTGACAGGTCTTCAACTTCGTTTTGCGTGCTGATCAACGCAATGGTTCTTTCCGCACTGTCCGGCAATGGGGGCGTGGAAGTAGATTTTCACCACTGTTCAAAACAACGCAACTTGCTTTCGATGTTGGCAGAAGGGATACTCTTCGTACTTGACTGTGGCGCTCGTGCCCGATTCACTTGATGGTATTTTCAGAACGTGGGGAAGATTCATTTGAGAGTCCCGCCCAACCCTTCAGAAGAACTCAATCGACTTTTTCGGTTGGAGTATGGCGACCTCACGGAAGTTTCAGCCAGATTTATTGGTGTAACTGTAGGCAGTTGGCTTCTCTTTAGATATACTGGGTGGCGAGGTTCATGGGTCTGGCCAACTTTGTATCTCATTGCTCACGGAGTGTACTACCTGTTTCTGAAGGTGCGAAGACGTCAAGCAACGCGGTGGGACGAGATTATTTCGTCAGTGCTGTTCTTGATAGTCATGGTGAGTTTTCTTTGGATGCCTGCCTTGATGGCGGGTGAAAACGATCGCGCCTTGTCGATATGCGGGGCTGCTTTGATCGGCTGTATGCTCGTGTTTCTTGTTCGACGCAGCGATATTTTGCCAATCATGGTCTACGGCGAAATCGTCGTAGTAGCGGTCGTTATCTTGGCGGTGTTCTTAGAACTGATTCCCCAGTTTACTGATCCATTTGCCAAGCTCGGCCTCATCGCAAGCGGCCTTGCGCTGCTGTATTATTTTGTCGAGGCCGCTCGGGTTTCCAGGCGTTTGCGCGTTGAAGAGGCAAAGGCTACCGCGACACTTTGGCGGGCGGCTCATATCGATGAGCTTTCGGGGTTGGCAAACCGCAGCTGGTTCAACCATCGGCTGGCTGAGCATCTTGCGGCCGCGACAAGCCTACAGGGCAATTTCCATCTGATGCTGTTGGATCTAGATCGCTTTAAGGAGGTCAACGACGCGTATGGACACCCTATCGGTGATGTGGTGATACAGATTGCGGCGCAACGGATTTCCACTTTCTTTGGTAAGGATGCCTTCGTGGGACGATTTGGTGGTGACGAGTTCGCCGTTGTCAAACGTGACACTGGCTCGTCGTCCGGTGAGGTTCACGCCATGCTTGAAAGTCTCTCGGCCGACCTTGGTGCCACGATAAGAGTGGCTGAGATCGAACTGCAAGTCGGCGTTTCAATTGGGCTTGCGCGCTTTCCACAAGATGCGACGTCTCAAGCGGACCTAATCAGATGCGCAGATATGGCATTGCTCCATGCCAAAAGTATACAAAAAGGAACCGCTGCAGTCTTCGACTGGCAAATTCGCGCCGTAGCGGATCGACGCCGCGCTGCTATCGAGCGTGTCCGAAATGCCGCCGCTACTGGAAAGATCGTGGCGTATTATCAACCGCGCATAGATCTCGCGAGCGGATTAATTCGGGGCTATGAGGCGTTGGCACGGATTCTGGAGCCTGGGGGGGAGGTCAGCGACCCATCCGTTTGGGGCGATGCTCTGGATGATCCAGATTGTGCCCGACTGTTAGATCAACAAGTTCTAGAGGCCGTTGTTTCAGATTGGCCGAAGCTGCTCGACAGATTTCAAGAGTCTAAACAACTCCCTCTTGGTAGCATTAGTCTGAATACCTCACATTACAGCCTAAAAGTTAGAAATTTTGTTCCTAACCTATTGGATAAATTAAGCAGGAGCAATATTCCAACTACAGCCATAGAGATCGAGGTGCTGGAAACTGTTCTTGTGGGCAAGTCGAACCCACTTCTCGGGCGGCAGTTGGCATTGTTGCGATCTGCGGGCATTTCCGTCGCGCTGGATGATTTCGGCACAGGTTTCGCCTCGTTAATGCATTTGCGGGATTTGCCGGTTGACCGGATCAAGCTTGACCAATCTTTCGTGCGCGATATGGATCGTGACCCGCGCAACAGACCCATCGTCCGTATTACTGTGGAACTGGCGCATGCTCTTGGCATGAGCATCGTCGCAGAAGGCATTGAGAGTGTTTCCTCGAGGGATTTTCTTCGGTCAATAGGTTGCAATGAGGGGCAGGGATACCTGTTCGGCAGCCCTAGGGCGATTTGGTAGTTAGTCGTTCGCTAGACTTCAATACTTTGGTCTTTGGATGGCATTTGTCAAAGGCCCGGGCAGTTTATATCTGTCACGGGCCTACATGGTCGGTGATCTTGACGTTGCCCCCTCCACCTAATCCAGTTTGAGGTAGACTCTGGCCCAACCGAAAGGACCAGAGATGAAGCGCAGCAGGTTCACCGAAGACCAGATCATCGGCATTCTGAAAGAGCATGAGGCCGAGATTTCCGTCGCCGATCTGTGCCGCAAGCACGGCGTCAGCGATGCGACCGTCTACAAATGGAAGGCCAAGTATGGCGGCATGGATGTCAGCGAGGCCAAGCGTCTGAAGGGTCTTGAAGACGAAAACGCCCGGCTGAAGCGGTTGCTGGCGGATGCGATGCTCGACAATGCCGCGCTGAAGGATCTCTTGGGAAAAAAGAGTGGTGACGCCCGTCGCAAAGCGGCAAGCGGTCGCGCATCTGGTGGCAGATCACGGGATGTGCGAACGGCGGGCGTGTCGGGTGATCGGCTGCTGTCGGATGACCATGCGCTATGAGGTGGTTCGACAGGACGATCCCGAGCTGCGCGAGCGGCTAAAAGAACTTGCCAAGGCTCGACGCCGGTTCGGGTATCGTCGATTACATGTATTCTTTCGGCGCGAGGGCCATGCGGTGAACCACAAGCGACTGTTCCGCATTTACCGTGAAGAGCAGTTGCATGTGCACCGTCGCGGCGGGCGCAGGCGGGCAATGGGCACAAGGGCCCCGATGGTATTGCCGCTGCTGCCTAACCAGCGCTGGTCGCTCGACTTCGTGTCCGACCAGATGACCGACGGTCGCCGCTTCGGGATCATGACCGTGGTCGATGACTGCACGCGGGAATGCCTGGTCCTGATCGCCGACACCTCACTGTCGGGCGCACGGGTGGCGCGGGAATTGGCGACACTCTTCGATACCCGCGGCAAGCCTCAGACGGTAGTCAGTGACAATGGCACCGAGTTCACTTCAAACGCGATCCTGAAGTTCGTGGATGACCGCAAGTTTGACTGGCACTACATCGCACCCCGCTGCCCGGCAGCGGTTTGCATGCAAACCGCGAGAGGGGGAAAGCCGACCCAGAATGCCTTCACCGAAAGCTTCAACGGTCGCCTGCGCGACGAACTCCTGAATGAAACCCTATTCCCGTCCCTGCACCATGCCCGCGTCACGCTCGCCGCCTGGCGCACGGACTCCAACACCGAACGGCCCCACTCCCGCCTCGGCTGGCAGACCCCAGCCGAGTTTGCCCAAACCTTCGCCCCGCAACGGGGCCTGAACCGGCACAATCCACAAAACTCCGCGCCAGCCCCCGTTGCCCAACCCGCCCAAATGGGCAAAACTCAAACCCGGAGTCTCGCTCACGCTGGATAAAAGTTGGGGGCAACGGCAGCTGCATCCCATCAGTCGCGGGCCATGATGCGTGCATGGAGTGCAACAGAAAGGACTAGTGCATTGCGATCTGCCCTGATTCTGCCAAGCAGGTCAGATTACAAGATGATATCTGTTGAATTTAGATGAGTAATGTTTGCTAATAAAACTTCAAAATCATAAACTGAATCACCATTATTGTCAGCGCGAAGCATAACATTTGTGCCGTTTACAGCATACCAAACGGAATTTGCTGCGGCAGTAGTATTGGACCATAAGAACGATTGATCCCCCGCTCTCTGTGTATTCGCATCAATCCTTGAAAGATCTACGTCGTCAATGCCGGAAGCAAAATCAAAGATTTGGTCACGCAACGATTCGCCGCTTCCAGACTCTGACACATTGTTAAAAACAAAAATATCTCTAACTCCGTCCAAGCTACCTCCAAATAAAATATCTTTCCCTAGGCCCCCAGTAACAGTGTCAGATCCCCACTCACTGTAGATTCGGTCATCTCCAGCATCCCCACTGATCAGGTCATTCCCATACGAACCGTATACAGTGTCATTTCCATTGCCGCCAAATACAGTATCGTTACCCGCTCCACTTTCTATGTAATTTGCAACATCGTTACCAATTAACCTATCGCTACCACTTCCCGATGATATGTTCTCAATCGACGTTAGAACATCGATGCCCTCACCGGTGTCTTGGCTCCCAACGACGGAAAGGTTTATTCTTACGCCGCTAGGTGAGGTGTAAACAGCAGTATCATTTCCGATCCCACCCTGAAGCACATCATTTCCAGAACCCCCATTTAAGTGATCATTGCCCTGTTGTCCACCAAGCCTGTCATTTCCGTCATCCCCATAAATAGTATCATCGCCATCCCATCCATCCAATCCATCGTTACCTCTATTTCCATGCAATATATCGTGACCTACTCTCCCAATTATAGAATCATTACCATCTAGCCCATTTATAATATCGTCACCCAGGCCACCGGCCAATCTTTCTGAAAAGTTTGTGCCGTCAACTCGAATATTTCGAGGAATTTCAAATTCGATTTCGATAACTTCAAATGGTTCGAGGTGAAATGATAAATGATCGGCGCGCCCAAGTTGTTGTTGGGTGTAAGTGGTCAGTACAGCTACCGCTGTCGGATCATCTACCGCAAGCCCTGACGCAATACCAATTCTAACACCGGTAATATTTGTGTAGCCCGACACAAGGCTTGATACATTCAATTCGACGTCTTGTGGCGAGTCGCTTCGTGACATCACAAAAAAGACGACCTTGGTGGATGATTTATATGCATCAACTTCTAAGCCGGTTTGCCCAACCGTACCGTTGATCAGCGTCGTCCCGACTAAATCCTCAGCCATTAGCATGAACGCCGCACCCATAGGTGAAAGTGCTGGGGCCGAAGATGATGAGCCGGTCAAGCTAGTTTGCCCGTTCTGCACGGGCCAGGCAAATGCCCCATCTGCCCCCAGTTGAAGCATGTATTGCATCTGTTCAATCATAACAGATGCACCTTTTAAACCGTACTGCACGGTGTTTCCCGACTTTATGCCCCATTCAGTCAAGTAGAGATCAAGTCCATTAAAACCGTTGTTGGACCAGTACGCGAGATCTACATTAATATAGTTCA
This sequence comes from Cypionkella sinensis, assembly GCF_042646385.1. Classification (NCBI taxonomy): domain Bacteria; kingdom Pseudomonadati; phylum Pseudomonadota; class Alphaproteobacteria; order Rhodobacterales; family Paracoccaceae; genus Cypionkella; species Cypionkella sinensis. Next base: position 49,324 of record NZ_JBHRTO010000003.1, on the reverse strand, counting down.
TAGCGGCTGATGTTTGGCTCAGCACATTGCTCGCAACATCATAGTAATAGTGCTCCACAAGTCCTGTAATCGCATCTTTCGCCATTGGATTGGTGATCTGTCCAATTATGTCTAAATTGCTTTGGGCAACACGTTGCAGCCAACTTAGAGAATCGTATAGCCCGCCTTCTTTGTATTGCCGGTCCCACGGTCCTCCCATTTGTATCAACACTTGAGGGTGAGATGCATTTGGGCCAAGAAGGGAATCAAAAAGTTTTTCGAGTTCTGTGCAAAGCACATTTACAAGCTGACCATATTCTTTGGCAGTCATTTGACCGCTGCCCCAATATTCGTTACCGATCTCGATTGTGCCTATCGGTGTGTCCGGCAGCGAACCGGGACCGCTATCGCCATGTGTCAGGAGCTTGGTAACATATGATAATACGTCCTTCAAATATTGCTGATTTATGGCGCGGGGGGCGTCGTGTGATGCATCAAGCTGACCATTGTACATTTTAGCAGTTGGTAGAACAATTGTCGCCGATCGGCCCGTCAAATTAACAAAATTCAGGAAATCAGAAATTCCTACAAAAGGTCGATCGGAAGTATAGGTAAGGGGTCTTGAATCTGGATTTCGTACGTCAAAGTCTGATTCTGTCATTGAGCCGCCCGGGTAGCGAAGACCGGTTACGTGAAGCAAACTCAGTGATTGTGGGTATGATTGGTAGTTTCCTTTTATCAAATTATATTTAAATAGGCAGTTCGCGCCGAACATTGCTTCGCCAACGACAATACCGGAACTTCCATATGATCTAAAATCAAACATTTCGCGCCCACCGTCAATTTATTCCACCATCATAAGGGGGGGGCGTTGCGACATTCAGGAGTTGAAATGGTGACAAGAGCGGGAAGATTGCCTCCAAGTTCGTTATTAATTGTTTTATTTTTTAATTAATTCAAGTATTGACATTTTTTGCAATGATTCAGATCAAGCGAGTAAACTCAAAAATTGGGGATTTGCAATGATCCTGTTGTGTCAATTTTATCTAAATCAAATCAAATTTCTTGAAATTGGGTTTGTTTCGTTGTCTCGGCCGCTGCATGCCATTTAGCCATTCTAGGCTTGGGACGCCGACATACCCCGCGGAAGTTCCCCTGCTGTGATTTAGAGTCTGCCCAACCTGAGAAGGAGCAGACGAGTTGAGTAAAAAAGCTGCCGCCACTGCTGGTGGCTAGTGCTGCTTGCAGCGATAACAGGTTGACGCCAGCCCTCGCGGCGAGGCAAAACACCTCCACCAGATTACGCAGGTTCGACACGGTCAGAGCGTTGTTGAGAAGCTTGGTCATCTGACCCGCCCCGGGGCCGCCCATAAGTCGAATGTTGCTGCTGTGGCGGGCAATCACCGGCGTGCAGAAGCACAGCGTATCCGCATCCCCTCCGACAAAGCAGGTCAGGCTGCGCGACGCGGCAGAGGGGCGTCCGCCGCCCACCGGAGCATCCAAATAACGCAATCCTTTTGCGGTGAGCCTCTCGGCTGTTAGCGCGGCGGTGTCGGGATCGCCCGTCGCGTGATTGATGACGGTGGCCCCATGCGGCAACGCGTCCGCAAGACCGCCGTCGAACACCAGGTCGTGAAGCTCGGCATCGCCGGGCAGGCACAGGCAGAGAACTTCGACCGAGCGTGCCACGGCTTGCGCCGTCTCCATCAAGCGGGCACCTTTATTGGCAAAGCCTGCAAGCATCTTAGGCCGTCGTGCCCAGACATACAGTTCATGTGTTTCGGCCAAAGCTTCGGCCATCGGTCCACCCTGATCACCCAGACCGATGAAACCAACCTTCAGGGTATTACAGCGCACCCCCAATCATCTCTTTCGCCATCGCCCACAGCCGTTCGGCATTCTGCTGATCCAGCGCATAGCGCGCCACGGTGCCAATAGGCTGATCGCGGCGGGCATCGACGGTTTCCGCCTCGGCGCAATCGTCGAAGTAGCGGCCTGTCACTTTGTCCAGCAAGGGCGAGGCCGCAAGAAGAACCGATGTGGCGGCCCCTTGTTGCGGTGTTTTTCGGAAGCGTTCGGGCGTCTTCAATCCGCCGGTGTGGCGTTGCAGGTTGGTGGCGATGGCACCGGGGTTTAGGGCGTTCGACATGATGCCATCGCCCGTCCATTTCGCCGCAATGCCTGCCGACATGAGGATACACGCGGTTTTTGACTGCCCGTAGGCGACGAGGGGATGATAGGGGGTAAAGCGGAAATCCGGGTCATCCCAGAGGATCGGACTCCACAGACTGCCGGTCGAGGAGACGGAGACCACCCGTGCGCCCTGCGCTGCCCGCAACCACGGATGCAGACCGAGGGTCAGGGCGAAGTGGCCCAAATAGTTGGTGGCGAACTGTATCTCGCGCCCGTCTGGCGTCCTCTCCAATTCCGGCAGGGCCATAATGCCCGCGTTGTTGACCAGCGCGTGCAGAGGGCGATCCCATCCCGTAACGAACCGCCGGACTGAGGCGAGATCGGCCACATCCAGCTCGCGCACATCAATAGCGGCGTTACAGGTAGCCTGCCGCAACTCCGCCGCGACCTCTTCCGCTGCATCAGGACGGCGGGCTGCGATGGTCACAGAGGCGCCCGCAGATGCCAGCGCGCGCGCTGTTTCGACCCCAATACCGCTGGCACCGCCAGTGACGATAATGGTCTTGTCATGCAGGTCTACCCCATGCAGCACCTGTGCCGCTGTTGTCGAAAATCCGAAACCTGTCGTGATCCTGTCCATCATTCGCATCCCTTGCTATGTCGCACAAATCTAGCGGTTCGCAATTGTTTGCATTAGACTGCGAATATGGCACGGAGTGATGAGATATTTCGCACAATAGCGCAGCTTGCCCCGGCAGAGTTGGCGGCGTTTCTGGCGGTGGTAGAGCATGGCGGGTATCGTGCAGCCGCGCGGGCGACCGGCAGCAGCCCGTCTGCGCTGAGCCATGCGGTGGCGGGGCTGGAAGCGCGGCTGAAGGTGCAGATGTTCATCCGCACCACGCGGAACGTCTCGCTGACCGAGGCGGGCGAGCGGTTTGCCGAGGCCTTGCGCCCCGCGCTGCATCATCTGGGCGCGGCGCTGGATGCGCTGGACGATTTCAGTGATCAGCCGAACAGCATAATCCGCATTAATGCCTCGGCCGTCGCGGCAGAGGTGGTCATGGTGCCGCTGATCGTAGGCTTCCTGCGACGGCATCCCCAAATGCGGATCGACCTGCGGTCAGACGACGCGCTGATTGATCTTGCGAGCGGCGGGTTTGATTGCGGACTGCGGCTGATTGAACGTGTGCCCCAAGAGATGGTGGCAGTCCCGGTTGGTGGGCAGCAGCAGCACATCGTGGTGGCAGCACCCTCCTATTTGCACGATGCGCCACCGATCCGCACCCCCGCCGATCTGGCTGCGCAGGACTGCATCCAGTTGCGGCTGGCTGAGGCCGCGCGCCTGCGCTGGGACTTCGCCCGCCGGGGCGAGGCGTTCAGCCTGCAGACCGAGGGGCGGTTGGTGCTGGACGATGCGCGTTTGGTTTTGGCGGCGGCACGGGCGGGGTTCGGCGTGGGGTATGTCTCGCGCGCAGCGGCGGCGGCTGATCTGGCTGCGGGGCGTCTGGTGCAGGTGCTGGCGGAATGGACTCCGCCCTATCCGGGTCTGGCGCTGTATTATGTCCGCCACCGGCAAATGAGTGCCGGGATGCGCGCCTTTGTGGCCTTCGCGCGCGGCTTGGCTTGACCCTGTTGGCGGTGTCCAGAAAAAATTCGCCTATCCATGTCACATCCGGCTGTGCTGCCGCGTCATGCTTGTGTCAGATAGATATGGAGACACCAATGACGCCCCGCATGACCGACCATTTCAAACGCGCCGATGCTGGCTTCAAGGCGCTGTTCGCGCTGGAAGCCGCGATCAAGGCCAGCCCGCTGGAGCCGGGCCTGTTGCACCTGATCAAGCTGCGTGCCAGCCAGATCAACGCCTGCGCCTTTTGCGTGCACATGCACACCGCCGAGGCGCTGAAGGATGGCGAGACGCAGCTTCGCCTGCACATGCTGGTGGCTTGGCGCGAAAGCCCGATCTACAGCGCGCGCGAGCGTGCGGCTTTGGGCTGGACCGAGGCGCTGACCCGGCTGGAGCAGACAGGTGCGCCGGACGCGGATTGGGCTGCGGTCACGGCAGCGTTCAACGACGATGAGCGCGCCTGGCTGTCGCTGGCCATCGGGGCGATCAACATCTGGAACCGGGTGCAGGTCGGCTTCCGCGCCAGCCATCCGGCCACGCTGCCAGCCGCTGCCGCACATGCCGCCTGATCCCGGCACCGACATCTTTCAGACGCAGCGGCCCCGGCTGCTGCGTCTGGCCTACCGCATGCTCGGGTCGCGCCATGATGCCGAGGATGTGGTGCAAGAGGCATGGCTGCGCTGGCAGCGTGGCGACCAAAGCAGGGTCGAAGTGCCGGCCGCTTGGCTGACCCGCATCGTGTCGCGCCTCTGTCTGGACCAGATGAAATCGGCGCGCGCGCGGCGCGAAACCTACCCCGGCACGTGGTTGCCCGAACCGCTGATCGAGCCGGAGGATGACGCGCTGCGTCCCGACAACCTTACCTTCACCCTGATGATGGCGCTGGAACGGCTGTCGCCTTTGGAACGCGCCGCCTTCCTTCTGCATGACGTCTTCGGGCAAAGTATGGAGGAGGTGGCCACCACCATCGACCGCAGCGCTGCCGCGACGCGTCAACTGGCGGCGCGCGCCCGCGCGCATGTGCAGATTGACCGTCCGCGCTATGACATGCCGCGTGACGATGCCGAAACGCTGACCCGCGCCTTCTTTGCGGCCTGCAAGACGGGCGATACAGCGGCGTTGGGGGCGATGCTGGCCCAAGGTGCCACGTTCAGCGCCGATGGCGGCGGCAAGGTCACCTCCTATCCCAACATGATCAGGGGTGCAGAAAACCTGATCCGCCTATTTCAAAGCTGGTCGCGCAAATTCGGCCCGCAGATGGAGCTACTGAAATCCGTGCGGATTGACGGGCTGCCCGGTTTTGTCAGCCAGATCGACGGGGTTCTGCAGACGACCGCACTGCAGGTCGAGGCTGGCCGGATTACCGCGATCTATATCACCCGCAACCCTGACAAACTGGAGGGGGTGCTGCGTCATTGAACGAGCGCGCAGCCTGCCGATCTCGGATTCGTGGCACTTAATGTGCGTATGTGCCAAGACCTTGTTCCACCCTGCATCGGGAATCGTCTTTTACTGGCTAGGTCTATCCTTACCTCCGCCCCCATGTTTCTTTTCATGGCGAGTCAGGGAATTCACAAAACACCGAAGCGGAAAGTGCAACGCGTCGGCAGCGGGGCTTTTGCTCGATTTCAGACAGGTAAGGGCGTTTGGGAAACGGGATCGTTCCGCAGGTCTTTTGCGTCTTTGTGGCGAAATATTCGCATTCTGGATAGTCACGCACAGAATACAACCTAAAGTAGTTGCACGTCCCATGGGAGAGACCATGCCTTCAGCCCTGCGCTTGCCACAACTTTCAGCCCATGGCGGCAAGTGTAATGCCCGGGGTCTCGCCGAAGCGGCGGCGGTAGGCATGGGCAAATCGGCCCAGATGACTGATGCCGCTGTCCAGCGCGCATGTGGTGACGCTGCCCTGACCAGACAGCAGTTTCACGCGCGCGGAATCCAGCCGTATCCCGGCGAGAACCGCTTGCGGATTGGCATGTCCCGCCTCGCGGAAGGCAATTTGAAGGCTTCTGACGCTGCATCCAAGGTCGCGCGCCACCGCCGTCATCGAGATCGACTCGGCAAAGTGGCCGCGCATCAGATCAACGGCCTGCCCAACCCGACGCATTCCTGCCGAACGGCCAGGCTGAGCCGGGTCTGCAAGGGCGAGCGCGAGGTCGACAGCCATGTCGCTATGCACTGCTGGCTCCAGAACGCCGGTTGTCAGGGTGTGCCCGGTGCGTTGACGAATGCGCGACATGGCCGCATTCAATACCTTTGGCCGCAATGGAATGGAGCCCGGGCGCAAATTCTCGGCGCGCTGGATATCTTCAAGGACGCGCAGGGGAAGGGTCAGCACATCCGCGATGTATGCACCGTTCTGCGGCGGCTCGACCACGGTTTGCCGACGGTTCGGCGGGAAGGCCAAAATGCCGCCCGCCTCGGCAGCGATGACATCACCCCGCACAGCGCAGGTGATGCGCCCCGCCCAAGGAAACAAGACTGTCAAGCGTTCCGGTTCTTCCAGCGCGATCTCGTGCCCGGTCGACCATACGCGGGCCAACACCAACGCGTCAGGGCAGAGCCTGCGAACGGCGAGTCTTCCGTCTGGCTCCAGAAAGCGGAAACGATCTGTGCGATGGAACAGTTGCGGCACATAGTCTGCGGCCGTGTTCCAAGCTGGTCTTGCAGCATGAGCTTGCATGTTTTCCCGCGCTTTGATGCCCCCGGTGCAACATTGACCCATCGAAGCGGCGAACGAAACAGTTTTCTGCAATCATGGCGTGCATTGATGATTGTAAGCTCAGCAAAACCACATCGGTCTTACCTGAAAGGAACATACCCATGACCCTGCGCAGATTCAGCCGCATCGCGGCCCTGCTTTTGATCGTCGGCGGCTCCCCAGCGCTGGCCGACGATATCCGGCGCGAGGCCGTGCAATTCGCCCGCGGAGCCTCGGGATCGACGATCAAGTCCAAGGTCAAGGGCTACGATTCCGTCCAATACAGCCTTAGGGTGACGGCGGGCCAGAAGATGAGCGTTCAGCTCGATTGCAGCAATGCAAGCCTCTACTTCAATATCACCGCCCCGGGGGCAAGCGAGGCGCTTTACAACAGTTCGATTGACGGAAACGGCGCCACTGTCACCATCCCCTCAAGCGGTAAATATCTCATCGACGTCTATCTGATGCGCAACGCCGCAAGGCGGGGCGAGACAGCGAACTATACCTTGACCCTTTACGTCGAATAACCCCGAAGATGGAGAAGATCATGAAATATCCGCTGTTCCTATTGGGTGCTCTGGCGCTGTCAGCCTGCGTGAATGGAGGCTCAAGCCCCAAGGACTTCCCAGAGGATGTGCAGGCCTGCAAGCAAGCCATGGCCTACCGTGAACTGACCACACCGACCTTTATCGAGGTGGTCAGCGCCGCGCCGCTGCGCGATGGATCCGGGGTTCAGATGTTCCTGACCCACAACGGCAACAACATGACGATCTGCCGCACCGACAACAGCAGCAAGGTGAAAGAGTTGTTGCCCTACGGCTGACGCACGCTGCGGGGGCGCGCGTTCGCCCCCGCCGATCCCATCCCTGCGCGATCAAGGCAGATTTGCGATGACCGACACGCCTGACTTTCCCTATTATGCCGGCCGTCCCGTTCTGCTTTCCGGGCGGGCATGGCTGACCCTGATGGCGTCGCTTGCCTTGGGTTTTGCCGCATTGACCCTGCTGCCGCTACCGGATTTTCCGCTGAATCTGATCCCTGCGCTGCTGTTCCTGATTATTCCGCTTCTGACGCTGATCGGCATTGTTGGGCCACATTGGACGGCGCTTTTTCGCCCGGTCGGGCTGTGGCAGATTGGACAGATGGTGCTGTTTGGCCTGCTGACACTGGCGGGGTCAATGGCCGTGGCTCTGGCGCTGTCGCAGGTCGTGACCTTCAGTGATAACCCGGTGTCTCACGCTGTCGGAGAAATGACTGCCGTGCAATTGGCCGAGCGGCTGCTCCCCACAATCCCGCAATTGATCGGCGAAGAGTTGTTCGGAATTCTGCCCTTCCTCGCCGTGCTTTGGCTTTGCGTGACCATTATGGGCTTTTCACGCCGGGCCGGTATCGGGATTGCGCTGATCATCTCGGCTCTGATCTTCGGCGCCGCACATCTGCCAACTTATGACTGGCACTGGGGACAGGCGCTGATCGGGATCGGATCAGCGCGGATTTTTCTGACACTCAGCTATCTCGTGACGCGTAACCTGTGGGTTTCTGCGGGCGCGCATATTCTCAACGACTGGTCGGGCTTTCTGTTCGCTTTTGCAATCGGCCATGCACCCATCGCCACAGAAAGCTGATCGTTATCATGCCGATGTCCCACGATGCCGCCATACGCCTGACAACGCTGGGTTGGGCGTTGGTTCTGGTGCTGTTCGTGATCGGCGCGCCGCTGCTATGGGCGGCCTCGCCGTTGATTCTTGCAGGTGTTGTGCTGGTTGGGGCAATGATCGGACTGATCGGTCATGGACTGCGCCGCTTGGTCAATGGCGGCAAAAGACAGGCCGGCTCTGGGTTACGATCCATAATGATCGGCGCAGGATTGCTGGTCGGCCTTGTCGCAGCGCCTGTCTGGTGGCTGTTGCTGCAACCCGGGCTGCATCCGCTAGCGGTGCCCCGGGTGACGCTAAGCGATGGCAAGCGGCAGGTGGTATTTCAGGGCATGGTGCATGTCGGATCCGAACAGTTTTACCGGTCCGTCAGTTACGACCTGATCCGCGCAAAGGACGCGGGCTATGTGCTGTTTTTCGAAGGCGTCCAACCCGGCACCCCCGAGGCCAAGGCTTGGCTGGATGCCGTCACGCAGTCTGGTGGCGATCTGAATGCGCAATACGGCAAGATCGGAGATATCTGCGGGCTCAGTTTCCAAGGAGACTACCTGACGTTCCTGCAACGCGATCAGGCGCTCGACCCCGTGCATTTGGTTACGGCGGATGTGACAGAAACCGAGATGTATGAGGAGTGGCAGCGCCAGACTGCGGCGAACCCATCACTGGCCGACGCCATGCCAGAAGGGTCAGGTGGCGACGTTTTTGATCTGTCAGCGCTGCTGGAATTCGCTGCGGGCCTTCAGGGCAGTCAAAAGGATCTGGTCGCGGCGGGCTGTCGGGGAATATTCTCGCTGATCCTGGGTCGTGCCGAAAGCCCTGATGCGCTGAACGGTGTAATCCTCGATTTTCGCAATCGCCGTCTGGCGGACCGTATTGCCGCCTTACCGAACGATGATATCTACATCACCTATGGCAGCGGCCATTTCCCCGGTCTATTCCGCGAAATGCGGGCACGCGACCCGAACTGGCGGATTGCAGGCACGAACTGGACCACGGCGATCTTGCCGCCGGATGATGCGACTGGCCAATTGTTGACGGCACCCTAGCGCCGTTTCAGCCGCCGACGCTGACAGGGCCGCTCAGCAACGACAGAGCAATGGTTGCCGTGAAGCAGATCGCGCCCAGCAGGATAGCCAGAGCGGTCTGCCCGATTGCGCGCAGCTGACTGACATTGCGGTGGATCATGAAGCCTCTCGCCAAGGCCACAGCATACCAGCCAAGACCGATCACGAACAAAGCAAGCGCCCCAGGTCCCGATCCCGGCAGCGGGGCGCTTGCCAGCATGATCGAAAGGTCCAATACCAGCACAAAGGGCACGGTGACGTAGCACTGCGCATAGAACATCGGGCGCAATGTCTGTCGGCTAAGCACCAGCCCCGCCAGTCGGACATGCTGGATTCCCAGAAGCAATGGAAAAAGGCTGAAGGCAACAGCCCGCAAGATCAGCAGGTTGCGCTGATCTGACAGCACGCCTTGGAAAACGGCGGCGTTATGAAAGACGCCGCTTTGCAACATATGTGCGATCACCAGCGTCAGAAAAAGAAAGATCGGCGGACTTAACGCATCGGCGAATTGCACTTCGGGTGGTCGGGTCAGTTCTTGTTCAGCATAGGCAATCATGTCGGTCGGGCGTCTGATGCACCGCCACAGAGTCAGTGGGTAAAACACTAGCCAAGACACCACCTCGTAAAGCAGCAGCTCGGCCGAGCGGAGAAGGTTCATGAAGTCCATATGACGCCTGTTATCTGTTTCGTTTCATGTTAACCGAACCGTGAGCCTTAGCCTACGGTGCCGATGTAGTCTGTCGCGCATCGCCCGTGCAGATGGGTCAGATTTCTGCATCTCTGGTGTAGCACCGCACCTTCGCAAATCACGCCCATGCACCATGCGAGAAATCGACCTGGGGGAATGACTGCTTCCGCGGCATGCTGCAGCAACTACGCGGCACCGCCGTCAGGCAGCTTTCCTGAAGGTTTTTCGACGTGGACCGCGGCGCGACGCCAGCCATCGAGGGGTGGCGGTCCACGTTGACAAACCTCGGAAGGACGAAGCCGCGGGGGCCTAGGCGCTGCCTATGGGGAAAGAGAGCCGGCGCCGGGGGCTGCCACGATGATGGGCGGAGACCATGGGCGTGAGGGCTGCGCGCATCGGGGTCTTTTTCCCGAGGTTACGGATGCGCAAGGCGCTGAATCGAGATGGAGCCCCGCCATTTTCGCGGGTTCGGGCGGTCGCGGACAATCGGCGTTGGTTCGGTCCCTGCATCGGAACCGGTGACAGATCGGCTTGGCTGATGGGCATTCCATCATGCCGCCATCTCCCGGGGCGGTGCCCGTGATTGCGGTTTCTGCCCTCGTCTGAAGATTTCGATGATCCGCATCGGTCCACCGCAGCATGGACACGGCTCACGCAGGGTGAGCGGGATGGGCTCGGCCTCGGTTTTGGGGGCCGCGTCGGGGAGCGCCGCCCCCAGCAGGTTGCGGATCTTCGCGATGTTGGCCTTTCGGGCAGCGCTGCCCAGCAGGCCATAATGCCGGATGCGGTGGAAGCCGTCGGGCAGGACATGAATCAGGAAGCGACGAATGAACTCGTCGGTGGCCAGCCGCATCACCTTCTGTCGGTCGCCGGTCTTGATGCGGTAGTCCTTCCAGTAGAACGCGACGGTCTCGGCATCAGCGCTGATCAGGCGGTTGTTCGAGATCGCCACGCGGTGCGTGTAGCGGCTCAGGTAGGCCAGCACCGCCTCGGGTCCACCGAATGGGGGCTTGGCGTAGACCACCCATTCCGACCTTCGAAACGGGGCCAGCCACGCGGTAAAGGTTTGGGCGTCGACGAGCCCTGACAGATCGCTAAAGAAGGCAAGGGCGCCGGTGTGATGGAGGGCCAGCAGGCCGTCGATGAACAGACGCCGGAATAGCCGTGACAGCACCCGCACGTGCAGGAAGAAACCCGGACTGCACGCGACCCAACGGGAGCCGTCGGGCGACAATCCACCGCCCGGAACGATCATGTGGATGTGCGGGTGGTGGGTCAGTGCCGAGCCCCAGGTGTGCAGCACCGCCGTCATGCCGATCCTTGCACCAAGGCGTTTGGGATCGGCGGCGAGGGTCATCATCGTCTCGGCCGATGCACGGAACAGCAGGTCAAGGGCATCACCGAAGCCGAGGTCGACGGTGATCGGAATCTGGGTTGTTCCCAAGAAGGCAGTCGTGCGGAGCCGCATACCGCCGTACACCTGATCTTCGCGGATCGCGACGGCCGTCAGATTGGCCGTGTCGTAGATCAGCCCATCACGGCCATCGATGGCAAGGATGGCTGAAAACGCTTCCTTCAACTGGGTTTCTTCGTCGGACCCGAATGCCAGGAAATCGATATCCCGTGTGAACCTCCCTGTATCAGCAGTCCACAGCGTCACCAGCATGCCGCCCTTGAGGACGAAGCGGTCACGATATTCGGAAACCGACAGTCGGTATACCAGCCGTTCGAGGCCGAAGGCGACGAGGACAACATCAAACACCTGTCCCTCTTCACGGGCCAAGTTCAGCAGGCGCTGGCGGACAGACGCCGCGATGTCCTTGGGTTGCTTAGCCATTGGAAGTCAGGGCCTCCAGATACGGACGCATCTGGTTCCAGGCCCCGTTTTCTTGCGCGGCCGCTGCCAGTTGCCCCGGGGTTGCCTTCCGGTCGTTTAGCGCCGACTTCATGGCCTCAATTGCAACGGACCGGTCAACCAGCTTCGGGTTCCTGAATGCATCGGCAATCGTCTTGGCGACCGAATAGACCCGCACCTCGACGTCTCGGATTCTATGAACCTCTTGTCCGTTCGCCAGGTAAGGTTCACGGAACCGGACGATGCGGATCTGTGGGTACTCGATCTTGGGTGCCCAATCCGTTGCGCCAATTGCGATCCAGACCTTCCGGGGAAGTTGGTCCGTCAGTTGATGGAAGGACATCGCCGAGGTCAGGCAGATGATGGCTTTGGGCGCACGCTTGGCGATTTCGATCAGTGCCGAATGCAGGTCCGGTTCGCTGTCAGGCAGTTGGTAGAGGCCCCGCCCGATGCGAACTATCGCGCCGTCGGAAACGGCGCGTGAGATGGCTGTGGCGGCCACGCCGATGGCTGCCAGCTCCCTCGAACGGGCCGGAGCATGGGTCTCCATGTAGTCGATCATGCGGGCGCGTTGGCCTGGATCGATCATCATTGAGTTAGAAATCCTCGGACAGATTTGGTTTTTGTCTGAGGTTTTGTAACACGAGAAGACGGTCGGGACAACCGGCACATCTGTGCCGCTCGCCGGACAGCCGCTCGGCCATGGTCAGGATCGTCAGCAACACCGCGTCGCAATGCTGCGCCAACAGGATGAGATGTTCTCCACTTGGCCCCCGTTCTCCTGAAAGCCAGTACTTTACGGTGCGTTCACTCGCCCCTGTCCAGCGCATCGCCGTCTTGATGGCCTGGTGCGTCGGACCCAGTTCAGCCCGCAACGCGGCGGCCACGGCCTCGCGATAACAGGCCTGATCCGCCGCCAGGTGCACAGTTGTGCCCATTTTCGGCACAACTGTGCCCATCTTGATCCGCATCGCTGCGTTCTCCTCCGATAAACCTGTGGAGAAGACATCACAGCGGCAGATTCCGTTTTGCGCCCCAGACATCATCCCGGGTCCAACCAGACGGAGACGCCTGCATGAATTGACCGGGAGACGGACATGGCCGGAATCGATCCGCCCGCATTGAAAGGACCGGCCAAGACCCCGCCAATGCGAAGGGCGGTCGAATATGTCCGCATGTCTACCGACCACCAGAAGTACTCGACCGAAAATCAATCAGACGCGATCCGCAAATACGCAGAGGAACGCGGTTTCGAACTGGTGCGCTCCTATGCCGATGCCGGGAAAAGCGGCCTCAGGATCGAGGGCCGCGAAGCCCTGCAGCAACTGATCCAGGATGTGCAGGACGGCACTGCCGATTTTGAGGTGATCCTCGTCTATGACGTCAGCCGGTGGGGACGGTTTCAGGATGCCGATGAATCTGCCTATTACGAATACATCTGCCGACGCGCCAACAAGCAGGTCGAATACTGCGCCGAGCAATTCGAAAATGACGGCGGCCCGGTTGCAACCATCGTCAAGAGCGTCAAGCGGGCCATGGCAGGCGAGTACAGTCGTGAGTTGTCCCACAAGGTTTTCACCGGGCAGTGCCGCCTGATCGAACTCGGCTATCGACAGGGCGGCCCGGCGGGCTTTGGCCTTCGCCGTGTCCTGCTTGACGAACGCGGCGAGGTGAAGGCCGAGCTGAAGCGTGGCGAACACAAAAGCCTGCAGACTGATCGGGTGATCCTTGTGCCGGGGCCCGAGGCCGAAGTGAAAACCGTTCGCTGGATCTACAGCTGTTTTCTGAAACACGGCCGGTCAGAAACCGAAATCGCGGCCGAACTGAACGAAGGCGGTATCCTGACCGACCTCGGCCGCGTCTGGACCCGCTCGACCGTGCATCAGATCCTGACAAATGAGAAATACATCGGCAACAATGTCTACAACCGGCGCTCCTTCAAGCTGAAGCGCAAGCGGGTCGCCAATGGCCCGGAGATGTGGATACGGTCTGAGGGGGCCTTCGAGGCCATCGTCGAGCCGAAACAGTTTCAGAAGGTGCAGGCGATCATCGCCGCCCGGAACCGCCGGTTTTCGGACGAGGAGATGCTGGATCGGCTGACCCGGCTGCTCCAGCGCCATGGCTATATTTCTGGCCTCGTGATCGACGAAGCAGATGGCATGCCATCCAGCGGCGCCTATGCCCATCGCTTCGGCAGCCTGATCCGGGTTTACTCCCTCGTCGGCTTCACCCCGGACCGGGACTACCACTACATCGAAGTGAACCGGTTGCTGCGGCTGTTCCACGGGGAGGAGGTGGAGCGTGTGATCTGCGAGATCACCCGGATCGGCGGCACGGTGGCACGCAATCCGGTGACCGACCTGCTGACCATCAATGACGAATTCACCACCTCCGTCGTCGTCGCCCGCTGCCGCGAAACCACCACGGGCGGGCTGCGCTGGAAAATCCGCTTCGATGCGGGACTTAGCCCCGACATCACCATCGCCATCCGAATGGACCGAACGAACACTGCCGCGCTCGACTATTACCTGCTGCCCCAATTCGAGATGCGGAGCAAACCCCTGGGGCTTGCCGAGGAGAATGGCCTGATGCTGGACGCTTTCCGATTTCAAACACTGAATTTCTTCTTCGATATGGCCCGGCGCATTCCTGTTACGGAGGTCGCCCCATGGTGACCGAGGTCGAAATGCCGGGCGAAGTGCAGACCATCCCGATTTCCGCCATCACCGTGGAAAACCCACGTGAACGCTCGGAAAAGACCTTCCGCGCACTCGTGGACAGTATCGGCACAGTCGGGCTGAAAAAGCCGATCACCGTTGCCCGGATCGATGATGAGGCAGGGGTCTCGTATCGGGTGGTCTGCGGTCAGGGACGGATGGAGGCTTATGTCGCCCTTGGGGAAACCCACATTCCGGCCATCGTCGTGGACGCGAACGAAGTCGAACGGCTTCTGCGCAGCGTGATCGAAAACATTGCGCGGCGCCAGCAGCGGCCGCTCGAGCTTTTGCAGGACATCACCATCCTGCGCGACCGGGGATATTCGGACCATCAGATCGCCGACAAGACGGGGCTTTCCCTCGCCTATGTCCATGAAATCGGTGAGTTGATCGCCAACGGTGAAGAACGCCTGCTGATCGCGGTCGAGACCGGGCAGATGCCGCTCAGCGTCGCGCTCTACATCACGCGTGCCGAGGAGAAGGATGTGCAGAAGGCGCTTGAGGCCGCCTATGCCTCGGGCGAACTACGCGGGAAGAAGCTTCTGGAAGCACGGCGGCTGGTTGAGTTGCGCCAGCGGCATGGCAAACAGCGGGGTGGCGCGCGTAACAAACAGCCACGCGCGCGAATGACATCTGCGGCGCTGGTCAAAGCCTATCGCGTGGAGGCAGAGCGTCAGCAGGACATGGTTCGGAGGGCACAAGCGACGCGCAGCAGCCTTCTGTTTCTGGACGCGGCCTTTCAATCGCTTTTGAAGGACGAGACCTTTCTGACCCTGCTTCGCGCGGAAGGGCTGGGTAGCCTCCCGAGCATCATCGTTGAAGGGCTGCAGGAGCCAAGAGCATGACACTCATGGGGAAAATGCCGTCGCCAAAGAGTCCCGGGTTCGAGGCAAGCCTGCGACTGATCCCGATTGCCGCAATCCTGCCCGTGAAGCAGCTGTCGACCACCGTGCCCAAGAGCCAGAAGTATGGCCAAATCGCCGCGTCGATCCGCGAGGTCGGCCTGATCGAACCGCCGGTGGTCGCCCGCGCAGCGGGGCAGGACGGATCCTTCATCCTTCTCGACGGCCATGTTCGTCTGCATGTGTTGAAGGAAATAGGTGAGACGTCTGTCATCTGCCTGGTGGCCACCGATGACGAGTCCTTCACCTACAACAAGCGCATCAGCCGTCTGGCCACAATCCAGGAGCACAAGATGATCCTGCGTGCGGTCGAACGCGGCGTATCGGAAGCCCGCATCGCTGCCGCGTTAAATGTGAACATCGCGCTGATCCGGCAAAAGCGCACCTTGCTGAACGGCATATGTCCGGAGGCGGCCGAACTGCTGAAGGCCCGACATTGTCCGATCAACAGTTTCCGCTTCTTGCGCAAGATGAAACCTTTGCGGCAGATTCAGGCAGCAGAACTGATGGTCGCCGCAAACAATTACACGGTGCCCTATGTGGAGGCCATTCTGGCGGCGACCGACTCCGCTGACCTGGTTGACCCGACAGCAAAGAGGGCACCTGCGGGGGTGACTCGCGAGCAGGCTGAGCTGATGCGCTCGGAGATGGCCAACCTCCAGAAGAACATAAAGCTGGTCGAGGGCGCGCTTGGACCGGATCACCTCCGACTCGTTGTGGCAGGCCGATTTGTCGAGCGGCTTCTTCAGAATGACCGCCTCGCACGTTACCTCGACAGGAGTCATGGCGAAATCCTGAGAGAGTTTCGGCAGATCGTCGCCCAGCTGACACAGCATGTGCCCGTGGCGGAGGTAGAAAACGGCGAGAGCGCATAGCTCGCCCATTGCTTTGCAAGTGGACGAAGGGGACCCGGACCCGAAAGCGCGGGGACCGCGGGAGACGCCGGACGGTGGGTCGGATCAAGCGCGGGGTGGGGATGGCGGCGAACCCGCACGAAGCCCACCACGGTCGGCCGACATATGGCCGACCACGCAGGTGTCCCAGCAGGCTGGATGCCTGCGATGCCAGACGGGCGCGCTGTCTTTCTGGGCTGACCACCAGTCGAGGGATGGCGCGCCCGCGTGTGACGACTCATCGCAGCAGTTCTGTGCATCCTCGCTTGTCCGCGACAGACCAGACCACCGACCTGAGGGTCAGAAGCGCGCCGATGACTGGTCGGATGTCCGAGGCTTGTGCGTTGCCCTTGGCGACCAGCGCGGTGCCAGCGACGGTCAGAATTTGGCGGACCAGTGCCAACATTGCAGCTTTCAGCATGGTTTTCTCAAGTTCAGATTTCAGTGGTGGCCGAGCTTATCCAACCCGCTCTTGATCAAGCGGATGGCATCGGTGGAGTCTGTGGTCAGTGGATGGCTCTTTCAGCACAACCTTGGGCAAAAAAACCGGCGTGAGGGCGGGGGTCTGGGATGGTGGTGTTGTGCCGTTCAGGGCCGCTTGCCCAGTCCCCGCGGCGGCGTGTTGGCTTAGCGTGCCTGCAGTTTCAAATTCTTGATAGAGAGGCACAACGCTTCAAAGCGGACGTCCTACACTCCTAGCCGCCTTCAGGCGCGACAAAGCGCAGGCTCGCATGCATCAGGCTGCGGGGATGGGACTGAATAGCTGCGGCAATTGCCGCTCCGGTAAGCTTGATGCGCGTCTGGGCCATAAGAACGGCCAGCGTCGCGCGGCGTTCGTCGGCTTCGACCTGACCGCGCAGGGCATTGACCATGCTTTGGTTGTCCACCCTGCCGCGCGCCGCAGCGCGGTTGCGGAACACTTGGGCTAGCGTCCCACTTTCCGCTTCGATCACTTTCTTGCGGGCGGTCCATGCTGTTATCGCGTAGCGCAGATCCTCGGTTCGCAAATCCCTCAGCTCGGCGTCGATCGCGCTGACGTGTTGGCTGCAGACCGCCGCCGCCGGAGTGAGCAGTCTTTGCATCCGGCCTTGAATGCGGCTTTTGTCGTCCGGATCCGGCCTTGCGCGCAGCAGGATTGCGGTCTGTCGTTGATCAAGTCGGTGCCAGCCTTCCTTGGTCAGGACCGAGGCCATGGCCGAAAAGCGGGTGGGCATCAGGGATTGGATCCAGCGGTGGTCGGCGGCAAGGCCTTCGTCCAGCCGCGCCAGATAGCTTTGTCGGGCCGTGGCTCCGAACCAATCCAGGGCCGCGGCAAATTCCTTTGCAACCCCGGAATGCGGCGATTGGAGAGGGTGGCTGGCCGCAAGAGTGACCACAATCGGCTGACCGTTCCAAGCCAGCGCCGGATGGGTTTCGCCGACCCTGATAACCAACTCGCCCTGCGGCTGTACGGAGAAGTTTGGGCCGCCCAAGCCCAGCCAGCCTTGGCACAGCCCGTCGTGAATGCTGTCGCCATGGTCAAAAAAACGCAGGTCGCGCGTTTGAGTGCCGGCGGCATTGAACTGCACAAAGCGGTGGGGCGGCACCGCCATATGTTTGCGCCGCACCAGCAGCGCCACCTTGTCATCCCATTCGTGACCCAGTGCCATATCGGTCAGCAGGAAGGGTGGTTCGGTTTTTCCAGACGCATACCAAAAGCCCGAATACCGGCGCGGCGGATCGGATTTGTCGGGGCGGCCGGGTTCATAGAGAAAACCGCCCGCTTTTGCACAGGCACGCAGCCAGTCGTCATTCGCCGCTTCGACCCGCTCAGCCGCGCTGGTTTCGTGCTCATCGGCAAGGTGCAGGCGATCTGCGATGTCGCCGACGCGGTCCGCCAATGCCTGCACCTGCGTCCTGGACAAGGGCGCGAAATGGTCAAGGTGCGAGACAAGGCCGCGCCCGGCCCAAGTTGCATTTAGGTCGGACAGGCGTGCCAAGGCTGCGCCTTTGCCGGTCTCGGGATGGGTCAGAAGC
Source organism: Cypionkella sinensis (assembly GCF_042646385.1). NCBI lineage: Bacteria > Pseudomonadati > Pseudomonadota > Alphaproteobacteria > Rhodobacterales > Paracoccaceae > Cypionkella > Cypionkella sinensis. The sequence goes on along the minus strand of NZ_JBHRTO010000003.1, from coordinate 31,091 downwards.
TGGGCAATCAGTTGGTTGACCTCGGTCCAGATCTCTTCTGACACCGGAGGTAGCGGGCTGTCAAACACCCCCAGCGCGCCAAGGGCGTTTGACAACCCCTCTTCTGGCGAGCCGCGCATGACCAGCCGCCAAAGTCGGATGCGTGCGGGCATGTGATGGCCATGGCGTGCGGCACGGATCGAACCCTGGCTAAGCCGGTCGATCCGGCCGATCAGCTGATCTACGGCCTGCGGGTCCCAAGGCATGCTGTAAAAGATCATGTTGCGGGCGCTGTGTTGAAGGTTCAGCCCGGCTTGGATCCAGTCGCCGATCAACAGGATGCGCGCAGGGCCTTGAACAAAAGGTTCGATCGCTTGTTGCATGGCGCGGATGTCTTCAAAGCTGCTCTCGCTGGCCGCCATCGACCGGCGCAGGGCCGCGATACCGTCTTGGGCCAAATCGGGAAAGTAGCGCGGCAGGACGGCTTGCAGCATGTCGATGGTGCCCGCATCCCCGGCCACGATTACAATCTTTTCCGGCGCGCGGGCGGGTTTCCCAGTGCGTTCTCGGTCCTTTTCGGCACCAAAGATGTCTGCAAGAATATCCGTCAGGGCCTCAAGACGGGAGTCGCCGAAATCTTCCAACGCGTCTTTGCGCACCTGCACCATACCCGGAACCGTGCGTTCAAATCGGTCGATGGCGTCGCGCACCGAACGGCGCGAGCGAAGCAAACCGCGCACTGTGGTCCAGGGCGCGGCATCAAGGCTGGGGGCGGTTCCCCCATCACCTCGGGTGCGCCCTGCAATAAGCGTCTGGATCAACCTCAGACGGCCGATTTCCGAGGCGTTCGGGTCAAACAGGCAAAGCTGGTTGTCGCGGGCAGGGAAATATGCTCCCCAATCCGCCCTCGTTTGCCGGGTGATGCGGCGGGTCGGCGCCTCGCAGCGGTAAGCGATGGCCCCTTCGTTGGAAATGACGTCCGAAGGCAGGCCAACCAGCGCCTGCGCGGCTTGCAGTTCCCGTTGTTCGATAAAGGCCATGGCGGACAGGCCCAAATCTTGGGCCAGACGGGCCTTTTCCGGTTCCAAGAGCTTAAAGATAATGTCGCGCCAAACTGGATCGCCCAGCCGCGGCGTGGCCGACAGCACCAGCAGCTGGCGATAGGCCGCTTCGTCGTTGCGGCTTTCGTCGGCCTTTTGGCTAAGGCGGTCGAGCACCTCGCGCGGCAGGGATTGCGGCTCGTCGATCACCAGCATGTGCTGGCGCACCGGATCCAGCCAGTCGGGATGATCGGCAATGTCCCGGGGCCGCAGCAAAAGTGCGCTGGCCGTGCGGTGGCGCGCGGCGGGGTGGTCATCGTCGGCGCGCTCAAGTCCAGCGGCCCCGGCCTCAAGCCAGGCCTGCATCCGGGCGCGGTCGGTGTCATCGACGACATGGCCAAGGATATGTCCCCGGGTCCAAAGCTCTTCGTGCCACTGCGCCAATAGGCGTTCGGGAGCGACAATGGCGGTTTGATGGGCCGGGTCGACGCTGCGCAGCGCGTTCAGCACCATGATCGCTTGAATGGTTTTGCCAAGCCCCACCTCGTCGGCAATCAGATGGCGAATGCGCTGATCCGACAAGATATGGGTGACGGTGGCCAGTTGGAACGGCAAGGGTTCGGCTGCGACGCCAAAGGTGGCCCCCATGGCCAGCGCCCCGCGCTCGGCCCTGCGGCGCAGGGCATGGGCGGTGGCAATGAAGACGTGGTAGGGATCAAAGCTGTGCAGATCAGACATGGGTCATCATCCTGTCCGCCGCAGCACGTTCGGCCCGGCCCAGTCGCAGCGCGACATAGCGAATTGCCCGTGCAGTGTGGCGATCGGACAAGAGCCGCGCCAGATGGTCGCGCCAGGCTTCGGTTTCCAGCAGTTGGGTGGGGGCAAGCCACAGCAGCAGTCCGCTCCTCAGCACCTGTGGGCCGACCCAGTCGACCCCGGCGGTTCGGCTGATATCCATGTGGCACCGGGTCAACAGGCTGACCAGATCATCATCGGACAGCCGGGCATAGGTGGTGGCTTGCAAGGATTCCCACCGGCTTTCGGGCAAGATCAGGTGCCGGAATGGCGACTGCGCCTGCTGGGTCCAGCTGCGGTCGGACAGTCTTTGCCAGCGATCGGCAGGGGAATAGGCATCGCTTTCCTCCAGCACGGGTTCGCCGCGTAGTTCAAGGCTCGCCGACAGGTCGGCATAGGCCGCATCCACCGCTGCATCTAACAGCGCCGCCTCGTCTTCGGTCAGCGCCGGTCCGGGGGCGCGATCTGATAGGTTGACAGATGCCAAGGCATTAGCAAAGCGCTGTGTCAGGGCATCGATCAAGTGTGGCTGGTCTTCAGGCGTGATCTGGGGAAACTCGGGGCCCAAGGCCAGCCCTTCGGACACAGCACCTTCGGCCATCTGGCGGGCAAGGCTGTCGGGGCGGCGGCGGTCTTGGGCCTCGGCGGTCAGCCAGTCTTGGCCACAAAGGGCCACAAGAAGGCTGTTTTCAAGAAAGCGGACAATCTCCGTGCGCCGTGCATCAACCAGAAAGCTTGACGCCTCGGCCGACTTCCAGGCTACCAGCGCCTCGCAAAGTGTTGCCAGCCCGTGTTTGTCGCCAATCGGAGCAACCGAACGAGCCAGAGCCAAGGGCGCGGGCTGGGCTGACTGACCGAAAAGCAGGGCCTTGCCCTCGATCAACCCAGCCCGCAGAGCCGCAAGGCCGGGCACATCGGGCAAATAAAGCCGAATGTCGTCCACAGCTTCGGGATGGTTGGCACCATCTTGGCTCAATAGCGGGGCCAGCGCCCGCGCGCCTAGACCCGGCCCGATAATCGCCCTAACCCCGGCCGTATCTTCGCCCCCATCTTCTGCGTTATCAGCGCGCCAGGCGATTTGCCCCGGCACGCGGTCTAGCTCTTGTGGTCGCCGGGGTAACGGGAATGTAAATTCTCCCAGCCCGGGCACTGTGACGGTCAGGGTCCACCATGCCTCTTCATAGGCGGCGGCCTGATAGGCCGCGGCGCGCAGCTCCTCCAATTCAGGGGCGGTAAAGGTTAGGCGGGCCGGTAGGCCAGGCAGGGCGAAGTCTTGCCGGGCAAGTGCTGCACCGTTGCGGGACAAACCGATTTGCAGGATGACCGGGCCAAGCGCCACCGGGCTTGCGAACGACAAGACCAAGGCCCCTGACCGCAGGTCAGCAAGGCTGGGCTGCGCGGGACGCGCATCGCAGGCAAAGGCACGCGGGGCAGCGGATGGGTCGGAGTAGGGGGCGATTTCCCACGTTTCCGCCAAGCCGCTGACTTGTCCGCCTGCCTGCAAATGCAGGGCGATGGCGCCGTCAGAGGCGGGCAGCATTGCAACATCGCCCAGCGCCATGACCGTCCCCACGCTGGCAGCGGTCGCGCCGGGTTTGCCAAGGCTGACCTGCAGTCCCTCACACATCGCCCGCAGGAAAAGCGGCGTGTCGGCGGGGGGCATTAGGCGGGTGCCGTCACGGACAATGCGACCCGCACAGGCAAACTCGGCCAGATGCGAGTCGGCCAAACGCACCCCCGCTTCGGTCAGAGCTATGCGGCAGGTGCTGGCCTCCGCCACCCAAGCCAAAATGCCGTTTGGGCAGTCCAAAACCTGCGCCCCGGCGGGTCTTGCCGGGCCGTCCGGGCGGTCTTGCAGGATTTGCAGCACCAGCTCGCCGGGGTGCACCACATCGTTTCGGCCAAGCGCTGCCAAAAGCCCGCCTGTTTCGGCCCAGCGAAAAACCGAGGGCAGTGCGGGGGTCAGAGCTGCCAGAAGATCTTCAGCGCTGTCTGAACGGCCTGACAGATGAATAAGGGCGGGCTCAAACGCGCGCCCGATGTCGGGCAGGGCCAGGATGGCTCCTTGTAGAAAGTCGCGCAAAAAAACCCGGCTTTGGGCCTGCCCCGCGATAGTCAACAGCGCGCTTTGGTTGGCTGCGACCGCTTCGTCTGACTTGGGCCCCTGCAGCCAAAGTCCGTCCAACACGGGTACGCCCCTACCATCAACGCCGGTCCGGGAAGAGGCCGAGACGGAGGCCAGCCAAGTCGCTCTTGGGGGTATTGCTGCGGATTTGCGGGACGGGTTGCGCAGCACGCGGCGCGCCTGACGCAAGACCTGGCGGCATTCGGCATCCATCCGGATATCCCGCCCGATCCGCGCCAACGCCCCGGATTCCAGCCGGGCCGCACTTTCCTCGCCGGTCAGCAAGCTGCGCCCGAGGGCAATGGCCAGCGTTCGGTCTTCCAACCAGTCTGACAGCCGCCCGGACCACAGCCCCCCGGCAATGCCGACCAGCCGTCGGTAGAACTCGTCGTCATCAAGACCCGGTCCGCCCATCTGTGCCACTTTGCCAAGCGCGGCGGCTAGTGGGCGGTGTATCTCCAGCGGCGCCAGAGCGTTGCGGATCGGCCAAGCGATGTTGCTGTAGTTGCGGGCCCAATCGCTGCGGTGTGGTTGAGGCGTGCCGAGCCGCTGGCTTAGCCGCTCAAACAGCGCGCGCACGGCCAGACGGTCGGCACCTGATATCACCACCCCCAAATCGCGCGACAGACGGGGCCAGAATTCGGTGCCCGTGCCGCGATAGCCATAGCCGGTTTCGGTGATCGCCACGGCGAGGGGCAGGGTTGCATTGGGCCAGCGCGCCGGTGAAAGCCCTTCCATCCGGGCATAGGTGCCGACCAGGTGAAGCATTTCGGCCAAAGCCTCAGGGTCGAGCCCATGTTCGATAAGGAAGACCGGATCGGTGCCGCGCTGGCCGCGCAAGGCCTGAAATTGCGCAACAAGGGCGTGGTCAAACTGTCTGAGCAACTCTAATGCGGAACCAAACATAATCACCCAAATTTGTTTGCGGCAGTTTGGGCGGCGCGCGGAAACTTGTCAATAAGCCACGAAAAAGGCTTGATTTTCGTCCATGGGCTGTATCCAGTGCATTATGTTCCCGCTCTCGCCGGTCAGCCCGGCCGGGGCCGGGACGGGTATGATATTGTTTGGCGGTCGATGCATTTTCATAAACTCCTTGGTCCTGTCCGCCCGCAGCCCGAATTTGAGGCCGAGACCACAGCACTTGAACGCATGATGGCATCTTTGGCCCAGTCGCGTGCCCCTGCGACGCCCGATATGGCCGACGCGGTTTGTGCCTATACCACTTCTGCGCCCTACATGCCTGTAAAGGAAGCCACCGCATGGTTGGCAGGGCTGCTTGGCTGGCACGAGGCTTGGCACAGTCGCGCCGCGATGATTGCGGATGAGATTGTGGCGGCGCTTTTGGCGGTGGGGGTGTTTGGCACGGGCGTGGGGTTTGGCCATTTGCTTTTGGTGCCACTTGCGCCGCGCTGCGTGCTGGTGCCGGGTGTTGGGTCGGTTCATCTGTCCGCTCGTCCCGTTGCGACAAATGCTGGACAAAATGCCGACCAGCAGCAGGGCGCGGTTCCTGGCGGGCTTTTCAAGGCGGCGGATGTGGGCGAAGAGGTGATCTCTTTTGCCGAGGCGATCGGCCTGCCGCCTTTGGACGAGGAGATGCTTGACGCCTTGTCCGGGACAATTGTGCAGGCCCGTGCTGGGGTGGCGTTGCGTGATCTTGGTGCGGATTGGCAAAAGCGCCTGGTAATCTTGTGCTGCGGTTTTGATACGGCGCAGGGCTTGTGGCGGATGGACGCCACGCGGGCGGCGGCGGTTCTGGCTTGGGCGGGTCTTGTGCCCGATATAGAGCCAGGCAAAGCCCACGATCCTGATCAGGCCTTGGTCATTTCCCTGCCTGTCGATCGGCGCGTCATCGTGACCGCGGGTCCGGGCAGCGGCAAGACCCACGTGGTCTGCCAGCGCCTTGCACAGCTTTTGGATGCTGGAACCGCGGCACCTCGGATGTGGCTTTTGTCCTTTACCCGGGTCGCGGTGGAGGAACTGCGCGACCGGATTGCCGCTGCAATCAACCGCCCCGACGAAGCCCGCGCGCTGAATGTTGCGACCTTTGACTCCTTTGCCAACCGTTTGCTGAATGCAACCCTGCCTGCTGGGGCCCAACGCCCCTCAGGTCACGATGCCGCAGTGCGCGCGGCTTTGCAGATGCTGCGTGATCCGCCTGCCGCTGTGACCGGCTTTGTTGCAGGCCTTGCCCATGTTGTGATTGACGAGGCGCAGGATCTGCAGGGCGACAGGCTTGAGCTGATGCGGGCCTTTCTCGAGCTTTTGCCTGCCGGTTGTGGGGTGACGATCCTGGGAGATGCGGCGCAGTCGATCTATGGGTTTTCGACGAGCCCGGTGGGGGATTCTGCTTTGCACAGTTTGCTCGACCCAATGCCCAGCTATGCGACAATGACGCTTGGCACCGATCACCGGACCCGCAATCCTAGGCTGGCGGACTTCTTTGTCGCAACCCGTGCCACTTTGAATGCCAAAGGGCAAAGCGGGCATGTGATCTATGCCCTCACCCGCCAAAGCATCGAGCGCTTTGCAACGCCCGCGCCACGCGGGGTGCTTGACCCGGTTTTGCCTCCCGGGCAGGGCAGCATGGTGCTGTTCCGCGGGCGGCGCGCAATCTTGTCGGAAAGTCATCGGTTGATGCGGGCCGATGTCGCCTTCCGGCTGCGCCCCTCGGGGCATGGCGATTTGATTCAGCCTTGGATTGGCGCAGCTCTGGCTGGGTTGCCGGGCCGCGCAATGGTGGCTTCGGCCGAGATCGCGGCGCGTATTGAAGGGGTGCAGGCCGTTATTCAGGGACGCGATCTGGATCAGCTTTGGACCGACCTGAACCACCTTTCGGACAGCCCCGGCGCGCAGTTGGACATGTCACGTTTGCAACGACGGCTGGGCCAGTCGCTGCCACCGCGCCTGCTGCGGCGGTTTCTTGGCCATGCGGGTCCGCTTTTGGGCACGATCCACGGGGCCAAGGGGCTAGAGGCCGACTCTGTGCTGTTGATGCTGCCCTATGCGCCGCCAGATACGCCCTTTGCAGGCACACAAGACCGTACCAAGGCCGATCCTTTGGAAGAGGCGCGGGTTCTGTATGTCGGGGCAACGCGGGCCAAGTCCAAGCTTTACATTGGCAGCCAAAGGCCAAGCCATATGCAAAAGCTGGCAGGCGGGCGGTTGTGGCGCGGTTACACCGGAGATTTCAGCGTCGAGATCGGGCTTGCGGGCGATGTGCTGCCGATCCTTCCCGCCGCTGATCCCCAAACCCGCGCGGCGGCCTTAATGACTGCCGCCGAAGCGCTGGCTGCACCTGGCCTTTCGCCCAAGGCGGTGCCTGGTGTTGCTTTGCGTGATGAGAAAAACAGGGCTTGGGCGATTTATCGGGCCAATGCGCAGGGCCTTTCCATTGGTCCGCCGTTGGGGCAGCTGTCACGCGAGGCGGTGGCCGACATCGCGCGGATTGCAGGATGCGACGTGGCTGCTCTGCCGGGCCGGATTGGCGGTTTCTTCCTGTCCGGGGCTGCGACCTGCACTTGGACCGATGGTGATGACAGCGGCATCGCCTTGGTTCCCGTGGTGTGCGGCCTTGCCTCAATTTCAATGGAGAGTAATCCGTGAGAGATGACACCGCGCGCCAGTTAATCGTCAACCGTCTGCATGAAGATCTGATTGGCCCGCTGGACGGCGCGCACGAGACTTTTACTGACCGGCCGACCGACAGGTATCTGACCGGAATGCTGTTCCCACCCCGCACCGCAATCGCCCAGATCGAGAATGACGACGCCGAGGCGGCAGGCGTTGATAGCGATACGTCGGTCCAGGACGCCGCAAGTCCGTTTTCATCGGCGCTGCGGCCATCTTCTGCCGGGATGTCCTTTGCTGTCATGGCCTTGGGGGACCGTCCCGCGGCCGTCGATGTCTTTATTTCAGCTGGGGTCTACGTTGCTGCCGACGCTGCTGTAGGGAAAGGCAAAGCGACGACCAAGGGGGAGAGCAAAGCGGCGGGCCAAGCCCGGGTTTGGCACCGTGCCGAGGTGTCGTTTGAAGACACGTTGCCCATCGGCGAGATTGCCAGCAAAGGTGGGGTGCTGCGCATGGACGGTGCCAAACTGGGCATCAGCGGGATGGAGCTTTACATCCGAGCCGCCCAGATTGCCGGCGGGCCGGTGCTGGTGACCTTGGCGGTGTCAAATCTGCACCCGATTTCCAGCGGCACTGATCCTGACGAACAGGTGTTTTTTCAGGTGGAACTGATCGCCCGCCCGGCACCGGGGACGCGGTTCTGCGAAAAACCCGCTTCCTGGCGGCAAGTCGATGTCGAGGACGACGACCTTGCCGCCGCCGCGTTGATCTATCGCGATGTACGCGACTATGTGGTGGGCCATACCTGTGCCGCGCGGTTTGTCGAAGAGGGGGGGGAGGTCACGGAGTTGGCCACCGACTGGCTGCCCACGGCCATTGTGCGCAAACCGCGCGAAACCGGCGATCCGATCTTTGACGCGCTGACCAAAGCCGGGCAGGGAGAGGGACAGGATGGGCCGCTGGATGCCAAATGGCTGTCAGAGGCCCCAGCTGATCAAATGCTGGCCGGGCTTGCCCAGCTTGTGACCCTGTATGAAACTTGGATTGATGCCGAGGGGGTCAAAGGCCGGGCCCTGAGAGACCCTGCGTTGCGCGCCAGGTTCCTGGTGCACGCGGCCACTTGTCGTGCCACTGCGGGACGTATCCGGGCGGGTATAGCCCTTTTGGGCCATGATCCCCATGCCTTGGCAGCGTTCAGGCTGGCCAATCGGGCGATGTGGCTACAAGACCGCTGGAAAAAGGACCGCCAAGACCGAAAGGACCGGCTTACTTGGCGGCCTTTTCAGCTGGCTTTTGTGCTGTTGACGCTGTGTTCGGCCAGCTCGGGCACCGATCCTGACCGCGAAGTGATGGACCTGCTGTGGTTCCCAACGGGGGGCGGCAAGACTGAGGCTTATCTGCTATTGACCGCCTATGTGATCTTCCTGCGACGGTTGCGCGCAGCGGGTGGGCCTGAGGGGGCCGGGGTCACGGTTTTCATGCGCTACACCCTCCGGCTTTTGACGATCCAGCAGTTCCAGCGTGCCGCGGCGGTGATCCTTGCCTGTGATCTGTTGCGCAGAAGTCCCGACCTTACGGGCGCTATACAACTGCCCGGCCACTTTGCCACCGATGAGCCGATTGCGATTGGGTTGTGGGTGGGCGCTGACTCCGTGCCCAACAGACTGGACGAAGCGATTGAGGCCCTGACCCGCGAAAGTCTCGGCGATCAGCCTGCCTCAAACCCACGCCGCTTGATACGCTGCCCCCAGTGCAATGGGTTGCTGCATTGGGCGGCGAATGACGCCAAGACCGACCTGCAGGTGACCTGCCGCAGCGCGCGCTGCAGCCTTGCAGGCGCGCCCTTGCCGGTGGTGACGGTGGACGATCTGATCTATCAGCGCCTGCCCGCCCTGATGATCGGTACCGCAGACAAATACGCCCAACTTGCCCGAGAGCCGAGGACGGGAAAGCTGTTCGGTCTGGACACGAACCACGCCCCGCCCGACCTTATCATACAAGATGAATTGCACCTGATCTCGGGGCCTTTGGGCACCATCTCGGGGCTTTATGAAATCGCCATTGACGAGTTGTGCAGCCATCAGGGCAACCGGCCCAAGGTTATCGGTTCAACGGCCACCATCCGCCGCGCCGAAACACAAATCCGCGCCCTGTTTGACCGCAAGGCCGCGCAGTTTCCGCCGCCCGGTCTGGACCACGGCAATTCGGGGTTTGCCGCCACCGATGAAAGCGATCCGGGTCGGCTTTATGTTGGTGTTACCACGACCGGCCGGTCGGCCAAGTTTACCTTGCAGGCGGTCATGGCCTCTTTGATGCAGGCAGCTGCCAACTCACAGATTCCAGCAGCACAGGCAGATGGCTATTGGACACTGGTAGCTTATTTCAACGCTTTGCGGGAACTGGGCGGCGCGCTGACGCTGGCGCGCGACGACGTTGGCCGGTCAATCAAGCAATATGCCCAAAGGAGACCCGATGAGGATGAGCGTGAGCTGCCGCCCCCGGTCGAACTGACCAGCCGGATCAGCGCGTCCCAGATCAACGAAATCCTGGACCGGCTGGATCAGCCGCGCGGCCATGCCGATTGTGTGTCAATGGTATTGGCTAGCAACATGATCTCGGTCGGCGTCGATGTGGCGCGGCTGGGGGTGATGGTGGTCAACGGTCAGCCAAAGACGATTGCCGAATATATCCAGGCCACCAGCCGGGTCGGGCGCGCCGCAATTCCCGGGTTGGTTGTATCGATTTGCAACGCCAACAAGCCGCGCGACCGCAGCCGCTATGAAAGCTTTCAAAACTGGCACCGTGCGCTTTATCGCGATGTCGAGGCAACCGGCGTCACCCCCTTTGCCGAACGCGCCCGCGAACGTGCCTTGCATGCGGCCTTTGTCATCTGTGCCCGCCACTTGATCCCCGAGCTGCGCCACAGCCCTTCGGGCGCGATGGCGGTGCGACCCGAGCTTGAGGAGATCCTAGGTCGCATCGTGGCGCGTGCGCGCTCGGTTCAACAAAGCCCCGCCGAAACCGCAGGGGCCGAGGGAGAGCTGCGGACCTTCCTTGATCTTTGGGTCAACCGGCCGGACCTGACCGAATACTGGGACAAGTGGAAGAACAGCCTGCTGACTTCTGCCGAAGAGGTGCAGGACAAAAGCCGCACGGCTGGGCTTTTGCCGCGCCCGACCCCCAATTCCCTGCGCTCGGTCGAGGCGTCAACAGCCTTTGCCCTGCGCGACTATTGAATGTGAGTGTTCCCCCATGACCGGAATCGGCAAGATCAGACGCAGCCAGGTGATCGGTACCTACGGCCCCGGCGCGATCATCGACTTTCGCAGCCCCGAAGGCGCGCCGATTTCGGCGGTTTCGGGTGGGCTTGAGCTGTGGGAAGAAGCAAAACTGGACCATCGTCAACGCATCCACGAGGTGCGGTTGCAAGCCAGTCTCAATGTGGATTTCTTCCACCAGCCGCCGGTGGGAAAATACAAGACCGCTGCTAGGGACGCCAAGGGTTATGCCATCGAGGAAGACCGCGAACTGCCCGCCGTCCGTTTCCCCGAATGGTGTTTCTGCCCGTCCTGCGATCGTCTGAAACACATCCGCGACTGGGTCAGCGATCCGGCCAAGCCTGACCGTTGGTGCCCGGTTTGCTCGGGGCAAAAGGGCAAGCCCAAGCGGCAGTTTGTCGTGCCCGTGCGTCTGGTTGCTGCCTGCGAAGCCGGGCATCTGGACGAGTTTCCTTGGGATCGTTGGGTTGGCCATGTCGAAGGCTGCAAGCGGCGCGATCTGAAACTGGTCGGCGAGGCGGCCGGTCTGGCTGGCCTCGTTGTGAAATGTGACGGCTGCGGGGCCGAGAAATCCCTGGCCAAGGCTTACGGCCCCCATGCGCTCGAGCGGATCGGCCACAGTTGCACCGGTCGCCGCCCTTGGCTGCCGCTGGCCCACCGCGAGGCCTGTGGCCATGCCGCCGCCGTCATCCAGCGCGGCGCGTCCAATGCCTGGTTTCCCATCGTGGAAAGCGCCATTGACATCCCGCCCTTCAGCGATGAATTCACGCAATTCATTCGTCAGGAACAGTATTGGAAGGCCTTCAAGGCGCTGGGCGATCCGGCTCATATCCGCGGCGTGATCGAGGATAACGAGTTGATGGAGGAATGGCACGGTCCCCCCATGACCCTGCGCGAGATGGAGGCGCAGATCCGCCGAATTTTTGACCGCGATCAACAAGGACCGGAAACCGACCTGCGCGCCGAAGAATACGCCCGGCTCGTCGCCCCTCCGACCCAAGGCGTCACGGACCGCAACTTCAAGATCGAGGTCGAGGCCATCCCGGACGGGCTGGCGGGGTTTGTGGGCCACCTTGTTCGGGTTGAACGCCTCCGCGAGGTGCGGGTTCTGACCGGTTTTACCCGCCTGACCGCGCTGGGCCAGGAAAAACAGGCCCGCGAACCGGCCAGCCTGTCTGCCAGCAAGAAGAAAAACTGGTTACCCGCCGTCGAAGTATTTGGTGAGGGGATATTCGTCACCCTTGACCTTGTGCGCCTGCGCGAATGGGAGCAGCGGCCCCCGGTGTGCGCGCGCATTGCGGCGCTGAACGCGCAGCTGGAACAGGCGGCCAAAGCGCGGGGCGGAACGCCGGTGGCCCCTTGGCCGCTGACAGCCCGGCGTGTCCTGATCCATACCCTATGTCACGCCGTCATTGACCGTCTGTCCCTTGACTGCGGCTATTCCAGCTCTTCGGTCCGCGAGCGTCTCTACTCCGGGCCCGAGGGCAGCGACATGGCCGGGTTCCTGATCTACACCTCGGCCCCCGGCGCCGACGGCACACTGGGCGGCTTGTCGCGCGAAGGGCGCGCCGAACGCTTTGGCGCGACCCTGCGCAAAGCGATTGATGACACGCGCTGGTGCTCATCTGACCCCTTGTGCTCGGACGGGCTGGCGGCCCTGTTCGACAGCGGCAACCACGCGGCTTGTCATGCTTGCTGCTTTCTGCCTGAAACCGCTTGCGAGCATTTCAATCAATACCTTGACCGCGCCTTGGTGACCGGCACGCCCGAAGAACAGTCGCAACCTGGCGAAACGCCTCTCTCCCTTGCATTCTTCCCGTCAGGATATTGATTTTATGGCAAAGATGGTTCCGTCCGAGATACCAGAGCTTTTGCTGGCCGACCCCAAGCGACGGGCAGAACGGCATGTATATCAATCGCTTGACCGTGAGTTGGGGGGCGATTTCACCGTCTATTGGTCGCGCCCTTGGCACCGCTTTCGTCCTGACGGCACAGGCCGCGATGGCGAGGTTGATTTCGTTGTGGCCCATGCAGATCTGGGGGTTCTGGCGATCGAGGTTAAGGGCGGCACGGTGTCTTGCAACGATCAGGGCCAGTGGGTTTCGGTTTCGGGCAGCGGCACGCCCTATAACCTTAAGCGCAGTCCAGTGACCCAGGCGATGGAAGGCAAGCACGAGCTGAACCGCAGGCTTAAAAGGCTCGCGGCCCTGTCAAGACGGACCCTTAACATGTGTCATGGTGTGGTTCTGCCCGACAACAGCCGCCCCACGAAAGACTTGGGCGCCGACGCCCCGTTGGAGCTCTTTGCCTTTGGCAATGAAATTGGTGCGGGTAAACTGGGGGAGTGGGTGCGCGAGACGCTGATGCGGGGTGCCAAGGCCTGCGATCCGCTTGGCCCTGAGGGCATGAGGGCGCTTCACGAAATCATTGCGGCCGAATTTGAACTGCGTCCGCATCTGGCCAGCGTGCTGGCCCATGACATGAAAAAGATCGAACTTCTGACCGCCGAACAGGCCTATGTGTTGGAATCGCTGGCTGGAAATCCGCAAATGGCCATTGCCGGGGCGGCTGGCACTGGCAAGACCCTGCTTGCGCTGGAAAAGTCCTTGCGTTGTGCCAAAGCAGGCGATCGCACCTTGCTCACGTGCTTTAACAACGCGCTTGCGGCGCATCTGAAGGGACTTGTCGGCGAGGTAGAGAACCTGACAATCGCCGGGTTTCATGAACTTTGCGGCAAGGTGGCCCATCAGGCCAAAGTTTCGGTGCCCGATCTCCAAGGCCCAGTATTCTATAGCAAGACCCTGCCCAATGCGTTGGAACAAGCGATGCAGGCCCGCCCTGACCTTGCCTATGACGCGATCATTGTCGATGAGGGCCAGGACTTTGACCGCGAATGGTATGACACCCTGCGGCTGTCTTTGAAAGACATGGACGCCAGCACATTCCATGTCTTTTTTGATGACAACCAGCGGATCTATGGCGGCGCGCAAAGCTTTGTCGATGAACTGCCAAAACTGTCGTTCCGGTTGATCCGCAATCTGCGCAATACCCGCGCGATTCACCGCTGCCTGACGCCTTGGTATGACGCGCGCGGTGCGATTTCGGCAGGGCCCGCCGGGCAGCCCGTCGATTGGATCGAGGTCAAATCCAAAGAGCAAGCCTATACCAACGCCAGCGCCTTTGTGGCCGATCTTGTCAAGACCGCGCAGCTGCAAGCGTCAGATATCGCGATCCTGACCGGGGGCGCACGCGATAAATGCGGGCTTTTCTCCCACGCGCAAATCGGCGGTGCGGTGCCGATCTCTGCCTCGGACCTGCGCGGTAAAAACCGCATCTGGTGTGACACCGCGCGACGTTTCAAGGGTTTGGAAGCGAAATGCGTGGTGCTTGTCGATATCGATCAGCTGATTGATGATGAACTGATCTATGTCGCCCTAAGCCGCCCGTCGCTTTTGCTTCGGGTGATCGGCCTGCCTGCGGACATATTGCGGTTAAAGGGCGGGTTAGGCAGCTAAGCGGTCAGTTTGCCCGTTACGCTTCGTGGGTGTCCGCTTTTGTGAGAGATGCGTAGATCAACGCTGCGATCTGGCGTGCCAAGAACGGTGGGACTGCATTTCCAACCTGGACGTATTGCTGTGTCCGGTTGCCGAGGAACAGGTAGTCGTCCGGGAAGGTTTGCAGCCGGGCGGCCTCGCGCACTGTCAGGCTGCGACACTGGACCGGATCAGGATGAATGAAGTAGTGCCCGTCTTTGGAGATGTGGCTGGTAACGGTTGTTGCTGCCTCATGGGACAACTGAACCCGGAAGCGGTCGCTGAAAATGCCGCTGTGCCAGTTCTTGTGATCGGGGCTGAGCGCGAGGGGAAAATCTGCCGCCTTCGGACTGTACTGGCGCTTTTCACCAAAGACCGCGGCGAAAAGATAGCGGCCGAGATCCGATGCCATGTGCCCACGCGTTTCGTGCTGGGCAAGGGCTTGCAGTTCCGGACGTTCGAGCCAACGCATCAGGTCGTCGTTGGAGGTCCCGTAGCCCGCGGGCAGGCTCGCGTCCGTGCGTTGCCCGGGCGAGGCTTTCTTCATGCATTTCACAACATCGAGAAAAGCTTGCTGGAGAGCCTCATCTCCATTGCTCTTGCAAATGCTGGCCAGGATGTTTCCAGCCTCAACGACCTCGCGCATCCACGCGGATGGCGTATCGACGTCGCGGCTGATACCGCTGCGAAGGGGCGGCATGTTTCCAATAGTCTCGCCGACCGTGCGTCGTGTGCCCGTGACAGGAATGCTGGTACCCGACATCCGGTTGGCAAGGTCCGACCTTATGCCAACGATGATGACCCGATGGCGGCGCTGTGGCACGCCGAAATCCTCGGCACGCACGATGAAGTCTGACGGCTGTTTCGGCTCCAGCAGCGTCGCCTTGCCGTCCGAAAGACGGATCGCGCGGAGTTCATAGTGGTGTGCATGCCCGGTGCCGAGCGAGGTCAGATCTTCCATCAGCATCTCAAAGACCATCCGGCTTTCGATTGTCGATGACAGCATGCCCTTCACGTTTTCCATCACGAAGGCGGCAGGCCGAAGTCGGTCCAGCACGCGGATGTACTCGCGAAAGAGATAGTGCCGCGCGTCCTCTTCGGGCACATATCCGATCTTTCCGTTGGCACGGGCGCGCCCGACCAGCGAATAGGCCTGGCAGGGAGGGCCACCGATCAGGATCGTGTCGTCGAAGTCCCTTCTCAGACTGGCGATAACGCTGTCGATTGCTTCGGTGGCAGGCTCAGTACCCAGTTCAAGGCAACGCGCCTCATGCGTGGCGTGATCCCATGCAACCGCGTCAACTGTAGACCAGTCCGGTTCTGCTGACCGGCCAGCATGGAAATCGATGTAAGCCGTCGGCAAAGCGCCATGCTTTTCGGCGTAAGCGCGAACAAATGCGCGCATCGTCAGCGTCCTGTGCGCTGATGTCTCTTTTTCGACCGAAATGCCGATCTGAAACGGAGAGTGATCGCCCACACGCAGCGAAGCAAAGCCCTCACCCAATCCACCAGGCCCGGCAAACAGATCGACAATGCCGAAAGTGGCTGGCAAATCAGTGTCCTCTCGAATTCAGATCATTGGCTGTATACTAGGTCCGACAGATGAAGCCAGGAGGCAAATGACAGACATCGTCGACAGCCAGACCCGCTCCCGCATGATGTCCGGGATCCGTGGAAAGAACACGAAGCCCGATCTGGCGCTCCGCCGGTCCCTGCATGCGCTCGGCTTTCGTTATCGCCTTCACGCAATGGGCGTTCCTGGCAAGCCGGACATCGTGATGCCGAATTACCATGCCGTCATCTTCGTGCATGGTTGCTTCTGGCATCGCCACGCAGACTGCCGCTACGCCACGGTTCCGGCAACGCGCCCCGAGTTCTGGGGGGCCAAGTTCGATGCAAATGTAATGAGGGATGTAGCAGTTCAGTCCGCTCTTCGGGAGGCGGGCTGGCGAGTCGGAACAGTCTGGGAGTGCGCCCTGCGGACCGAGACCTCCGTTGCGCAAACACGGGAGATGGTGGCGGCATGGCTTCATGGCAGTGACGCTGTAATTGTGATCGGTGAGGTGGAGGTCCGAAATGCGCCATGCCCCAAACCTGATCATGCGTCGTGATACTAGATCTGGGATATGCGTGGCATGCGCTGGTTGAACGGTTGAGTGCGATGAACATTGAGCCATGACCGAGGTAGTGGCCGATCTCGGCACAGGCCGGACCCGATGTTGTCGAGCATGCATCGAAAGAAAGCGAGGGTCCGCCAGAAGCTTCTGGTGTCATGTCCCACCTGAAGATCGAACTCTCCAACGCCCAACCAAGCACGACCAGCCTCGCGCTGATCGAGATGAGGTCGATTTGAGCGGGTTCATCACAAATCACTGATATTGCTTAAATTTAACTACAATCACAGGCGCCACAGAGCGATGCTGTTTGAACGAAGATTATGCAACTCACCCACGGAGAAATTCCATGACTACCCGCCGCGTGACGCAGAATGACAAGGCCCTCGACGCCTTCATGACCACCAAGTTCCAGATCGACGCGATGCTGGAGCGCCTGAAGGCCCTGAGCGACGACCATTTCGAGACCCACCCTGATGAGATCAACTGGGGCGATGTTGGCACCCTGAACCACTACGCCAGCCTGCTGCGCGAGATCACCGACGGCGCTTTCAAGGAGGGCGAACATGCCGCTTGATCCCGCCCAGCGCCACTAGATCGAACAGGACGCGATCACCGCCGCATGGGAGGCCGAACGCCTCGCCGCCTGCGACGCCGCCATCGCCCTGCTGTACGAGATCGCCGATCTGGACCGCGACGACAATGGTGACGTGATTATCGGCACGGATGCCGACGGCTACAATGACCTGATGTCGCGCATTGCCGCCTTCCTCGCCACGCATGATCAATAGGAGAGTGCCATGCCCAAACTGACAGACACCCAGACTATCATCCTCAGCGCCGGGGCCCAGCGCCCCGAAAACATCGCCCTGCCGCTGCCCAAGGGGCTTGCCGGGGCGGCGGCGAAGATGGCTGTCACCAAGATGATCGAACACGGCTGGCTGCAGGAGGTCGAAGCCGACCTGCGGCGCGGCGAACCGCTGTGGCGCGAAACTGGCGATGGGCATGGCACCATGCTGGTGGTCACCGATGCGGGGCTGCTTGCCATCGGGATCGAACCATTGGCGATGAAAGTGGGTGTGGCAAGCCGTGGCGGTGTCAAGGACCAGCCTGAGGTGAAACACCCTACGTTGCGCACGGGCACAAAGCAGGCGCTGCTGATCGCCATGTTGCAGCGGCCCGATGGGGCGACAATAGCAGAGATTATCGCTGCGACGGGGTGGCAGGCTCAAAGCGCCCGTGGTGCGATGTCGGGCGCGCTGGGCAAGAAACTCGGGCTGGCGGTGGTTTCTGCAAAAGAAGATGCTCGGGGCAGGGTGTATCGCATCGGCCAACCAGCCTAGTGTTTGGCGATCCAGCCTGCGGCGCGGACAGCTGGTCATGCTGACAAGCACACCCTAAGGAAGCAGTCTGCAGTTCGAAGTGGTCGCCTTACGGCAGGGCGGCAGGAAGCGCCTGCCAACACCGAAGAGCAACTCGCGGCTGAAATCTCAGGCTATCGAATCCTGGTGACAAGGTTATCAATGGCTTGGAAGCCTATGTTGGCCTTGGAATTCGGATGCCTGACGTTTGACCTTTGATCCCGCCCCTTTCCTTGCAACTTGCGTTTCGATTGATCTGGAGGTCGATCCAAAGTCTGCGCGGCTGTTTGCCTTTGCGGCGGTGCGGGGTGAGGCGGCGCTGGTTCACAAAGGGGGCCCTTTGGAGGCCGCGCTGGACCGGCTGAATGCGGTGTGCGACGGGGCGGCGCATCTGGTGGGGCACAATATCTTGCGGCACGACCTGCCGCATTTGGTAGCGAACCGGGCGCGGCTGGGGGAGTTGGGGACGGCGCCGATTGACACGCTCTGGCTGAACCCCTTGGCCTTTCCGCGAAATCCCTATCACCATCTGGTCAAGCATTATCAGGACGGGCGGCTGCAGGTCGGGCATGTGAATGACCCCGAACAGGACGCGCGGCTGGCGCTGCAGGTGCTCTCAGACCAGATCGCGGCGTTTACCCGGCTTGGGCAGGAGGCTCCCGATGCCCTGCTGGCCTATCACCATCTGACGACGCAGGGCGAGGCCTCGGCCGGGTTCGATGCGCTGTTCCAAGCCTTACGCGGCCCTGCGCCCGGTGAGGTTGTAGCCCATGCCGCCATTCGCCGCCTGCTGGACGGCCGCGCCTGTAATCATCGGCTGGACCAGACACTCGGCCGCCTGTCCGATCCGCGCAACGGCTGGCCGATGGCCTATGCCTTGTCGTGGATATCGGTGGCGGGTGGGGACTCGGTCATGCCGCCTTGGGTGCGGTTGCAGTTCCCGCAGGCGGGCCGGATCGTGCGGCACCTTCGCGACACCAATTGCGGCGACCCGCGCTGTGCTTGGTGCGTTGAGAAGAACAACCCCAACGCCGCGCTGGAACGGTGGTTCGGCTTTCCGTCCTTCCGCCCACAGCCTGTCGATGACATGGGCCGCCCCTTGCAGGAAAGGATCGTGGCGGAGGCGATGGCGGGCAAATCGGTGCTGGGCATCCTGCCCACTGGCACGGGCAAATCGGTCTGCTATCAGATCCCGGCGCTGTCGCGGTTCGACAAGACCGGGGCGCTTACGGTGGTGATTTCGCCGCTGGTCGCGCTGATGGCCGATCAGGTGCAGGGGCTGGCGCGGGCGGGGATATCGGCGGCGGTCACGGTGAACGGAATGCTGTCGCTTCCTGAACGCCATGACGCGCTGGAAAAGGTGCGGATGGGGGATGCGGCGATGCTGCTGATCTCGCCCGAACAGTTGCGATCACCGTCCATCCGCACGGTCCTGCAACAGCGAGAGGTCGGGCTGTGGGTCTTGGACGAGGCGCATTGCGTCAGCAAATGGGGCCACGATTTCCGGCCCGACTACCGCTATGTCAGCCGCTTCATTAAGGAGTTCTCGGGCGATGAGCCCGCGCCCGTCCTGTGCCTGACCGCCACGGCCAAGCCCGAGGTGGTGCGCGACATCCGTGACCATTTCCAGACCCGCTTGGGCGTCGATCTGATGCTGCTGGACGGCGGCGCGGTGCGGACCAACCTGTCCTTCGCGGTGCTGCCCACGCAGAAGGCCACCAAGCTGACCGATATCCTGTCTGCAATCGAGGCCAACCTGCCGCCCGAAGGAGCCTCTGGAGCCGTGGTTTACTGCGCCACGCGGTCGGCCACGGAAAAGGTGGCCGAATTCCTGAAAGGGCAGGGGCTGTCTGCAGATTTCTTTCACGCCGGGCTGCCGCCAGAGCGCAAGCGCGATGTGCAGGAGGCGTTTCGCACCGGGCAGTTGCGGGTGATCGCCGCGACGAATGCGTTTGGCATGGGTATCGACAAGCCCGACATCCGGCTGGTCGTGCATGGCGATATTCCGGGGTCGCTGGAGAATTACCTGCAAGAGGCAGGCCGTGCAGGCCGCGACCGCGCCCCCGCCAGTTGCGTGCTGCTGTTCAGCCCTGATGACGTGGAACGGCAATTCTCGCTGTCGGCGCGGTCTCGTCTGGCAAGGCATGAGATTGGGGCGATCCTGAAGGCGCTGCGCCGGATGGAAAAGCACAAATCCGGCGAGGTGGTGGCCACCTCCGGCGAGATCGTGCGCGAGGAGAAGGATCAGGATTTCGAGCGCGACAAGACCACCGACGACACCCGCGTGAAAACTGCCGTGGCCTGGCTGGAGGAGGCAACGCTGCTCAGCCGCGAAGAGAACCGGGTGCAGGTCTTCCCCTCATCGCTGCGCATCCGGTCGGTGGATGAGGCGGCAGCGATCCTGGACCGGGCGCAGATCACCGGGGTCAGGCGAACGCAACTGATGGACCTTGTGCGTCATGTGATGAATGCGCCTGTCGATGCCGGGGTTTCGACGGATGAATTGTCTGGGGCCTGTGGCTTGCCGGGGCGCGAACTTCACCGGGCCTTTGCCGATCTAGAGGTGCTGGGCATCGCCAGCAACGACACGGGCATCACGGTCTATGTTCATCTCGGGGTCGAGGATGCTTCGGTCCGCCGTCTGGATCACTCGGCCCGGATGGAAACCGATTTGATCGCCCTGATGCAAGAGGCGGTGCCGGACGCAGAAGGGGCCGAGGCGCAGCCGTTGAACCTGACCGAAACCTGCCAAGCGCTGCGGGACAAGGGCCATGCGCAGGTACGCCCCGATCTGGTGGAGACGATCCTGCGCAGCATGGCGCAGGACGGCCGCGATCAGGACGGCGGGCGGGGCAATCTGACCCTGCGTAAGTTAAGCCGGAACACGATCTTTGTGCGGCTGGAACGGACATGGCCCACCGTCGCCCGCACCGCCGAACTTCGGCGGCAGGGAGCGCAGGCGCTCTTGACCCATCTCACGGGCAAGGTCGCCAAGGGCACACGCGGCAAGGACATTCAGGTCGAAACGACCCTCGGCGCGATGCTGGATGCGTTGAACGGTGACGCGTTGTTGCGTTCCGAGGTCAAGGACATGACCCGCCTGATGGACCGCGCGCTTTTGTGGCTGCACGAACAGCAGGTCGCCACCTTGGGTCGGGGCCTGACGGTGTTCCGCCCGGCGATTACGGTGCATCTGAACCCCAAGGGCGGGCCCTTCACCGTGCAGCATTTCGCACCGCTGGAGGAACACTACAGCGAGACGACGATCCAGACTCATGTGATGGCTGCCTATGCCGAAAAGGGGCTGGAGGCGATGGATCAGGCCCAGCGCCTTTCCGAGGATTACTTCGTGCTGGACCGCGACGCGTTTCTGCGCCGCTGGCTGCCGGGGCGCGGCACGGAAATCCGGCGGCAGACCACAGGCACCTCGTGGAAGACCATTGTCGATGCGCTGGACAACCCGGTGCAGGCCGAGATCGTGCGCGATGACCGCGAGCAGACGAACGTGCTTGTGCTGGCCGGGCCGGGATCGGGCAAGACGCGGGTGCTGGTGCATCGCATCGCTTACCTCATCCGCGTGAAACGCGAGGACCCGCGCGGCATTCTGGTGCTGACCTACAATCGCCATGCTGCCGCCGAGATCCGCGAACGCCTGCGCCGACTGATCGGGGATGATGCGGCGGGGGTGACGGTGTCCACATGTCACGCGCTGGCGATGCGGTTGATGGGGGCGAGCTTTGCGGGCGATCACGAGGGGCCGCGCGACTTTGACGGCATCGTCATGCAGGCGGTGGCACTTTTGCGCGGGGATGGTCTGACCAAGGCAGAGGCCGAGGCGCTGCGCGAGACGCTGATCCAGGGCTATCGCTGGCTTCTGGTGGACGAATACCAGGATATTGGCCCCGAGGAATACACCCTGATTGGCGCGGTGGCAGGCCGGTCGTTGGAGGATGACCTACGCATCAGCCTGTTTGCCGTAGGCGATGACGATCAGAACATCTACGCCTTCGCCGGGGCCAGTATCGACTTCATCCGAAGGTTCGAAGCCGATTACTCCGCCAAACCGGTCTGGCTGACCGAGAACTACCGCTCCTCCGCCCATATCATTGCGGCGGCCAATGCCGTGATCGCTCCCGCTGCTCAGCGCATGAAGGCGGGTCACGATATCACGGTGAACCGCGCCCGCGCCAAGGCGATGCCGGGCGGCGATTGGGCGGCGCTGGACCCGGTGTCGCAAGGGCGGGTCAGCCTGCTGGATGCGGGCGGTGATGTCGCGCAGGCGGTGGCTGCACTGGACGAACTGCAACGCCTGTCACAGCTCGACCCCGATTGGTCCTGGCGCCGCTGTGCCGTGATCGCCCGCGACTGGCGGCGGCTTGAACCCGTGCGCGCCTATGCCGAAACGCTTGGCATCCCTATCGATATGGCGAATGAGAAGCCGCTCAACCTCTGGCGAATGCGCGAGATGCAGGGCTTTATCCGTGCCCTGCTGGCGGATCGGACCCGGCTGCTGACCATCCCTGATCTGGTCGGCATCCTGAACGCGCAGCCGCAATCGCGCTGGACCGACCTGATCGGCGAAGGGATCGGCACTCTGGCCCGCGAACTGGTGGAAAAGGCCGCCCCGGTGCCCGACATCGTGCAATGGGTCGGCGAATGGGCGCGGGATGTGCGCGGCGAACAGCGAGGTCTGCTTCTGATGACCGCCCATCGCGCCAAGGGGTTGGAATTTGATCATGTCGCCATCCTGAACGGCGGCTGGGATCGCCCCTCGCGCGGCGAGGATTCCGACGCCCCGCGCCGCCTGTTCTATGTCGCGATGACGCGGGCGAGGTCCACGCTGACCGTGCTGACCGACGGACCCCATGCCTTTGTCCGCCTAAGCGATGCGGTCCTGTCCCGCCGAGTCACCCCCGACACCGCCGCCCTGCCGCGTGCCCGCCTGCGTTATGTGCCCCCCGATCCCAAGCTGGTGGACTTGTCCTTTGCCGGGCGTCTGCGGCCGGACGACCCGTCGCTGGCCGCCATCGCCGCCGCCAGCCCGGGCGACGCGGTTCAACTTATCCGCGATGGCGACCGCTGGCGGATCGACAACGCCCAAGGCCAAACCCTTGCCCGCCTGTCCCGCGCGTTTGCCCCACCTGAAGGCACCACCTTCTTGCGAGGTGAGGTCGCGGCCATCCTGAACTGGCGGCGCGAGGATGGGGACGAAGAGTATAACCACCTGCTCCGCCGCGACGAGTGGGAGGTGGTCTTGCCTGAACTGGTGTTCGAAGCAGGGGCGCAAGCTGTCATGGCGGATCAGAACGGCAGCTGACTTCCATGATCAGCGGTGGCCTTGGCCAATCCATCATGGATCGAAAAGGGTGGCTTCCGCTTGCTAGATTCTGGCCAAGGTGGCTTCCGAAAAGTGGATTCCCTGGATTCCACAAAAGAATCCAGCACGCCAAGATCGTGATTAATTAACCCTTTGATAACGAGTCGTTTTTTCTGCGATCGTACACCAAGTGGATTCCGCCGGATTCCCCGGTGAAAGTGCCTGTCGCTAGCGAAACGCCGCGCTGCGCCCCCCCGCATACGTTTAGGGCCGGGGAGGAACCATGCCGTGGGGGGCGGGGTAGGCAGCGACAGTTCCCGAGAGGGGCGCCACCCGGAGCCACGACGATTGTCAAAGTGCATGGACCGCACGTGCGGGACGGTGCAACATGCTCCAGACGTAACCAAGACAACTACTTAACGCGCATAGAGCGAAAAGACGCCGCCTTCAAAAAGGTACCAAGCCGATTTGCGGGCATCGTTCGTGACAAATGGATAAAGCACCTGACGATGCAGTGGGTTTCCATTTCCCTCGCAGGTCACTCTGTGAACGAAGATCTTGGCGGCCGAAAGCCGCATCCCATCTTCCTCTGTCTTGAACAGCGCAAATTCTGGATTGGAAAAGAAGTCATCAGGTTCGTAGGTTGTGTAGGTGGATGACAGACCTGCGAAGTCACAGTTGAAGAAAACGCCCTCGGCTGATCCACGATTGAACGTCTGTGTGCGACCAATCACGTCCGTCGTGCTGACAAACCAAGGCTCGCCAGAATAGCCGACAACGGACCATGTGGTGTCAATGAAGTCAGCCTTCGCCATTGAGGCAAAGGCCACAAACATCGGAAGGGCGAGGGCAAAGCTTGCTGCAACAATCACATCAGTATTTGAAGGTCGACGTGCCATTCGCTGCCTCCGTTTCCATCGCAATGCATCCTTCTAGAATTGAATAGGATCCGCCGCTCACGCGACCAACTTCATCACAGTATGATCGCACGCGCCTGGGGATAGAGCCCCATCTCGCTTTTAACCCATTGTAGGCAATCTGCTCCATGTCAACGCAGCCATTGTAGATCATCGCCGATCCACCGCTGACATCAGAAACAGTCTGACAGTAACCAGCGACGTCATAGCGTGGGACTGAATCGGCAGAAGCTGGCGATGCGATGGTCAGCAAAAGCGCTGAGTAGAAAACGGCATTCATAAAATCTTCCCTTCTGTGCACTTGGAAGCGGAAAATCGCAATTCGACCATCGCGGTTCCACAGAGGAGCATAATGCTGGCGCTCGCTCGGCGAACCGTGGTCCGGATTTTCTCTGTCTTTTTGGCATTCATTTGATGCGATGGCCCGCGATAAGACCCTTAAACTCGGTTTCACCCAGGATCCGTATCGGATGGCCAGCAGCGTGCATTTCTTCGGCCTTGCGGTGCTTACTACTTTTGGTGTGCCCAGCAAGCACGCTCAAATCTTGGTCACCGACGACCAGATGGGTTGTTTCTTTGGTTACGCCTCCCTTTACAGACATACCGGCGCGGGCAGCAAGCTCAGCTGCTTCGCTTCGGGACATGCCCAGTGCACCGGTGAAGACCACCACTGAACCTGCTAGCGCACCTTTGGGATCGCCCTCCAAGGTGATGGCTGCTGAGTAGCTTTTCTTGGGTGCCGGTTTGATCAGTTCCTCAAACGGAAGTCGAAGGTGAACCTCGGCATGCAGCACGACCAATGCGGCGGCGCGGGCGTCTTCGCCTGCATCATGGTGATGGAACTGAAGGTTTAGCGAGCGCTTCAAGTTCGCCAACCCATGTCCGCCATTGCCCTTCAGCTCGGGCCAAGCCCGCCTCGCGACCTGGACGCTGTCGCTCCAACGCAAGTCAGGGGCGTCGATGCCACACAAACCGCAGGCGGCATTCATTGCCTGCTTGTCGAAGTTGCTGTGTTGGATGAGGTGGTGACGCGTCAGCAAGGGCAGCAGAGCGGTCAAGGCGTCAGGGAAGCGGGGCGCATCCGCCACATGATCTGGGCCAATGCCGTGGAGCTGGATGTTGAACGCGTCAAACCGGGTGCCGGGATTGACCAGCATGGAGAAGGTCTGGATCTGATTGTCGCGTTGGACGCAGGCCAGGCCGATCTGGCAGATGCTGGCAACATCACTGCATGCTGTTTCCACATCCAGCGCAACAAACCTGAAACTGCCCTCTGGCACACGGAGAGTGTGCGCGAATGTCGGTCTGGCTGGAGCGCGGGCAATGGGGGCGGGCCGAGACTCCTCTCGGGCGCGTTCGGGCTGGTTCTGTTGGGTCGGTTTCGGGGTGCGGCCGAACAGCCAGTCAAAAAGTGCCATGTGAAAACTCGCTGCTTTCAAAAATATAGATCGCACCTCTGGGCTTTCTGAGCAGCCGACTAATCACCCCAAGGCTCATCCGTTCCATGCGAGCAGTATCCCTGCCTTAGCCGCGATTGCTACCTCGGCTTGAACGCGAGGCTTGTACGATACAAATTCGCTGCCGCTGCAAAAGGGTAGGCTCAGCGCCTTTATCAACGGTGCGTCGTAATGGCCCGACAAAAGCAGCACCCCTTCTCGCGCAAGATGGTCCCGCGTCCCTTTGCCGTTGTCCGCGCGTATGCGGCGCATGAAGTCTTGCTGCTGTGCTACGGCCTCGATGACCGATCGAGTGATCGGTACCCGCTGGACCTCTCGGAACAGCGCCATGACCCGGCGATTTCCAGATTTCCCGGCAAAAATGCGATCAATCACATCAGAAGGCACAGTGCGCCAGAAATTTGGCGGGTACGGATGCGCATTCAATAGCCAAATTATGTTCGCAAATCCGAGTGCCGAAATCGACTTCTTTGAATCTTTGTTCTGACCAACGGTAAGATATTCTGGACGAGCAACGATAATTCCAAGGTAGCAGAGCGCACGGACCTCGTCGGCAGCCACCAAGATACAAGGATGCCCCACAGCTTCAGTCGGGATCATCCAGTTGCTTCCCATCGTATTCTTGATGTCCACATCGTGGCCTAAGATGACAGTATCCAGCTTTCCCTTCTTCAAGTTCAGCATTGCCCGAAGTTCGATCTCGACTCGCGTTCCGATGTAGGTTTTCTCGGTTTTTTCGAGTTCGTCATAGGAGCGACGGCCCGTCTTTGGCGTCATGATCACGTCATCGACGCATTGACGCAGCATGGTTGAAAAGCCTTCAGAAAGGGCTGCGGCGCCGCCAGCGCGCTGGATGATCTCCGCTGCAATCGATGAGAGCAGCTGAAAATCCGGGTGTCCGTTGATGACGATGCTTGTGGGAAGGCTTTGCTTCAAGCGTAGGACGCCTCTGAGAAATTATATTTCTCAGAAGTCTGTCACAGGCCTTTGGGATTCGGAAGACTAAGCGCGAATGGCGTGAAGTTGCCGTTGCCTAAGGGCCTTCGAAATTTGTGTGGCAACTGCGCGGGCGACTGGCGGCGGAAAGGCATTGCCAACCTGCTTGTAGGCGTTGGTCTTAGCCCCCGTGAAGTGCCAGTCATCAGGAAAGCCCTGCAGGCGTGCAACCATGGGCACCGTCAGTCGTGGCATCCCGCTGTGGAAAGGATCCGGCGCTTCGGGAGCAATCGTGCGGCCTTCAACACCGAGAGTTGCCCAAGCCGCCCGTGCGCGAGTTGGGCCAAGGTCTGGACCACCATGCTTCTTTGATCCGCCTACGATTGTGGGCGCTATTTCGTCGGCTTGCTCCCGCCAAGCGGTGGCACCATTCCATCCGCGCGCGGCCATAAGTTCATACAGCGTCGCGCCGACCGTTGGCGGATTTTGAGGATTCGGATCAGGCCAGTTGAACAGTTCAGAGCGCGCCTGCTGTACCGCCACGATCACCACGCGCGGGCGCAGTTGTGGGACGCCGTAGTCTGAAGCGTTCAGCAACCGCCAGTCGGTATCATATCCAAGATTCTTGAGCTGTACCTTCAGTCGTTCGCGATAGTCGTGAAAAACCGCATCCAGGAACCCGCGCACGTTCTCAATCATCACAGCCTGCGGACGTGTCGCATCAACTATGTCGATGGCATCGTTGAAAAGATTCCGTTCATCCAACTCGCCGAGTTGTTTTCCAGCGACCGAAAATGGCGGGCAAGGTAAGCCGCCAGCAAGGAGGTCGATCCCCTTGAAATCACCAGAACGGTCTTTGAAGATACGCATATCTTCCTCGAGAACGTTCCACTCAGGGCGATTGTGGCGCAGCGTGTTGCAGCAGTGTCTGTCGATTTCTACGAGGGCGGTATGTGCAAACCCAGCCTGCTCAAGCCCCAGAGCTTGTCCGCCTGCGCCTGCGCAAAGTTCTACCGATGTCAGCATCTTGTCAGCCCTCATTCTGCGCGCACATTATCTAGAACACCTGCAAGAAATCAATGGCCTAAGGCTAAGGCTTTGTTCTTAATTCGTTCTTACTCTGCTCTGGATCGTCAGGCAAGCGAGGTCTCACCTGTGATGACGCCAAACCACTGATTGCTAACGCTGGGCCGAAGGATCGTGCAACGAGTCAACGCGTATTCCAAG
The DNA here is from genome assembly GCF_042646385.1 of Cypionkella sinensis. Classification (NCBI taxonomy): domain Bacteria; kingdom Pseudomonadati; phylum Pseudomonadota; class Alphaproteobacteria; order Rhodobacterales; family Paracoccaceae; genus Cypionkella; species Cypionkella sinensis. The sequence goes on along the minus strand of NZ_JBHRTO010000003.1, from coordinate 3,445 downwards.
GCCTTGGCTTAGGCATTGCCGCCGTCACCTCGACCTCTCGCAGCATCCCACCCGCGATCAGCCCCTCGCGGACCCAGCCCAGCGCCTGCCACCAGTCGCCATAGCCGCGCCGGGCGGACGCGATCTGTTCCGGATGCGGGCGCCAAGTGACGGGGCAGGCAAGGACATCGACCGTTCGCCACTTGCCACGCGTTTTCATCCGCTCGGTGCCGACGACGATGGTTGTTGCCCGCTCGCCATGCTGGTTGCTCTTGGTTTCCAGCGGGACGCAACGCGGGACGACGCCCGGCATCCAGTCTGGCGTTATGCCAGCACGCGTCTGTTCGGCCACCTGGATCGCCATGCGGATGCCGCCGAGGCTGTTGGGCATACCTGCTACAGTCGCAGCGATCACTTCGGCGTCGGGATGGGTGTAGCTGCCCATCTTGTGCTGTCCGCCATCCACTTTGCAGCCAAGCATGGCGCGTTGCAGCAGGACGTATTCCAGGCCGAAGCCGAAGCCTTCCTCGGTCACGTCCCTTGGTGGCGGCAGTTCCAGTTGCGCTTGTTCGACGCGGAATGCCCACTCCAGTGCGGCTTGGACGCCTAGCGACCGCTTGACCTTGGTGCCGCCAATACGGCCAATCCTTCCCTGGAAACTCACCGGTCCATTCCTTCAAAGAGGGACATCTGTGACGGGCGCTGGGCCTGGTCCGTAGGTCGCCAGATCCACGGGCCCGAGGCCATGGGCCGCCGCGAGAGCGCGCCACGCATGTGCTGCTGCCATAGGGTGAACTCCGTTGCCGAGCAGGCGCAAAGCGCGTGCCCGATGGGCCAACCCATCAGCCATCCGACGAAGAGCGGGTTCAGCCGCCGCCGCGATCGGCCCTTCAGAATCCGCCGCGAGACGACGCGCCCATGCGAGGCAATCATCGAAGCCCAAAGCGGGCGCGAGATCGGGGCATGCGAACAGGACCGCTGCCCATCCAGCATGATCGCCGGGTCCGGGCGGGTGAAGCCCTGCTCTGCCCGATAGTGCAGGATATCCATCCGGGATTTGCCGTCTGCCCGGGTGACGCTGGCTTCGCTGGATCCCTTCCAGTTCTGTGCCGCCGGGGTTGGCCATTGCGCCGCCTGCGCGGGAAGGGGCGGTGTCCCTCCCGAACCATAGCTCTGGCCCGGTCCACCCTTCGCGCCATCCGTCGCCTTGGGCGTCGACCAGTTGGTGATGCCCAGCGCCAGCGCCTCTGCTTTCCGCGTGAAGTCACTGTTCCCGGCCGGGTTGTAGTTCGCGGTGCCGGGATGCAGGCTCATCGGTGTGGGCCAGGATGAAGATGCGCATCCGCTGGTGCGGCGCGCCGACTTCTGCCGCAGAGAACAAACCCGCCGCAGGCGCGTAGCCCAATGCCCAAAGCTCTCGCAGGACGGTCTCGAGGCCGAGGGTGACGTGACCGGATACGTTTTCGAGGAAAACCCATTCGGGGCGGCATTCCCCGATGACTCGGGCAACGTCCGGCCAGAGGTGCCGGGGGTCGTCGGCACCGCTGCGCTTTCCAGCGGCACTGAACGGCTGGCAGGGGTAACCGGCAAGGACGATGTCGAACGCACCGCGGAAGGGTCGGGCATCAAAGCTGCGCAGATCGTCCCAAACTGGGGCAGGGGCGAAATACCCAGCGCGCTGGGCGGCGATGAGGACGGTGCGCGGCCACTTTTCCCACTCGACAAAGCACCGGGTGTGGAAACCGGGTTCGGCAAGCATGAGGCCCAGATCAAGGCCTCCGCCGCCTGCGCAGAGGGACAATCCGTGCCGGGGACGTAACACCATGCCATTCACCGGATCCCCCGCTCGCGCAGGCGGTCGGCGGTAACCAGCCCCCGGCCCAGCATGGCATCGCGCATGGTGTTGCTGATGGCGCTGACGGGAAGGTATCCGTCCGCGTTTACGATCTTGGCGTAGAAGGCGGGGAGGTCGGTGATTGGCTTTGCCGCCGGTGCCGGTTCGGATTTGCGCTTGCGACGGTTCTGCCCGGCAGCTTCGACCTTGCGCTGAGCAGCGCGCTGCATCGCCCGGTCCAGCGCCTTCGGCCCATCGGGCGGTTCGGGGTGATCCTGACGGGATGCCTCGGCAGTGGCGACGATTTCCGCCTCCGTCAGCCCCAGCTCGTCGCGCCAGCGCTGGACGTGCAGTCGCGGCGGCCAGCCTTGCCACCAGCCGGGCAGGGCGGTGGCATCGAGGCCCAGCGCAAAAAGCACTTCCCCGAAAAACTGATCAGAGATCGCACTGCGCGCTTGCGCGCCCTCCTCCTCCTTTACAGGTTTACTTAAAGGTTCTCTTACAAGGTTAGTGTCCGGATTTCGGACACGGCTTTCGGCATTTTCCGGACACGGGTCAGGGCAAAAACCGGACACGGCTTTCGGTGAATTTCCGTGTCCGATTTCCGGAGACGGGTCGGCTGGATTGTCGGTGCCGTGGGCGAAAGCCTCATCACCAGAAACCGGCCAATCCCCATGTCCGGAATCCGGACATGGCTCGGGATCATGAGGTGTGCCGCCGTCTTCAAACCCCAGGATGTAGCGTGTCGGCAACTGCCGCTTGGTCACGGGATCAACGCGCGGTACGCGCCGCAGCAGTTTTGCGGTCTCCAGCCGGTCGAGATGGTCGTTCAGGGTGGAGCGGCTGATCTCGCAATCTGCGGCCAATCGGGCCTGAGAGGGAAAGCAGCCGAAGTCAGGGTTGAAGCGGTCGCAGAGATGCCAGAGCACGATCTTGGTCGTGGGCTTCAGCCCGCGCTGCTCGATTGCCCAGAGGGTGGCCTTGTGGCTCATGGCGCAGTCCTCCGAGCCGGAAGCTGCACGCGGCTGGTGAACGAGGGATCAGGACGAGTGGATCATGATCGCGGATATCCCCGAAAGGATTGAGGTGTCGTTGGCAGACCTCGTGATCATGGCCGACGAACCTCGACGACCCGGGCTTCCTCAAGATTGCGCCCTTCAGCGGCATGGGAAGTGTGGTTGAACTCATCCGCGCTTTCGGGGGGAAACCCGGGTTCGAACAAGCCGTCCACAACCTGCAATCTGCCATTTATCAGGAAACCGCATAGCCCATGTCAGTCCGCACCCTCGTAAAATCCATTCAAGATATCATGCGCAAGGATACCGGAGTTGATGGCGATGCGCAGCGTATCAGCCAGCTGTGCTGGATGTTCTTCCTCAAGATCATCGATGATCAGGATCAGGAACTGGAACTTACCAAGGACGGCTACACCTCGCCCATCCCGGCCGACCTGCAGTGGCGGGCCTGGGCGGCGGACCCGGAAGGAATCACTGGCGATGCTTTGCTGGCGTGCCTCGACTTCGATGAAGACCCAGTTCGTGCTCGATGCACTGGAGCAAGCGATCTGGCAAAGAAAGACGCCGGATAACAAGAGCTTGGTTCACCATTCGGACCGTGGATCGCAATACTTGT
>NZ_JBHRTO010000002.1:0-933825 GCF_042646385.1 Cypionkella sinensis | reverse complement strand
ACAAGTATTGCGATCCACGGTCCGAATGGTGAACCAAGCTCTTGTTATCCGGCGTCTTTCTTTGCCAGATCGCTTGCTCCAGTGCATCGAGCACGAACTGGGTCTTCATCGAAGTCGAGGCACGCCAACCGACAATACGGCGCGCGAACACGTCAATGACGAAAGCCACATAGACCGTCCCGGACCAAGTCTGCACATAGGTAAAATCTGAAACCCACAGCTTGTTCGGCCGATCTGCCATGAAGAGCCGGTTCACCTTGTCATCGGGGCACGGTAGCGAGGTGTCAGGGTTGGTCGTGATGATCTTTTTGCCCCGAAGCACGCCCTTGATGCCCAGAACACGCATCAACCGTTCCACGGTGCAGCGGGCGACATCCTCACCTTCACGCCGCAGAACATGCCAGATCTTCCGTGCACCATAGAGCTTGCGGTTGTCCTGCCAGGCCGCATCGATCTTGATGCTCAGGGCGGCGTCGGACTTGGCCCTAGCAGAGGCCAGATCGGGGTCACGCGCAATGGCACGCCGGTCATAATAGGTCGACGGGGCGATCTGTAGAATTTTACACATCAGCTCGACCCCGAACTGTCCCCTATGTTCTTCCATGAAAGCAGTCACTTGCGAAACGGGCGGTCGAGCTCCGCCATCGCAAAATACGCTGATGCCTTCTTCAGTATCTCGTTGGCCTGACGCAGTTCACGGTTCTCACGTTCAAGCTCTTTTATTCGAGCTTTATCGGCACTGGTCAGACCTGGCCGTTCGCCACCATCACGCTGGGCCTGACGCACCCAAACGCGAAGGCTGTCCGGCGAACAACCCAATTTGCCTGCAATCGCCACCAGCGCCGCAGCTTCGCTTTGATACTCATCGCGGTGTTCCATCGCCAGCCGCACCGCACGTTCGCGGAACTCGGGTAGCGCTGATCCAGCGCCAGATAGCAGCGCTGATAAAAGTCTGCATCGAACTGCTCTGAAGGTGATCGCACTTCGTAGTCACCATGCGATATGAAATGAAGAATCGCCGCTGCACCAATCTGCGCCAGATCGGCATAGCGCTCCCGATAGAAGACTGGATCAATCAAAGGATGCGGCTGGCGCAGATGGCCCGCCAAAGTGCGTTCTATAAAATCCCCAAAAGCTGTCTGAGCCCCCTGGTCGTCCCAGTCAACGTAGCGGGCTTTGTAAAACGCTGTGGAAAAATATGGAGAGGGGTCAAGACCCTGTTTGTCTCCTTCTGTCAGGAAGTGATGAAGTGTTGCCCCCTGATCCAGACGATTATGTCGAGTGTAGAAATTGCGATCGAAAATTTTCTCGATGAAGTGCGCGATTTGTGGATTTACGGAGCTTTTTTTCATAGATCATAAACTCGTTACGACAAGTGAAAGTAAGCTAGAGCCAAGTTCGCAGCGTTCGGTCCCAGCATTTGATATACAGATTCAATGATGTAACGACGCATTACTGATGTCCAGATGCCACGGGGCTATTCCAGATGACAGGCATGATAGTGCCGCTTCGGCAGCCCCGCCGAGGTCGCCAAGGCGGTCGTCTACCTCGTCTCAGACGAATCCTCATGGAACATTGGCAGCGAGATCGTCGTCGACGGCAGCGCATGCTGAACAAGTGACCCTGCGGGCAGGCGCGGTCTGCCTTCATTTTCACCAGCCGCACCGCCTTATGAAACTGGCGGGCTCAGGTCAGCGTCGTCGCGACCGACCACTTTCTGCGCCCGGGTCCGATCGCCAGAACCGACAGCGCGGCAATGATGCACAACACGCCGGCGGTGACGAGTGCTGGCATGTAGGTATCTAGTCCCGTCCTTACCGCGCCCGCGAAGTAGGCAGCCGTGGCAGCCCCGATCTGGTGGCCCATGAACACCCAGCCAAACACCATGGGTGCGCGTTCGGCGCCAAACTTCTCGGCCGCAAGTTTCACGGTTGGCGGCACCGTTGCAACCCAATCCAGCCCGTAAAAGATCGCAAAGACGGAAAGCTCATAGATCGAGAAGCTGCTGAACGGCAAATAGATCAGCGACAGGCCGCGCAGGCTGTAAAAGACGAATAGCAGGTGGCGGTTGTCATAGCGGTCCGACAGCCAACCCGACCCGATGGTGCCGACGAGGTCGAACACGCCGATCAGCGCGAGGATGCTGGCTGCCGTCACGGCTGCGATGCCAAAGTCGCCACAGATCGAGATCCAGTGCATCTGGATCAGCCCGTTGGTGCTGAAGCCGCAGATGAAAAATGTTCCGAACAGAATCCAGAACACCGGCTCGGTTGCGGCGGCACGCAGGATCTGGAGCGGTTGCAACAGCAGCTTGCCCACATTGGCGGCGCGCGGCGGGGTGGGCGCGATCTGATCTTCGCCAAAGCGCGGCAGGCCGACATCCGCGGGCCGGTCGCGCATGAACAGAAGGATCAGGAAAAGCGTGACCAGGAGCACGCAGATCAGCACGGTCAGGGCACTGCGCCAGCCGAATGTCTCCGACAGGCTCGCCAGAAGCGGCAGGAAGACCAATGACCCCGTCGCGTTGGCGGCCGTCATCAGGCCCACGACAAGCCCCCGCCGCGCACCGAACCAGCGGGTGGCGACCGTCGCCCCCAGCACCAGCGCCGTCATGCCGGTGCCCATGCCGATGATGACGCCCCACAGCGCCACCAGATGCCAAAGTTCGGTCATGAAGTAAGAGGCCGCAATGCCAGCAAGTATCGTCACAAGCGCGAAAAGCGTCACTTTGCGCACGCCCCAGTAATTCATGAAGGCCGCAGCAAAGGGGGCAAAGATCCCGTAGAACACCAACCGGACGGCTATGGCGCTTGAGATCTGTTCGGTCGTCCAGCCGAATTCCTGTTCCAAGGGGCCCATCAGCACTCCGGCAGATCCCATGACACCGGCGGTGGCGAGCATCGTCAGAAAGGTGATGGCCGCAACGAGCCAGCCGTAGTAGACGTTACGTGCAGCGAGAGTATGGGCGAGACGGTCGGACAGCATGGGTTGGCCTTTGCGGTGTGGGATGTCGGTGTTTGGGAAATCCGGTAAGCCGCACTTGTCAGGGTTCAGCCGACCGCGCCTTGACGATCAGGTTGCCGATAGCGCGCTGCACCACCTCGCCGTTCTGGTTGATGGTAAGGTTGCGCACCTTGATCACGCCCTGCATCGTGCGGCTTTGTGATCGGCGGACAGCCAGGATTTCTGACGTAACATGCAACTCGTCGCCTGCGCGCACCGGAACGGGCCAAGCCAGTTCATCAAAGCCCGCGGCGATGATCCCGCCTGCGGGAAGGAACTCTCCGTCAACCATAAGGCGCATCGTCAGGGCGGCGGTGTGCCATCCGCTTGCCGCCAGATCACCGAACAGCGTATGCTCTGCCAAAGCGGGGTCAAGATGGAAGGGCTGCGGATCAAAGTCCTGTGCAAAGCGGACAATGTTCTCCGCGCTCACCCGGACTCTGCCGGACCCGAAGATCTGACCAACGCTGATGTCCTCTAGATAGGCGTCTCTCATGGCGCGCCCTCCACGGTGTCGGACAGACCTTCCGAGATGGCACGCGCGCGCTCTAGCATCGCCAGAAACGCCGGCCAGTCCTCACCGAACGCATCCACGAAGGCATACTGCGTTACCTCCCATGCGGCCTTGGCCCGCAGACGCAGGGTGGCACCTTCGTCGGTCAGGGACAGGATCTGCTCTCGGCCCCTCCCGGCTTCTGTGCGGATCAGGCCGCGCCGCTCCAGCACTGCCAGCGCACGGTAGAGCGCCGTGCGCTCGATCGAAAGCTTGTCCGACAACGCCATCGTCGGAATGCTGCCCGCCCGCGCGATATTGGCAAGGATCGCGTATTGCATGGTGTTGATATCGAATGGCGCCAGCGCACGATCATAAAGCCGTCCCGTCGCGCGAGCGGCTATTTTAAGATTGGTGCCCGCGCAAAGGATGCGATGGCGATCACTGTCGGTTGGCATGTCGTGTCCTGTCGGCGAAAGAAGGAATCATCCATTAGATGTATATGCATCATATTATCCGTGATGCATATACATCTTCCCATTTGGTGCCAGAGTCGCGGGTTTCAGCGCTTCAGTGAGGCCGCAATCCACGCCTTGGTCTGTGCCAGAATATCGTCCGACAGCGCAGGGTCGTCGACCGCACGCGCAAGGATCATCGCGCCGACCGCCGCCGACCAGCAGCCAATCGCAGCGCCTCGGGCATCACCCACGCCCTCGCTTTCCAAGGATTCAGCCAGCCGCGCGATCTGATCCGTTACCCCTGACGCCATGGCGGCACGTGCCTCGGGCGTCTGACGGCGCGCGTCAGAGGCAAAGGCGGCCGTCGGGCAACCCGACGCCGGAGCATCCCGGTGGACGGGCGACAAATAGGCCGCGAGGAAGGCATCGAAACCGCCCGCATCCCGTTCATCCGCAAGCGCGTGGGTCACCGTCTGGGCGATCAGCTCGTCCTTTGATGCGAAGTGGCCGTAAAATCCGCCATGCGTCAGACCGGCGGCCTTCATAACCTCGGCCACCGACACTGCCTCGAACCCCTTGTCCCGAAACAACCGCGCCGCTTCCGTAAGAATGCGGTCGCGATTTTCGGCCATCTGCTCACGCGTAACTTTCATCGTTGCACCTCTCGCCCGGGGACTTGACTTATTCATGATCATCATCATATTTGTGCACAATGATGATGATCATCATGAATATAATCGCGATCCTGCAGGAGAACAATGCCATGCAAACGAAAACTCTGATTACTGGTGCCTCATCGGGCATCGGTGCCACTTATGCAGATCGCTTCGCCAAGCGCGGTCACGATCTGGTTCTGGTCGCGCGTGACACCGCCCGGATGGAGGCGTTGGCCGCCCGGCTGCGGTCCGAGACGCGGGTGGCAATCGATATTTTGACCGCCGATCTGACGCAGAATGCAGATGTCGCCACAGTTGCCGCTCGGCTGCGCGATGACACCAGCATCGGCATCCTTGTGAATAACGCCGGAGCGGCACTGAAGGGTGCCTATGCCGATCAGGACAGCGGCGACATTGCACGGCTGATCGCGTTGAATACCACTAGCCTAGCCCTTCTGGCACACGCAGCTGCAGCCCGCTTTGCCCGCGAAGGGTCAGGCGCGATCATCAACATCGCTTCAGTTGTGGGGCTGGTGCCCGAGTTCGGCCAGACGGCCTATGGCGCGACCAAGGCTTTCGTGACCTTCCTTTCGCAAGGATTGGCGTTCGAGCTTGGGCCCAAGGGCGTTTATGTGCAGGCGGTGCTGCCTGCCGCGACCCGGACCGAGATATGGCAACGTGCGGGCGCAGCAGATGCCGACCTGCCACCGATGATGGAGGTGGGCGATATGGTCGATGCGGCCCTCGCAGGTTTTGACGCACGCGAAGCGATCACGATTCCGGCGCTTGGCGATGCGCGTCTATGGGATGCCTATCAGGCCGCGCGCCATGCCATGCTGCCTGAATTTGGAAATACCCAACCCGCTGCACGCTATCGCGCCTGATCTTTCCGATTGAGGATATCCCGATGAAAGCCTTCATTCTTGACGCCTACGGTAAGGGCGCAAAGCTGCGCCTCGCAGATCGGCCCGACCCAAGCCTCGGCCCGCGCGACGTGTTGGTGCGTGTCCATGCTGCGGGACTGAACATGCTAGACAGCAAGATCCGCGACGGAGAGTTCAAGCCGCTGCTGCCTTACAAGCCGCCTCTGATCCTTGGCCACGATCTGGCCGGCACGGTCGAGGCGGTCGGTAGCGCTGTCACCCACTTTGCCCCCGGCGATGCCGTGTTTGCGCGGCCAAGGGATGGCCGTATCGGCACCTTGGCGGAACTGATCGCGGTGGATGAAGGTGACCTTGCCCGTAAACCCGAAAGCCTCACAATGGTCGAGGCCGCAGGACTGCCGCTTGTGGCGCTGACCGCATGGCAAACTTTGGTGGAATTGGGCAGGGTTCAATCGGGTGCCAAGGTGCTTATCCACGCCGGTTCGGGTGGATTTGGCAGTGTCGCAATCCAGTTGGCCAAGCATCTTGGGGCCACGGTGGCCACCACGGCCAGTAGCGGCAATGTCGACATGGTGCGTGCGCTTGGGGCTGACGTTGTGATCGACTATCGCACTCAGCGCTTCGATGCCCTGCTTTCCGACTATGATGTGGTCGTCTGCGGTCAGGATGCCGATACGCTGGCCCGATCGTTGGCAGTGCTTAAACCTGGCGGCAGGCTGATCTCGATCTCTGGCCCGCCAACTGTTGAATTTGCCAAGGCGCAAGGGCTTAATTGGCTTTTGCAGCAGGTCGTGCGCCTCCTAAGCTTTAGCATCCGCCGAAAGGCAAAGGCGAAGGGCGTGCGATATGACTTCATGTTCATGCGGGCCGATGGCGGGCAACTGGCACAGCTTGGCGCGCTCATCGAGGCGGGCGCCATCCGCCCGGTGATGGATCGCATCTTTCCATTCGATCAGACGAACGAGGCGTTCGCCTATCTTGAAACCGGGCGGGCAAAGGGCAAGGTCATCGTCGAGCTGCACCCCAAACCATAGGCCAGAAAAGCAAGGCTTCCCGCCGCGCCATCGGCGTCGTCAGGACTTTCCCAAGAGATCCTTCAGAACTACATTGTCGAGCAAGGCATCGGCCAGCAGGCGCTTCAGCTTCGCGTTCTCGTCCTCAAGCTGCTTCAGACGCTTGGCGTCCGACAGGTCCATCCCGTCATACTTGGCCTTCAACTTGCAAAACGTCGCCCGGCTCAGACCTGGCTTCCGGCAGAGATGGGAGGTGGCAGTCCCGCATCCTGCTCCTTGATCATCCCCGATGATCTGCGCCTCGGAGAAACGGCTTTTCCTCATGTCGTCTGCTCCTTCTTAAGGTTGGGCAGACTTTACATCACATCGAAGGAACTTCCGGGGGGCAGGTCAGCTCCACGGCAAGTACGGCCTCAAACGCTGATGTGCACATCATCTAGCCAGAAAGATCGCTCACTAGGGCCGCAGTCGTTTCTGAACCCTTCATCACCCAGCGACGGCATGCCCAAGCATTTCAATGGGTCCCAACATCGACTCTTGGTGACAAAGATCTCTTAGGGTCAAACTCACTGCGCTGCGGTCTTCCAAATCCTTTGCGCATTTCCATGCAGCAGACTGTTACGGTCATCCTCAGAAAGTGCCGCCAGCAGCGCATGGCTACTGGCGACCCATTCGCCAAGGTTGGAATGCAAGGTACAAACCGGGCTATCTGACCCCCAGACGATGCGATCCGGGCCGAATTGGTGCAGAATGTGATCAACCCAAGGCCGCAGCGTTTGCAAAGTCCAGTTTCCGCCAGTGTAAGCGGTCACGCCTGACAGCTTCATGTAAAGGTTGGGTCGCCGCGCCAGTTCGGTGATCTGCGCTGCCCATGTATCAAACCCACCGCCAGCAATATCGGGCACACCGCAATGGTCCAGCACAAAAACCGTGTCCGGGCAGGCATCCACCAGCGCCCTTGCCAAAGGTAGCTGCCGGGCTAGCATTACAATGTCAAACGGCAAGCCAGCAGCGCCAAGACCTGCGATATTCTGCCGGAAAAGCGCGGTTTGCGATACCGCATCCGGCACCACATGCAGCACGCGGCGCACGCCCTTCACCACCCGGCGATCCACACGCTCCAGCCATGCCGCAAAGCCCGCAGACTCGGGTCGCGCCGCCGCAATCGCCCCCCGGATCAGACTGCAGGGCCGCTGCATTAGTTCGGCGACAAAGGTGGTTTCGGCCTCGATATCCGCCTCGGCCACATCCACCTCCATGTGCAGCACATCGGTAATCCCGATGCGCCGCGCAGTGGCCTCGTAATCCGCATAGCTCCAATCCCGGTTCAAATCCGGCACATCGGCCAGCCACGGATAGGACAGTCGCTTGCGGTCGATCAGATGCAGATGGGTGTCAAAGATCACAGGATTACCCTCGCCAGTAGCCACAGATCCAGTCAGCGCGCCGGAATCTGCCCGAGTCATACTTGACTTGCAGCCGCTTGTCACGTTTAACTATGAAAAGATGTTCTGGATATGAAATTCCTCGGCTTCAAGATCGCCGCTTTTGAGCATCGCAAAACGGGAGGAGACGACATGAAAGGACGCGTTGCCAGCTCTGTGCTGGCGCTTGGCGCAGGCTTGGGATTTGCGACCGGCGCACTGGCGGACGGCGAATTTGCAGGCGTGACCATCGAGGCCAAACTGATCGGCGGTCAGCAGTATGAGGCGCTTTATGCCCGCATCGCCGATTGGGAAAAGGCGACCGGGGCCAAGGTCAATATCATCAGCCAGAAGAACCACTTCGAGCTGGACAAGGAATACAAGGCCGACATCGCGGCTGGCACGACAAGCTGGTGTGTGGGCTCCAACCACTCATCCTTCGCGCCGCAATACCCCGACTTGTTCACCGATCTGACGCCTTTGGTGCCCGCAGATTCGGTTGCAGGCTTTGTGCCCGCCAATATCGCGGCAGCCACGATCAACGGCAAACTCACCATGCTGCCGCGGGCGCAGTTCGATGTCTCGGCGCTGTATTATCAAAAATCGCTCTACACAGATCCGGCCAAGGCCGAGGCGTTCAAGGCCAAATTCGGCTATGATCTGGCCGTGCCGGAAACCTGGGATCAATTCCGCGATCAGGCGGAATTCTTCGCGGCACCCCCGAACTTCTACGGCACCCAATACGCGGGCAAGGATGAGGCGATCAACGGCCGCTTCTACGAACTCGTCGTCGCCAATGGCGGCAAGATGTTCAACGACGACATGTCGCCAGCGTTCAATTCGGCTGCGGGCAAAGAGGCGCTGCAGTGGTTCGTTGACCTCTACAAGGCAGGCGCGGTTCCCCCCGGCACCACCAACTATCTGTGGGATGACCTTGGCAACGGCTTTGCCTCTGGCACCGTCGCGCTGAACCTGGATTGGCCGGGATGGTCGGGCTTCTTCAACGATCCGAAAGCCTCGAAAGTCGCAGGCAATGTCGGCGTCGCCCCTGCCCCCAAGGGCTCGGCAGGCGTCCGCACCGGCTGGTCGGGCTTCCACGGCTTTTCCGTCACCGAAGGTTGCGCCACCAAAGAGGCTGCGGCTTCGCTGGTCGATTTCCTGACCAACGAGGACAGCCAAAAGCTGGAATCCGCCGCAGGCCCGCTGCCGTCGCGCACCGCTGTCTGGGATTACGTGATCGAGCAAGCCAAGGGCGATGCCTACAAGACTGAAGTGCTGCAAGCCTTCCAGGAAACCGCGAAAACCGCGTTCCCTGTGCCGCCAACCCCGTACTGGATCGAATCCGGCAATCTGATCTTCCCGGAACTGCAAGCGGCCATCCTTGGCGACAAGACCGTGGATCAGGCGCTGCAAGATGCGTCCGATGCCGTTGACGGGCTGATGAAAGAAAACGGCGTCTACTGATCGCCGCGCAGTCAAGACGGGGCGGCCGCCTGTGGCCGCCCCTGTTTCCCTGAAGCTCCGCGCCTCAGCCCAGACCTTTCAAGTCGAGTGACGTCATGACCCGTGCCAAACTGCCCCCGTGGCTGGTGCTTTTGCTGCCTGCCTTCATCATCATTCTGGCGGTGGTCGCGGTTCCGCTGATCTTGTCGCTGTATTCCAGCTTCACGCCATATCACCTGACCCGGCCCGACACGCTGTGGAAATGGACAGGCAGCTTCAACTACATCAAGGCCGCAACCGACGCGAATTTCTGGAAAGCCTTTGGCCGCACGGTTCTGCTGCTGACCATCGCGCTGAACCTTGAAATGCTGTTGGGCCTTGGCCTTGCGTTGATGGTGTCCAAGGTGACGCGCGGCCAGCGGGCTTTGCGCACGGCCATGATGTTTCCGATGATGTTTTCGCCCATCCTCGTGGGCTTTCAGTTCAAATTCATCTTCAACGATAACGTGGGCTTGGTGAACAACGCCCTGCAATCGCTTGGGTTGACCGATGTTGCGATCCCGTGGTTGGTCGATGGCAACCTTGCGATGTTTGCCATCATCTTTGCCGAAGTCTGGACCAGCACATCCGTTTTCGCCATCCTGATCTTGGCGGGTCTGTTCGCCATCCCGCAAGACCCACTTGAGGCGGCAAAAGTCGATGGCTGCACGCCTTGGCAATCGTTCCGCTTTGTCACCCTGCCGTTCCTGATGCCGTTCATCTACATCGCCATGGCGATCCGCAGTCTGGATGTGGCGCGGGCCTATGACATCGTGCAGGTGATGACCAACGGCGGCCCCGCGCGGCGGACCGAACTGCTTTGGACGCTGATCGGGCGCACCGGCTACGTCGATGCCCGCATGGGTTATGCCAATGCCATGGGCTACATCGCCATCCTGATGTCGATTGGCTTCACCGTCTATTTCTTCCTGAAATTGCAATCGGCCCGGCGCGAGCTGGGCATGGGGGACTAAGCCATGGCAAGTGCCTCGCAACACCGCATCCAAAAGCGCGTACTGAAAGTCGCGCATTTCATCGGCCTATTCCTGGCCATGTCGCTGATCTGTGTGCCCGGTCTGTGGGTGGTGCTGAACAGCTTCCGCCCCACCATCGAGATCATGGCAAAGCCGCCGGTCTGGATACCGCAAGATCTGAGCCTTGATCACTACCGCGCCATGTTCGGCGGGGCAGGCGAAGGCGGTGTCCCGGTGATGACCTATTTCCGCAACTCGCTGATCGTCTCGCTGACTTCGACCGTGATCGCGCTGCTGGTGGGGATGGCAGGCGGCTATGCCTTTGCCCGCTACCGCTTCAAAGGAAAGGGCATGATGTTCGTGGCCCTGATGGCCAGCCGCGCCGTGCCGGGCGTGGCGTTGTCGCTGCCGTTGTTCATCATCTTTGGCCGCACGGGGTTGATCGACACGCATTTCGGCCTGATCCTTGTCTATGTCGCGATGAACGTGCCGTTCACCATCTGGCTGATCGACGGCTTTTTCCGGCAAGTGCCGAAAGAACTGGCCGAGGCCGCCGAAATCGACGGCTGCACCCGCTGGCAAGCCTTCTGGAAGATCGAATTTCCGGTGGCGCGGTCGGGGATCGCCTCGGCAGGCATTTTTGCCTTCCTCACCTCGTGGAACGAATACGCGCTGGCCAGCCAACTCACCCGGTCCACCACGTCCAAAACCATGCCAGTGGGGCTGCTGGACTTCACCTCGCAATTCACCCTCAATTGGGGGGGCATGTGCGCGCTGGCGGTCTTGATGATCATTCCAGCGCTGGTGCTGACCTTCCTCGTGCAGAAACACCTTATCGCCGGGCTGACCTTCGGCGGCGTCAAAGGATAAATCATGGCTCAGGTTCAACTAAAAAACGTCGTCAAGAAATACGGCGCCTTGGGGGTGGTTCATGCCATCAACCTTGACATCGCCGAGGGCGAGTTCGTGGTGCTGGTTGGCCCCTCGGGCTGCGGCAAATCCACCACCCTGCGCATGGTGGCAGGGCTCGAGGATATAACGGATGGTGAGATTCTGATCGGCGACCGCGTGGTGAACGACCTGCCCCCGCGCGAGCGTAATCTTGCGATGGTGTTCCAGAACTACGCGCTTTATCCGCATATGACGGTGCGCGAAAACCTTGGATTCAGCCTGAAGATCGCCAAGAAATCGCAACCCGAAATCAACAGCGCGGTGGACGAGGCCGCCAATATCCTGTCGCTCACCCCGATGCTGGATCGCAAACCCGGCGCGCTTTCGGGCGGTCAGCGTCAGCGTGTCGCCATGGGCCGCGCCATCGTCCGCCAGCCCGAGGTGTTCCTGTTCGACGAACCCCTGTCAAACCTCGACGCCAAACTGCGCACCCAGATGCGGGTCGAGATCAAGAAACTGCACCAGCGCGTGGGCTCCACCGTGATCTATGTCACCCATGACCAGATCGAGGCGATGACCCTGGCCGATCGCATCGTGATCATGCGCGACGGCCACATCATCCAAGTCGGCACCCCGTTGGAGGTGTTCGAGAACCCGGTGAACACCTTCGTCGCCACCTTCATCGGCTCTCCTCCGATGAACCTGCTGAACGGCACCGTCCAAGGCGGCAAGGTCGTGCTGACCGATGGCACCGCAATCCCGCTGCCCCCCGGCCTGCCCGTCGCAGATGGTCGCCGCATTCAGTTCGGCATTCGCGCTGACAACATCATGCCCGAAGGCCACGCCCTGCCGCCCACGCCGCATATGGCCTATGTCGATATGCCCGTCGCGCTGACCGAACCCCTGGGCACCGAAACCCTGCTCTATGCCACACTTGCAGGCACCGAAGTGCAGGCCAAAATGCTCAACCCCCGCCCGGTGTCCCCCGGCGAGACGATGCGCTTTGGCATAGCGCTTGATAAATGCCACATCTTCGATGCCGATACCGGCATCAGCCTGCGGGGATAATCATGGCACGCATCACTCTGGCCGAGGCTTTTCTGGTTGACCTGATCCCCAAGGTCAAACGCACCGACGCGATCCAGTCCTTCAAATCGCAGGAAACCATCTTCGTCACCCTGACCGATGCCGACGGCGCCACCGGCATAGGCTATGCCTACACCATCGGCGACGGCGGCCCGGCCATCCTGTCGCTGCTGCACCGCACCCTGCTGCCCGCGCTGATGGGGCGCGAGGCGGAGATGATCGAACAGATCTGGCGCGACCTTCTGTTCACCAGCCATGCCACGGCCGTTGGCCCGATCATGGCACTGGCGCAAGCAGCCATCGACACCGCTTTGTGGGACATGCGCGGCAAACGCGCCAACCTGCCGCTGCATCTGCTGGCAGGCGGTGCCAAAACCCGCGTGCCGATGTATTCGACCGAAGGCGGCTGGCTGCATCTGGAACCCGCCGCTTTGGTCGATGACGCACTGGCGATGCGCGCGGCGGGCTTCAAAGGCTCGAAAATCAAGATCGGCAAGCCCACCGTCGCGGGCGACGCCGCCCGCCTGACTGCCGTGCGCAGCGCGCTTGGCGATGATTACGAAATCATGACCGATGCCAACCAATCCCTGACGCAACCCGAGGCCACGCGCCGCCTGCACCTGCTCGAATCCCTCAACATCGCGTGGTTTGAAGAACCCCTGCCCGCCGATGACATCGCAGGCCACGCCCGCCTGAACCGCCTCTCCCGCGTGCCGATTGCGGTGGGCGAGTCGATGTATTCCCCCGGCCAGTTCGCCGATTACATTGCCGCCGAGGCTTGCGGCATCGTGCAGGCCGATGTCGCCCGCATCGGCGGTATCACCCCATGGCTGAAGGTCGCTCATATGGCCGAAGCGCATAACCTGATGATCTGCCCGCATTTCCTGATGGAACTGCATGTCTCGCTGGTCTGTGCCGTGCCGAACGCGCCGTGGCTGGAATACATCCCGCAACTGGATGACATCGCCGCCCCGATGGCGCGTGACGGCGGCCACGCGCTTGCCCCCACCACGCCCGGCCTTGGCATCACATGGGATCACGCAGCTTTGGCCGCCCGCACCGCCGCAGGCTCGCGCTTTACCGTGCAAGAGGGCAAGCTATGAAACGCTATGGATCCGTCCTTGGTCTTTCCGAAGAAGGCAAAGCCGAATATCGCAAACTGCACGCCGCCGTCTGGCCTGCGGTTTTGGCCAAGATCACCGAATGCAACATCCGCAATTATTCGATCTTCCTGAAAGAACCCGAAAACCTGCTGTTTTCCTACTTTGAATACACAGGCACCGACTATGACGCCGATATGGCGAAAATGGCCGCCGATCCCACAACGCAAGAATGGTGGGCCGTCAACATGCCGCTGCAACGCCCGCTCGACACCCGCAAGCCCGGCGAATGGTGGGCGGATATGACCGAAATCTTCCACCATGACTGATCTGCGCCAAACCATCACTCCGCCCAGAACCAGCCTGCCCATCGTGATTTTCGGCGCAGGCTCAATCGTGTCTGACGCGCATCTGCCCGCCTATGCGCAGGCAGGTTTCACCGTCGCTGGCATCTACGACCCCGACCATGCCAAGGCCAGCGCGCTGGCGCAAAAGCACGGCACAACCGCCTTTGCCAGCCTGTCCGATGCCACAGCCCTTGGCACCAAAGCGCTCTATGACCTTGCCGTGCCACCTGCCGCCATCCCCGGCCTGTTGCGCGCCCTGCCCAAAGGCTGCGTGGCCCTGATCCAAAAGCCGATGGGCAGCGATCTGGCCGAGGCGGATGAGATCATCCGCATCTTGCGCGCCCGCAACATCCGCGCGGCGGTGAACTTTCAATTGCGGTTCGCGCCGATGTGTCTGGCACTGAAAGACGCCATCGCGCGCGGTGATCTGGGCGATGTGATCGACTTTGATGCGCTGCTGGCGGTAAACACCCCTTGGCATCTCTGGGCGTTTCTGGCTGACTTGCCGCGCGTGGAAATCCTGCTGCACTCGATCCATTACCTTGATCTGATCCGCGATCTTCTCGGCAATCCGGCAGGCATCGCCGCCCGCACCATGGGGCATCCGTCCTCCTCGATCTCGAACAGCCGCACCTCGATGATCCTCGATTACGGCCCGCAGGTCCGCGCCAATCTGTCGATCAACCACAACCACAGTTTTGGCCGCAAGTTTCAGGCCTGCGAGTTTCGCATCAGCGGCACCAAGGGCGCGGCCTATCTCAAGGTCGGCGTCAACCTCGACTACCCCTTGGGCGAACCGGATGAGTTGTGGCTGAACACAGGTGGCGACTGGCGGCAAATCCCGCTGGTCGGCAACTGGTTCATCGCCGCCTTTGTGGGCCGCATCACCCAAGTCATGCGCTTTGCCACCGGCGAGGACGCAGTGCTACAAGGCAGCGCCGAAGACGCTTGGCACACTATGGCGCTGGTAGAGGCCGCTTACGAAAGTGCCGCGGCGCCGCTTCATCCGATCAGGACGCATCCCAATGCTTGAACAGACCAAATACTATGAAGATTACACGATCGGCGAGGCGCGCCACACCACGGGCCGCACCATCACTGAAACTGATTTTGTCGTCCACGCCGGACATTCCGGCGACTTCTTTCCGCATCACCTCGATGCCGAGTTCTGCAAAACCCTACCCTTCGGCCAACGCATCGCCCACGGTACTATGGTGTTCACCATCGGCGTCGGCCTGACCGCCACCATCATCAACCCGGTGGCGTTTTCCTACGGCTACGACCGGATGCGCTTTGTGAAGCCCGTGTTCATCGGCGACACCCTGCGCAGCCGAGTAGAGATCATCGCCAAGGAATTGATGGAGAAACGCCCCGGCTATGGCCGCGTGACCGAGCGTCTGACTGTCACCAAACAAGCCGGCGAAACCGTTCTGGTGGCCGATCACATCTATATGGTGGAGTGCAAGAAATGACCGGCTTCGATTTCGGCCCGTTTCTCTTGCTGTCCGACAAAGACAACGTGCTGGTTGCCCGCGCCAACGCGCCCGAGGGGCTGGTGGTCACGCTCGAATCCGGCCCAACCACGCTGACCCGCCCCATTCCGATGGCCCACAAGATCGCCCGCCACGCCATTGCCGAGGGCGACACGATCTTGAAATACGGCATGCCCATCGGCATCGCCACCGCCCCGATTGCTGCGGGCGCGCATGTCCATATCCACAACATCCGCTCGGCCTATACCGCGACGATCTCGCTGCAAGATGCCGACGGGGTTTCTGCCGGAGTATCGCTATGATCAACGCCTGGGCCCGCGCCGATGGCCGCAAAGGCATCCGCAATACCGTGGTTGTCGCCTATCTGGTCGAATGCGCGCATTTCGTGGCGTCAGAAATCGTCCACCGTTTCCGCAACACCCCCCACGAAGGCGATGTGCAACTGATCGGCTTTCCCGGCTGCTACCCCAACGAATATGCCGCACAGATGATGGAAAAGCTCTGCACCCATCCCAATGTCGGCGCGGTGCTGTTCGTCTCGCTGGGCTGCGAAAGCTTTGACAAGGTCCGCGCGGCCAATGCGGTTGACGCCTCGGGCCGCCCGGTGAAAACGCTGGTGATCCAGCGTGCTGGCGGCACCCGCTCCACCGTGCAGGCCGGGGCGGATTGGATCGCCCAGACCCTGACCCAGATCGCCACCGGCCCCCGCGCCCCGATGGGGGTGGATGAGTTGATCATCGGCACCGTCTGCGGCGGCTCGGACGGAACCTCCGGCATTTCCGGCAACCCCGCCGCTGGCAAGGCGTTTGACCTGCTGGTCGCCGAAGGCGCCGCCTGCATCTTTGAGGAAACCGGCGAGTTGATAGGCTGCGAAGAGATCATGGCCGAACGCGCCATCACCCCCGAACTGGGCCAGATCCTGCGCGAAAGCGTGCAGAAGGCCGAACGCTATTACGCCACCCTCGGCTACGGGTCTTTCGCCGCGGGCAATGCCGCAGGCGGGCTGTCCACCATCGAGGAGAAATCGCTGGGCGCTTATGTCAAATCCGGCGACAGCCCGATTTCCGGCCTGATCAAACCCGGCGACATCCCCCCCACAGGCGGGCTTTACCTGATGGATGTGGTCCCCGACGGCGATGTCCGCTTTGGCTTTCCGAACATTTCCGACAATGCCGAAATCGTCGAGATGATCGCCTCTGGTGCGCATATGACGCTGTTTGTGACCGGGCGCGGCTCGGTCGTCGGCAGCGCCATCTCGCCCGTGATCAAGATCTGCGCCAACCCCGACACCTACCGCGCACTGTCCGAGGATATGGACGTGAACGCGGGCGACATCATCGAAGGCCGCCGTTCCATCCCCGAAGTGGGCCAGGAAATCCGCGATCTGGTCGTCGCGGTCGCCGCCGGCAAACAGACCAGATCCGAGGAACTCGGCCACCGCGAATTCATCCTCACCTACAAATCTTTCGAACCCATCGGCCCGGCCTGCCTGCCGGGTGCCGCATAAAGGACCACAAGATGCAAAGACTGCTGGGCAAACGCGCCCTGATCACCGCCGCCGGACAGGGCATCGGCAAGGCCACCGCCCTGCGCTTGGCCGAAGAAGGCGCCGAAGTGCTGGCGACCGATGTGAACGCCGCAACGCTCGACGAACTCAACGGCACCCCCGGCATCACCACGCAAGTGCTGAACGTGCTGGATGCCGAGGCGATCACCGCCACAGTGGCCGCGGCTGGCCGCATCGACATCCTGTTCAACTGCGCAGGCGTGGTCCATGCAGGCGACATCATGCAATCCACCGAAGACGATTGGGATTTCGCTTTCGCACTGAACTGCAAGGCGATGTATCGGATGCTGCGTGCGGTTCTACCCGGCATGGTCGCGCAAGGCGGCGGGTCGATCATCAACATGGCATCCGTTGCGGGGCCCCTGACCGCGCCGCCAAACCGCTTCATCTATTCGGCGTCCAAGGCCGCAGTTGGCGGTATCACCAAATCCGTGGCGCAGGATTACGTCAAGCAAGGCATCCGCTGCAATGCGGTCTGCCCCGGCACCGTCGACAGCCCCTCTTTGCACCAGCGTCTGCGCGACACCGGCAACTACGAATCCGCCATGGCCGCCTTCATCGCGCGTCAACCGATGGGCCGCATCGGCAAGCCCAAGGAGATCGCCGCCATGGTCGCCTATCTGGCGGCCGACGAATCCGCCTACACCACCGGCCAGTTGATCGCGCTTGATGGCGGCTGGACCATCTAAGACAAGGAAATCCCTATGAAACTCGTCCGTTACGGTGCCCGTGGCGCTGAAAAACCCGGCCTGATCGACGCCGATGGCGATATCCGTGATCTGTCGGCGCATGTGCCTGACATTGCAGGCGACGTGCTGGCCAATCTCGACCGCCTTGAATCCATCGACCCCGCCAGTCTGCCCTTGGTCGAAGGCAACCCGCGCTACGGTGCTTGCGTCGGGCAGATCGGCAAATTCATCTGCATCGGCCTGAACTATTCCGATCACGCCGCCGAATCCGGCATGGCCGTGCCGCCCGAGCCGGTGATCTTCGCCAAATACACCTCTGCCGTCTGCGGCCCGAATGACGACATCATCATCCCGCGCGGTTCGGAAAAGACCGATTGGGAGGTGGAGTTGGCCTTCGTCATCGGCAAACCCGGCAAGTATATCGCCGAGGCCGATGCGATGGATCACGTCGCAGGCTTCTGCGTCTGCAACGATGTGTCAGAGCGCGCCTATCAGACCGAACGGTCCGGCCAATGGTCCAAGGGCAAGTCTTCGGACAATTTCGGCCCGATCGGCCCGTGGCTGGTGACGCGCGATGAGGTCGCCAATCCCAACGATCTGCATATGTGGCTGAAGGTCAACGGCGCGCAGATGCAGAACGGCTCGACCAACACGATGGTCTATCAGATCCCGTATCTGGTGTCTTACCTGTCGCAATTCTTCACCCTGCATCCGGGTGACGTGATTTCAACGGGAACGCCGCCGGGCGTTGGTCTGGGCATGAAACCGCCGCGTTATCTGAAGGCGGGCGATGTGGTGGAATTGGGCATCGAAGGTCTGGGCGACCAGCGCCAAACCTGCGTAAACGATCAATAAGACAAGGATTAGCCCCTTCAACCACAACATATAGTGGTTGCAGGGGTTTATCCACACAAGTCATTCCCAGCTGGGAATGGCACTTCAGGACAGTGCCACCGCTGGAAAGCGCGCGGCGACCAGCCTAAACCCGCGCCGCCTTTTCGGCCATCCGCGCCCTTGCTGCTTCAGCAAACGGCGCTGGATCGCGGTAAAGCGCTGTCAGCAGATGCTCGGCATACAGCACCAACTCGCCCTCGCCCTTATAGACCGAATAGCTGACCCGCAGCTTGCCCATCTTTTCGGAATGCACCTCTTTCGCCAGATTCTCGCGAATGGTGTAGATGGTGTCGCCGATGAACACCGGCTTAATGAACCGCAGCCGGTCATAGCCATAGCTGAATGAGTTCAGGCAGTTTGTCGCCGCCAGCCCAAGCCCGAGTGAAAACACAAACGCCCCCGCCACCAAGCGGCGGCCAAACACGCCTTCCTCCACCGCAAAACGCTCATCGCTGACGTAGGGATGATGGTCCATCACCAGCGAATTGAACTGCATCGACTCGCCCTCGGCAATCGTGCGGCGGATCGACCGGATTTTATCGCCAATCGCAAAATCCTCGTAAAACCAGTTCTCGGCATTCCAAACCGGAATTTTTGCATGGTCGTCCGGCAACCCCGGCAGCCCGCGCGGATGCACTCCAATCTCCGCCATCGCCTATACCTCCGCGAATTTCAGGCACATCGGCGTGCCAATCTGCAAAGCGGCCCCGGTGTCCCGCAAGCCACCTGTGTCCGCATCCCGTGCCAGCACGCTCACCCGGTCTGAATTCTGGTTTGCCACCAGCAGATGCCGCCCCGAAGGCGTGATCGCCAAATGCCGGGGTGTCGCCCCACCGCAGGGCACAAACCCGCGCGGGGTCAGATGGCCCGTGTACTGATTGACCTCAAAGATCGCGACACTGTCATGCCCGCGATTGCCGCCATACAAAAACCGCCCATCGGGTGAAATCTGAATGTCCGAACAATGATTCCCCGCCCGTGCCTCATCCGCCACCGCAGGCTGGCGATCAATCGGCGAAAGCTGTCCCGTCACCGCATCAAACCCATGCGCCGTCACGGTCGAGTCCAGCTCGTTCATCACAAACACAAACCGCCCCCCCGGATGCAACGCCACATGCCTTGGCCCGGCCCCCGGCGCCGTCTGCGCCAAAGCGATACGCACCGGCACCCCATCGGCACCAATCCTGTAGGTGATCAGCGCATCCATGCCCAGATCGGCGACAATCACCATGCTGCCCTGCACCACCTCTGTGACGCTATGCGCATGCGCCCGCTCCTGCCTTGCCGCATCGGGGCCAGAGCCTTGATGCGCGACGCTTGCCATCGCAGGCGACAGGCCCTTCGAATCAATATCAAACACCACCAAAGACTGGTCCGGCCCGCCCTCGCCCACCGTATAATTGGCCACAAACAACCGCCGCCCATCGCGCGAGATCATGTTATGCGCGGTGATGCTGCCACGGCTTGGTTGGGTGTTCAGATACGCCAGCGTCCCCGTCTCAGGGTCGAAGGTAAACGCCGTCACCAATCCCTCCCGCCAATCTGCCACTTCGGAATTGGCATAGACACGGCGCCCATCGGCGCTGACCGACAGATAGGTCGGATTTTCCACTTGGCGGTAGACTGCCCGCTTGCGAAACGTCAGCGCGTCTTCGTCAAAGTCAAATACATTCAATCCATCCCCGCGCGCGCCCTGAAAATAGGGTGCCTCACGGTTCAGCGTGCCTATAAACAACAGCAATTCGCCCATCATGTCCCCCTGACCCAGATCGCGCCCTAACGGACCATCTTCCATATGTAAAAAATCATACTGCCAGTAAACTCTGTTGACGCAGCTGCGTCAATGCGTAGCTTGATGTGATAATTTCACAGGTGAAACCATGTCAGAGACTGAAGACGACGGCCGCTACCGTGCCCCTGCGCTGGACAAGGGGCTCGATATGATCGAACTCTTGGCCGCCCGCGAAGAGGGCATGACACTGAAAGACATCTCAACAGCGCTGAACCGGTCTCCGACTGAACTTTACCGGATGCTCGACCGCCTTGCGCGGCGTGGTTATGTTGCGCGGCAAGGCGATACCTATGCGCTGACGATGAAGCTGTTCTTGCTGGCCCATCTGCGCCCGCCGATCCGCCGTCTTGTCGGGCAGGCGATGCCGGTGATGCGCCGCTTTACCAACGCTGCCGAGCAAGCCTGCCATTTGGTGATTTATGATCGCGGCGATCTGGTGGTGATCGCGCAGGTTGAAGCGCCGGGATATTGGGGCGTTACAATCCGTGTAGGCGCGCAGATTGGGCTGGTCAATTCGGGCTCTGGGCATGTCATTCTGGCCTTCGCATCGCCCGAAGAACGCGCACTGATGTTCGAAGAGCATGAGAAGATGCCCTATGAGGTCGCGCCCACTGATCTGGAGCAGCGACTGGCCGATGTGGCCTTGCACGGCTATGAGGCGATGCAAAGCCAGCAAACGCCGACGGTATGGAACCTGTCCGTGCCGATCATGGGGCCGAATGGCAGCGTGCTGGCTGCCCTGACCTGCCCCTTCGTGCGCCGCCTTGAAAACCCCGATGCGCCGGACCGTGATCGCGTGCTGGCTTTGCTGCGCGCGGCAGGGAACGAGTTGTCGGTGACAACCGCCTGAATTGCCCATGCGCTGCCAATACCCAAGCCCCGGCACGTGCCGGGGCTTTTTCTTTGTGCCAGCCTGCTGATTCTGGCTTGCGCGTTTCTTCCATAAATGAAAACATAATTTACCAACGAAAGATTGTGCTGCATTGCGGCATGACGAAGGCGGCGCACATTGCGCCGGGGAGAGAGCGACGTGACACAGACCGAGGCCATTCTGCCGCTTGACGGGTTGATCGTGCTGGACATGAGCCAGTTTCTGTCCGGACCCTATTGCTCGTTGCGTTTGGCTGACATGGGCGCGCGGGTGATCAAGATCGAACGGCCGGATGGCGGCGATCTGTCGCGCAGACTGTATCTGTCGGATACCGAGATTGGCGGCGATTCGACGATTTTCCATGCCATCAATCGCGGCAAGGAAAGCCTTGCAATTGACCTGAAGAACCCCGCCGATCTAGCCGCCTTGCGCAAGTTGATCACCAGCGCCGATGTGCTGATCCAGAACTTCCGTCCAGGTGTGATCGAACGGCTTGGCTTCGATTACGACGCGGTCAAGGCGATCAATCCGCGTCTCGTCTATGCCTCGATCAGCGGTTACGGCGATGAAGGGCCGTGGGTCGCGCGGCCAGGCCAAGACCTGCTTGCGCAGGCGCGCTCGGGGGTGATGTGGCTGAACGGCGATGAAGACCAAGGCCCGGTGCCGTTTGGTCTGGCGATTGCTGATATGCTGGCGGGGGCAGCCTGCTGTCAGGGCATCCTTGCGGGCCTCGTGCGACGCGGGATTTCAAACCAAGGCATGCATGTGCAGACCAGCCTGATGGAGGCATTGATCGACTTTCAGT
Source organism: Cypionkella sinensis (assembly GCF_042646385.1). Classification (NCBI taxonomy): domain Bacteria; kingdom Pseudomonadati; phylum Pseudomonadota; class Alphaproteobacteria; order Rhodobacterales; family Paracoccaceae; genus Cypionkella; species Cypionkella sinensis. The sequence continues at coordinate 911,903 of NZ_JBHRTO010000002.1, read as the reverse complement.
TCGAGGTGCTGACCACCCATCTGAACGATGGCCGCCGCTTGCCGAAACGGTCGGATTTCCGCAGCGCCCATGCCTATCTGTCTGCGCCTTACGGCGTGTATCAGGCCACCGATGGCTGGCTGGCCATCGCGATGACGCCACTGCCAAAGCTGGCGGATCTGATGCGGATCGACACGCTGGCGCCTTACCGTGATGATCCGAAACTCAGCTTTACCCAGCGCGATGCGATAAAGCGCCTGATTGCGGACAAGGTCGCCACCCGCTCGATTGACGAATGGCTTGCCGTATTGGAACCCGCGGATATCTGGTGCGCGCGGGTGTTGGATTGGCCCGCGCTGCTGGCCTCGGAAGGCTTTCAGACCCTGGACATGTTGCAAACCGTGACCCGCGCCGATGGTGTTTCGATTGAAACCACCCGTCTGCCGCTGCGTCTGAACGGGCATCGCCCCGTGAACACCGCAGCCGCGCCTTTGATCGGCGCGCACTCTGCCGCCATTCGCAAGGAGTTCAACCTGTGACCCGCCTTAAAGGCATGACGTGGAGCCATCCGCGTGGATTTGATCCGATGGTGGCCTGCTCGACGATCTGGGCGGAAAAGACTGGCGTCCAGATCGAGTGGGACAAGCGCTCGTTGCAGGATTTCGAAAGCTTTCCGGTCGAGGAATTGGCGCGGGCCTATGATCTGATCGTCATCGACCATCCCCATGTTGGCCAGATTACCGATGAGGGCTGCCTTGCGCCACTGGATGGGCCGGGGCGCGAGGTTGAACGGGCAGCGCTTGCCGCAGGGTCGGTTGGGCAAAGCTATCCCAGTTATTTCTGGCGTGGTCAGCAATGGGCGTTCCCGATTGATGCTGCCACGCAGGTGCTGGCATGGCGGCCCGATCTGCTGGAGACAGCACCGACGAGCTGGGCCGAGATTGTGGCGCTTGCCAAGCAAGGCCGGGTGCTGCTGCCACTCCGACCGCCACATTCGCTGATGTCGCTGTTTACGATGACAGGCAATATGGACGCACCTTGCAAGGTGGAAGGCGATACGCTGATTGACCCTGCCGTCGGGGCGCTGGTGTGGGCGATGCTGCGAGAACTGGCCGATCTGGTCGACCCGGCCTGTGTGGGTTGGGACCCGATTGCGGTGTTCGAGGAAATGGCCAAGCCAAGATCGCAGATCGCCTGTGCACCGCTGATCTATGGCTATGTTAACTATGCCATCCCGGGCTTTCGGCCCAACCTTATCCGTTTTGCCGATATGCCCGTTGCAGGTGGCAACGGTCCTGTCGGCTCGGCGCTGGGCGGCACCGGCATCGCGGTTTCGGCGTTTTCTGGTGCGAAAGATGCCGCCATCGACTTTGCGTATTGGATAGCCAGTGGCGATGTGCAGCGCGGCCCGTTTGCTGCAGCGGGCGGCCAGCCGGGCCATGCTGCCGCTTGGGAAGATGCAGCAGTTAATGCAGCGACATCGGACTTTTACCGTGCCACCCGGGCGACGCTTGAGGGAGCGTGGGTGCGCCCACGCCACAACGGCTACATGGCGCTGCAAGAGGCTGCCGCACTACGGATTACAGCCGGACTGGCGGCGAAGGAAGCGGCGGGTCCTGTGATCGACGATATCAACCGATTGTTCCGGGAGAGTTTCTGACACGACATCGACCCCCGGTGACACCTGCCGGGGCAATAGGGAGGAGGAACCCAATGAAGAACCTGATCTGCGGCCTGATGGCCGCAACCGCGCTGACGACGGCACTGCCCGCTTTTGCTGCGACAGTGGAAGAGACCATCGCCGCGCTGCCCGAAGCGTTGCGCGCGCAATACGAAGGTGCTCCGCAAAACATCACCGCAGGGCCACTGGCAGATTTCACGCCCAAGGCGAAACCCTACAAGTGGTGCCACTCCGAAAGCTATCAGGGCAATCCGTGGCGGGTTTCCGTGACCACCGAGTTGAAGCGGCTGGTTGATGGCATGATCGCGCTGGGTGTAGTGTCGGACTTTGAAGTGTCGGACTCTAACGGCGATGTTGGCCAGCAGATCAACCAGATCCGCGCCTTCATCGACAAGGGCTGTGGTGTTATCACCTCGATCCCGGGCTCGGCTACCGGGCTGGACGAGGCTGTCGCGGCGGCATCCGCCGCAGGCATTCCGTTCATCACCGCTGCGGGTTCCGTTACGGCACCTTCCGCTGTCAACGTCGACAGCAACTATCAGCGCTGGGGCTATGAGATGATGGATGCCATCGGCAAGGCGCTGCCCGAGGGTGGCAATGTGCTGATCGTCGAAGGTATCGCGGGCCATCCGATTGTCGCGCAGGAACGCGCAGGCGGCGACGCGGCGATGGCGCTTTATCCCAAACTGAAAACCGCGCGTGTGGTCAATGGCGACTGGACGGCGAATGTCACCAAAACCGTCGTGCTGCAAACGCTGGCAACAAACCCAGCCCCGATTGACGCGGTGTGGTCTGCCGGCTCCGAATCTCGCGTGATTGCGGAAGCCTTTGCTGAGGCCGGTCGCCCGGTGCCACTGATCACAGGCTCGATCACGGGTGATGCGCTGGGATATTGGAAAGCTAATCCCGAAGGCTATCGCTTTGAAGGCCATGCCGTGCTGCCGGGCTGGACAGCGCAGACTCTGTTCCGCGTTGCGGGTCGCATCATGGAGGGCCAGAAGCCTGTGCTGAACACCCTGCTGATACCACTGCCGCCGGTGCACGAGGCCGATCTTGCGGGCTGGTATCAGGATTGCATGACGCCGGATGCGGTTTCCGTTTTCCCCGTTCCGCCGACTGACCCAGTGTCCGAGGCCGATATGGACGCCTATTTCTCAAACCCTGCCGCAAGCCCCGGCTGGGACTACGCTGCCGTGCCTGCGGCCTGCGCGAAGTAAGCCTGAAAAGCCGCGCCCCGATGGGCGCGGCACCCACCCTGCGGGAGACTGCAATGCTGGCGATCACCGGCCTGTCCAAACGCTATGGCGAGACCGTGGCGCTGGATCAGGCAACCATTTTTTTTAGGGCGGGGACCGTCCATACTATTCTGGGCGAAAACGGCTCGGGCAAAAGCACGCTGGTCAAACTGTTGTCGGGCATTGTGCTGCCCGATGCAGGTGCAATCAGTTTTGACGATCAGCCCGTCATCGCACGCAGCCCTGCCACTTTTCAGGCCGCAGGCTTTGCCACCGCATTTCAAGAGGTGCTGATAGCGCCGGATCGCTCGGTGACGGATAACATTCTGCTTGGTCTTGATGGCCTGTTCATCCGCCGTATTCCGCGCCTCGAACGCCGAGACCGCGCGGCGGAGGTGCTGTCGCGCTTTGCCCGCACCCCGATCGACCTTGACGCCGCCGCTGGATCTCTGCCGCTGGCGGCACAGCAACTCGTGGTTTTGGCCCGCGCCGTCGCGCGTGAGCCACGGGTACTTATTCTGGATGAGATCACAGCTGCTCTCGATTTTGCCGACCGTGAATCTGTGTTTGCCTTCATGCGCGCCCGCGCCGCTGCCGGCTGCCTGATCCTGTTCATCACGCACCGCATGGATGAGGTTATGGCGCTGTCTGACGACATTTCCGTGCTGCGCTCGGGTCGTGTCGTTACTACGCAGACCCGCGATGCCTCAACCCCGTCGCAACTGCTGCACCTGATGGCACCGCAGAAGGCGCAACAGCTGGAGGCCCAGCATGGATAGCTTGTCCCTGACCATACGAGACCTGCATCTGCAGTCCGGTGCCGCCCCCATCAGCGCCCATATCAAGGACGGCGAGATTGTCGGTCTTGCGGGCCTTGATGGCCACGGTCAAGACGTATTCCTGCGCAGTCTGGCAGGGTTAGAGCGCAATCAGGGGGCTGTCGATCTGCAAGGCAACCGGATTAGCAGCTTCCGCGATGCCGAGCGCAATGCGGTGGTTTATGTGCCGCGCGACCGCCGCTCCACCGGGATTTTCCCTGACCTTTCGATCCTTGATAATTTCGCTATCGCCACGCCGGGGGTTGATCGCAGAGGTCCGCTGATCAGCGCGAAGGCGCGTCGCGCGCGCTATGAATACTGGAAAGACCGGCTAAAGATCACGGCTCCAAGCCCGGAGGCGCCGATTACTGCGCTGTCGGGTGGCAATCAGCAGAAAGTATTGCTGGCGCGGGCGTTGGCCCGAGATCCGAAGGTGCTTTTGCTGAACGACCCCACGCGCGGTGTCGATGTGGCAACTCGTCTGGTGCTTTATGATCTGTTCCGCGAGCTTGCCGCCGAAGGCATGGCGCTGGTGATCCTTTCATCGGAAATCGAGGAAATCCTTGTGCTGTGCCATCGTGTGCTGGTGTTCCGCGATCACGCCCTCGCGGGGGAAATGTCAGGCGATGCGATGCGCACAGACAGCGTTATTGCCGCAATGTTTGGAAGGGCAGCATGAGCCGCAGATTTGGCCGTTATGGCTTTGCCATTGGCATCCTTGTGGTGCTGCTGATCGCCAATCTCTTGATGAACCCTACGCGTTTCATGCCGGGCAACTGGGGAACGCTGTTGGGATTGGCTGCCCCGCTGATCGGCGCAGCACTGGCATCGACTCCGGTCATTCTGGCTGGGCGTGGTGGCATTGATATTTCGGTTGGCCCAGTGATGGGGCTGGTCAGCGCGGTGGTGATTAAGGTTCTGTATTTGGATAGCGGAATCGCTTCGCCCTATATCCTGTGGCCTGCTGCATTGCTGTTGGGGGCGGCCATCGGTGCGTTCAACGGCTTTATGGCCACCGTGGTGCGGGTGCAGCCGATTGTGGCCACCTTGGGCACCTATCTGATCCTTGGCGGGCTGACGCTGACCATCCTGCCAGCCCCTATCGGCCCCGCCCCCGATTGGCTGAAAGCCATGGCAGGCGCGTGGAGCTTTCTGCCCTTGGGCATCATCGCAGCGCTGTGGTGGGCTTTGTGCCGCACGCCGTTTCATGGGCAGTTGATGGCGGTGGGCAGCGATGATCGCGCGGCTTACACGGCAGGCGTGCCCGTCACGCTGGTGCGGTTTCTGGCCTATGTGCTGACGGGTCTTCTGGCGGGGGCGGCAGGCATGATGCTGACCGCATTGATCGGCTCGGCTGACCCCAAGGTGGGTGCGAACTACACCCTGATTGCGATTGCTGCCGTTGCACTGGGCGGCGTCAGCCTTGCCGGGGGGCGGGGTGGCTTGCTGGGGGCGGCGATCGGGGCGGTGGATATTTTCCTGCTGCAAAGCCTGCTGACAGCCTTCAACGTCTCAACCTATGTGTTGCAGGTTGCCTATGGCACGATCCTTGTCGTGGCCGTGGTGCTGATAGCCTTGCAAGACCGCAGCGCCAAACGGAGCCACGCATGACCCTGAACCTCGATAGCATCAAGGCCCGTGTGCTGGGCGCCTTCGCCGTGGCGCTGGTGCTGCATGGCATCGGCACCGCGCTGATCCCCGGCTATTCCGCGCCGTTTGCCATCCGCGCCATGTTGGTGATCGCAAGCCTGTTAGCGGTGGCGTCCATCGGCCAGACACTTGTGGTAATCCTTGGTGGAATTGACCTGTCGATCCCGTTCGTGATGGGGTTCGCCAATGTTGTTGCCGCCCAGCTTTACGGGCAGGGCTGGCATTTCGGGTTGGTTTGCGTGGTGGTCTTCGGCTTGGCAGTATTGATTGGCGCATTTAACGGCGCACTATCCCGGGCGCTGAACCTGCATCCACTGATCGTCACACTTGGCATTGGAATGATTGTGCAGGGGCTTGTGCTGATCTGGACCAAGGGTTTTCCGTCTGGCTCTGCGCCGAAGTCAGTGTCAAATTTTGTCTCGATCGGGGGCACCTTCGGCCCCCTGCCTGTGCCTGCGCTGATTCCGGCGCTGTTGATCCTGACCGTCGTGGTTGTCTTAGTGCTGGAACGTACGCCCTACGGCCGCAGGCTTTATGCACTTGGCGCAAATCCTGGTGCCGCACCCTATGCGCTGATCAACCCACTGAGCATATGGACTGTCACTTTCGCCGCATCTGCAGTGTTTGCTGCTTTGGCAGGCGTGCTTCTGCTAGGCTTTACCGGTTCTGCCTACGGCGATGTCGGCCAACCCTATCTGTTCCAAACCATAGCTGCAGTTGTGGTTGGTGGCACAACATTGGTCGGAGGTCGTGGTAGTTTCATTGGCACAATCGCAGGGGTCCTTGTACTGACCGAGATCAACACACTTCTCATCGGATTGAATTTCTCTCCTGCTTCCGTACAAGCGGCTTTCGGCGCAATCATTCTGCTGCTGGTATCACTTTACGGACGCGAGCGGCACTTCCGTACTACCGTCTAACAAAATGAGCGATGATCTGAAACTAAACGCCATGCAGTTGCGAAGCGAGCAGGTTGCCAGTCAATGACGGCGACCAAATAGAGAAAGCCGCGGCGCATCAGTAGGTAGGTGATGTCACCTGACGTGATTGGGCCGTTCGATCCGAAACTCGCCTCGGAGATAGGGATAGGTTTTGTGCCCCTTCGCAAGTGGGCTAGTCTCGGGCCGTTGATAGATCGGCATCAGCCGCAGGAGGCGCTTCTGGTTCACGGCGTGGCCCTCGTTCTGCAAACGCCACGTCATCTGCCGCACGCCATAAAATGAGGTTTCCGGAAATGGCTTGTCGATCATCAGCGTGATGTCGAGGTTCATCAACGTCTTACCTTAAGGCCTGTAGTAGAGCGATGAACGCGAGATCGACAGCAGTCGGCTTTGCACTCCAAACCATAGGCTTGGGTGGTTCTTCTCGATCATCCAACGCCTCACTTGCCGATCCTGCGCTGGAGCTTTTGCGACAAAAAATCGTTGGCGATAGCCAGTTCTCAAGTCTTGGCATGAAGGGCACGAACCGTTTCTTCGGTAACTTCCGACGGCACAGCGGCCTTGATCGACCACAGGTTTGGCGCCCTGACACTGGACCAGATCGCTCCGGGCGTGACGGGGTTTCATGCATAGTCCGCAGGGCATCCTGCTGCGACGACTGTCTGACGTCTGGGGCTGGCGGCGATCTGGGATCAGCCGCGTTGACGAGGACCAACGGATCACTGGTGAATCTGGCGGATGCTTTCGCACGGAGTTGGAAGCCATGCCAGCTCTTGATGTTCTTCTGCGGTGGTTCGGTGAGATCGTCCAGTTGACCGCTCTGTCGGTCTCGCTCGGCCCGAAGAAGAAGTATGTGCCCGGCCGTAGGCTCCGTGTGGGTCGACGGGGAGTTTCAGGGCCGGAAGATCACGGTCGCGATCCTGCACCCGTCTGCGCGGCAGCCAGGCCTGGGCGTCGGTCAGGCTGAACTGGTTGCTGATCCACCGGGGTTCACGGCGGATACTCAGGGTTTTGGGGGGCGCTGAGCCTAGACGGTGGCGCCCCCGCGTTTGGGCAAATGAAACAGGAGCCTTTCGGCGCCCTTGGCCATCATCTCTTGCGTATCGACCTCGGGGGCGACCTTGGCATAGTCGCCATCGATCGTCAGGCTTGCCGCGCCATGGACCAGGGTCCACAGCTGCACGGCAATCATCATCGCGTTGCCCTCGACGCCGTGAAAGGCGCAGTGGTCGATGACCTCTTGCAGGACATAGGCAAAGCAGGCCCGGCCATGGGTGGTCACGATATCTTCTTCGGACAGGTTGGAACTCTGGCTGAACATCATGCGGAAGAGCGCAGGCTCGGCCATTGCGAAGCCTAGATAAACCTGACCCACGGCGATGATCCGCCGCGGGTCGCCCGGCGCAAGCGGCTTGATCGCCTCCCGAAAGCGGTTGGTCATGTCGGTGAAACCCTGGGCCACGACTTCGTTGATGATTTCGGTCTTGTCGGCGAAATGGCGATAGGGAGCGGCCGTGGAGACGCCAGCCCGGCGGCAGGCATCCGACAGGCTGAAGTCATTTCCATGCCGTTCGTTCATCAGAATGCGCGCGGCAGAGATCAGCGCCTGCCGCAACTCGCCGTGGTGGTAGGAGGTCTTCACCCTGGTTCCTTCACGCTTGCCGATCTGCACCCTAAGGCCTGGGGGCGACGATGAAAAGATGCGGGCCTGCGGGAAGGCCCTTGCCATGTTAGAGAGACCAACATAAGTTAGAAGCTCTAACATTGCATGAATCCTGAGGAGGCTCCCGCATGGCAAGGCGCAGGACAGGCATGGCAGGCTGGGCACTTTTGGGCCTGGTGGCGCTTGGGACGGCAGGTTTCATGGCCTGGCAAAGGCTTGCGCCGGTTCAGGAGCCCCTTGCGGCGACTGCCGCCCGTGTCGCGCAGCCCGTGCGGGTCACAAGCGTGGTCTTTGCGGCGGCGGATCTGTCGGTCAGGTACACCGGCACCATCCGCCCTCGGCATGAGGTGCCCTTGGGCTTCAGGCTGGCGGGCAAGCTGATCGCACGCGCGGTCGATGTGGGGGACAGTGTCACCAAGGGTCAGGTCCTCGCGCTGCTGGACGAGGCGGACGCGCACCTGCAGCTGGATGCCGCCGAGGCAGAGCTTGCCGCCGCCCGCACCGATCTGTCGCGCGCCAGGGCCGATGTGGCGCGCAGCCGCGACCTTTTCGCCAAGGGCAATGTGGCGCAGGCGGCGCTTGACCGGGCCACCAGTGGCGTGGCCGAGGCCCAATCCCGCGCCGACCGGGCCCAGCAGATGCGGGACCTCGCGGCAAACCAGCTCTCCTATATGGAGCTGGTGGCCGAGGCGGATGGCGTCGTGACCGCAACCTTGGCCGAACCCGGGCAGGTCGTGGCGGCGGGGCAAGCCGTTCTGTCTCTGGCCGAAGGCGATGGGCGGGATGTGGTCTTTGCCCTGCCCGAACAAAGCCGCGCGCTTTTGGACACCGCCGTGGCCAGGGCCGAGCTTTGGGGTGGCGGGGGGGACTACGCGCTTGCCTTCCGCGACATCTCCCCCGATGTCGATCCGGTGGGGCGCACCTACCGAGTCCGCATGACGCTGGCGGCGCCCGATGCGCAAGCGGCGCTGGGGCGGACGGTCACGGTGCGGCTGACCTCGCCCGGCACGCCCGCGGCCCGCCTGCCGCTGGCCTCGGTGGTCAATGACGGGCAGGGGGCTGCAGTCTGGCGCCTGGCCCAGGGCGGCGCCCAGGTCGAGCGCGTGCCGGTGGAGTTGGTGACGATCGAGGGCCAAGGCGCCCTTGTGCGGGGTGGCCTGGCGACGGGTGACTTCGTGGTCAGCCTTGGCGCCGCCAAGATCGACCCGACCCGGCCCGTGCGCGTGGTCGAAACCGCAGCCTCGCCCGAAAGCTGAGCCCGATGCGCAACCTCAACCTCTCGCTCTGGTCGGTCACCAATCCGGCCGTCACGCTTTTTGCCATCCTAGTGGCGCTGCTGGCCGGGACCCTGGCCTATGTCAACCTGGGCCGCGCCGAGGACCCGACCTTCACCATCAAGACCATGGTCGTCCAGGCAGTCTGGCCCGGCGCCACGGCGGAAGAGATGCAGAACCTGGTCGCCGAACCCATGGAAAAGCGCATCCAGGAGCTGCCGGAGCTGGACTATATCCGCACCTTCTCGCGCCCCGGGGCCACGGTGCTGCAGATCCAGCTGAAGGACGATGTGCGTCAGACCGAGGCGGTCTGGTATCAGATCCGCAAGAAGGTGGGTGACCTGCGCCCCAGCCTGCCGCAAGGGCTGATCGGGCCCTTCTTCAACGACGAATTCGGCGATGTCTTCTCGGCCATTTACATGGTCACGGGCGAGGGTCTGGGGCGGGCGGAGCTCAAGGCCTATGCCGAACGCCTGCGCACCCGGCTTTTGACGGTCGAGGATGCCGCCAAGGTCGCCCTGATAGGCGATGTCCCCGAGCGCATCTTCGTCGAGATCAGCCATCACCGGCTGGCGACCTTGGGCCTCTCGCCGCAGGTGATCTTCGACGCCATCGCGCGGCAGAACGCCATGACCCCGGCGGGCAGCTTCCAGACCGAGGCCGACGAGGTGCAAGTCCGAGTCACGGGCGATCTGGCGAGCCTGGAGTCCCTGCGCGCCCTGCCGATTGCGGCGGGGCGAACGGTCCTGCGGCTGGGCGACATCGCCACGATCCGGCGCGGATATGAGGACCCGGCCTCCTACCTCGCCTTCTTTCGCGGCAAGCCTGCCGTGGCCGTCGGCGTGCAGATGGCCGAGGGCGCCAATGTCGTCCACCTGGGCGAAAAGCTCGCCGTCGAGGTCGAGGCCTTCCGCGCCAACCTGCCGCTCGGCGTCGAGGTGACCCAGGCCGCCGACCAGGCCGCCATCGTGGAGGATGCCTTCCACGAATTCATCCAGACCTTCATCGAGGCCCTGGTCATCGTGCTGGTCGTCTCTTTCGTGACCCTGGGCCTGCGGACCGGGATCGTCGTGGCCCTGTCGGTGCCCATCGTGCTGGCCGTGGTCTTCGTCATCATGCAGGCGCTGGGGCTGAACTTCGACCGCATCACCCTGGGCGCGCTCATTATCGCGCTCGGGCTTCTGGTCGACGATGCCATCATCGCGGTCGAGATGATGGTGGTGAAGATCGAAGAGGGCTACGACCGCATCGCCGCCGCCTCGGCCGCCTGGTCCTCGACCGCCTTTCCCATGCTAACGGGCACACTGGTGACCGCCGCGGGCTTCCTGCCCGTGGGCCTCGCACAATCGACCAGCGGAGAATATGCCGGCAATATCTTCTGGGTCGTGGGGATCGCGCTGATCGTCTCCTGGGTCGTGGCGGTGATCGTGACGCCCTATCTTGGGCTGAAGCTGCTGCCCCTGCCGAAGCCCGGCGCGCATCATGGCAGCTATGACAGCCGCCTCTACCGCGCTCTGCGTGCCGGGGTCGAGGCCAGCCTGCGCTATCGCTGGGTTGCCATCGGGCTGACGCTGGCCGCCTTGGGGGCGGCGGGCCTCGGCATGACGTTCGTGCAGCAGCAGTTCTTTCCGACCTCGGCGCGGGCCGAACTTTTCATCGAAACGCGGATGCCCGAGGGCTCTTCGATCGAGGCCACCGCATCCGCGTCGGCCAGCGCCGGGTGGGCCGTCTGATGCGCCAGAACGGCATCCAAGTCATCCGAAGCCGAAAGTTCAAGCGCACCACCGACAGCGATCGTGCCTTCGACATCGCGCCGAATCTGCTGCAACAGGACTTTACCGCGCGCGGGCCGAACCAGAGGTGGGCAGGCGACATTACCTATGTCTGGACGCGCGAGGGGTGGGTCTATCTGGCTGTAATCATTGATCTGTTTTCGCGCCGCGTCGTCGGTTGGGCGATCGACAACCGCATTAAGCAGGATCTGGCCTTGCGGGAGCTGAACATGGCCATCGCGATCCGCAGGCCACCGCCAGGCTGCGTTCACCACACGGACCGCGGGTCGCAATACTGTGCCCACGACTATCAGAAGCTGCTGCACGAGCACGGGTTCAAGGTTTCAATGAGCGGGAAAGGCAACTGCTACGATCGCGCCATTGGGCGCCATCGGTTCAAGCCCAATGGCGAGGTCCTCCGTCGAAAGCTTCTTCAAGTCGCTGAAAGCCGAACTGGTATGGCGGCACAACTGGCAAACCCGTCGCGAGGTCGAGATCGCCCTCTTCGAATACATCAACGGCTTCTACAACCCGCGAAGTAGACACTCAGCCCTCGGCTGGAAATCCCCCGTGGCCTTCGAACAGAGGGCCGCCTAACATGAGCACCTGACCGGAATAGAACCGGTGCAGGTCCAAGAAGATCTGCGACCGGATGGCGAAGCCCGCGGCCACCAGGCTCTTGACCACCAGCCGGTTGCCCCAGGGCCGGTTCCACCATCTTCTTCAGCATCGACACCTGGTCGCCCGCATTGGTCTTGGCCAGTTTCGGCAAATGCTCAGCGATCTAGCGGTCGATCATGACGGTGACGCGGGGTGGGCCCGCTCATCAGGCCGGTCGCATGGCAGACGCGCACCCGGGCCGAAAACGCTGTCGCCAGATACATCAACGGTTTCTATAAACCCGTCAGGCGACATTCATCGCTCGGCTTCCAGAGCCCCATCGCCTTCGAGCGAAAGGCCCGGCAAACGAGCTAAATGCTTTCCACAAAAGTCAGGCAAGTCCATTTCACGCTACTGCAGGATGCCAATGATCTGCTCTTCCCTTTATTGGCGTTCCCATCCCTGAGGCGGACTCTAACCCGCATATGGAGAGGGGAAAAATCCCGTGGCAGGTCATTGCGAGTTTTCGTCGCCGCCAAGCGTTCTGAGGGCAACGTCAGGCAGGTGCGGCGATTTCTCGGCGCGGTCGCGATGCAGGGCCGCGCGGCCCAGCATCATTAGCGTGACAGGCGTGGTGATCATCACGAAGATCGCCAGCACGGCCTCGTGCATGACAAGGCGCCCACCCAGCCACGAGAACAACAGCATGGAGGACAGCACGATGCTGGCCATACCCCAACTGGTGCCAAGTGTTGGCGCATGCAACCGCTCGTAAAAGCTGGTCAGTTGCGCAAGACCGATGGTGCCAAGCAGGGTCAGAAAACTGCCAAGCACCAGCAGTACCGCGATGGGTACGGCCAGCCACAGCGGAACGATTTGCAGATGGGTCATTCGATCACCTCGCCGCGCAGCAGAAATTTGGCCAGTGCGACAGTGGCAACAAAGCCGAGCAGGCCGATCACCATGGCGGCCTCGAAGAAAAATCCGCTGGCAGTGCGCATTCCCGTGACCAGAAACAGCAGCATTGCCGTGACATAAAGTGTGTCAAGCGCCATCACCCTGTCTTGCGCGCGGGGCCCCCGCAGGATCCGCCAACCGGCAAAGCAGCCTGCCAGAGCCAAAAGCACCTGCGAAAAGCTGATCGCTGCGACGAGAAGGGTAGCGCTCATCTGAAAATCTCCAATAGAGGGGCTTCGTAGCGGTCGCGGATAAAGGCTGTCCAATCGCTGCCTTCGCGCAGATCGAACACGTGCAGGAGCAGCAATCCGCTGTCTTGGTCATGCTCAAGCCATGCCGTGCCCGGTGTTGCGGTGATGATGATCGACAACATGCCCAGTCCGGCAGAACTGCGAAGGGTTAGGGGAATGCGGACAAAGCCCGATTGGCGCGTGCCGCCATGACCATTGGTCATGATCGACCATGCCACTGCTGCATTGGATTTCAGGATGTCCCAAGGCACAATAACGGCCAAACGCAGAACCAGATCCCAGCGGCGGATCCGCACGCGGGATGGCTGTAGCGCACCCATTGCCCAGCCGGCGACCAGCGCAATGACAGTTCCAATCAGCAGGTTGCCTAGCGAAAACCGGGTTAGCATCAGCCACATTGCAACAAGTCCGACCGTCAGCAGAGGGTGCGGGAAAAGCTGTCTCATTCGGCCTCCTCCGGTTGGTCGGCGATGCGCGGCGCGTTCATCACGCCATCGACGTAGATGGCCGGGTTTTGCAAGCCGCGGGCGGTATCCTCCATATAGCGGATGGAATGTTGGGCCTGGAAGGTCAGCATCAGGATCATGCCGACCAGCAGGATCACCGGCGCAATCTCGAGCGCCAGAACCTTTGGCGCCACGTTGTCGGTCGCCCAGAAGGTGCGGATGCCGATGCGGATCATCCCGATCAAGGTGGCCAGACCCGACAACAGCAAAAGCGCCATGAAGGCCCAGACCAGACCAGAGGCGATGCTGTGCTGGGCCAGTGCGCCCGAAAGGATCGCAAACTTGCCGATGAAACCGGACAGCGGCGGCAGGCCCGCCAGCACCAGCAGGCAAGCGCCAAAGCACAAGCCCAGAATGGTCAGCGTGCCGGGGATCGCAAAGCCGACTTCGGGGCTTCCGTCATCTTCGACATCATCCAGACCGTAGGCATCGGCGGTCAGCGCAAGCATGGCGGCGATGCCGCCTTCTTCGCGGCCCATCGGCTCGATCAACAAGAACAGCGCGCTGGTCGCAAGGGTTGAACTGACAAGATAGTAAAGCGCGCCCGCCAGCATCGCCGTGCCTGCCCCGGCCAGCGCAAAGCCCGTCACCGCCAGCAAGGTGCCAGACGAGATCAGCACCAGATGCGCCGCCATCCGCCCCACGCTTTGCGACGCAAGTACGCCCAGCAGGCCGAATGCCACCGTCGCCATGCCCCCGGCGATAAGCACCTCAGACCCAAAGCCTGCCGAGGCGCCAGCATCCGCACCGAACAGCAAAAGTGACAGCCGCATGACGACATAGATGCCGACTTTGGTCATGATCGCAAACATAGCGGCGACCGGGGCCGCACCCGCCATATAGGCCGTCGACAGCCAGAACGACATCGGCCAGACCCCCGCCTTGATCAGAAAGGCAATCCCCAGTAACGCCGCCCCGGCATGAAGCAGCGGGCGGTCAGCATCGGGCAGTTGTGGGATCATCAGGGAAAGCTGTGCCATGTTCAGCGTGCCGGTGACACCGTAGATCAGGCTGACGCCCAGCAGGAACAGCAAGGATGCGGTCAGGTTCACCGCGATGTAATGCAGACCGGCGCGCACCCGCAACTGGCCGCTGCCGTGCAGAAGCAGCCCGTAGGAAGCGGCAAGCAGCACCTCAAAGAACACGAACAGATTAAACAGATCGCCGGTCAGAAACGCCCCGTTCAACCCCATCAGCAGAAACTGGAAAAGCGATTGGAAATGCTGGCCCTGCTTGTGCCATCCTGCCGCCGAATAGATCAGCGCCGGTATTGCTAGCAACGCTGTGAGCATCAGCATCATCGCCGACAAACGATCCAGCACTAGAATGATGCCGAACGGCGCTGCCCAATCGCCCAGCAAATACAGGCCAAGACCGTTGCTGCCCTTGGCGCGATTGAGAAGTTCGATCGAAACCAGTAGCAGGGCCACTGCCGAGGCAATGCCGACCCCCAGTTTCGCCCGCCGCTGTCTTTCATCATAAAGCAGCATTAGCGCCCCTGCGATGAAGGGGATCAGGATTGGCGCGATCATCAGATGGTCAGGACGAATGGTCATTGCTCGCGTTCCTGCCCGTCAACATGGTCGGTCCCGGTCATCCCGCGTGAGGCGATCATCACCACCAGAAACAGCGCCGTTGTGGCAAAGCTGATGACGATGGCGGTCAGAACCAGCGCCTGCGGCAAGGGGTCGGCAAAGGCTGTGGCATCGACAAAACCGCCCTTCGGCATGATCGGTGGCGCGCCAACGGTCAGCCGCCCCATCGAAAAGATGAACAGATTGACAGCATAAGATAACAGGCACAGCCCCACGATCACCTGAAACGTCCGGGGCCGCATCAGCAGCCAAATGCCCGAAGCCGCAAGGACGCCGATGGCGATGGACAGCACAATCTCCATCACAGGGCCTCCTTTTCAACCGGAATGTCATCCTGCGCCCGCAACCGGGCCGAGCGCAGCGATTGGTGGGCAATAGCGATCAGCATCAGCACGGTGGCCCCCACGACCAGGGCGTAAACGCCAATGTCGAACAGCAAGGCCGTCGCGGCAGGAACCTTGCCGATCAGCGGCAGGTCAAGATACTGGGCATGTGCGGTCAGGAATGGATAGCCGAACAACCACGCTCCAATGCCCGTGCCGCACGAGATCAACAGGCCCAAGCCCATCCAGCGGATCGGCAAAATGGTGATCCGGCTTTCGACCCAGCGCACGTTCGACGCCAGATATTGCAGCAAAAGCGCAATCGCCAGAGTGACACCCGCCGAAAAGCCGCCGCCGGGTAGATCATGGCCACGGAAGAACAGATAGGCGGACATCACGATCATCACCGGGAACATCCAGTGCATGATCACCGAGGGCACGAACAGGTAATCCTTCAGCGCCTCGGCTTCCTCGCCCAGTTGCTCGTCGGGCAATCCGGCACTTTCCGCGCCGGGCCGGAAACGTCGCAGCAGCGCGTAGACGGTAATGCCGACAATCGCCAGAACGCTGATTTCGCCAAACGTGTCAAAGGCGCGGAAATCCACCAGAATGACATTCACGACGTTGGTGCCGCCGCCTTCGTGATAGGCGTTGCGCAAGAACCAGTCGCCAATGTTGGGTACAAGCGGACGGGTCATCATCACATAAGCAATGATTGCGATTCCAAGGCCTGAGACCCCGGCGATGACAAGATCCCAAAAGCGGCGAATGCGCGCGGGCGCAAGTTTGTCGGCGGCAATCTCTTCGCGCCGTTTCGGCAGCCAGCGCAGACCCAGAAGCAGCAAGACGGTCGTCACCACTTCGACAAGCAGTTGGGTAACGGCCAGGTCGGGAGCCGAGAACCATGCGAATGTGAGGCAAGTGATCACCCCTGCCCCCCCCAGCAGCGTCAGCGAGGCGAAGCGGTGATACTTTGCCTGCCATGCCGCCCCGATGGCGCAGACCCCACCCACCACCCACATCAAGGCAAAGGCCGGATCATAAGTCGGCATTCCGGTTTTCTGGATAAAGCTGATGCCGCCCCACAAGGTCACGGCTGCCGCAGCAAAAGACAGCACCACAATCAACCGCAACTGCGGTTGCAAGCGTTCCGTGCCAAAGAACCTGTGCGCCACACGCGGCCATTTCCAACTCAGTGCCAACAGCAGCCATTCGAAAATCCGCTGCGCCCGGATGCGGTGCAGAAGCGGTGGCCCCTCGGGCCCTTTTGATATGCGGGCTGCGCACAGGAAATAGAGTGCGGTGCCCAGCGCCAGCGCGATCAGGCTCATGATCATCGGCGTGTTGAAGCCATGCCAGACCGCGATGCTGAAATAGGGCGTATCGGCCCCCAGAACCGAGCGCGCCGCCATGTTCAGCACCGGGCCCAAGGTGATGCCCGGGATGATCCCCACCACCAGACAGATCAGCACCAACAACTCCACGGGGCGGCGCATCCATGCGGTTGGTTCATGCGGGGTTTTCGGCAGGTCGGTCGGCGGTGGGCCAAAGAACACCGTCACAATGAAGCGCATAGAATAGGCGACCGCAAAAATGCTGGCAAAGGTCGCGAGGTAAGGCAAAGCATCGTCCAGCCAAGAGCCATTATGCCAGCTTGCAGCCTCGGCAAAGAACATCTCTTTCGACAAAAAACCGTTCAGCAGTGGTACTCCCGCCATCGAGGCCGCTGCGACAATCGCCAAGGTGCCGGTGATGGGCATCAACCGCATCAAGCCGCTGAGGCGGCGCATGTCTCGGGTGCCGCTTTCGTGGTCAATAATCCCTGCCGCCATGAAGAGTGAGGCCTTGAACACAGCATGATTGGCGATGTGGAAGATGGCCGCCACGATGGCCCCGGTGCTGCCAATGCCCGCCAAAGCTGTGATCAACCCCAGATGGCTGATGGTGGAATAGGCAAGTAAGCCCTTCAGATCGTGTCGGAACAGCGCAAATACAGCCCCAACGATCAGCGTGATCATGCCTGTGCCCGTGACCGCGAAGAACCAGGCCTCGCTACCCCCCAAGGCAGGCGAAAACCGCACCAGCAGAAACACTCCTGCTTTCACCATCGTCGCAGAATGCAGAAACGCCGACACCGGGGTCGGCGCCGCCATCGCATTCGGCAGCCAGAAATGAAACGGGAACTGCGCCGATTTCGTAAAGGCTCCGATCAGGAACAGGCCCAGCACCGCCAGATACCAGGGATGCGCCCGGATCACATCGCCTGATGCCAGAACGCGGTCCAGATCATAGCTGCCAACAATCTGCCCCAGCATCAGCATGGCCGCCAGCAGGCAAAGCCCGCCCGTGGCCGTCACGATCAGCGCCATACGTGCCCCGTCGCGCGCCGCCGGATTGTGATACCAATATCCGATCAACAGGAACGAGATCACGCTGGTCAGTTCCCAGAACACCACCAGCATGATGATGTTGCCCGACACCAGAATCCCCACCATCGCCCCGGTGAAGGCCAGCAAAAAACAGTAGAACCGCGGCACCGGATCACTTTTTGACAGATAGTAGCGGGCGTAAAGCACCACCAGCAGCCCGATCCCCAGCACCAGTGTCACAAATAGCCAGGAAAAGCCATCAATCCTAAAACTCAGGTTCAGCTTCAGCGCCGGAACCCACGTCAGAACGCTGCGAAGTACTTTGTCGTCGGCGATCGCCGGATACAGCGCCGCCATGACGATCAGTCCTGCCACCAGAACCGCCCCCGACAACCAAGCCGCTGCATTGTGGGCATTCACCGACAACGTTGATGCGGCAAAAGCCCCTAAGAAGGGCAGAAAAATCAGGATCAGTATCAGGTTCTGCTGGATCATACTGGACGGACGTCTCTTTTCTTGGGCTTCTGCACTGTTTTCACGACAGGTTTCGCCACGGCCCTTCTCAATGGGGCGGCAATGACCTGTCGTCGTTTCGGGAGAACCGATGCCCTAAATGAAAGAATAAATGGCGCGCATTCAACCCTTACTCGCAGCAAATGACCGATTTTGCCAATTTGCCGCGCGTTTTGCGCGCGCGAACCGCGATTTGTGTCTTTGAATTGGCACAAGAAAATTGGACTGCGGCCGAAGCCAGAATCTGACAGCTGAAGTCTCCAATCATGAGGGATCAGTCTGAGACGACGCGCAGGGACGAAGATGTAGGTTTCAATGCCCACGCGAGGCAGAATATCGCGTCGCAGCTATGCCAAACTAGGCGGAAACGGACGACTCAGACCAGTGCCTGGCGCAAATCTCGCGTTGTGGGGGCTTCCGCGGTCAGATCCAGTTCGTCCTCGACGTGCTGAAGGTGGTTGAACATGATCTCTGTTGCACCTGGCTTATCGCGGGCCGCGATGCGGTCGATCAGGGCGGCGTGTTCATCCGGGCCGCAGTTGTGAAGATGACGTGAGCGGTACATCGCTGTGATCAGCGAACTGCGAGAGATCAAATCACGCAGAATGCCGAACAGGAAATCCGACCCGGCCAGCTCTGCAAGCAACAGATGAAAGCCACCCGACAGGCGAATGGTGGCCGAAGTGTCGCCGCGTTGGTCCGCTTCACGCTCTTGCAACAGATGCGTTTGCAGCTGCGGAATTTGTGCATCGGTGATGCGGTCGATCAAACGCTCGACCACACGGGCCTCAATCTGTTTGCGGACGTGAAAGACATCCCGCGCCTCATCGACCCCCGGCTCGGCCACAAACGCGCCGCGGTTCGGCACGATTGTCACCAAACCATCGCTTTCCAACACCGACAGTGCCTGACGCACCCGCGCGCGGCTGACCTCAAAAATCTCGGCCAACTGCTCTTCTTTCAGACGCGCACCGGGCCGCAGCCGCTTTTCCGCGATAGACAGCCAGATCCGCTCACAGATCTCGGCCGTCGGACCCGTCACGGTTTCTTTGCTGTGATACATGAAGGCTCCTTTGCTCAGCCGACATACTTGCTGCCTACATCAAAAAGTCAATCTATGCGGCAGGTTGATGTTGACTACAAAAATGTAGACAATATTGTCTATCACAACAAGCTAAAACTCCGGGTGGATTCTACAAGAGTCCGCACCCCTGCAATCAGCCGACAGGAACGCGCGATGGATTTTGATTTCACCCAGATCACAGCACAGGATCGCTATCGCCTGCTGACGAATTTTGTCGGCCCCCGGCCCATCGCGCTGGTGTCCACTCTGTCGGAAAGCGGCCAAGACAACGCCGCCCCGATGAGCTTTTTCAACGTGTTCTCGCATGATCCGGCGATTGTGATTCTGGGCATTCAGACCAAGGCAGATAGGCAGGAAAAGGACACCGTGCGCAATATCCGGCGCAGCGGCGAGTTTGTGGTCAACATGGTCGATATGGCGATTGCCGATGCGATGCTGGTCTGCGGGCTGGCGGTGGCGTCGGATGTGGATGAGATTTCGCTGGCGGGATTGACCTCGGCTCCCTGCGATCAGGTAGCCGCGCGGCGGGTGGCGGAAAGCCCCTGCGCGATGGAGTGCCGGGTGGAGCGGTTGATCGACTATGACCGCCGGGTGATCGTGTTGGGCGAGGTCGTTCATATGCATGTGCGGCGCGATTGTCTGGATGCTGCGGGCCGCTATGTCGACCCAGACCGTTATCAGCCCATCGCCCGACTGCACGGGGATAATTACATCACCTCGGATCGGCAGTTTGTGATGCCATCGCCGGGGCTGGAATCGGTGCAGCACCGCCTGAAAGCCGGGGTATGAGCCATGAAAATCCTGGTGATCAACCCCAACTCCACGGCCTCAATGACGGCCCAGATCGGCGAAAGTGCGCGGCGCTGTGCGTTTTCTGCGACCGAGATTTCGGCCGTGAATCCCAGCAGCACCCCGGCCAGTATCGAGGGCCACGCGGATGAGGCGCTTTCCGTGCCGGCCATGCTGAATCTGATCCGCGACGGCGAGGCGCTTGGTGTCGATGCCTATGTGATCGCCTGCTTTGATGATCCGGGATTGGCCGCCGCGCGCGAGATTGCGCGGGGACCGGTCATTGGAATTTGTCAGGCAGCAGTGCAGGTGGCGACGACAATTGCGACCAGGTTTTCGATTGTGACCACATTACCCCGATCTGTTCCCATCATTGAGGATCTGGTCGAAGCCTATGGCGCGAGCCATCGCTGCCGGAATGTACGGGCAGTGGACATGCCGGTGCTGGCGCTGGAATCCGACCCGATCACCGCCGAGGCGCGTCTGGTGCGCGAGATCGAGGCGGCGCGGGATATTGATGGGGCCGAGGCGGTGGTGCTGGGCTGCGCCGGTATGTCCGAGCTTTGCGAACGCTTGCAGGCCAAGACGGGGGTGCCGGTGATTGATGGGGTAAGTGCTGCGGTGAAACTGGCCGAGGGTCTGGTCGGCGGCGGCTATGCGACCTCTAAAATCGGCGCTTACGATTATCCCCGCGTGAAATCCGTGCCCGTGCTGGCTGAAACTGCTTGAACCCTCCCTGATGCCCTATCCGGGACACCTGACCGCGCCAGACTATCGGCGCGGTCTTTTTAAATGTCGCAGGGCCTGCAGATGTGTGCACGCGCGGTCAGAATTGAAGCGTAACAAGATCAAGCACTTACAGGACTTTCCGAGTTATCAAGACGGTCCGCGTCGTCGACAACGCCGGACCATCTTAAAGTGGGGTGGTGTTACGCAGAAATCCGCCGCCCCTCCACCTGCGGCACCGCAAGAGCGGCCATAGCTTCGGCGACGCGGTGACAGGCGACGCGGCTGCCGTCACTGTAGGCTTGCATCTCGGGGCGTTCGGCGGCGCAGCGGGCATCGGCCTGCGGGCAACGCGGGTGGAAGGTGCAGCCGGAGGGTGGTTTCATCGGGCTTGGCACCTCGCCCGATTGCACCGCGCGGTCGCGCTTGGGATCGGTGACGTTCGGGATCGTTTCCAGCAAAAGCTGGGTGTAGGGGTGTTTGGGATTGGCGAACAGCACCTCGGTTGCGGCCTGTTCAACGATCCGCCCCAGATACATCACCGCGATCTGATCGGACATATGGCGCACCACGCTCATGTCGTGGCTGATGAACAAATAGGTCAGGCCGATCTCATCCTGCAAGCGCCGCATCAGGTTCAGGATTTGCGCCTGCACCGATACATCGAGGGCCGAAGTCGGCTCGTCGCAGACCAGAAATTCCGGCTCGGTCGCCAAGGCGCGGGCGATGGAAATGCGTTGACGCTGACCGCCGGAAAACTCGTGCGGGAATTTGCGGCCATCGCGCGGGGCAAGGCCGACGGTGGTCAGCAATTCACCGACGCGATCCGTGATTTCAGCCTCGGTTGCGCGCAGTTTCAACTCGCGCAGCGGTTCGGCGATGATGTCAAACACGCGCCAGCGTGGGTTGAGGCTGGCATAGGGGTCTTGGAAAATCATCTGCGCGGCCAAAGGCTTGCCGTTCTTGCCGGGGGCGAACTGCATCTGGCCGGTGGTGGGGGCGTGAAGCCCGGTCACCAGCCGCGCCACGGTGGATTTGCCGCAGCCGCTTTCGCCGACGAGGCTGAGGCAGCCACCCGAGGGCACGCTGAAACTGATGTCGTCGACGGCGCGCAGATAGGCCTTCGGCTTACGCTCGATCACCCGGTTCAGCCAGGGGGCCGAGACGTTGAACAGGCGCGACAGATGGGTCACGGTCAGGGCGGGATTGCTCATGCGGCGCTCTCCTGTGCGACGGGGTTTAGCCAGCAGGCGCTTTGGCCTGCGCCTCTGGGTTGCAGATGCGGGCGTTCGCTGCGGCAGCGCGGCATCACCAGCGGGCAGCGCGGGTTAAAGGCGCAACCTTGCGGGATGGCATCCAGACGCGGCATCGCGCCGTCGATCTGTTGCAGGCGAGGCACCCGCGCGCCGAGTGTTGGGATCGAGCCCATCAGGCCGCGCGTATAGGGATGGCTGGGGCGGGCGATCACATCGGCGACGGGGCCGATCTCAACCAGCCGTCCGGCATACATCACCGCCACCCGATCCGCGGTTTCGGCGATGACACCCATGTCATGCGTGACCAGCATCACTGCCGTTCTGTTGTCTTTGCACAGGCGACGCAAAAGCGACGTGATCTGGGCCTGGATCGAGACATCCAATGCAGTCGTCGGCTCATCCGCGATGATCAGTTTCGGGCGGGCGGCAAGGGCCAAGGCGATCACCACGCGCTGCCGCATCCCGCCCGAGAATTGATGCGGGAAGTGATCGACGCGGGTTTCCGGGCCGGGAATGCCGACTTCGGCAAGTAGTTCGATCGCGCGCTGGCGGGCCTCGGTACGGTTCAGCGGCAGGTGCAGGCGGATGGTTTCGATCAGTTGTTTGCCGACCGAAAACAGCGGGTTGAGCGAGGTCAGCGGGTCTTGGAAGATCGCGCCAATCTCGCGGCCGCGCACCTTTTCCATCTCGCGGTCGGACAGATGGTCAATGCGGCGGCCGTTCAGCCAAACCTCACCGCCTGCGATATGGCCGGGGGGTTCCAGCAGGCCTTGGACGGCAAGGCCGGTCATGGATTTGCCTGCGCCGGACTCGCCCACCACGCCAAGGATTTCGCCGGGCTGGATGGTCAGGCTGATATCGGCAAGGGCTGTCACCGTGCCGTGACGGCCCGGAAATTCCACTCGCAGGGCGCGGACATCAAGTGTCGGGGTTTGGGTCATGGCTATGCTTCCTGTCGGATCGGGTAGCTGGGCGGGAAAAGCTCTGACAGCGGGGGGTGTTGCCAACTGCGTTCTGGGTATTTGGCGAGCAGGCCATCGAACTGGGCTTGGGCGCGGGTTTGCGCGGTGGCCATGTTGAGGCCTGCGACGCGGCCTTCGCACATCGACAGGCGGCCATCGACAAAGGTGGCTTGGGTAACTTTGCCGGAGCCACCTGCGATCAACGTCGTAATTGGGTCGATGGCGGGGGTCATGATGGCATCGTCCAGCCGGAACACGGCGATATCGGCGCAGGCCCCCGGTTTTAGGCAACCAATGTCGCTGCGGCCGAGCGCGCGGGCACCGCCCAAGGTGGCGGCATCCCAGAAATCGGCGCTCTGCTGATGGGGCGCATTCGGGTCGGCAATGCGGGCGGTCATCAGGCCGGTGAGCAGGTTCAGCAGCATGTCAGCCGGGGCGGTATCGGTGCCCATGGCGATATTGATGCCGCGCGCGCGCAATGCGCCAAAGCCGCGCAGGACCGAGCCGCCGCGGGCCGAGACCAGAGGGCAGTGCACAACGCTGACGCCATTTTCTGCGTAGTGGTTGAGGTCGGACTCAGTGGCATTGGTGGCGTGAGGGGCGAGGATGCGGTCGTTCAGCAGGCCTTCACGCGCCAGCCAATCGGGGGCGGTTGTTCCGTGCAGGCTTTGGACGGTTTGAACCTCCATCGCGCCCTGCGCCATATGCAGGCGGACGCGGCAATCGAGATCGCGGGCGGCGTCCATGGTGCGGCGCAGCAGGGGCGCGGTGCAGGTCTCTACTCGGTCGGGGGCGAGCATGCCGGTGATCAGGCCGTTGTGGCGGCCGGTTTGCGCGGTAATGAAGACGATGGCCTCATCCAGCCCAGCCATGCCGCGCGCTTCGTCGAATACAGGGACCATCTGGCCGGGGGCATCCAGTACCATGCCGCCCGCGCGGTAAGCTGGCGACAGATAGACGCGCAGGCCCATCTCGCCTGCGGCGTCTGCGGCGGCGATGAATTCGGCGGTGGTTTCGCCCCATGCGCGGTAGAACAGCGAGGCGATCGGGGCGGCGGTGGTGATGCCGTTCAGCAAGAGTTGCGCGAAGGCGTAGCGTTTCTGGAAGGCGAGTTCCTCGGGCGTATACATCTCATACGGGCCGCGCTCGATGTAGCTTCGTGGCCAGACGCGGCCTTTGGCCCAGCCGGGGTTGTGGTCGATGGACAGAAGCGTGGTGTCGAGATCAGACAACGCATCAAGGTCGATCAGACCGGGCGAGATCAGCGCGCGGCCAAGGGCGATGCGGCGGGCGACTTCGCCTTCAAAGCGTTGACCGACATGCAGGATGCGGCCCGCCTCGAGCACCACTTCGCCGTTCGGGATCAGGCAATGGCCAGTTTCGGTGTGGCCAAGCACCCAATCGGCGGTTAGCGCCGTGCGGCCTTTGGGCTGTTGCCCAAGCGTCAGATCACACAGCGCGCTCATGGCATGGTGATCCCCGGCAGGGTCAGCGCGCCGTTGCGCGCGACGATGCGACCGCCCTTGACGACCAGCGGGCGAGGGGCTTCTTCGACAACCGCATGGGCAAGGGTTTCGCCTGCGACCAGCGTCAGGTCTGCGACAGCGCCAACCATCAGCCCCAAAGCCTCCACCCCCATCGCATCAGCGCCACCGCGCGAGGCTGTGTCGAGCAGCAGTTCCAACTCGTCATCGCGGCGCATACGGTTTTTCATCCCCACGATGCGGGCGCGGTGCAGCATGTCGGGCTGGCCCCACGGCCCCCAAGTGTCGCGGATACCGTCGCAGCCCATGCCAACCTTGATACCTGCCGCGCGCATGTCTTGCAGCGATGGCACCTCGGCGGAGGGGTGGCCGGTGGTGAAGATGCGGATATCCTCACGCGCCACCTGTTCCATCAGCGGACCCACCCGATGCGGGTCGGGCATCCCCAGACAGAAGCAATGCGACACGCCGACCTTGCCCTGCATCCCGTGCGCGCGGGTGCGGGTGATGATTTCTTCCAGCGTAAACGCCCCCAACTCGCCGTATTCATGCAGGTGAATGTCGATAGGTTTGCCGTGCTTTTCCGCCAGCCGGAAAATCGCATCGAGTGAGGCTTTCGGATCGCGGTCCATCGAGGACGGATCAAGCCCGCCCACCACATCGGCCCCCATCGCCAAGGCTTCGTCCAGCAGTTCATAAACGCCGGGGCGGATCATCAGGCCCGATTGCGGGAAGGCGACGATCTGAATGTCAACCGCGCCTTGCAGGGCCTCGCGCGTGCGCAGTTTGCCTTCCAGCAAGGTCAGTTTGTGGTCGTGATCCACGTCAACATGGCTGCGGATATGGCCGGTGCCGTTGGCGATCAGTTGTAGGGCGTGGCGCATCGACTGGCGATGCACGTCGAGACCCAAGGGGATACGCTCATTCCGTTCATTGTCGATCAGGTCTTGCAGATCGCCGCCCTTGCGGCCTGTATACCAGCCCATGCCCCAAGTGGTTTTGTCGAGATGCGTGTGGGCATCGACCAGTGCGGGGATGGCGATTGCGCCGTTACCATCCTCAACCTCGACACCATCGGCCGCAAGGTTCGGCCCAACGGCAGCAATGCGGCCATCGCGGATCAGCATGTCGGTGGCAACCCCGGTCATCGGGCGGATATTGCGGAGCAGAAGGTCGGTCATGGCTTACCTCAGTTTCGGGTTCAGAGCATCGCGCAGCCAGTCACCCAGCAGGTTGACCGACACCACAAGCAAGCAAAGTTGCAGCACGGGGAAAAGCACAATCCACCACATGCCAGAGAACAGGAATTGGTTGCCCAGCCGGATAAGCGTGCCAAGGCTCGGCTGGCTGGGTGGCATACCGATGCCAAGGAAAGACAAAGTGGCCTCGGTCAGGATCGCCATGCCAAAGTTCAGCGTGGCGGCGACAAGGATCGGCGTCAGCGTGTTGGGCAGGATATGGCGGAACATGATGCGGCGGGCAGGCACTTTCAGCAGTTGTGCGGCCTGCACATATTCCTTGCGCCGCTCAACCGCCGTCTGGGCGCGCACGGTGCGGGCATATTGCACCCAGCCACTCAGCACGATGGCCAGCACCAAGACGCCCGCCGCCCCGACATCGCGCAAGTTTACCGGCAGCAGTTCGCGCACGATGGCGCTGACCAGAATGGCGATCAGGATGGTGGGGATCGACAGCAGGATATCACCGACCCGCATCAGCGCATTTTCGACGAAGCCGCCGTAATATCCCGCAGCCAAGCCCGAACCGATGCCGATCAGCAGCGCGAACACCACCGAGGCGATGCCGATCAGGATCGAGATGCGCGAACCGTATAGGATGGCGGAAAGGATATCGCGGCCTTGGGTATCGGTGCCCAAAAGGTAAGGCCACTGACCTCCCTCCAGCCAGATCGGCGGGATTTCGGCGTTCCACAATTCCAACTGCGCCGGATCAAACGGGTTCTGCGGCGCATAAAGCGGGGCGGTGAAGGCGCTGATGATCAGCACCGCCAGCAGAACGGCGGCGAATACCGCGCTGCGCTGCCGCGTAAACGAATACCACAGATCGCTTTGGCGAATGCGGGCGAACAGGCTGGGAGCTGTCAGATTTACGGTCATGGATCAGGCCTTTGCATTGCGCAGGCGCGGGTCGATCAGCGCATAGGTGATGTCCACCAGCGTGTTCAGCGCGACAAAGATGAAAGAGACGATGCAGAGATAGGCCGCCATCACCGGGATATCGACGAAGGTGACGGCCTGGATGAACAGCAGCCCCATCCCCGGCCATTGAAACACGGTTTCGGTGATCAGCGCGAAGGCAATCAACGATCCGATGTTCATTGCCGTCATGGTCACCACCGGCATCAGGCAGTTGCGCAGGGCGTGGCTGTAATGCACCCGCCAAGACGGCACACCACGGGCGCGGGCGAATTTGATGAAGTCCGATCGCAGCACTTCCAGCATTTCGGCACGCACCAAACGCATCACCAGCGTGATCTGGTAGAACGACAAGGCGATGGATGGCAGGATCAACGCCGCACGGCCCGACGGCGTCAGCAGGCCCGTGGTCCACCAGCCGATGTTCACCACATCGCCCCGGCCAAAGGCGGGCAGAATATTGAACATCACCGAGAACACCAAGATCAGCATGATACCGATGACGAAACTGGGCAGCGAGACGCCGATAATCGACAGAAATTGCAGCCCCTCGGAATACCATTTGCCGCGATGGATGGCGGTGATCACCCCCAGCGGCACGCCAACGACCAGCGAGATGATGGTGGCCATCAGCACCAGTTCGATGGTGGCGGGGAAGCGCTCGGCAATCAGGCTCATCACCTCTTGCTGGTTGCGATAAGAGATTCCGAAATCCCCTTGCACGGCGTTGGTTACAAAATGCAGATACTGCATCGGCATGGATTGGTTCAGGCCCAAGCGTTCACGCAATTCGTCGCGCTCTGCTTGCGTGGTCTGTTCGTTGACCATCAACTGCACCGGATCGCCGACAAAACGGAAGATCATGAAGGCCATCAGGGCTACGACAAGCATGACAAATGCCGCATTCGCCAGCCGTTTTATCAGGAAAACAATCATTTCACCGGCTCCGGGTTATGGGCAGCCCGGCGCGTGCTGCGCCGGGCCTGATGCGGATTTATTCGGTCATCCGGGTCAGCCAATGGCGACCCTTGTTGTCCGAAAGTTGCACCACGCTTTCCACCTTGTCCGAGGTCGCCCAAGCCATCGGCTGCTGATGGAACGGCAGCATGATCGACTCGTCTTTCACGATCTTCAGCGCTTGCGATTCCAGCGCCAGCCGCTTGGTGCGGTCCAGTTCGGTCGAGGCCGCGATGATCAGCTTGTCGAGTTCAGGATAGGACCAGCCGCCCCAGTTGAACACGCCGGCGTTGTCGCTTTTGGTCTGGAACACTTGCAGCAAGATCGAATAGGCATCCAACATCGGCTCGTTCGCCCAGCCAAAGCTGAACATGTCGGCCTCACCATTGGTCTGCTTGATCTGCTGCACGGCGTTCGGACCAATGCTGAGGGTGGGTTTCAAGCCCACGCGGGTCAGCATCGACACCATGGCGTTGCAGATTTCTTCCTCGTTCAGCCAGACATCATTGGCGCAGACGATTTCAAATGCAAAACCCTCGGCCCCCAGTTCCTTGATCATCGCCGCCGCTTTGTCGGGATCATAGGCGGTCGGCACGTCAAGCGCCGCATCATAGCCGGGGATCGCTGGCGCAACCACGGTGCCCGTCACGCGGGATTTGCCGCGCATCACCTTGTCACGGATCAGGTTGAGGTCGATGGCCAGCGCCACAGCCTCGCGCATTTCCTTATGCTGGAAGAAGTTCGGCTGGCCATTCGCCAGTTTGTCGTGGAAGTTGAAGCCGAACATGATGGTGCGCAGTTCGTTGGCTTCCATCACCTTGACGGTCGGCGTGGCTTCAAGACGCGGCAGATCCTGCACCGGGGCCTTTTCGGTAAAGTCGATCTCACCCGACAACAACGCCGCAACGCGGGTCGCATCCGAGGCAATCGGGGTGAATTCGATGCGTTTCAGGTTGTGCTTCGGGGTATCCCACCAGTTTTCATTCACCACCAGCACGGTCTTGCTGTCGGGCACGCGGCTTTCGACGATGAACGGGCCCGTGCCGTTGGCGTTGAAGGTCGGATAGCCCTCGACCTTTTTGGCCACATCAGTCGGCAATTCGGCGTTGTGCTCCTTCAGCCAACCAGCATCAAACATGTGGATGTTGGTCAGATCGTTCAGCAGCAGTGGATAAGTGCCAACAAGTTCGATATCGACGGTGTAATCATCCACCTTCGTGGCCGATTTGTAGGCAGGCAGGTTGCCTTTCAGCGGGCTGTCCGGGTGGCTGACACGGGCCAGCGAAGACACAACATCATCCGCCGTAAAATCAGCGCCATCGTGGAACTTCACGCCCTGCCGCAGCTTAAAGCGCCAGATGTTGTTCGGCAGCACTTCCCATTCGGTCGCCAGCGCGGGTTCAATTTCAAGGTTCGCGTTATAGCGCACCAGCCCTTCATAGACATGGTTCAGAAAGCTGATGGTAAAGGTCGACCCATAGGAATACGGGTCGAGTGAGTTGATGTCCCGTGCTGCCCCCCAACGCAGGGTCTGCGCTGATCCGGCGGTGGCAAAACAGGCAATGGCGACGCCTGCCAGAAGAATGGATTTGAAAGTCATGGTCAGCCCCTGTTGAAGCCCCGCATCTTCCCGGTCTGATGCCGGAACGCGCGGGGCAATGTCGGATGGACGGCAAGCACTGCCGCCCTGCCCCTACTGTCAGAATTGCCGCCTATTTTGTCAATAATTTTGTCGACAATATTTTCAACAGAAGTGCCGTTGCCTAACGCATTGGCATACTGCAACAATTTTGCAGCCTAAGAAAACACCATGTTGTGGACTAGCCTGTATCTCTTAGTTTCAACTTACAAGAGATTCGACCAAACGGTCAGGTCATGCTCTATTAAGGTGTTGTGTCAGGTGCCGCTTGGTATCAGCCCGGCCTCTCTGGTTCAGTTTCCGCAATCTGATTTGCCGGTTGCTTGTCTGTGACCTCCTACCGCAGTCGGGTCAGCAGCGCCCTCTCCTGACTCAGAAGAAAGTTGCATGCGTACCCCTGGCTACGAGCATCGTTTGCCGCTGTGAACCTTACTCGTGCCGCGCTGGCGGTGACCCGTTTTTGCCGTTGTCGACACCCGGCCGCGCTCCATAGCGCCGGCCTTAAGGGGGTGGCGGCTGAAATGGGCACTGTCTTGACCAGCGCCATTACCATGCTCGCTGCCTATCCTGATCTTAGTGCTGCGCTTTGAGTAGGCATCTGGCCGATCTGGACCATTCTCAACACCATTCCTCAGTTGGCTATCGAAAGACACCGGGTCAATTGGAAGCTGCCTTTGCATAAAGCGCGATGCTGGACATCTCCTGAAACCCAGATTCCTGCCATCTCAGGACGAATCCTGTCCAAACAGCGCTTTGTAACTGTGTGGCATGGCTGCTGGGGATACTCCTTCCAAAGATGCAGTTTTCTTTAGAATTGCCCCGGACGCGGTCCCGCACTTAAAGTCTAGCAACTTTATCGTGTTTAGGAATCTGCTGATGTCCACGCTGAAATTGGTCGGATTGTCCGGCAACATCACCGTCCCCTCGAAAACAAGGGTCTTGGTGCAAACGGCCGTTGCTTTGGCTACCGATCGGCTTGGTGCAACCACCGAAATCTTTGAGATCAATGACTTCGGCGATCAGCTAGGCCGTGCGCGTCGCCTAAGTGACCTCGACACAAATGCTCAGGCACTTGTCGCCCGCATCCTTGACGCTGATGCGCTGGTGGTTGCGACGCCGATCTACAAGGCCAGCTATCCCGGCCTGTTCAAGCACCTGATCGACCTGCTTGACCCCGCCGCGCTGATCGGCAAGCCGATCCTGATCGCGGCCACGGGCGGCGGCGAGAAACACGCGCTGGCGGTCGAGCATCACTTGCGCCCGCTGTTTGCGTTCTTCGAGGCCCATGTGCTGCCCACCGCTGTCCATGTCTCGGACAAGGATTTCACCGATGGCGCGCTAACCGCCCCCGCCGCCCTGACCCGGCTGGAGCGTGCCGTCGCCCAGTTTGATCTGCATTTCCCACAAGCCCTGCGCCCCGCGCATGCGGCAGAATAACCCCGAAAAGGACGCCGACATGACCACTGATCCCGTCAAATTCGCCTATTGGGTGCCCAATGTTTCGGGTGGCCTGGTGATCTCGAACATCGAACAGCGCACCAGCTGGGACATCGACTATAACCGCAAGCTGGCGCAGATCGCCGAGGCCGCAGGCTTTGATTACGCGCTCAGCCAGATCCGGTTTACCGCAGGCTATGGCGCCGACAATCAGCACGAGCCCGTGGCCTTCAGCCATGCCTTGCTGGCCGCCACCGAAAAGCTGAAAGTCATCGCCGCCCTGCTGCCCGGCCCGTGGAACCCCGCCATCGCCGCCAAACAGATCGCCACCATCAGCCAACTGACCCAAGGCCGCATCGCCATCAACGTGGTGTCCGGCTGGTTCCGCGGCGAGTTCCACGCGATTGGCGAACCCTGGCTGGATCACGACGAACGCTACCGCCGCTCGGAAGAATTCATCCGCGCGCTGCGTGGCATCTGGGGGCAGGATGATTTCACCTTCAAGGGAGATTTCTACCGCTTCAACAACTACACCATGAAGCCCAAGCCCGCCGATCCACAGCCCGAGATTTTCCAAGGCGGCTCCAGCCGCGCCGCGCGCGATATGGCCGCGCGGGTGTCGGACTGGTATTTCACCAATGGCAACACACCCGAAGGGCTGGCGGCGCAGGTTGATGACATTCGCGGCAAGGCCGATGCCGAAGGCCGCCGCGTCAAGGTGGGCGTCAACGCCTTTGCCATCGCCCGCGAAACCGAGGCCGAGGCCCGCGCCGTGCTGGATGAAATCGTCGCCAAGGCCAACCCGGATGCCGTCAAGGGCTTCGCGCACGAGGTGAAGAACGCCGGCAAGGCCAGCCCCGAAGGCGAAGGCAACTGGGCGAAATCGACGTTTGAAGACCTTGTACAATACAACGACGGTTTCCGATCCAACCTGATCGGCACGCCCGAACAGATTGCCGAGCGGATCATCGCGCTGAAAGACGCCGGGGCCGATCTGATCCTGCTGGGCTTCCTGCACTTCCAGGAAGAAGTCGAATTCTTCGGCAAGCATGTGATCCCGCTGGTGCGCCAACTGGAAGCTGATCGCGCGCAAAAGGTGGCGGCCGAATAGGCCCCACCACCCCCAACCGCTTTGATGGAGACTGCCATGACCAGCGCTGTTCTGCGCCGGATTGCGCCTGCACGCGCAGTCCCTGACACCCTGCACACCGCCACCTTGCATCCGGCATATGCCTTGGCGCTCAGCCGGATCAACCTGTCATTCGGCAGGATTCATGCCCTGCGCGAGGTGTCGTTTCAGGTGGCCTTGGGCGAGATTCGCGCGGTGATCGGGCCGAATGGCGCGGGGAAATCCTCGGTGCTCAACGTCATCTCGGGGCTTTATCAGGCGGATAGCGGCAGTCTGGTGGTGGGAGAGCGGGTGTTTGACCATGTGCCGCCGCAGGCCCTTGCCGGGCTTGGCGTGGCACGCACCTTCCAGAACCTCGCGCTTTTCCCCAGCCTGTCGGTGGCCGCCAACATCGCCGCTGGCCTGACCTTTCAACGCCGGGTATGGGCGCTGGCGCAGGTGCTGCGCCTGCCCAATGCCCGCACCGAGAACCGCGCGATTGCCGATCAGGTCGCCGAAATCGCAGCCCGTCTGGATCTGACCCCGCATCTGGATCGCACCGTATCGACCCTGTCCTATGGTCTGCAAAAACGGGTCGAACTGGCCCGCGCTTTGGTCGCCCGCCCGAAACTGCTGCTGCTGGACGAGCCGATGGCTGGCATGACCGCCACCGAAAAGGCCGAGATGGCGGGCTATATCCGTGCCGCGCGCGACACCTCGGGGCTGTCGGTGATCCTGATTGAACATGACATCGGCGTCGTCATGGGCCTGTCCGATCGTGTGGCGGTGCTGGATCATGGCACCAAGATCGCCGACGGCACACCGGCCGAAGTGCAGCGCGACCCCGGCGTGATCCGCGCCTATCTGGGGCAAGAGGCCGCGTGATGGATTGGTTCGGCTTTCTGTTTCTGATCGAAGTCACCATCGGCGGCCTGCTGTCTGGCGTGATGTATGCCCTTGTGGCGATTGGCTTTGTGCTGATCTACAAAACCTCTGGCGTGCTCAATTTCGCCCAGGGCGCGATGGTGCTGTTCGCGGCGCTGACCTTTGTCAGCCTTGTCGAGGCAGGCGTGCCTTTCATCCTTGCCCTGCTGATCTCCGCCGCGATCATGGTGGTCTTGGGCTTTGCCATCGAGCGCACAGTCCTGCGCCCGCTTGCCAACCGATCCCCGATGACCCTGTTCATGGCCACCCTGGGTCTGTCCTATATCATCGAAGGGGCCGCGCAGATCATCTGGGGCACCGAAGTCCACCGCCTTGATCTGGGTATCTCGAACGCGCCATTTCAGGTGGCGGGCGTGTTCATCTCAACCTTCGATCTGGTCGCGGCGGCGATTGCGGCGGTTCTGGTCGCTGCCCTCACTGCCTTCTTCCGCTGGACCCGCACCGGCCTCGCCTTCCGCGCCGTGGCCGATGATCAGTTCGCCGCCTTGGCGGTCGGCCTGCGGCTGGACCGCACCTGGGCCACCGTCTGGGCTGCCGCTGGCATCGTCGCCCTCGTCGCAGGGCTATTGTGGGGCGCGCGCCTTGGCGTGCAATTCTCGCTGTCGCTGATCGTGCTGAAGGCGCTGCCGGTGCTGGTGCTGGGCGGGTTTGACTCAGTTCTGGGCGCGATTGTCGCAGGCCTTGCCATCGGTGCCACCGAAAAGCTGGCCGAAGTCTATCTCGGCCCCTTCGTCGGCGGCGGGATCGAGGGCTGGTTCGCCTATGTCGTGGCGCTGCTGGTGCTGCTGATCCGTCCCTCGGGCTTGTTTGGCCAGAAACTGGTGGAGCGGTTCTGATGTCTGCCGTTGTCGATACCCCGCTGCAAACGCTCAACTTCCTGCGGCATTGGCCCTTGGCTGCCCTGCTGCTGATCGCCTTCGTCGGCGTGCCCGCCTTCGCCCCGGTCTATGTGCTGGAGGCCATCCTGCTGCCGTTCCTCGCCCTTGCCTTGGCTGGCGTCGGGCTGAACCTGCTGACCGGCTACGGCGGGCAAGTGTCGCTTGGGTCGGCCGCGTTCATGGCGGTGGGGGCCTTTGCCGCCTATAACCTGCAACTTCGGTTGGGCCTGCCACTGCCCGCAACCATCCTGCTGGCCGCGCTGATCACAGCCGCCATCGGGCTGGTGTTCGGCCTGCCCAGCCTGCGCCTGCGCGGCTTCTACCTCGCTGTCTCCACCCTTGCCGCGCAGTTCTTCGTGCAATGGGCGCTGACCAAATTCGGCTGGTTCTCCAACGACAGCCCATCCGGCGTGATCTCGGCCCCCGGCCTCAGCCTGCTTGGCCACTCCCTCGACAGCACCACCGCGCGTTACCTGCTGTCTCTCAGCCTTGTCACCCTGATCACCCTCGGCGTCTGGGCCTTCACCCACGGCCCGCTCGGCAACGACCTCATCGCCATCCGCGATAACGAAACCGCCGCCCGCATCATCGGCGTGCCGGTACTGAAAACCAAACTTGTCGCCTTTGCTATCTCCTCTGCCATCATCGGCGTCGCGGGGTTTCTCTGGGCCTTCACCTACCTGCGCACCATCGAGCCTGCGGGCTTCGATCTCGACCGATCCTTTGACGTGCTGTTCATCATCATCATCGGCGGCCTCGCCACTCTGCGCGGAGCCTTCCTTGGTGCCGGGCTGATCGTGGTGTTCCCGCTGCTACTGTCGCGCCTCTCGGCCACAGCCTTTGGCGGCATAATCGATTCAGGGATGCTGGAACTGGTGCAGCGCATCATCCTCGGCACCCTCATCATCGCCTTCCTGATCGCCGAACCCAACGGGCTGGCGGCCATCCTCACCCGGCTGAAGCGCCGCTTCGCGCGCAGCCCCTGATCTTCAACCTACGGAGTTTCCATGTCTTTCCTGAAACGTATCACCACAGCGGCACTGACCGTGGCAAGCCTTGCCGCCACCAGCGCCGCGCAAGCGGATGAGCAATATTTCCCGCTGCAATCCTACCGCGTCGGCCCCTATGCCGCGGGCGGCACCGGGTTCTTCGGTGGATTTATCGACTACATGACCCTGATCAACACCCGCGACGGCGGCGTCAACGGCGTCAAGCTGGTTTGGGACGAATGCGAAACCGAATACGCGGTGGAAAAGGGTGTTGAATGCTATCAGCGCCAGAAAAGCCACGCTGACATTGCCGCTTGGAATCCGCTTTCCGTGGGCATCGCCTATGCGATGATTGATGGCGTCACCGCCGACAAAGCCCCGCTGATCACCGTCAATCATGGCCGCACCGACACCACCGACGGCCGGGTGTTCCCTTACGTTTTCCCGCTGCTGCTGAACCCCTATTCCGAAACCTCGGGCATCGTGAACTACATCGCCAGCAAGGAAGGCGGGCTGGAAAGCCTCAAGGGCAAGAAGATCGTCGTGCTGTATCACGGCTCGCCCTATGGCAAGGAAACCATCCCGATCTACGACCTGCTGGCCGAGAAATACGGCTTCACTGTTGTGCAGATCGAGGTGCCGCATCCGGGCAACGAACAGGGCGCGCAATGGCTGCAAATCCGCCGCGAGGCCCCCGATTATGTCGTGCTGCGCGGTTGGGGCGTGATGAACCCGGTGGCTTTGACCACGGCACAGCGCAACGGCTTCCCGGTCGATCACATCATCGGCAACGTCTGGTCGAACTCGGAAGAAGACGCGCTGCCCGCAGGCGATGCCGCGATCGGCTACACCGCGATCACCACCCAAGCCTCGGGCAACCAGTATCCGGTGCTGCAAGAGATCATCAAGTCCGTCTACGACGCGGGGCAGGGCAACCTGTCCGACAAATCGCGGATCGGCTCGGTGTATCATAACCTTGGCATTGTGAATGGAATCCTGAACGTCGAAGCCATTCGCATCGCGCAAGCCAAATTCGGCAACCGCACCCTGACCGGCGATGAAGTGCGCTGGGGCTTTGAGCATCTGCAACTGACCCCGGAGCGGGTGAAGGAACTGGGGGCCGAGAACCTGTTCCACTCGATCAACGTCACCTACGACAACCACGAAGGCGAAGGCTACGTCACCTTCCAACAGTGGGATGGCAAAAAGTGGAACGTGGTGTCCGACTGGATCGCCCCCGATTGGGCCCTGTTGCGCCCGATCATTACCAAATCGTCTGAGGCTTATGCGGCGGAAAAGGGGCTGCTGATCCGCAGCTCGGAAGATGCCGACAAGGTCACGCAATAAGCCAAACGGGTGGCCCTGCATCGGGGCCACCCCATCCAGACCGGAGGGTGCCATGTCGCAACCTATCCTTGAATTTGACCACGTCTACGCCGCCTACAACGGTGCCATCGCTGCCCTGCACGGCGTCAGCCTGACGGTGCCGAAGGGTGAGATTACGGCCCTGCTGGGCGCAAACGGCGCGGGCAAAACCACGCTGCTGAAGGCATCTTCTAACCTGCTGCCCGCCGAACGTGGTCAGATTACCGGCGGGCGTATTCGCTACAAGGGCCGCGATGTTACCGCCGACACTCCACACGCCCATATCCGCAATGGCCTTGTGCCGGTGCTGGAAGGTCGGCGCTGTTTCAAGACCCTAAGCATCGAGGAAAACCTGACCACCGGCGCGATTGGCCGAGGCCTTGACCGCGCCCAGATCGCCGAAGTTCTGGAACAGGTCTATGATCTGTTTCCCAAACTGAAACTGCGGCGCAATTCGCTCGCTGGCCTGACCTCGGGCGGCGAGCAGCAAATGGCCGCCATCGGGCGCGGTCTGATGGCACGCCCCGAAGTGTTCCTGCTGGACGAGCCTTCCATGGGCCTCGCCCCGCTGGTGGTCGCCGAAATCTTTGAAACCCTCGCCCGGCTGAATCGTGAAACTGGCCTGACGATCCTTGTGGCCGAGCAAAACTCTGCCATCGCACTCAAACACGCCCATCACGCCACGGTCATCGAAAATGGCCGCTCGGTGCTGAATGGCCCCGCATCCGACCTCGCCGCCCGCGCCGACATTCGCGCGCTTTACCTCGGCGGCACTCCTGAACCTGTAAGGATTTGAACCATGACCAAACATGAACCGCTGAAAACGCCTGTTCCCCCGGTTGCCCGCCCGATTGGCGATCCGCACATCATCCAATCCGACGCCGAAGCGATTGCCGTGGCGCACAAACTGGCCGCCGAGTTCGCCAAAGGCGCGTCCGACCGCGACCGCAACCGGATCTGGCCGCAGGAACAACTCGATGCCTTCTCGCAATCCGGGCTGTGGTCAATCAACGTGCCGAAAGAATACGGCGGCCCGGGGCTGTCCTATGTCACGCTGAACCGGGTGATCGCGATCATCTCGGAAGCTGACCCGTCCTTGGGCCAAGTGCCGCAGAACCATCTGGGTGTGGTCGCCGCGATCAACACGGTGTCTGACCCCGCACAAAAGGCGCTGCTGTTTGCCGAGGTTTTGCGCGGCACCCGCTTTGGCAATGCGTTCTCGGAATTTGGCAGCAAACGCGCCGTCGATTTTGAAACCAAGTTCACCGACGACGGCGATCATGTGCGCGTCACGGGCCGCAAGTTCTACTCCTCCGGCGCTTTGCTGGCACATCTGGTGCCGATTGTGGCTTTGGACGATGAAGGTCGCGCGTGGTACGCGATTGCGGATCGAGGGGCTGAGGGGCTGAGCGTGATCGACGATTGGTCCAGCTTTGGCCAGCGCACCACGCTTTCTGGCACGGTGATCCTCGACAATGTGAAGGTGCCGAAAACTCATCTGGTGCCGGGCTACAAAGGCTACGAATCCCCCTCGGCGGATGGTGCGATCTTCCAAGTGATCCAAGTTGCGGTTGATCTGGGCATCGCGCGGGCCGCCATCGCCGACACCAAGGATTTCGTGCTGCACCGCAGCCGAGCTTGGGTCGATTCTGGCCTCGATCACGCTGCCCAAGACCCCTACACCATTCAAGCGGTTGGAGACTTGAATCTGCGCGCCAATGCAGCGGCGGCCTTGCTGGATATTGCCAGCGCCGCAATTGACGTGGCCGTGGCAAACCCCACCGTCGAAACCGTAGCCCAAGCCCAGATTGCCACCGCCGAAGCCAAGGTGCTGTCCACCGAAATCGCCATCCTTGCCACCAACAAGCTGTTTGAACTGGCAGGCACGCGGTCGACCTTGGCCGAGCATAACCTTGATCGCCATTGGCGCAACGCCCGC
The DNA here is from genome assembly GCF_042646385.1 of Cypionkella sinensis. Classification (NCBI taxonomy): domain Bacteria; kingdom Pseudomonadati; phylum Pseudomonadota; class Alphaproteobacteria; order Rhodobacterales; family Paracoccaceae; genus Cypionkella; species Cypionkella sinensis. The sequence continues at coordinate 874,062 of NZ_JBHRTO010000002.1, read as the reverse complement.
ACCCATACGCTGCACGACCCGGTGCGCTGGAAATACGCCATCCTTGGCAATTACTATCTGAATGGCGTCAACCCGCCCTTCCACGCGTGGAGCTGATATGACCATTCCAAATAAAATCAACGTCCTGTGGTTCATCCCCACCCACGGCGAAAGCCGCTATCTTGGTACATCCGAGGGTGGGCGTCCGGTCGATCTGGCCTACCTCACGCAAGTGGCTAAGGCCGCCGACAGCCTCGGCTTTTACGGCGCACTCTTGCCCACGGGCCGCAGTTGCGAGGATAGCTGGGTGGTGGCCTCGGCCCTCGCCACCCAGACCGAGCGCCTGAAATTCCTTGTCGCCGTCCGTCCCGGCCTGCAATCGCCGACCTTGGCCGCACGGATGACCGCCACGCTGGACCGCATTTCCAATGGGCGGTTGCTGATCAACATCGTCACAGGCGGCGATCCGGCAGAAAACCGGGGTGACGGCATCAACCTGCCGCACAGCGAACGCTACGAAATCACGGATGAATTTCTCGGCATCTACCGCGCCCTGCTGCGGGGTGAAACGGTGGAGCATACTGGCAAGCATTTCCAAATCTCGGATGGCCGCCTGATTTATCCGCCAGTGCAAAAGCCTTATCCGCCGCTGTATTTTGGCGGCTCGTCGGATGAGGGCTTCAAGGTTGGTGCCAAACACATCGACAAATACCTGACATGGGGCGAACCCCCCGCACAGGTGGCGGAAAAGATTGCGGTGATGCGGCGCCATGCCGATGCCGAGGGACGCGAGGTGTCGTTCGGCATCCGCCTGCATGTGATCGTGCGCGATACCAATGCCGAGGCTTGGGCGGCGGCGGACAAGCTGATCAGCAAGCTGGACGATCACACCATTGCCGAGGCGCAAGAGGTGTTCGCGCGGATGGATTCGGTTGGCCAAGCCCGGATGACCGCCCTGCATGGCGGGCGGCGGGATAAGTTGGAGATCAGCCCGAACCTGTGGGCGGGGGTCGGTCTTGTGCGCGGCGGTGCGGGCACGGCTTTGGTGGGCGATGCCGATACCGTGGCGGAGCGCATCGACGAATACCGTCGCATCGGGGTGGATAGCTTTATCTTCTCGGGCTATCCGCATCTGGAAGAAGCCTATAGCTTTGGCGAGTTGGTGCTGCCGAAATTGCCGCTTGCGCATCCGATCCCGCGCCGCGATCTGGTGGTCAATACCGGGCCGTTCGGCGAAACCATCGCCGGAGATCACAAACCAAAGCTACAGGCGGCACAATGACCAAACCTTACGCCAAAGCACCGCTGACCGTCGCCATCATCGGCGGCGGTTTGTCCGGGGCTGCGGTGGCCTATCATCTGGCAAACCTGACCGATGCCGACATTGTGGTCATCGAGCCGCGCGCTGATCTCGGGCGCGGGGTGGCCTATGCCACACCCGACCCCGACCACCGCCTGAACGTGCCCGATCACAAGATGACCCTGCGCTCGGATCGCCCCGACGACTTCCGCGCTTGGCTGCATCAGGCCGATGCGCCCAGCTTGCCCGCCAATTCAGCGCGGCTGTCAGGCGAAATCTATGCTCCCCGTGCGGTGTTTGGCGCATATGTCGCAGCACAGCTTCAGCCCTTGCAAAAGCAGGGCCGCTTGCGCCATGTGCAGGCGCGCGTGATCACGGTCAGCCGCCCGGATCGCTACCGCTTGGGGTTGTCGGATGGCGGTCAGGTCACAGCCGACATCGTGGTGCTGGCGGCAAGCCACCCCAATGCAGGCCTGCCGCGCGAATTGGCAAGCCTTGCCGGCGATCCCGCCCTGATCACCGATCCCTTTGCCCCCGGCGCGCTGGCAGAGGTGGCCGAGGATGCCCGCGTGCTGATCGTCGGCAATGGGCTGACCTCGGCCGATATCGTCGCGTCGCTCTACCTGCGTGGCCATCGCGGCCAGATCACCGCCTTGTCACGCCACGGGCTGCGCTCGCAACCGCACGGCCCCAACCAGCCCGAAACCAAAGCCGATTTCGCCAAATCCCCACCGCGCACCGCCTTGGCGCTTCTGCGCCGCACACGCGCCGCCGTCGCCCAAGATCACGCCTTGGGCCTGACATGGCACGCGGTGTTTGACCGTTTGCGCGCGCAAGGCCCCGTGATCTGGGCCGCCCTGCCAGAACCCGAGCGGCGGCGCTTCCTGCGCCATCTGCGCGCGCTGTGGGATGTGCACCGCTTTCGCATCGCCCCGCAAACCTATGACGCCAACCAGCAGATGCAGCGTCAGGGGCGGCTCGTCAGCCTCGCCGCCCGGATTGTCACTGCCACACCCGGCAGCCCGATCAAATTGGGCTTGCAGGCCCGCCACAATGGCACCCGCTTCACCATCGCGGTGGATCGGGTGATCTTGGCCACCGGCCCGGCGCATGGCAGCGTCATTGCCGCGAATCCCGCGCTTTCCGATCTGGCCGCGCTGGGTCTGTTGCAACCGGATCCGCTCGGCCTCGGGTTGCTGACGGCACCAAACGGCCAAGCCGTGCCTGTGTCAGGCGCACCCGACGGTAGCCTGTTGGTCGCAGGCCCGCTTGCCCGCGCCGCGGTGGGCGAACTGATGGGCGTGCCCGAAGTGATCACTTGGGCCGAGCATATCGCGCGCGAAGCCGCCAGACAGATCAATGCACGCCAGGGTTTGGTGGCGGCGCAGTAGCGTCACACGAACGAGTTTGCCCTAAACTGCGACGGCCAAGATAAATGCTCAAACGGCATGCCGTTGAACTCTCAACCAAAGATATCCCCATTCTTGCCGACACTGGCATAAGAACCGAATCATTGAAATTGTGTTCGCTATTACTTAACACTTGTGAAGTAACATTGGCTTCACGCGAGATCCAGATTGACCCGATCGGTTCCCACGCTCCCTGTTCCGGACGATGCTGACCCCACCCGGCTGGTGGCGGAGCGCCTGCAGCGTCTGCGCAAGGCCAACGGGATTTCACTGCGCAAACTGGCCGAGGCGACAGGCACTTCGGCGAGCTTTCTCAGCCAGTTGGAGCGTGGTTTGTCAGGCGCCAGCACTTCGACCCTGATCCGCATTGCCAACTGCTTTGGCACCAGCATTTCGGAGCTTTTTTCCGGTGTCGAAACCGGCCAGAACCCGGTGCTGCGCCGCGCGCAACGGCCAGCCCTGCCGGTGATGAACGGCCAGCGCAAGATGCTGCTGTCGCGCCGTCCGCTCACCCATTTTGAAACCTATATCGCCGAATTCGAGGTCGGCGGCTCCTCGGGTGACGAACTTTACACCCATGGCGACTCGCACGAGATGATCCTGGTCATGCGCGGTCAGGTCCGGCTCGATCTTGGCACTGACAGTCATGACCTCGATGAAGGCGACAGCGTTGAATACGCCACTTCGGTGCCACATCGGGTGGTCAACATCGGCAATGGCCCGGCCGAGGTGCTGTTCATGATCTCGCCACCCACTTCAACGGCCAGATACCTCGATGATTTCCGCCAAAAGGGCGATTGAAGCCCGCCGCAAATCCAAAACCAAAGACGACAACAAAAGGGAGGAATACGATGAAGATGAAGCATACCGCAGGGCTTGCCCTGGCCGTTACCCTGGGGCTCACGCTGCCCGCGCTGGCCGAAGGCCCCGTTGCTGGTGAGGTCGCCGAAGGCTCTCTGAAGGGCAAAACGCTTACCTTCGTGTCCTACGGCGGCATCTTTCAAGATGGTCAGCTCAAGGCGCTGGAGGATTTCGTGCAAAAATCCGGCGTAACCCTGCTGTCAGACGGTCCGACCGAGAATGCCAAGATCCAAGCGCAGGTCGAAGCCAAGAACGTGATGTGGGATGTGGTCGATACCGGTGACTTCACCCCATTTGTCCATTGCGGCACGCTGTTCGAAAAGCTGGATTTCACCAAGATCGACATCTCGAAAATTCCGGCGGGGCAAGTTGGTCCGTGCAGCGTTCCGGCGATGAACTATGCGGTCATGTTCTTGTATAACAAGGATAAATACGGTGACAATCCGCCGAAAAGCTGGGCCGATTTCTTTGATGTTGAAAAATTCCCCGGCACGCGCGGCATTCCCGGCTATGCCGACCCGGAAGGCTATATGGTTGAACTGGGCCTGATGGCCGATGGCGTGCCCAAAGATCAGATGTTCCCCGCCGATATCGACCGTGGCCTGAACAAATGGCGTTCGATCCGTGACAATCTGGTGCCGTGGACGACGGGCGCCGAAAGCCAGCAGATGATGGAATCGGGCGAGGCCGACATGGTCATGGTTTGGTCCGGTCGTGGTAAAGCGGCTTTGGCCAACGGCGCGAACTATGTGCCAGTTTGGCAGGATTGGATCGTCGTCAAAGACCAGATCGCCATTCCGGTTGGCGTGAAAGACATTGATGCCTCCTATGCGCTGATCAACGCCTATCTCGGCAAGCACGCGCAAGAGGTGATGGCCGAAACCACTTCGTATTCGCCGATCAACGTCGATGCGCAGCCGAAGGTGGATGAGCTGACCGCCTCGTTCATGACCAACACCCCGGAAAAGCAGGCGATGGCCTATAACCAGAACGTCGAATACTGGGTGGAAAACTACGAGACCCTCAGCGCCAAATGGGCCGAGTTCGTCGCCGGTAACTGATTTGGGATGCAAAGGTCAGGGCAGCGCTTGCGCCGCCCTGACCATGTCGCGGCACAGCTCAAAGAGTGGCCGCTGCGGGGGGTAATGCTATGTCTATCCTGACCGACAGGACGCAACGCGGCGCGCTGTTTCTGACCGTTCCGGCACTGGCGGTGCTGCTTCTGGTGATGGCTATTCCGCTGGGCGTGATCGTGCTGCGCAGTTTTATCGAACCCGAGCCGGGCATGGCCAACTACGCCTGGTTCTTTGACACCAAGGTCAATGTGACGGTGCTGCTGCGGACCTTTTCCATCGCCTTCTGGGTAACGCTGTGCTGTGTGATCGCTGCATACCCCTACGCTTTCGCGATGTCTGTCGCGGGGCCGCGGCTGCGGCTTGTACTGATCATGTGCGTGCTGGTGCCGTTCTGGGTCTCGGGCGTGGTGCGCACGCTGGCATGGGTGATCCTGTTGCAGGATTCCGGGGTGATCAACCGCATCCTGCTGTCGCTGGGGTTTGAAAAAGTTCGGCTGATCCGCACTCAACTGGGCGTGACGATCGGCATGACGCAGATTCTGCTGCCCTTCATGATCATGCCGCTGTATGCCGTGATGCGCGGCATCGACCTGCGGCTGTTGCAGGCGGCGCGCAGCCTTGGGGCCCACCCGATCAAAACCTTCTTCCAGATATATCTGCCGCTTTCGCTGCCGGGTGTCTTTGCGGGCGCAACCATCGTTTTCATTCTCGCGCTGGGCTTTTACATCACACCACTCCTGTTGGGCGGGCCGCAATCGACCATGCTGTCCACGCTCATTCAGCAACAGGTGCTGTCGCTGCTGAACTGGGGCCGGGGCGGCACGATGGGTGTAATCCTGCTGATCGCCACCTTCGGTATACTCGGGATCGCCAGCCCGTTCATGAAACGCAAATACCAGATGAGCGGAGGCAGCCGATGAAACGCTTCAATCCGGGCAAGCTGATCCTTGGCCTGACCTGTCTGCTGATCGCGATCTGGCTGGTCGCGCCGACGTTGGTGGTGATCCCGATGTCCTTTGCCGAGAAAAAGTCGCTGGCCTTCCCGCCGACCGGATTTTCTCTGCAATGGTATCAGAACTTTTTCACCAACCCGCAATGGTTTGACAGCCTGATCGTTTCGGCCAAAGTCGCGTCTATGGTTGCCGTAGTGGCAACCGTGATCGGCACCATGGCCGCCATCGGGATCGAGCGTCTGAAAGGCCGTACCGGCGGGCTGATCCGCGCGGTTTTGATCACGCCGATGATCGTGCCGGGCGTGGTTCTCGCTGTCGGCATCTATGCCGTCTATCTGGATGCGCAACTTGTCGGCACTTGGACGGGCTATGTCTTTGCACACACGCTGCTGGCCATCCCCTTCGTCGTCATTGCCGTAGGTGCCAACCTTGCCGTGTTTGATACCCGACTTGAGACAGCGGCGGCCAGCCTTGGCGCATCGCGGCTGGCGACGTTTTTCAGCGTCACCCTGCCGCTGATCCTGCCCGGCATCCTGTCGGGGGCATTGTTCGCCTTCGTCACCTCGTTTGACGAAGTCATCGTGTCACTTTTCATCACCAGCCCGCAGTTGAAAACGCTGCCGGTGCAGATTTTCTCATCCATGACCCGCGATGCCGATCCCACAGTGGCGGCGGTGGGGTCGCTGATCTTCATGGCGACCTCGGTGATCATCGGACTGGGACTCATCTTCGGAACACGGAGGCGTGGGGCATGACCCTTGCAACCAAAGGCGCGGCCATCGACATCGCGGGCGTCAGCAAATTCTACGGCAACTTCACCGCACTCGACGATGTGTCGCTGCGGGTGGAACCGGGTGAGTTCATGTCCTTCCTCGGGCCATCCGGTTCGGGCAAGACCACAACGCTGAACCTGATCGCGGGCTTCACCGACCTCAGCGCGGGCGAAATCCGGCTGGGCGAACAGTCCATAGGCCATGTGCCCGCACACAAGCGCAACATCGGCGTGGTGTTCCAGCATTACGCCCTGTTCCCGCATATGACCGTGGCCGCGAACGTCGCCTATCCCCTGAAACAGCGTGGCATGCCCAAGGCCGAGCGCACGCGGGCCGTGGACCAAGCGCTGCAAAAGGTGCAGTTGGAGAAATTCGCCCACCGTTACCCTTCCGAATTGTCGGGCGGCCAGCAGCAGCGCGTCGCTTTGGCCCGCGCGATGGTGTTCACCCCGTCGCTGTTGCTGATGGACGAACCGCTTGGCGCGCTGGACAAGAAGCTGCGCGAAGTCCTGCAACTGGAAATCAAGCGCATCCACCGCGAGTTGGGCAGCACCTTTGTCTATGTTACCCATGATCAGGAAGAGGCGCTGGTGCTGTCCGACCGGATCGCGGTGTTCAACAAGGGCCGCATCGAACAGGTCGGCACCGGACACGACCTTTACACCGCCCCCCGCACGCTGTTCGTCGGCCAGTTCATTGGCGAAAGCTCGGTCTTGCGTGGCGCACATCGTGTGGCGGGGGATGAGACTGCGCTGACCGTCGCAGGCACAACCTTGACAGCCCCCGGTGCGGCCAAGGGTGACAGCCCGCAAGTGATCCTGCTGCGTCCCGAAGCGGTGATGGTTCAGGCCCCCGGCACGGGCCCGCAGGACGGCCGCTCCAACATCGTCTCGGGCACGGTCCGCGAAATGCTCTACCTCGGCTCGGCGATGAAATACGAGGTGACGCTGGCCGACGGCAGCCACGTCACCGCCCGAACCCCCACGCAAAGCGCCTTCCCCATCGGCAGCACGGTCGAACTGGCGTGGAACCCCAAAGACAGCGCGCTTCTGGCCGACGACGGCTCGACCGCAGCGCTTTAAGGACAGATCATGGATGTGAAAAAGAACGGCGAGGTTTCCTTCTGGTATGCCGATATCGGCGGAGTGCCCGGCTACCGCGCCCCATTGCCCGGCAATATCGAGGTGGATGTTTGCATCGTCGGCGCAGGTTTCACCGGCCTCTGGACCGCCTATTACCTGAAAGAGGCCGAACCCGGCATCTCCATCGCCATCGTCGAAAAGGAATTTGCAGGCTTCGGCGCCTCTGGCCGGAACGGCGGCTGGTGTTCCGGCGAATTTGGCTGGAGCCGCGAGAAATACCTCTCCTCGGGCACGCGCGAAGGCATCATCGAATGGGAACGCCAGTTGCGCAGCACCGTCGAAGAGGTGCAGCGCGTGACGGAAAAAGAGGGGATCGACTGCGATTTCCTGATGACCGACTGCCTGACCTTCGCCCAAAGTCCCGCCCAGATGGAGCGCCTGCGCGAAGGCTATGACGAGGCAATGTCCTGGCAGGTGCCCACCACGCGGCTGGAGTTGATCGACGGGCCAGAGGCCGCATCGCGCATCCGCGTCGCCAACGCCCAAGGCGCGCTGGTCCGCCACAATGTCGCCCGTGTCCAGCCCGCCAAACTGGTGCGCGGTCTCGCCGAAGTGGTCGAGCGCAAGGGCGTGAAAATCTATGAACAAACCGCTGTGACCGGCATCGAGAAAGGCCGCGTCACCACTACCCGCGGCACGGTCAAGGCCAAGCGCATCGTCCGCGCCACCGAGGGCTTTACCCATGGCATCCCCGGCAACGAACGCCAGTGGATTCCGATGAACAGCGCCATCGTCGTGACCGAGCCTGTCCCGGATGAAATCTGGCGCGAGATCGGCTGGGATGGCTCGCAGCTTCTGGCGGATGCGTCCCACGCCTATTGCTATGCGCAGCGCACGCGCGGCAACCGCATCGCCATGGGCGGGCGCGGCGTGCCCTACCGCTTCGGCTCCAAGACCGACGACCGCGGCCAGACCCAGCCCGAGACCATCGAAAAGCTGAAAGCCATCCTCTACCGGATGCTGCCGCAGACCAAGGCGCTAAAGCTGGATCATGCTTGGTGCGGGGTGCTGGGTGTGCCGCGCGACTGGTGCGCGACGGCAGGGCTAGACCCGCAGACGGGCATCGGCTGGGCGGGGGGCTATGTTGGCCTTGGCGTTTCGACCTCAAACTTCTCAGGTCAAACGCTGGCCGATCTGGTGCTGGACCGTAAAACCGAGCGCACCGACCTGCCTTGGGTGAACCGCCAGCCCCGCAAATGGGAGGTAGAGCCCTTCCGCTGGCTGGGCGTCCACGGCATGTATCGGCTTTATCACATGGCCGACCGCAACGAGGCCGCATCGGGCGGCAAAACCACCTCGCGGCTAGCCAAACTCGCCAATCGGCTGACTGGGCGCTGAGCCAAACGCTGATGACTTACGCGGCCTTCACAAAGGCCGCCCACTTTCTCGCAGGAAACCCAATGATTGACCTATCCGTCTTCACGCAACTGTCGGGGATCGACCTCGGCGCTTTGGCAGACAAGCCGACCACGTTGAACCCCGGCCAGCAAGAGGCCGCGACCTCGCTCTGGACCTCGCCCGATGGCGCGCTGGACATTGGTCTATGGGAATGCACCCCCGGCCAGTTCACCGCCGACCGCAGCGCTGCGGCAGAGTTCTGCTATTTCCTGCAAGGCAAGATCGTGATGACCCAACTGGACGGCACCCGCCGCACCTTGGGGCCGGGCGATGCGATCATGCTGCCGCGCGGCTGGAAGGGCACGTGGGAGATCGTGGAGCATACCCGCAAGATCTATGTTTTTCTGGCTGACCCGGAATAAGCCGCGACCTCAAATCGCCTGAAAGCACGACAACCGAGGATACCGCCATGACCGACACGACCTTCTCTCAAGCCGTGGCTGACGCAGGTTACAAGGACATCCACCTTGGCCTGTTCGATCTGAACAGCGAGTTTCGTCACAAGATGGTCGATGCCGCCAAGGCGGTGAAATTGGCGGAAAAAGGTTATGCGTTTTGCGAGGTCATCCACGCCTGGGACAGCGCCGAGCGCACATGGCAGGCGGATCGCCCCTATATAGACCTGCCCGCGCAGATTTTTCCCGACACGCTGCGCCAATGGCCGTTCGGGCCAAATGCCGGGGTGGCGATTGCCGATTTCACCGGGGATTTCGGCCAGAAATCGCCACGCAATCAGGCACTCCGCCAGATCGCGCGGGCGGCCGAGATGGACTTGCACGTCACCGCAGCCTTCGAGTTCGAGTTTTTCTTGCTAGACGAAACCGCTGACACATTGCGGGCGAAAGGCTGGCGCAACCTCAACCACTTCGCCAAGGCCAACCGCACCTATTCGCTGCAATCGGCCGCGGCTTATGGCGAGATGTTCGACGATCTGCGCGCCACGATGAACCGGCTGGGGATCGGGCTGGACAGCCTGCATACCGAACTGGGGCCGGGTTGTTTCGAAGCCCCCTTGGCTGCCGTTTCGGGCATCCGCGCCGCCGATGATGCCGCGCTTTTCAAGAACTTCGCCAAGGCGTTTTTTGCCCGGCGCGATCTGACAGCGGTGTTCATGTCCAAGCTTGATCCAAGCTTGTCCGGGCAATCAGGGCATTTCCACATCTCGCTGCAAGACAGCGCCGGCAACCCGGTCTTTGCCGACCCCACGGCACCCGACGGGTTGTCGCATAAGGGACGGCATTTCCTTGGCGGCCTGATCCGGTTGATGCCCGAACTTCTCTTGCTGACCGCCCACCGGGTCAACGCCTACAAGCGGATGGTGCCGGGGGCTTGGGCGCCCACTTGGGCAAGCTGGGGCGTGCAGAACCGCACCGCCGCCGTGCGCATCATCAATGACAGCCCCGAGGCAACGCGGATCGAATACCGCGTGCCCTCGGCCGACACCAACCCACATGCCACCATGGCCATGTGCCTCGCCGCAGGTCTTTGGGGGATCGAACACGCAATCGAACCGCCCCCGGCCCTGCAAGCCAGCGCCTATTCTGTCACCCCCACACCCGAACAGCGCTTTCCGCGCGATCTGATCGAAGCCGCCCAACGCCTTGAAGCCAGCGACACCGCGCGCAGCCTCTTCGGCACAGCCTTTGTCGATCACATGGTCGAAGCCAGCCGCTTCGAGGCCGCCGATTACCTGCGCCAAGTCACGCCTTGGGAACTGCAACGCTATCTCGAACTGCCGTAAGCCTCAGCCGCTATTCGTCCGCGCAGGGCCAATCTTTCGGCACAGTCAAACCCGCGGGCAGAATGGTTTGCGCATCGCCGCAAGCCTCGTTCAGTTGCTCTTGCTCAAGCCCGGTCACACCCGACAGGTCTACATTTTCAAAATGGGTCCGCAGCAAAAACGCGCCCGCCAGATTGGCGCCCGTCATTGTGGCCCCGGTAAACACCGTGCGCGGCATGATCGCATCGTGCATGTTTGCACCACTCAGCTGCGCATTGCTGAAATCGTTGCGGTAAAAGTCGCCACCGCTAAGGTCCGCATTCGTCAGATCGGCCCCCGCAAAGCTGACCCGCAAAAATTCGGCCTTCACCAAAGTTGCATCGCGCAACTTGGCCTGACTGAAGTTTGACCGGCTGGCCAGCGATTTCTCCAGATCCGCGCCAGTCAGATCGGCCCCAACGAATGAACTGCGCACCAACTCGCTGCGTTCCAGATTGGCCCCGGCCATCAAGGCACCATCAAACCCGGTGCCCGACAGAAAAGCGTTCTCGAAAACGCCCGCGGTCATATCCTTGCCGTTCAGCATCAACCGCTCTTTCGAGCAGCCTGTCCAATCCATCGCTGCCTCCGGGCTGTCACTGCACCCCGCCAGCACCGTTTGCGGAAGCATCAGCGCCGAAAACATCGCCGCAATAGCCAACCGGAACGCGGGGGAAAACTTGGGTGCAACGTGATTCATGGTGTGACCTTTGCGTGATTGCCTCAGCCTAGCACCGAAGCGGGGCAGACGACCAGCCACGCGCTGCGCAGCTGCGTCAAACCGCTGTGAATAGTGGGCGTCAGCGGCGCCATGATCCTGCGCAGGCCGAAATCTAGCATGCGCGCAACCGCATCAAGCGCGCAGCGCAAACCCGCGTGCGATATGGTTCCTGACAAACCAGATCATCGCCACACCGGGCAGTAGCGACAGGCAGGTCATCGCCATGACCATCCCCATATCGGTCTGAAAGCCGAACATCGCATTGATCGCCATCGTAATCGGCTTGCCATCCGTCACGGTCAGAATGCGCGCGAAAACCACCTCAACCCACGAAAAGATAAAGCAGAAAAACGCGGCTACGCCGATGCCGGGTGCAATCGCCGGAATAAGATGGCGAAAGAAAAACGAACGGCCAGAGTGACCATCCAGAAACGCCGTCTCGTCAAACTCGGGCGGCACCCCCCGGATAAAGCTTTCCAGAATCCAGATCGCCACCGGCAGATTGAACAGACAATGCACCAAAGCGATGCCAACCGGCGAGTTCACTAGGCCCAGTTTGGCAAACAGAATGAAAATCGGCAGCGACAGCACCACCGGCGGCGTGACCCGAAACACCAGGATCATCAGCAAGAAATGCCGATCCCCCAGAAACCGATAGCGCGCCAAAGCATAGGCGGCGGGCAAAGCCACCGCGATACACAGCGCCACATTCAGCAGCACATAAATGATCGAATTTCCGATGGCCGCGCGCAACGCAGGCGTCGCCAGCACATCGCTGTAATTCATCAGGCCAACCGTGCCTTCGGGCAGGCCGTCTTTTGGCAGGGTTACGGTAAAGCTGAGGATCAACGCTTGCGTCAACGGCAACAGGATGAACGCCGCCAAAGCGAGCAAAGCCAGCGCGCGGATCATGCTTCGGCCTCTGGCCGTCGGGTGATCATCACAAAGGCACAGACGACGCTAACGACCATCACAAAGTAAAGTGTCGCGCGCGCAGCAGCCTGCCCGTAAGAAAAGCTTTTGATCTCTTCGCCCAGCTCAATCGACAGAAAACGGGTCGCATCGCTTGGCCCGCCCGCGTTGATGGCAAAAGCTTCGGTATGGATCATGAGGCTGTCGACGAACCGCAGCAGAAACACGATGGCCAAGCCTCCGGCAATCCGAGGCAACTCGATGTGCCGAAACACTGCGCTGCGTGAAGCGCCGTCGATGCGGGCGGCCTGACGGTAGGCGGTCGGAATGGTCGAAAGTCCTGCATAGGCCAGCACAACCACCAATCCCAGCCAATGCCAGGTGTCCATCACCAAAAGCAGCATCCAAGTGTGCAAAGCGGTGAATTTGTAGTCAAAACCGATTGCCGCCAGCCCATGCCCCAACAATCCGGTATCCGGGTTGATCAACCCCAGCCAAAGGATGGGGATCATGTTCCACGGCACCACAAGCGGCAGCGCACAGAGCATCAGCCCCCAGACCGCCCACCGTCCATAGGTCAACAGCAAAAGCGCCACCGCAATGCCCAAGGGCACCTGAATGGTCAACGCAAGCGCCGAGAACAGCAGGCTTCGGCCCAGCGATGCCAGAAACCGTTGCGATTGTAGAATATCGGTAAACCAATCAAGCCCCACCCAATGCACGTCGGTCAGAGAGAAAATATCGTGAAAACCATAGTTTATCACGGCCATAAGCGGCAACGCGCCCACCACGCCAAGTAAGGCGAGCGCGGGCAGCAACAGCAACCAAGCCCGGTTGTTATAGGGCCGCATAGGCACTCCCTTTGTCGTCAGGCAAAACGGCGGCAATGGCGCGCCCAAGGCCCAGAACCGGGCTACCTGCTGGGGAATCTTGCGATGCGTGGCAAGCTTGGTCAACCCGTTTGTCGGAACAAATGCCAGGCAGCCAGCCAGATGGCAAAGCGCCGGAGTGTTAACAAATGATTAAATCGCCTAGGTCAACGCATTGATATAAAATAATAAAAAAAGGTCCCGAGTTGGGACCGTCCAATTTTCGTCTATTCGTTCCCCCAGTTATCCATCGCAGCCACGGCCTCTTCTGCCGTCTCAACAAACTGGAACAGCTTCAGATCGGCAGCCGAAATCACCCCTGCTTCGGCCAGCATATCCCAGTCAATCAACCGCTCCCAGAAAGACTGGCCGAACAGCAGGAACGGGATCGGTTTCATCCGGCCGGTCTGGATCAGGGTCAGACTTTCAAACATCTCATCCAGCGTGCCAAACCCGCCCGGAAACACACAAATCGCCCGCGCCCGCATCAGGAAATGCATCTTTCGGATCGCGAAATAATGGAAGTTGAAGGAAAGTTCCGGCGTCACATACTGGTTCGGTGCCTGCTCGTGCGGCAGCACGATGTTCAACCCGATCGACTGCCCCCCCGCATCATCCGCCCCCCGGTTCCCCGCCTCCATCACCCCAGGCCCACCACCCGTGCAGATCACGTCTTCATGCCCATAAGATTGCAGGCTCCGCTCGGTGATGATGCGGGCAAAGTTGCGGGCCTCGGCATAGTATTTGGTAAGCTCGGCCAACATCGGAGTTTTAGCGGCGGATTTGTTGACAGGATCAGGAATGCGCGCCCCACCGAACAGCACCACGGTGGATTTGATGCCCAACTCATCCATCATCAACTGCGGTTTCAAAAGCTCCAGTTGCAGCCGAACAGGCCGCAGATCTTCCCGCATCAGGAAAGCCTGATCGGCGAAGGCCAGCTTGTAGGCGGGGGAGCGGGTCTGCGGGGTATCGGGCAGGCGCTTGGTTGCCGCCACGTCCTGCACGGAATCGCGAAACGGGTGGGGGCGGGCTTCGTCGGACATTTGGCGGCCTTGATTGGGGGGTGTAGAGGGCAGGGGTAGCGGGTTTTGTTGGGGTTGGGAAGGGCGGCGGTTTAGGGTGTCCACGCGTGGACCCGAAATGCGGTTATAAATTATCAATGGGTTACGGGGTGTTGTTCACGAAATGTTAACTTTTGGCCCAAAGCCCGCAACGCCTGTGAGTGCCATGCAGCAGGCTGACAAGCCACAGGCTTACGGCCGCCGCACCGTCTGCCAACATCGACGGCACTGACTGCCCCGGTTTCAAAACTGGTAAGGTCTGACAGCAAGAACACGGCGGCTTGGGCGATTTCGGAGGGGGTGGCCATGCGCTTTATCGGGTGCAGGGCGGGCGGTTGCGCTCTGGCGGCGAACAAGGCGCTGGTAAGGTTTGGGAAGGCTGTGGTGGACCTGACCGCATCCGACGCGATACGATGCCTCGGTCGCGAGGGTCTGCTATGCGGGACATAGCGGTCAGTCGTTCTGGGCGAACCTTCCCTTTTCATCAGGCCAAGTCCAAATACGGTCATCTGCGAGTATCGCTGCCACGACTGCTTCAGCTCGTTCGCGTGATGTGGGACGTTCGCCAAGCCCCACGTAATCGGACTCGACGTGAACAAGGTAACTGACGACTTGATTGTGCGGTTCGCCCTCCCTTAGCTGAGATGCGGCGGAAATCAGATATCTATCATACTCATCCGCAAACCCTTGATTTGCTTCGTCGCTCCATCTTCCAGATCCCAACAGACCTATTGGGTCCCACAGGTTCCAGCCAATATCGCGGAGCTTAGACAGCTTAACCCGAGGCTGAGGGACCGAATTTGTCATTGAAACCCTATAAAGTCACTTAATCCCACAAGTTTATGGGAACCTTGCAACCGCCCGCAATGGGCTCCAAACCGACTTTGCGCCCAACTCCTGCCCACGGACAGTTTCGGTCGCTGGCTTGGGTCAGTTCTTATGTCCCCAACAAGTTTTCGATGCGCATCGCTGGAACTGAGGCGCATTGCGCTGCGCCCCGCTTTCTGCGGCGGTGTTGGCTTGGGCGGGGAATGCGCAGAAAACGTATAGCGCCGCCGTGCCGATCAGTCCGTCAGCGTGCGGTAGCCGCCGTTCCAGTAGATCAACGCGCCTGCGCCGGGTGTGGTGCGGATGGCTTGGACGCGGCCGATCAGGATGGAATGGGTGCCGCGATCGATCATTTCCTCGATGCTGCAATCAAAGGCGGCGGGAGCGCCTTTCAGCAGGCGTGCGCCGGTTACAGCGGTTTCCCATTCGGCACCTTCGTAACGTGCGGCGCCTTTTGTGCCGCCGAAGCCGGAGAACCGCTCGGCCACCGCTTGATGCGCGGCCCCGAGGCTGGACCAGCCGAAAATGCCGGTCTCTTTCAGCACCGGCCAACTGGAGGAGGCGCGGTTGACGCAGGCCAGCAGCAAGGGCGGTTCGGCGGAAAGCGAGATGGCAGAGGTGACGATCAGACCCGTGGCGGCCTCGCCCATGCCGGTGGTGATCAGGCTACAGTTGCCGACGAAGGCGCGCATGGCGTCGCGGAAGTGCTTGGGGGTAGGTTCGGACATCAGGCACTCGCGGTTTGGGCGGCACCGCCTTGGGGGCGATGCCGAAGGGATCGGCGCTGCTGTCAGCGGATGCCCGCCTCTTGCAGTTTTGGCAGCACGTTGTCGCGGAAATAGGGGAATTCCTTGACATAATCCACAAAGGAAAGCGTTGTTCCGGCAAATCCGGTGGCATGCAGTTTCAGGATGCCCTCGGCCACATCATCGGGGGTGCCGACGAGGGGGAAGCCGCCGTGGCCCATGGCGAACAGGTGCTTGATCTGCGCCAGCAGATCATGCGGGAAGCTGTGGGCATGGGCGAACTGCAGGTTCACCAGATTGTCCACCGCTGCGGTGTCGGTGTTGGCGACGGCGGTGTGGTGCAGGAAGGCTTCGGCCTCATCCCGCGAGGGGCGGCAGATGACATGAGAGAAGGTCAGCACGTCAATCTTGCGGCCCTTGGCCTTGGCCTGCGCCTTGAGGTCGGCGATTTCCGTGACAGAGCGCGACAGGTCAATCGCCGGGGTGAACAGGAAATCGGCGTTGTCGGTGGCAAAGGCACGGCCTTGTGGTGAGCCTGCGGCGTTGATGATCGGCACGGAACCCCGCAGCGGGGCGGGATCGCCCTTGCTCCGCTTGGTTTTGAAATAGGTGCCGTTCCAGTCGAAATGCTCTTTCGACGCCCAAAGCTTGCGCACCAGATCGAACCATTCCTGCGCATAGGCGTAGCGGGTTTCGTGATCATCCGGCAGGGTCAGGCCGAGGGCTTCGTATTCCGGTTTGTTCCAGCCCGCGACGATGTTCAGCCCTGCGCGGCCATGGCCGATCTGGTCGATGGTGGCGATCTGTTTGGCTGTCACTGCCGGATGGTTGGCGACGGTGTGGATGGTGGCAAACACCGCGATATTCTTGGTGGCCGCGAGAAGGCCAGCGGCCCAGGTCATGGTTTCCAGCACGTTGCCGTGGAAATCGGTCTCGCCGCCGTAGCCGATCCAGCGGGCGATAGGCAGCATGAAGTCTATCCCTGCATCATCCAGCATTCTGGCGAGGGTCAGGTTGTTGTCCCAGGAATTGTCCCACCGTTCGGCGATTTTGGTGGGGGTCATGCCCGAGGAACAGTTGGAAGAAAACGTACCCAAGCGAAAGCGGTCGCCCGAGAGCATCGGGTTGGTGGTCATGGTCGGCTCCCTGTTAGGATTTATGTTATATTTTATGATTGAAAGTCTATCGTATATTCGCATTGCGTCAATGGGTTTGCAGGCTAAGGATGTGGCTTAGGCAAGGGGCTGGGGTGATGGCGGAAAAAACGGTTCAAACTCAAAATGATAGTGCGGGCGACGCGCTGGATTACCGTTGGCATCTGGCGGAAACGGCGGTTGAGGTCGAAGTGACCGAGCTGGAATTCGCGCTGATGCGGGCGTTTGAGGGATTCGGGCGGTGGCAGTCGGAATGTCTGGCGGGGGTGTGCGAGATGCCCGCCTCGGGGCCAGAGAATGCGCTGTTGCACATCATTCGAATGCACGACCGCCCGAAAAGCATCAAGGAACTGGCGCGGCTGGCGAACCGGGATGATGTGCCGAACATCCAGTATTCGCTGCGCAAGCTGATTGGCGCCGGGCTGGTGGTGCGAAGGGGCGCAGGGCGGTCTGGGGTGACTTATGAGGTGACGGGCGAGGGGCGGCGGGTGACGGATGATTACGGCGCTTTGCGGCGGCGGTTGCTGCTGGCGGAACTGGGCAATCTGCCAGGGTTCTCGACGCGGTTGGCCGAGGCGGCGCGGGTGTTGAATGTGTTGACCGGGATTTACGAGGAGGTGGCACGGGTGGCGGCGACGCATCGGCGGGCCTGAGCGGGCGTTGTAAAACTGTCATGGGGGTGTCGTCTGTGTGTCATCCGGGGCGGGCATGGCTGGGTCTGATTTTATCTGACCAAGGATGCCCCGATGCGTTTTCCAATCTCTGGCCTGACCTCTGCTTTGGCGATCTGTGCGGCCCTGCCTGCGCTGGCTGAGCAAAACTTCAACCGCATTGCCAGCTTTGCCACGCCGTTGAACATGGCGGCGGGTGAAGATCTGGCGCGGGCGAGCAGTGCCGAGATCATTTCGGCCTCGGAAGATGGCATGACGCTGGTTTACACCGACAGCCCGCTGGGGGTGATCGGGCTCATTGATATCACGGACCCGGCGGCACCGAAGCCTTTGGGCAATATCGCGATGGGGGGCGAGCCGACGACGGCCAAGATCATCGGCGGCACGGCGTTTGCGGCGGTGAATACCTCGAAGGATTATGTGAACACTTCGGGCAAGCTGGTCAGCGTCGATCTGGCGACCAAGGCTGTGGTGGCGGAATGTGAACTCGGCGGGCAGCCGGATTCGGTGGCGGCGGCGAACGATGGCTCGTTTCTGGCGATTGCGATCGAGAATGAGCGCGACGAAGATGTGAACAACGGCGCGATCCCACAAATGCCTGCGGGCTATGTGGTGAAGCTGCCGGTGAAGGATGGTGTGGTCGATTGCGCCGCGTTGCAGAAGATTGAAATGACCGGGCTGGCGGGTGTTGCGGGCGAAGATCCTGAGCCGGAGTTTCTGGACATCAATGCGGCAGGTGAGATCGTTCTGACCCTGCAAGAGAACAACGAGATCGTGCTGATCGGCGCGGATGGCAAGGTTTCGGGGCATTTCAGCGCGGGCGCGGTCGATCTGGACGGCATTGATACCAAGAAAGACGGCAAGCTGAACTTTACGGGCAAGCGCGAGGGCGCATTGCGGGAACCGGATGGCGTGAAGTGGATCGACACCGATCATTTCGCGGTGGCGAATGAGGGGGACTACAAGGGCGGCTCGCGCAGTTGGACGATTTTCAATCGTGATGGCGCAGTTGTCTATGACAGTGGGCCGAGCCTGGAACGTGCGATTGCCGAGATCGGGCATTACCCGGAACACCGCAGCAAGACCAAGGGGGTTGAGCTGGAATCGGTGGAAGTGGCGACGTTTGGCAGCACGCCGATGGCATTTGTGGCCTCGGAACGGGGTTCGGTGATCGGGGTCTATGATCTGACCGACCCGAAAGCGCCGATGTTGAAGCAACTGCTGCCGTCGGGGATTTCGCCCGAAGGCATGGTGGCTATTCCGCAGCGCGGCCTGCTGGTTTCGGCGAATGAGGTTGATCTGCGCGAAGATGGCGGTGCGCCTGCGCATGTGATGATTTACCAACTGGCGGAAGGGCCCGCGGCCTATCCGATGCTCACCTCGGCTGGGTCTGATCCGCTGATCGGCTGGGGCGCTTTGTCGGGTCTGGCGGCAGATCCGAAGGACGCGGGCAAACTTTATGCCGTGTCGGACAGCGTGTATGCGGCGGCACCTACGATCTACAGCATTGATGCCACGCAGACTCCGGCGAAGATCACCGGCGCGATGGTGGTGACGCGCGGGGGCGATGCGGCACAAAAGCTGGATCTGGAAGGTATCGCGGTGGATGGCGCAGGCGGGTTCTGGCTGGCCTCGGAAGGGCGCAGCGACAAACTGGTGCCGCATGCGATTTACCATGTGGATGCCGAGGGCGCGATTGATCAGGAGATCGCGCTGCCTGCGGAACTGCTGGCGCAGGAAACCCGCTATGGCTTTGAGGGTATCGCGCTGGTCGGTGATACCCTGTGGATGGCGGTGCAGCGCGAGTGGAAGGACGATCCGAAAGGCATGGTCAAGCTGCTGGCCTTTAACACCAAGGATGAAACCTGGGGTGCGGTGCATTACCCGCTGGACGCGCCCGCTGAGGGTGCATGGATGGGGTTGTCGGAAATCACAGTGCATGGCGATTGGGCCTATATCGTCGAGCGCGATAATCAGATCGCCGACAAGGCGGTGACGAAGAAGTTGTATCGTGTGGCGCTGGGCGATCTGGCCCCGGCTGCATTGGGTGGTGCGCTGCCGGTGGTGAAAAAGGAACTGGTGCACGATCTGCTGCCCGATCTGGGCGTGTTGAAGGGCTACAACGTCGACAAGATCGAAGGCTTTGCGATTGATGCGGCGGGCACAGGTTGGGTTGTGACCGACAACGACGGTGTTGATGACAGCTCGGGTGAGACGCTGTTCTGGTCGATTGGCGCGGTGAAGTAACCGACGGATGGTTTGCCTGTGCCGCCTGCCCCCGGAATTGGGGCGGGCGGCATTTGGCTTTGTGGCCGTCGCCGCTGGTGGGTGTGATGCCGCCCAAGCGATTGCATGGCGGGGCGGGCCTCGCTATAGGGCTGCAAAGCCTTGAGGAGATTGCCATGAGCTATGCCGCGTTGGAAACTGCGATTGAAGCTGCCTGGGAGGCACGCGACAGCATCTCGACCACCACCAAGGGCGAAGCGCGCGATGCTATCGAAGCAACCTTGGCGGCGCTGGACAGTGGCACGCTGCGGGTGGCGGAAAAGCGTGGCAACGATTGGCATGTCAACCAATGGGCGAAGAAGGCGGTGCTGCTGTCGTTCCGCCTGACCGATATGTATGAGATTTCGGGCTCCAACGGCGGCTCGAACTGGTGGGACAAGGTGCCGTCGAAGTTTCAGGGCTGGACCGAAGCCGACTGGCGCAAGGCAGGCTTCCGCGCGGTTCCGGGCAGCATCGTGCGCCGCTCGGCCTATATCGCCAAGGGCGTGGTGCTGATGCCGTCTTTCGTCAACATCGGCGCTTATGTCGATGAGGGCGCGATGGTGGATGGCTGGGCCACGGTCGGTTCCTGCGCGCAGATCGGCAAGAATGTGCATCTGTCGGGCGGCGTCGGCATTGGCGGCGTGCTGGAGCCGATGCAGGCCGGCCCGACGATCATCGAGGACAACTGCTTTATCGGCGCGCGGTCCGAGGTGGTTGAGGGCTGCATCGTCCGCGAAGGTTCGGTGCTGGGGATGGGCGTGTTCATCGGTCAATCGACCAAGATCGTGGATCGTGAGACGGGTGCGGTGATGTATGGCGAGGTTCCGGCGGGGTCGGTCGTGGTGGCGGGGTCGATGCCCTCGAAGAACGGTATCAACCTTTATTGTGCAGTGATCGTTAAGAAGGTCGATGCGCAGACCCGCAGCAAGACCAGCATCAACGAATTGCTGCGGGATTGATCCGATGTCAGAAGGCAGCAAGCAGCAGGTCTATACGCTGACCGTCGAAGTCGGGCGCAAGCCCGGCGATGGTTTGCCCGACAAGGCCACCGGGGCGGCGCTGTTGATCTATGCCAGTGGCGTGGATGAGGCCGAGGCGGTGCGCGAAACCGTGGCGATCCTGAAGCAGGCCGATCTCGCGCCGTTGGACGTGTCGGGCTACGGCACGCTGGAGGAGCGTCTGGCGGCGGGCGATGAGATTGACGGCGAGGAGCGTGATTTGATGGCGCGCGCTTTGGCCGAGAACTCCGTCGTTGTGGCGCAGATGACGCCGTTTTTCGACTGAGTTACCAACCCCTGCTGGCTCACGATGGCGGTGCGCATTGTGGCGGTTTCCAGCTTATTGCGTCAGCACAATGGCCAGCGCCACATTACAGCCGCATTTTGGTAGTTAGTTTAGACAGTGCACCTTTTTCGGGCAGGTTCTTATGCCATATCGCATTCGCCTTACTCATGCTCCGCGGTTATCGTCGCAAAAGAGGCTGACTAAATCGCATGGCGCGCATGGGTCATTTGCCGCCAATACAGAACTGGCCGAGGTGCGGAGTTGCAAGGGGCTATTGCTGTTCTACCGTCCTCGGAGGGTCGCACTGAAGCTATAGGCGCGCGGCGTCAGGCGGCGCGGCGCGGGCTCCGGCCCAGCAACATCATCAGGGTCAGCACTTCGTAGGTTTGCAGGCAGCGCAGCGGTAGATCGCTGGCGGGGTCTTGGCCGATGGCCAAAAGGCTGCCATTTGCCTCGATCAGCGCCGGTCTGCCGAGATCAAGCGCCACCGATCCGGTGATGGCGCGGCGTTGGTCAGACAGAGCAGTGCGGCCATCCACCAAGGCTCCGGCAGGCATCAAAACGGCATCGGTGCCGAACAGATATTCCACCTCGGGGCCAGAGATTGCCAGCAGTTGATCGGCAGAGACCAGAAGATCCTGAGTTTGGGCATAGAACGGTGCGCGCAGCAAAACCGGGGCAAAGCTGCCGCGCGCGGGCAGGGCAAGGCGGTGGGCTGCCCGCAGGGGCAGTGGACCATGATCTGCAGTCAGCAGCATGTCGCCGGGTTTGAGATGACCCGCCAGCACCGGGCCGAGGCTGGTTTCCACCGGCGTGCGCAGGCCGATCCATGGCGCGGCACCGGGCGGGGCAGCGCCTTCGGTCAGGCCAAACCACAGCACCGGGCCTGTGGGGCGCGGGCGGGTGCAAAGTGATTGCAGATCGCTGAGCGGGATCGGCAGCGGGTTCTGGCCAGTCGCCGTGAGGGCAACGGGGGGATCGCTGCCCAAGAGTTCAAACGTCAGCCGCCAATTTCGGGCGGGAGCATCGAAGTGGAAAGACAGCCGCGCCGTGCCTTTGCCCTGCGGCAGGGGGGCTGGCAGCACATGGCGGGCAACCTCTTTGCCCTGGCGGTGCAGGATGACGATGCCCATGGCTGGATCGTGGAAGATGGCGAAGGTGCGCGGCCAACCGGCATTGGATTGGTGATCCAGCAGCAGGCCGACGTTCTGCAACGGCAGCGCCAGCTCCATCACGAACAATCCTTGATGCAACAGCGCATCGGGCGCGGCAGGGGCCAACAAGCCACGGTCTGACAGGGCCACCCAGCCTTGATCAAAGCCCTGCATCATGCGCGCATGACCGGGCTTCCCGCGCAGAGTGCGGAAGGGGGCAGTAGGGCCGGAGTGCGTGGATTGCCCGCTGTCATCTAAGCCTCGGTTGCCATTGCGCGGTTGGTGTGGGGCACGTTGGCCCCGGCGCATGGTATTGACGCCAAGGTAAGGCAGGTTGCGGGGCTGCTGCCACTGCATTTTGCGGTTGTGCGCATGGGCGACGGCAATGGTGGCGTGTGGGACACAGATTGGGCGGCGTTGCATTGGTTTGGGCAAGGCGGTATCCCGATGTGCATCATATATACGCAAAAGGGCATCACCATGGCTGCACATCTTCCCGTTGATCCGGTGGCGCTGACCGCTGATCTGATCCGCTGCGCCTCGGTGACGCCGGATGAGGGCGGGGCACTGGTGCTGTTGGAGGGCGTTCTGGCGGCGGCGGGCTTTGCCTGCACACGGGTGGATCGCGGCGGGATCAGCAATCTTTATGCGCGCTGGGGTGTGGCGGGGGCCAATAAATCCTTTGGCTTCAATGGTCATACCGATGTGGTGCCGGTGGGCGATCTGGCGGCATGGACGCGCGATCCGTTTGGCGCGGAAGTGGTGGATGGCTGGATGTATGGCCGGGGGGCCACCGATATGAAATCGGGCGTTGCGGCCTTTGCAGCGGCGGCAGTGGATTTTGTGCGGCAGACCCCGCCCGATGGTGCGGTGATCCTGGCGATCACCGGCGATGAGGAAGCCGATGCTTTGGATGGCACGGTGGCCTTGCTGGATTGGATGGCCAGTAATGGCGAGCGGATGACGCATTGTCTGGTAGGTGAACCCACCTGCCCGAATGAGATGGGCGAGATGATGAAGATCGGGCGGCGCGGGTCGATGACCTGCTATTTCACCGCTGTCGGCGTGCAGGGCCATTCCGCCTATCCACATCGCGCCAAGAACCCGATGAGCGCCTTGGTCGGCCTGATGGCGCGTCTGGAGGCGGAGCCGCTGGATCAGGGGACCGCGCATTTCGATGCCTCGACCCTTGCGATCACCACCATCGACTGCGGCAACAAGGCGACGAATGTGATCCCGGCGAAGGGCTTTGCCACGGTGAACATCCGTTTCAATGACGCGCATTCAGGAGCCTCTTTGACAGCGTGGTTGCAGGGCCATGCCGCTGCGGTGCAGGCGGCAACCGGGGTGGAGATTTCCATGCGGGTGACGATCTCGGGCGAAAGCTTCCTGACCCCGCCGGGGGATTTCTCCGCTTTGGTCGCAAAGGCGGTGCAGGCCGAGACCGGGCGGGTGCCGGAATATTCGACTTCAGGGGGGACATCGGACGCGCGGTTCGTCAAGGATCACTGCCCAGTGGTGGAGTTCGGGCTGGTCGGCAAGACCATGCATCAGGTGGATGAGCGGGTCGAGGTGGCGCAGATCCACGCGCTGAAGGCGATTTACACGCGGATCTTGCGGGACTATTTCGCGTGACGCTGGAGATCATCGAGACGCTCGACATTGCCCTGTGCCGCCAGTTGCGCCGCGTGGTGTTCATCGAGGAGCAGGGCGTGTCCGAAGCCGATGAGCTGGATGATCTCGACGACGTGGCGCTGCATTTGCTGGCTGTGCTGGATGGCTTGGCGGTCGGGTCTGCGCGGCTGTTGGTGCAGGGCGAGGTCGGCAAGATTGGCCGGGTTTGTGTGCTGCAACAGGCGCGGGGTGCCGGGATTGGTGCGGCGCTAATCCACGCGGCGGTGGCACGGTTGCGGGCGGCGCCGGGGGTGAAAAAGGCCAAGCTGGGCGCGCAGGTGCATGCTTTGGGTTTTTATCAGGCGCTCGGATTTGAAGCCTATGGCCCGGTCTATGACGATGCGGGGATTGAGCATCGGGATATGGTGTTGGGGTTTGGCGATTAAGGCGCGCTGATGTGACGGGCCTTGCGGTTGCCACATCAGCGCATGGCCGCGCCGCAGAGGTCGGCCCGGCCATTTTGCCTTGTATTTCAGCTTTTCGGCGGAATTGCGGCGGCGCTACTTGCCTGAACCGGCGGTTTCTGACCCGTTGCGGGTCAGGTAATAGGCCAAGAGGATCGGGAAGAACGTCGCCGCGAAGACCACCATGGCCACCACATTGGTGACGGGGCGTTGGCGTGGGCGGATCAGTTCTTCCAGCATCCAGATCGGCAGGGTGGCTTGCTGGCCTGCGGTGAAGGTGGTGACGATCACCTCATCAAACGACAGGGCAAAGGCCAGCATCCCGCCGGCCAGCAGCGCCGTGCCAAGGTTGGGCAGCAGGATGTGGCGGAAGGTCTGGAAGGCGTTGGCGCCAAGATCGGCAGAGGCCTCCAGGATACCGCCAGACAGGCGGCGGAAGCGCGCGACAGCGTTGTTGTAAACGATGACGATGCAGAAGGTGGCATGGCCAAGGATGATGGTCAGGGTGGAAAACGGAATGTCCATCAGGCCGAAGGCCGAGCGCAGCGACATGCCGGTGATCACACCGGGCAAGGCGATGGGCAGGATGATCAGCAGGGAAATCTGCTCGCGCCCGAAGAACCGGGCTTGCGCCATCGCGGCGGATATCAGCGTGCCAAGGATCATTGCCAGCAGGGTGGCGGCGAATGCCACTTGCAGCGACAGGGTCAGGGCTTGCCAGATGTCCGGGCGCTCCCACGCGGCGGCGAACCACTTTAGCGTCAGGCCGGGGGGCGGGAAGGCATAGGTGCGTTCCTCGGTGGTGAAGGCGTAAAGAAAGATCAGCAGGATCGGCAGGTGCAGGAACAACAGCACCGCGAAGGCGGAAAGTTTCAGCGAGAATGGCGCTTGATCAGAGTGCATCGAAGGCCCCCGCGCGTTTGGCAAGGCCAAGGTAGATCAGCATGATCACGATGGGAATCACGGCGAAGGCGGCGGCGAGCGGGATATTACCGGCGGTGCCTTGAAGTTGATACACGGCCATGCCGATGAAATTGGCCGAATTGCCGACGATCTGCGGGATGATGTAATCGCCCATCGTCAGCGAAAAGGTGAAGATCGACCCCGCGATCACGCCCGGCATCGCCAATGGCAGGATCACGGTTCGGAACGTCTGCGCCCGAGTGGCGCCAAGGTCTTGGCTGGCTTCCAGCATCGAGGTCGGCACACGTTCCAATGCTGCCTGCATCGGCAGGATCATGTAGGGCAGCCAGACATAGGTGAACACCAGAAACATACCGATATAGCTGGTGGACAGGCTATTGCCGCCAACACCCGGCAGCGCCAAAGCGGCATCCAGCAGGAAATTGGTGTGGGTCTGGGTGGCGGCCCAGGTGATGATGCCCTCTTTCGCGAGGATCAGTTTCCAAGCGTAAACCTTGACAAGGTAGGACGACCACAGCGGCAGCATGATGCCCAGATAGAACACCGCTTTCCAGCGGCCACGGGCATAGCGGGCGGCGAAATAGGCGATCGGGAAGGCAAGGATCGCTGCGCCAAGCGTGACGGCGGCGGACATCAGCAGGGTGCGGACGATGATGTCGTAATTCTGCGGCCGCAGCAGTTCGGCATAGGTTTTCAGGGTGAATTCGCGCACCACCATGCCGGAGAATTCGTCGATGGAATAGAAGGATTGCAGCAGCAGGGCTGCGAGCGAACCAAGGTAGATCACCCCCAGCCACAGCAGCGGCGGGGTGATCAGCAGCGCCAGCAGCAGTTTCGGCTTGCGCCAGAACAGGGTGGTCAGCCGATCAGCAAGCGATTTGTCGGGGAGGATGGCTGTCATATGGCATTTCCTGAAACGGCTTCATCTTGGCAAAAATACTCCCGCCGGAGGCTTCTGTGGCTGCCGCGGGAGCCTCCGGCGGGAGTATTTATCGCCAAGATGAAATTGTTTCGCATCAGGCTTCATCCATGATGTGCAGGGCGTCGGGGCCGAAGGCAAAGCGGGCTTCGCTGCCCGGATCGGGGAGGGGGGTGCCTGTGGGCAGGATGGCGGCGATGTCGTGGCCTTGGCTGGACAGGGTGATACGGTGGCCCGCGCCGAGGTAGCGCAGGGCGGTGACGGTGCCTTGCAACGGGCCTGCGGCGTCAAGGTGCAGGGATTCGGGGCGCAAGCTGGACCATTTGGCGGGACCGCCGAGGCTTTGCGTCAGTGCGGGGGGCAGCACGTTGGACGAGCCGACGAAATCGGCGACAAAGCGGGTTTTCGGGCGGGCGTAAACCTCGGCCGGGGTGCCGATCTGGGCGATTTTGCCGTCGTTGAACACTGCGAGGCTGTCGGCCATCGACAAGGCCTCGTGTTGGTCATGGGTGACGAAAACAAAGGTGATGCCAAGCCGCTGTTGCAGCGATTTCAGCTCGTCCTGCATCGCCTCGCGCAGTTTCAGGTCCAGCGCGCCAAGGGGTTCATCCAGCAGCAGGACTTTCGGTTCATTGACCAAAGCGCGGGCAAGGGCGACACGCTGGCGCTGGCCGCCGGACAACTGGCCGGGTTTGCGGCTGCCGTAGGCATCAAGGTGGACGAGGGCCAGCATTTCCTCGGCGCGGGCATAGCGCTGGGCTTTCGCCATCCCCTTCACCATCAGGCCGTAGGCGACGTTATCGCGCACGTTCATATGGGGAAACAGCGCGTAATCCTGAAATACAGTATTGACGTTGCGCAGATGCGGCGGGGTGTTTGAGACATTTTCACCGAAGATGCAAATCTCACCCGCCGTAGGGGATTCAAAGCCCGAGATCAGCCGCAGGCAGGTGGTTTTGCCCGAGCCTGATGGGCCAAGCATGGCAAAAAACGCGCCTTCCGCGATGCTCAGATCGACGGCGTCGACGGCTTTCACCGGGGCAGAGGCGGGGCCGAAATGACGGGAGACTTTGCGGAATTCTACGGCTGCAGGCATGGGAACGGGGCCTTTATCCGCCAAGGCGGGGAGGGGGAAGGGTGCGTGATGTCACGCACCCTTTGAGAGAGATGTAGGGCAGGGTATCCGCCACCGCTGGCTTAACGCCCGCCGATCACGCCGATATAGTCGGACACCCAGCGATAATACGGCACGCAAGCACCTTCGCCTTGGGCGCAGTTGGCGGTCGGCGTGGTCCAGAACCGGATCTTGTCGAAATCATCCAGACCGTTGGCCGTGCAACCTTCCGCCGTCTGCATCCCTGATTTGTCGGTGCAGGCGGCGGGCACCACCGGGTTGCCGCCGAACCAGACCGAGAGGTCGGATTGCAGGTTGGAGTTCAGCGTATGCTCCATCCATTTATAGGCACAATTCGGGTTGGCGGCATCGGCGGCCAGCATGGTGGTATCGGCCCAGCCGGTGGCACCTTCCTCGGGGATCGTCGAGGCGATGGGGAGTTTTTCCGATTGCAGCAGGCCAACCTGGAACGGCCAGGAACCCGAGGCCACCACGCCCTCGTTCTTGAAATCATCCATCTGGATATAGGCGTCGTGCCAGTAGCGGCTGACCAGCTTGCGCTGTTCGCGCAGCAAATCCAGCGCGGCCTTGTATTGGCCTTCGTTCAACTCATAGGGTGAGGTGATTTTCAGTTCCGGCTTGTGGAACATCAGATATTGCGCGGCATCGGCGATGTGGATCGGGCCATCATAGGCCTGCACGCGGCCCTCGTTGGATTTGCCATCCGGCAAGTCCATCTTCTCGAACACCACGTTCCACGATTTTGGCGCTTCCTTGAACACATCGGTGTTATACATCAGCACGTTCGGCCCCCACAGATAGGGTGTGCCGTAATGGACGCCATCGACGGTGAACCATTTGGCATCTTGCAGGCGCGGGTCGATTTTCGACCAGCTTGGGATCAGCGCCGGGTTGATCGCCTGCACCCGTTTGCCCGCGATCAGCCGCAGCGAGGCATCGCCCGAAGCCGTCACCAGATCGAAGCCGCCTTCGTTCATCAGCGCGACCATCTCATCGCTGGTGTTGGCGGTCTTGACGTTGACCTTGCAGCCCGAGTCGGCCTCAAACTTTGTCACCCAGTCATAGGCCTTGTCGGTTTCACCGCGTTCAATATAGCCGGGCCAGGCGACGATATTCACCTGCCCTTCCGAGGCGCCAACTTCGGTCATCTCGGCAAGGGCGGGGGTGACGGCGGTGGCAAGGCTGGCCAGAAGGGCGGCAGCGGTGGCCGCTTTGTGGGTTTTGGTCATGGAAAGCTCCCTGTGATTGAGCGCAAGCCGGGTTCCCGGTCATGCCATCAGGGTAGCGGGGTCGCGCTGTTTCGCAACAGAAAATCGTGGCGCGGCGGCAGTTTTTTGATCAAACGATAAACCGTGCCGCCGCAGCCGGGGCTTAGCCCTTGGCCATTTCGGTGGCGAGCGCCGCATGGTGCCGGGCAACCAGTGCTTCATAGGCGGCCAGTCTTTCGGAGGTGAAGTGGTGTTCCTCGGCCAGAAGGTTGACTGTGCCCAACACTTTGCCGCCTTCGACCAGCGGGATGTTGATGCAAGAGCCAAGGCCAAGCGAGCTGATCAGCGCGTGATCGAAGAAGTATTTGGCGAATTCTGGCGTTGTATTGGCGACAAAGGTTTGCTGGCCGGTGATGCAATGGTCATACCAGCCGTCACGGGTCAGCGGTTTGGTGCCAGATACCGGGTATTCCACCGGATGCGAGGTATAGGCACGGCGCGCCACATCAAGCTTCAGGTCTTGCACGGTGACGGTGAACAGGCGGGTGCCAAGGGCTGCGCAGGCGTGGTGCAGAGTGTCATAGACGGCGGGCATCGAAGGCTCCTTCAGGTTTAGGCAGGCATATGGCCGGACAGCAAAGCGATCATGTCAGAGCGGGTGATCAGGCCGACAAGCTGGGGGCCTTCCAGCACCGGGATGGCTTGTTGGTTGCCATCGGTCAGCAGCGGGATCAACGCGGCAAGCGGTGTCTCGGGCGTGACGCTGCGCAGGTCGCTGTCGATCAGCATTGCGGCGGTCAACGTCGGGTCGGCAAGCCCGACGAGGGCCGATTGCGATACAAGCCCGCCGAAGCTGCCATCAGCATTGCGCACCGGCAGGGTCTTGAAGCGGTGGGTGCGGAAGCTGGCCGCCAGTGCGGGCAAGGGCGTGTCGGGCGTCACCTGAATCAGATCGCGGGACATCATCTGATCGGCGGTGGTCGGGCCCAGATGGCTGGCATTGGCCTCTGTTTCGGCGGCTTCGATCAGGCGCGCGAGGTCTTCGACGCCAAGGTTGCTGCCCAGTCGCAGCCTGGTTAGCGTGGCGGCCAGCACTTGTTCTGATGGGATAAACCGGCGGTCGGGGGCAGGGTCTTTGGTGCCGTGCGGTGTTGGATCGGGGGCGACACGGAACGGATAGCGCCGCCCGGTGATCTGTGCCCACAGGATGCCAAAGCCGACCAGCGCCATGCTGCCGCTGGCCACGGGCAGCGCCAGATAGGACAATCCGGGCAGGGCATCAGGATGCGCCGACAGCACGGTGGCCAGCGCCACCGCGCCACCCGGCGGATGCATGGCACGAAGGCCTGCCATGGCGAGGATGGCCAGCATCACCGCAAGTGCTGCGGTTGGCAGCATCGGCATGCCCGTGTGTAGCAACAGCACGGCGGCAAGGGCCGCGACGGTGTTGCCAATCACCACTGCCCAAGGCTGCGCCATCGGGCTGTTCGGCACCGCGAAGATCAAAAAGCACGATGCACCGAAAGGCGCGATCAGCGCCGGATGGCTGATCGGATCGGCTCCGGGATGCAGCCCCCATAGCACCGCAGCCGTCAGGGCAAGCCCCAATGCGGCGCCAGTCGCCGCACGCAGAATCTCGTCCGGCTTCGGCGCGGGCATCGACGGGCCAAGGCTATGCAGGAAATGTTTCACGGCTGTTTCCGGCTGACCCAGCCCGCGCTGGCGATCAGGGCAAGGTCGGGCTCCGGGTCTGGCAGCGGCGGCGGATCGTCTTGCCAGAAGAACAGCCGCACATGCGCCGGGGATTTCAGATCATCCGGTTCCGCAAGGATCTGATAGTGCATCTGGAAGCCTTCCAGCAGCAGCCCTTCGGCGTAGAACGGGATTTCTTCGGCCTCGAGCAGGGCATCGGTGCCCGATTGCGGCTCCCACGCCGCGCCATCGGCCCAGATCACTTCAGCTTCGACCTCGGGATGTTTGAGGGCGAGCTTGGCAAGGGGGGCAAGGAAGGTCTCGATCGGCGTGGGGGATTTGGCCATGGTTGCCTGCTTTGTTTATCGGGTTGAAGCAGGTGGGGCGGGCGGGGTCAAGCGGGTTACGGCGCGGCGCCGGGGGTTTCACACCCCCGGACCCCCGTGGAGTATTTTTGCCAAGATGAAAAAATTTTAGATAAAGTTTAGCGGTTTGAGGATTGCAGGGGGTGGTTTCAGGAGCTGGCAAGGGGTGGTGGTTCCACACTTGGCGCGCTGCCTGTGGGGTGATCAGTTGAGGGGAGATTTTGTGAGGGGATGATGGAAGATAAAGTCTCGGTTTCGCCTGTGCCGCGCCCGTCGTGGTTGCCCAGTCTACTGCTGCCGCCGCCGATGCCATGGGGATTGGTGCGGTGGGTGGCGCTGCCGTTGGCGGTGCTGATCTGGGCATTGGCAGTATTCTGGCGCGCGCCGGTGTTATTGGGGCAGCAGGGCGTGGTGTTTGTCGTCTCTGCCCTGACGGCGGTGCCGTTCGCGTTGGTTTTGGCTTATGGTATTGCGACGCTTGTGGTGCTGTTTGGGGTGAACCGGCATCGGTTGCGGCGGGTGTTTCGGCCGAATTGGGGGCGGGTGATTGGCGCGGTGGCGCTGGCACTTGTAACGCCCTTTGCGGTTTTTGATTGGCTGCCGGCCATATTGGGCGGGGTTACGGCGATATTGTTTGTGCCAATGGCCCTTTCGAATGGCGATGTTGGCGGGTTTGGCATTGTTGCGGTTGCGGTAGGCCTTTGGTATTCGGTGGCGGCGCTGATCGTGTCTGGCACACGGTCGCGATGGCTGCGGTTTGGGCTGTTTTGCTTGATGTTCTGGTCAGGCTATGCCGGACTGGTGCTGTTCACAGGGGTTCGGCATTTCAGCCTGTAACCCTACCGCTTCATCATCGCCAACCGGATCAGTGCGCGTTCCATCACAGCCATCGCCGGGGCGCGTGAGGTGGAGCGGAGGGTGAG
Organism: Cypionkella sinensis; assembly: GCF_042646385.1. Taxonomy (NCBI): domain Bacteria; kingdom Pseudomonadati; phylum Pseudomonadota; class Alphaproteobacteria; order Rhodobacterales; family Paracoccaceae; genus Cypionkella; species Cypionkella sinensis. Next base: position 842,497 of record NZ_JBHRTO010000002.1, on the reverse strand, counting down.
GTCGGTTTCCACCAGCAGGCCAAGCGCGTCCTCCAGCCGCTGCATACCCCAGGCCGAGGCCTGCCGCTGCATCGCGTCGCGGCGGGGCCCGAAGATGCGGGCTTTCATGATGCCCGAAGATATACCGCCGGGGTCTGCGGCTGCGACATGCAGGCTGCGGAAATGCCGCAGCGCACCGATGCAGATGGTAACGGGCAGGATGCCTTGCCCCTCAAGTCGGCGCACCAGCGGGCCGATCAGGCTGGCATTCTTGTCAGCAGCGGCGGCGATCAACTCATCCACCTCGGCCTCGACGGTAGCAGGGGCGAGGGCGTGGATTTCTTCCGGGGTCAGCGGGGTGGGATCGTTGTGCTTGTAAAGCGCGATCTTTTCCAGGGTCTGCCGAAAATCGCCAGGATCAAGGCTGCGGGCAAGCGTGGCAAGGTCAGCCATCGCCGTGGGTGCAAAGTTCTTCAGGCCAGCCTTGGCCAGTTCGGCCTCGATCTCCTCACGCGAGGGTGGGTCATCATAGAGACCGATGCTGACAGCGTTCAGATGTTTCTCGAACAAGGTTTTCAGGGTGGATTTGCCGGTGAGATTCCCCGCCGTCACCACGACCTGTGCATCGCCCGGTCGCCAGTCTTGCAGCGTCGCAGCGATAGAGGCGGTCAGGCCGTCGGTCGCGTCTTCCAGAAACGCCACGCGCGGGCCGGGGAAAAAGCCGATCTCGCGGGTGGCATCGGTCAGCAGGCTGGGAGATTTGCGCAGATCGCCGGCCTGAATACGGGTCAGGCGCATTTCAGCCTCGCCCTGCGGGCCGATCAGCGCCGCGATGGCCTCTTGCCGTTTCAGGGCCACGCGCATGGTGTCGGCACCAAAAATCAGCAGACCCGCATGTTTGGGGTCGGGTTTGGCGCAGTATTGGCTGGCAGCAAGTCCAGCGAGTTTCATTTATTCCAACTGCCGGAGGTCGCCAGCAGTCTTGCGGTGATCTGGTCGGCGAGGATGCGCATCAGGCGGCGGGCGGCGTCTTCTTGGGCGGCAAGGCCTGCGACAGTGGAGCCGGTGGCAGAGTAGGAGGTGAAGCTTTTCACCTGTCCCCCGGTCACGCGGGTGCCGCTGCTGCGGTCGGTCAATACCCAGTCGATCACGCCGTTCAGGTTATAGCGGGTGATGGCGTTGTCGGGGGTGATGCCGACGCCAGTGGCCGAGGTTTTGATGCTGTAGGTCAGATCAAAACGGTCGGCTTTTGGGCGGCCGAGCCGCTCTTCCAGACGTTCGACAAGGTCGAAGCCATTTTTATCGCTGGGGTCAGCGACGCGGATGCTGGATTGGATGCCGCGCGCTGGCCCCCCCGGCCCATATGCGGGCTGGAAGCCGCAGGCCGCGAGGGCCAGCGGTGTCAGCAGGAACAGGCGGCGTTTAAGCAACGACATTGATGATGCGCCCCGGCACAACGATGATCTTCTTCACAGGCGCACCTGCGAGGAATTTGATCACAGCTTCATCCGCCAGCGCGATTTTTTCAACCTCGGATGCGGGCATGTCTTTCGGCACGCTGATTTCTGCGCGGCGTTTGCCATTGATCTGGATCGGCAGTGTGACGGTATCATCCACCAGCAGCGCCGGATCGGCCTTGGGCCAAGGCGCGGTGGCGCAGAGGCCAGCGCCGCCCTGATAGCTCCAGATCGATTCGGCGATATGGGGGGTCATCGGGCACATCAGTTGCGCCAGCGTGCGGATCGCCTGTTTCATCGCTGGGGTAGAGCCGTTGGCTTTGGCCAGCGTGTTGGTCAGGCCATAGAGTGCCGCGATGGCCTTGTTGAAGGCGAAGGTCTCGATGGCGCGGGTGATTTCATCCACGGCTTTGGCGGTGGCGCGGGCAATCTCGGCATCGCCTTCACCGACATGATCCGCAGGCATCTCGCCGATGCGCGAACACAGTGCCCAGACGCGGGACAGGTGCTTGAAGGTGGCTTCGGCACCCGAGGCTGTCCATTCCACATCGCGTTCAGGCGGGCTGTCGGACATCACGAACCAGCGTGCGGTATCCGCCCCAAACGCCGCGATGATGTTCATCGGATCGACGACGTTTTTCTTCGATTTCGACATCTTGGCCGAAGGGATCACCTCGACCAGCCCGCCTTCGTCGCTCAACGCTTGCAGCCATGCGTTGACATCGGGAATCATCTCGGGGTCTGGCGGTGCCACATCGCCCAGCACCGTGACACGGCGGTCGCCGATGCTGAAGGTCGTCACATCTTCGGGCAGGTGATACACCGGGCGGCCAGCGGCGTCGGTGGTCTTGTAGATCTCATGCGTCACCATGCCTTGCGTGAACAGGGCGTTGAACGGCTCGATCGCCTTTTGCGGCAGATGGCCGGTGGCGTGCATGGCGCGGGCGAAGAAGCGCGAATAGAGCAGGTGCAGAATCGCATGTTCGATGCCGCCGATATATTGATCGACGTTCATCCAGTAATCAGCGTCCTCGGCCACGGTCGGCGTGGTGGCATGCGGGGCGGTGAAGCGGGCGTAATACCACGACGAATCGACGAATGTATCCATCGTGTCGGTTTCGCGCCGGGCAGCTGCGCCGCATTGCGGGCAGGTGCAGTTGCGCCAGGTCGGGTGACGGTCCAGCGGATTGCCGGGGATGTCGAAGCTGACATCATCGGGCAGTTTGACCGGCAGATTCTCTTTCTTTTCCGGCACCACGCCGCAGGTGGCGCAATGGATCACTGGAATCGGGCAGCCCCAATAGCGTTGGCGGGAAATCCCCCAATCGCGCAGGCGATAGTTGGTGACACCGCGCCCGATGCCACGCGCCTCACATTCGGCGATGGCGGCGGCGATGGCCTCCTCGCCGGTTTGCAGATCGTTGCCGGCAAAGCCGCGGATATATTGCACGCGCTCGGATTTCATCGGAACGTAGGCTTGGTCCAAGGCGACTTCTTCGGCGCCTTCGGGCACAAAAACCGCCGGAATCGGCAAGCCGTATTTGCTGGCAAATTCAAAGTCGCGCTGGTCATGCGCCGGGCAACCAAAGATCGCGCCAGTGCCGTAATCCATCAGGATGAAGTTGGCGATATAGACCGGGAGTTCGATAGAGTTATCAAACGGATGCAGCACGCGGATGCCGGTATCCATACCGATCTTTTCCGCCGTCTCCATCGCCTCGGCCGTGGTGCCACCTTTTCGGCATTCAGCAGTAAAGGCGGCAACGGCAGAGTCGTGACGCTCCAGATGTTTTGCCAGCGGGTGATCAGGGCTGATCGCCGCGAAAGACGCGCCCAGCAGCGTATCGGGCCGGGTGGTGTACACCTCGATGCGGTCAAAACCTTCGGGCGCGCCGGTTGTGGTGAAGGCGAACTGCAGGCCACGCGACTGTCCGATCCAGTTCGCCTGCATCAGGCGGACCTTTTCGGGCCAATCCTTCAACCCGTCCAAGGCTGACAGCAATTCGGCGGAATAATCGCTGATCTTGAAGAACCACTGCGTCAGCTCGCGCCGCTCCACCTGCGCGTTTGACCGCCAGCCTTTGCCGTCAATCACCTGCTCATTGGCCAAAACAGTCAAATCGACCGGATCCCAGTTCACTACGGCATTCTTGCGATAGACCAAGCCCTTGGCCATCATGTCGATGAACATCGCCTGCTGTTGGCCGTAATATTCCGGGTCGCAGGTGGCGAATTCGCGGCTCCAGTCGATCGACAGGCCAAGCGGTTTCATCTGCGCGCGCATATCGGCGATGTTGCCGTAGGTCCATTCCTTCGGATGGCCGCCCCGCTCCATCGCGGCATTCTCGGCGGGCATCCCGAAGGCATCCCAGCCCATCGGATGCAGCACGGAAAACCCCTGCGCCGCCTTATAGCGCGCCACCACATCGCCCATCGTGTAGTTGCGCACATGGCCCATATGGATGCGACCCGAGGGATAGGGGAACATCTCAAGCACATAATACTTCGGTTTCGATGGATCGCGGCGGGCCTTGAACGTCTCGGCCGCGTCCCAAGCCGCTTGCCATTTCGCTTCGATGGTCTTGGGTTCGTAACGCGACATATCAGGCCCCTTGATCAGTTCCATGGCGCGAATACACCGCCATGGGGGGCAAGGTCCAGTAGTGGCTTACAGTTTGGCGCTTAGAGGCCGCCCTGCTTAGAGACCCTAGCGCTTACAGGCCGCTGTCCTGAATGCGCAACTGACGCGCGCGGGTCAGGATGGCATCCTCCACAGCCCGGATGGTTTCGGGCGAGACCGACCCGCCGCCGCTGCCCTGCATAGCAATCTTCAGGCTGCGCGCATCCAGCGCCGGATCTTGCACATAGATCGTCGCCCGCACCGCGCGGCCGCCGCCCGGAGGTGTGCCATAGCCGGTGACGATCACCCCAGTGAACGGGTCCACCGATTCGATGGGCAGGAAGTTCAGCACATCAAGGCTGGCCTTCCAGATATACTTGTTCACCTCGACCGTGGTGTTGGGGTTGTCGGATTTGCGGAACAGTTGCCCTATGCCGCTTTGGTTATTCCGTGCTTCCTCGCGGTTTTCGCGCGATAGTTCGGCCTGCACCTTGGGATCGTATGAGCCTCCGCCGACCCTGCCCAGCATGCCACAGGCGGCAATCCCGGTCAAAAGCGCGGCCATCAAGCCAAAATTCAGCGCTTTACCCATGATACGACCCAACATCATCCGGTTTCCCCATGCCAACCTGTCGCTGTTTATACTGACCGCTTCGGGCGTGCCAAGGCTTTTCCACCAAACGCCAGGTTTCAGCCAACGCACAGCTTGTGAGAATGCAGAGATTCTTCACAAAAAGTCGGGTGCGGGTCTACACTTGGTGTCTTGCGTACAAATTAACCATAGGCCTTCCCAGCTGGGAAAATGAGAAATGCGTGCAAGCAACCTCGCTTCTTGCAACAAACCCGCCCGCTTGCCGTCACGGCTGAGGAAGAAGCCACCGAAAGCTGCCGACTTGGCGGGTGCTGCGACTGTGGCAAGGGTGCATCACCGCCGCCACGATTGCCCGGATTGGTGCGCGGACCGTTGCAATCAGGGCCGTGGAGGAGGAAAACACCCCCATACCTGCTTCAGGCTTGCTTGAGTATGGTCGCGTCTTTGAGAAAAACGAGGAAACACGATGAAAAAAATTCTTCTCTCCACCACCCTGCTCGTTGCAACCGCTGGCGTTGCAGCTGCTGAAGTGACCCTGAGCGGTTCGGGCCGTTTCGGTCTGGACTATGCTGAAAACCGTGTCGCTAGCGATGATGTGACTGCGGCGAACAAAACCATTCTGGCTTATCGTTTGCGTATCAACGTTGACGCAAAGTTCGAAGCTGACAACGGCGTGACCTACGGTGGTCGTATCCGTTTCCAGAACACCAATGGCCAGTCGGCTGCGGCTTTCAGCCCTGCAATGCTGTACGTTGAAGCATCGGGCGTTCGCGTCGAAGTTGGTAACGCAAACACCGCTTTCGACTCGGTTGCTCTGATGTACAACCCGGAAATCGGCTTCCAAGAGCGTTCGTTCGGTGACCCGCTGGGCGCTTACTACTCGTTCAACAGCGGCTCGTATGGCGCGGAAAACAACCGCGTTGGCATCTATGTTGCTTACTCGGTTTCGGGTGTGAACCTGAAAGCATCGTTGGTTCAGCCTGACCAAACACTGGCAGACGCTGGCCCGACCATGCAGGACGAGATGTCGGTTGCTGCTGACTACACCTTCAACCAGTTCACCGTTGCTGCTGCTTACGTGCAGAACGGCCTGGGTCTTGAAGGCAACGATCAGACCTTCGTCGGTGTGGCTTACAAATTCAGCGACGCTGGCTCGGTTGGCTTGAACTACAACGACAACGGCGATCTGACCGACGTTGGCGGCGGTGAAGTTGGCACCAGCATCACGCTGTATGGCAACTACAACATCAACGGCATCACCCTTGCTGGTTACGTGACCGATCTGGACGTTGATGGTGCTGACACCGCTTACGGTCTGGGCGCTTCCTACGACCTCGGCGGCGCAACCCTTGCTGGTGCTGTCGAGTCGGGCTTCGACGGCGACACCCGCGCTGACCTCGGCGTGCGTATGTCGTTCTGATCTTAACCGATCAAACGCTTCGGAAAGAGCGGGCCTTGTGCCCGCTCTTTTCTTTTGTTCCGGGCGGTGATCAAGTGCCGCAAAACAGCGGTCAAACGCGTGGAGGCACCATGGCATTGCAAACAATTCTGGAACGCATAAGAGCCGCCGAGGCTTTGGCTGGCCGTGCGAAAGGTTCGGTGCAACTGATCGCCGTCAGCAAGGTGCAGCCCGATGCGCGGGTGCGTGACGTGCTGGAGGCAGGCCATCGGCTGTTTGGCGAAAATTACGTGCAGGAAGCTCAAGGAAAATGGCCAGCGTTCCGGGCGGAATTCGATGCGGTGCAGGTGCATATGATCGGCCCGCTGCAAACCAACAAGGCCAAGCTGGCGGTCGAGTTGTTTGACGCCATTCACACGCTGGACCGTGTCTCATTGGCCGAAAAACTGGCGAAACTGGCACAGGCGCGCGGAGCCTGTCCGCAGGTGTTCGTGCAGGTCAACACCGGGGCCGAGCCGCAAAAGGCCGGGGTTCTTCCGGAATCGCTGGATCAGTTCGTCGCGCATTGCCGCAAGATGGATCTGAACCCGGGGGGCCTTATGTGTATCCCGCCCGAGGGCGAAGATGCAGGCCCACATTTTGCCATGTTGGCCGAGATGGCGGCGCGCAATGGTCTGACGGGCCTGTCGATGGGGATGAGCGGCGATTTCGAAGCCGCAATTGCCGCCGGAGCGACGCATGTGCGCGTGGGCAGCGCGATTTTCGGCGCGCGCGCTTACGTTTAGGTCAGCCATACCCGCGCGTAGGGTGGCAGCGCCAGATAATCGCCATGCAGCGTCACGATCTGATCCGACAGCGCGTCGTGCCAATGCGTGATGCCCTGCGCCTGCAACCAGCCGCCCGAAACGTGCTGCCAGTGGTGCGAAAAGTTGAACAGGCACAAAATGGGCCCTGTCGGTGCAGCGCGGCGCACGGCAAACAGGGTTTGATTACCGGTTTCGACGATGTGGATCGGATTGGCTCCATGCAAACCCGGAGTGGCGCGACGCCGCGCCAAAATAGCTTGCGTGCCCAGAAAGCACTGCGACGAGACAGAGTTGCCAGAATTGCGTGCAGCGGCCAAAGCCCAATCCATTCGGGGACGGTGCAGCCAGCGGCTGTCATGGGCGTGCGCGGGGTCGTCGCGGTAGCTGTGGTCGTTCAACAGCCCAAGCTCATCGCCCATGTAAATCAACGGGATACCGCCAAAAGCCGAGATCAGCGCGTGGCCCATCAGGATGCGTTGCACCGCCATATCGCGATCATGCGCGTCGTGTGTCTCTAGCCCCGCGAGCGAGGCGAAACTGCCGGAAATACGTTTATCGCCGGTGGCTTCATTGACCTGAAACGGCGCACCTTGGGCAAAGCTGCCGGGAAAGCCTCCCTCGTAGAAATCCGACAGAAAACGCCGATGCGCTGCCCCATTCAGACCCACAGCGCGGGCGTCTTCATCGGTGACGGCCCAACCGATATCATCGTGACAGCGGATATAGGTGGCATAGGTGGCGTTGGTCAGCCGATCTGGGAAGTGGCTGGCCAGCACATGCGTCATCAGTCGGGTGTCCCGGGTGGCCAAAGCGCTCCAGAATTGCACCATCAGCGAGTTGTGATAGGCGAGATTGCCCTCGCGCCCGTCATGTTTGCCGCGGCCGAAATAAGGCAGCATTTCCTGCGGCGAGACGATGGCTTCCTCCAGATGGATCACCGCTGGGGCTGCGATGCGGCAGCAGGCACGCAGGGCTTGCAGCAGCATATGCACCTCGGGTTCGGACTGGCAGCGGGTGCCGAGGCGCTTCCACATGAAGGCTACGGCATCCAGCCGCAAAACGTCAACTCCGGTGTTGGCGAGGTGCAGCATGATGCGGGTAATCTCAAGAAAAACCTGTGGGTTAGACCAGTTGAGATCCCACTGATGTTGGTTGAAGGTGGTCCAGACCCATTTGCCGAATTCTGGGTAATGGGTGAAATTACCGGGGGCATTGTCGGGGAAAACCTCGACCAGCGTTTGCGCATAGGCATCGGGTTGCTCTGGCGTGTCGAACATCCAATACAGGTCTTGCGCGGCGGGGTCGCCCTTGGCTGCGGCCTGTGCCCAGGCGTGTTCTTTCGCGGTGTGGTTCAGCACGAGGTCGATGCAGAGCGAGATGCCGCGCTTGCGCAGCTCGGTTGAAACCGCTTTGAAATCTTCCAGATTGCCGTAGGCGGGGTTGATGCTGCGGTAATCCATCACCGAATAGCCACCATCGGAATCACCGGGCCGAGGGGTAAGGCAGGGCATGAAATGCACGTAGGTGATGCCAAGATCTTCGAGGTAGTCGAGATGATCCAGCACGCCGCGCAGGTTGCCTGCAAAGCGGTCGATGTAGAACACATAGCCCGCCATATCGGCGCGCTGAAACCAGTCAGGTTCCAGATCACGCTTCAAATCCAACAGTTTAAGGTCGGCGGGGCGGTCGCGCCAACCTTCTGCAAGGGCGGATTTTAGATCTGTGCAGAATTGGGCGTAGCTTGGATGCTGGCCGTAAACCTGCTCCAGCATCGGCCAGAGGTCCGGGGCGGATCGGGCCATGCGCAGGGCGAAAATCTGGTCATCCGATTTTACAGCTTTGGCCATCATATCCCCCCGATTTACGGCAGAATATGAAATCCGAACCGCTTTGGGAAGCCTTAGCGAACGATCAGCCGGGATTCGGGGCGCAGGCGGTTGGCGATCCAGATCAGGTTTTGCCGAGACAGGCCGATACAGCCTGCGGTCGGGTGGCTGGGGCTGCGCCAGGTGTGAATGAAGATCGCCGAGCCTGCGCCGGGAATGGGATCATCCCAGTTCCAGTCGGTGATCAGGATCAGATCATATTGCGGATCGCTGCGGCTCAAACGCTCGTGGCTGAAGGGATAGGGCGCGCGGACGAGTTGGTTGTAGTCGAAATCATTGGGGTCGTCTGACCACAGATCACCGGGACGGATCGGCACCGCCCAATCGGGCAGTGTGCGGCGCGCGATGCGGTCGGGGCGGTAAAGCATGCCTACGATGCGATGACTGCCGACAGGCGTGCTGCCATCGCCTTCGCGCTTGTCATCGGTGATGCCGCCGCGCCCGATGGTGCAGGGAAAGCGGCGGTTTTGAAACAGCAGGCCCATAGGTGTCAGGATCAGGTCGGAGGATTTCATAGCAGGTGCCCGGATTTGGCGGCTTTGGTGGCAAGATAGGCGCGGTTCTGTGCGGTTTGGCCAACCTTCAGCGGCACACGCTCGGTCACTGTCAGGCCGCAGGCTTGCAGCATGGTCAGCTTTTTCGGGTTGTTGGTCAGCAGACGCACTTGCGAAAAACCCATGGTTTGCAGGATTTCGGCACCGATCCTGAAATCGCGTTCATCATCTTCAAAGCCAAGGCGGTGGTTGGCCTCGACCGTGTCAAAGCCCTGATCTTGCAAAGAATAGGCGCGCATCTTGTTGGCCAGACCGATGCCACGGCCTTCCTGATTGAGATACAGGAGAACTCCCGCGCCTTCCTGCCCCATCTGGGCGAGGGCGGCGTGCAGTTGCGGGCCGCAGTCGCATTTCAGGCTGCCCAGCACATCGCCGGTGAAACAGGCCGAATGCAAGCGGGCCAGCACCGGCTGGGCGCGGTCAGGGCGGCCGATCTCGATGGCGTAATGCTCGGCGCTGCCATCATCGGGGCGGAAGATGTGCAAACGGCCCGCTTGGGCCGCCGCCATCGGCAAGCGGGCCGAGATCACCGGCGCAAGCGGCGCGAGGCGGTCGAGATCGGCGCAATCGGTGTTGGCCAGCAGCGTCAGGTTGTTGCGGGCGGCCAAAGCCAGCCCATCGGCCACCGGAACCAGCAGCATCGCAGGCAGCAGTTGCGCCGATTTCGCCAGCGCGATGGCGGTGCGGTGCAGGGTGGCGGGGCCGTCGCGCAGCGCCACCAGCGGGCCTTTCATCGGCACGTTCAGATCATCGGCGGGGTCGGCCACCGCGCGCAGCCAGCGCAGATCAGCCTCGGCAGGCACGCGCAGGCGGGCCAGATCGCTGTCATAGGGGATCGCTTTCAACGTCTCGGCGCGACGGGCGGTCAGCGCGAGTTCGGGCGTGCCCTCGGCGCGAAAGGCGGCAAGGCGGGCATCGGTCAATTCCTCGACCGCTGCGCACAGCATGGCTTGGCCGCCGCCCGTCAGCACAATCGCCAAGCCAAGCCGCAGATCAGCGCGGGCGCGGGCAAGAATTTCGGGGGTGGAGGGATGCAGGCTCATGCGGGTTTCATAGGCGAAAGCGGAGCGGATTGAAACATTCGCCGCGCCTGCGACACGTCCGCGTGAGAAGATTGTAGCAAATCTTGTCGGAACCGTGAGGCAGGCGCATGTGTTTGCGCAAGGACAAACGGTCCGTCTGAAGGAGGTTCACATGGCAACTTTGCGAAAGATTCTGCTGGTCGATGACGACGACGATCTGCGCGAGGCGCTGAGCGAGCAACTGGTGATGACCGAAGATTTTGACGTGTTCGAGGGCCGCACGGGTGCCGAGGGTATGGAGAAGGTCAAGGCTGGCCTGTTTGATCTGGTGATTCTGGACGTGGGCTTGCCCGATACCGATGGCCGCGAGTTGTGCCGACGGATGCGCAAGGCCGGGGTGAAGTGCCCGATCATGATGCTGACCGGCCATGACACCGACAGTGATACAATTCTGGGGCTTGATTCGGGGGCAAATGATTATGTGACCAAGCCGTTCAAGTTCCCGGTGCTGCTGGCCCGCATTCGGGCGCAGTTGCGCACCCATGAACAATCCGAAGATGCGGTGTTCCAGATGGGGCCTTACACGTTCAAGCCTGCACAAAAGATGCTGGTTGACGCCAAGGACAAGAAGGTGCGGTTGACCGAAAAGGAAACCAACATCTTGAAGTTCCTCTATCGCGCCCAACAAGGCGTGGTGGCGCGGGATGTGCTGTTGCACGAGGTTTGGGGCTATAATGCGGGCGTGACCACGCACACGTTGGAAACCCATATCTATCGTTTGCGGCAAAAGATCGAAATCGACCCCAGCAATGCACGGCTGCTTGTGACCGAGAATGGCGGCTACAAGCTGGTCGCCTGACGGCGGAATTGGGCGCGTCAGGTAAGGTTTTCGTCACTTACGGGTCTTATTGTTGCCTGATTGAATGCTTATCTATCTGTTCAGGCCAGACGGCGTCCTCCCCGCCCGACGGCCAAAAGTTCCCCTTGCTGTGCCGGGGTTATGACACAGCACCCTCCCTGTTGGACCTGGCCGGGCCTCGTGCCCGGCCTTTTTTTGTCCAGCGTTTTATCGCAGATGCAGTCGGAACCACGCGTAGAGCGTGAGGGCCGCTCCAATAGCGGCGGCGACGGCATAGGGCAGCAGAACGGCTTCGGCGGTGCCCGATGGTTCTGCCCTCGATCCGGCCCAAGCGATCAACCAGCCGAAGGTGAAGGCGCCAAAGGCGGCGGGGCCCGTGCCGATGAAGCGGAAGGCGGAATTGACCCGGCCCAGCAGCGGCGCGGGGATATGGCGCTGGCGGTAGCTGACCTGCGCGATGTTCCACAGCATGCCGGAAAAGCCATCCAGCACCATGAACATCGCCACCAGCCACAACGGCGCATGCAAGGCCAGCACCAGTGACGTGACGCTGAACCCCGCCATGCCCAGCAGGATCGCGCTGCGCGGAGAGATATGGCGCAGCAGGCGCGGGCCGGTCAGTGTGGCCGCCAAGCCGCCGATGGCGGCCAGCGTCAGAAACAGGCCAAAGCCAAAGGCATCCAAGCCCAGCACACGCTGGCCATACAGCACCAGCACGGCGGCAAAGCCGTAACCGATAAAGTTGAAGCCGCCCAGAATGAAGGCCAGACGCCGCAGCGGGATGTCGCGCCACAGCCACAGCATCCCCTCACGCAGGGCCGCCAGCAGGGGCAGGTGTGGCGCGGTCTGCACTCGCTTAGGCAGGCGGATGCTGCCGATAAGCAGGATGGCGGCCAGCAGCATCACCGCCTGAATGCCGAAGGGCAACGCAATCGACAGCCCGATCAACAGGCCCGCCAGCGGAGGTGCTATGAACTCGCTGGTCAGTTTTTCCGCGCTCCACATCGCGCCATTGGCCTGTTCAAGCTGTGACTTCTCGACAACCGAAGGCGTGAAGGTTTGGGCTGTGTTGTCGCGCAGCACCTCGGCGCTGCCCAGGATGAACGACAGTGCGGCCATCATCAGAACCGGGGCGGTGCCCGGATGCGCGGTCAGCGCCAGGGTCAGCAGGGCAAGGGTGATCACCACACGCAGGCAATCCGCGCCGATGATTAGGCGGCGATGCTCGATCCGGTCGGTGATCACGCCTGCGGGCAGGGCAAACAGAAACCACGGCAGATTGCGGGCGCTGGCGACAAGGCCGATCAGGAACGGATCTTGCGTCAGCAGGGTGGCCAGCCATGCGACCGCCACGGCGATCAGCCCATCGCCCAGATTGGTGGCAGCCGACGAGGCGAACATCAGCCGGAAGTTGCGGTTTTGCCAAAGCGGATTTTCGGTCATGGCGGCAATCTGGCGAAGCGGCACCTTACGGTCAAGGCAGGGGTTTTGGCAACGATTAGCCGACAGAAAGAATCGGATTTACAATTCCGACGAAATCCGTCAGTTAATGGCGCAAGGCCCAACCTTTTCGGCAGGGCGCAGGTTGCAACGTGCAGTCGCGAAAGGCAGTCGGAAAGTCATGAGCTATTCCTGGTTCAAATCGTCAAAACCCAAACAGAACAGCCCGGTACAGGCCAGCTCTGTGCGCGGTGGTGCGGCGGTTGGTCTTTTGGCCGATCTGCCACCGCTGGAACGCGGCGCGGTGCATCTGCTGCGGCAATGGTGCGATGGTGAAGCCGGTCGCATCGCCATCGCCGAGGATTTCACCGCGATTTTCGGGGCGGAACAGGCGGCGCATGATGTGAACGCTCTGGCGCATCTGATCACGCTGATGGTGCAGATGGGCCGTCGCCCCTTGATGCGGCATCACACGCAATGCGCCTGCCTTGGCGGCGATGAAAGCGTCTTTGCGCAGATGGTTGCGGCGGCCACGGCAGGAGATCGTGAGGATGCGATGGCCTTCGGGCTGACCATGCTGCCGCCCGACATCGCCTATGAAGCCGTGCAGGTCGCCGAACGTGTCGGCCATGCAGCGCTTGTCATCATTCACAGACTTTCAGCCAAAGTTTCAGCCACTGGCGCGCATGTCGCCGCTTCAGCCACCCGTCACTAGGAAAGATACCCTATGCGCCCCTTGTTCTTCGCCTTGCTTGCAACTTCTGCCCTGACCGTGGCTGTCCAGCCCGCGCTGGCTGCTGATCCGGCTGCGGTGGCCAAGACCTATGCCGATATTGCGGCTGCGGGCTATGAAGACAGCCTGACCACCGCCAACGCTTTGCAGGCGGCAGTGGATGCGCTGATCACAGCACCTTCGGAAGACAGCCTGAAGGCCGCGCGGGCGGCATGGATCGCCTCGCGCCCGCCCTATATGCAGACGGAAGCTTTCCGTTTCGGCAATGTCGCGGTGGATGATTGGGAAGGCAAGGTCAACGCCTGGCCGCTGGACGAGGGCTTGATCGACTATGTCGACCCTTCCTATGGCAAGTCGGAAGAAAACGATCTGGCAACGCTGAACGTGATCGCCAACCCGAAGTTCAAAATCTCGGGCGTGGACGTGGATGCCAGCACGATCACGCCAGAGCTGATCTCGGGCACCCTGCAAGAGGCGGGTGGGATCGAGGCCAATGTGGCCTCGGGCTATCACGCGATCGAGTTCCTTTTGTGGGGGCAAGATTTGAACGGCACCGGGCCGGGGGCGGGCAATCGGCCCTTCACCGACTATGTGCAGGGCGATGGCTGCACGGGTGGCAATTGTGATCGCCGTGCGGAATATCTGAAGGCGGCGACCGACCTGCTGGTCAGCGATTTGCAGGATATGGCAGGCCAGTGGGCCACGGGTGGCACCGCGCGGGCGGTGATTGAAAAAGACCCCAAGGCGGCGCTGTCGGCTATTCTGACCGGGATGGGCAGCCTTTCTTATGGGGAAGTCGCGGGCCAGCGGATGCGTCTGGGTCTGATGCTGAACGACCCGGAAGAAGAACATGATTGCTTCTCGGACAACACCGCTGCCAGCCATTATTACGACGGTATCGGCATCCAGAACGTTTATCTGGGCCACTACACCCGCGTCGATGGGTCTGTGGTGTCGGGGCCGTCGATCTCGGAACTGGTTGCAGCGGCGGATCCGGCGGTGGATACCCAGTTGAAGGCAGAACTTGAGGCAAGTGTCACGGCTTTGGGCGCGATCAAGGCGGCGTCGGATGGCGGCATGGCTTATGATCAGATGCTGGCGGCGGGCAACAAGGAAGGCGAGGCTTTGGTGATGGGCGGCGTGAACGCGCTGGTGAGGCAGACCGCTTCGATCGAGCGCGCGATCACCACTTTGGGCTTGACCGGCACCAGCATCGAAGGCTCTGACAGCCTCGATAATCCGGGGGCCGTGTTCCAGTAACGCTTGCGTCAACAGCGCCTTGCCGTCGTCTGCTGCGATTGACAAGGCGCTGCGAAACCCACTCTGAGTAGGCAGGGGGCGCGGGCGAAACAGGGCAGCGCCCCCAACTGATATAGGGAAGACCCGGATGCTGCGCGTCCTTTTGATACTGCCGCTGCTGGCCGCGCCAGCCCTTGCGCAAGAGACTACCGGCCAGGATCTGACCGTGATTCCCCGCACCAAGGCCGAGGTGGCGCGTATTGCGGGCGTGGTGGCCCTGGCCACAGATTTCAGCCAGCCTGAGAAGTTTGAAGCGAAATCCGGCGGTGCCGCCACCGTGCGCGCCCGACCCACGGCGGATGCGTTTTCGCAGTTTTCCGGCAATATGCCTTTTGGCCGACAGATGAACTTCAATCTTGGCAACGCGCTGTTCACCAAAACCTGGGTGCCGTCGCCCGCCTCGACGTTGGCCTCGGATGGATTAGGGCCTTTGTTCAACGCGCGCGGCTGTCAGGATTGTCACCTGAAAGACGGGCGCGGTCATGTGCCACAGGCGGGTGAAAGTGCGGTGTCGATGTTCCTGCGGCTGTCGGTGCCGGGTGGGTCGAACCCGGCCGAGATCAAGCAATGGCTGGCGACGCAGGATGAGCCAACCTATGGCGGGCAGTTTCAGGATTTCGCCGTGCAAGGCATCGCTGCCGAGGGCAGGATGGTGATCAACTATTCCGAAACCCCGGTGACTTTGGCCGATGGCACAGTGGTCAGTCTGCGCGCACCGAAGTATTCGGTCGCTGACCTTGCCTATGGTCCGATGGCGGCGGACGTGATGCTGTCGCCGCGCGTGGCACCGCAGATGATCGGGCTGGGCCTGCTTGAAGCGATCCCCGAGGCCGATATTCTGGCGCGGGTCGATGAGGGTGACGCCGATGGCGACGGGATTTCCGGTCGCGCCAGCTTTGTGCCTGCGGGGCCGGATGGCCATGCTGCCTTGGGCCGCTTCGGCTTCAAGGGCGGCAAGGCGACGATCCGTGACCAATCGGCCGGGGCGTTTCAGGGCGATATGGGGCTTGCGACGGCGCTGCACCCCGATCCATGGGGCGATTGCACGGTGGCGCAAACCGCGTGCCGCGCGGCCCCCAGCGGGCAGGAGCCGGGCCTGCGCGATGGCTTGGAAGTGGATCACCAAAGCCTTGATCTGGTGACGTTCTACGCGCGCAATCTGGGCGTGCCAGAGCGGCGCAATATCGACGACCCTCAGGTTCTGCGCGGCAAGCAGGTGTTCTATGACATCGGCTGCACCTCTTGCCATACGCCGAAATACGTCACCGAGCGGTTGAAAGACCAGCCAGAGCAAAGCTTTCAACTGATCTGGCCCTATACCGATCTGCTGCTGCATGACATGGGTCCGGGCCTTGCCGACAACCGCCCCGAGGGGCGCGCGACGGGCTCGGAATGGAAAACCCCGCCGCTATGGGGCATTGGCCTGACTCAGCAGGTTTCCGGCCACAGCGAATTTCTGCACGACGGTCGCGCGCGTTCGTTTCTAGAGGCCGTGCTGTGGCATGGCGGTGAGGCGCAGACCAGCCGCGATGCCGTGGTGGCTTTGCCGAAAGACGACCGTGACGCCATCCTCGCATTTCTGGAAAGTTTGTAATCATGCTGCTGCGCGCGACGTTGCTGACGTTCTGCCTTGCCACTCCGGCTTTGGCTGATTTTGAACAGACCCTGTCCGATCACATCTTGCCCGGCTACGCGGCCTTCGCGACCAGCACGCAAGAGCTGGCGGATGCCGCTGCCAAGGATTGCAAAGCGGATGGCCTGAAACCTGCCTTCAACGCGGCCTATGATGCTTGGCTCGGCGTGCAGCACCTGCGTTTTGGCCCTGCCGAGGCGGATGGGCTGTCGGTGGCGATTGCGTTCTGGCCGGATCCAAAAGGCTCTGGCGCCAAGGCGCAACGTGCGTTGCTGTTGGGCGATCCGGCACAGCTTTCGCCGGAACATTTCCCCGATCAATCGGTGGCAGCGCGCGGCCTGACGGGGCTGGAGCGGTTGCTGTATCCGGCCGAGCCTTTGCCCGCCGACCCCTGCGCGCTGATAAAGGCGACGACGCTGGATCTGGCGCGGATGGCCAAGATCATCAATGACAATTGGATCAACACATATTCCAAGACCGTGCTGACCGCAGGCGATCTGGGCAACACCACCTTCCAGACCCGCCCCGAAGTGCGTCAGACCCTGTTCACGCAGGTTGTCGCCGCGCTGGAGTTTGACAAGGACACCCGCCTTGCCCGCCCTCTGGGCACCTTTGACAAACCGCGCCCGGAACGCGCCGAGGCTGTGGCCTCGGGGCGCAGTCAGCGCAATGTCTTGCTGTCGCTGCAGGCCTTGCGCGCCATGGTGGTGACGCTGACCCCCGATGCGCCGCTGACGCTGGCGGGGTTTGATCGGGCGATCAAGCTGGCCGAGACGCTGGACGATCCAAGCTTCGCCGGGGTTGCCACGCCGCAGGGCCATCTGAAGGTTGAGATTTTGCAGCAGGCGATCAGCGCCTTGACCGATACCGTGGTGTCCGAGCTTGGGCCGGAACTGGATGTGGGCGTCGGCTTTAACGCGGCGGATGGAGATTGATATGGCAACGCGGCGGGCGTTTCTGGCGGGCTTGGCTGCGGCCAGCCTGCCGCGGGTGTCTTGGGCCGAAGTCGGCTCTCCCGCCTGTCTGGCTGCGGGCAAGCTGGGCGACGAATTCGTGCTGCATGGCCTGAGCGCTCAGGGGGAAAGCCTGTTCGAGATCGGCCTGCCTGCGCGCGGTCATGCGGCGGCGGCGCATCCGACGCAGGCCTTGGCGGTGGCCTTTGCGCGCCGCCCCGGCACATTCGCGCTGGTGCTGGATTGCCTGACCGGCGCTGTGCGGCATCGGCTGACCCCACCCGACGGGCGGCAGTTCAACGGCCACGGCGCGTTTTCGCTGGACGGCGCGCTGCTGATGACATCGGAAGTGGTGGCCGAAGGCTCGGCGGGGCGGGTCGGGCTGTGGGAAACCGCAGGCTTTACCCGCATCGGCGAATGGGAAAGTGGCGGCATCGGCCCGCATGACATCCGGCGCTTGGCGGATGGCCGTCTGGTGGTGGCCAACGGCGGGATTCAGACTGACCCCGGCGACCGCACCAAGCTTAATACGGACACCATGCGACCCAACCTGACGCTGCTATCGCCCGAAGGCGCGCTGCTGGATCAGGTGGAATTGGCAGATGAATTGCACCAGAACTCGATCCGCCATCTCGCCCTGCACGGCGAGGGTGTGGCTTTCGCGATGCAATGGGAAGGCGATCCGGCAGAGCCTGTCGCGCAACTGGGCCTCTGGGTGCCGGGCAGCGCGCCGCAGCTTTGCCCGCCGCCAGATGCGCAAGGCTTTGCGATGAAGGGCTATGCGGGCTCGATTGCTGTCAACCGGGCGGGCGATCTGATCGCGCTCACCTCGGCACCGGCGGGGGTGGTGATGCTGTTTGATGGCGTGGGCAACTGGCTGTCGAGCGATCAGCGCGCCGATGTTTCGGGGGCTGCGGCGGTGGGTGATGGCTTGCGGCTGACCGATGGGCAGGGTGGTGTGTGGGGCTATGGCCGCGACGGCCTGACCCCGCTTGCCCGCAATTCAACCGAGTGGGACAATCACCTGATCGCGCTGGCCTGATCAGGTTGGCCCGATCAATCTGACCTGATCACTTCCCGACAAATTCAAACGAAAACCGCGCGGCGACCCCCGCAGGCGGCGCTGGGAACGGCGCCGCGCGTTGAATGTGATCCAGTGCCGCCGCATCCAACGCGGGCGAGCCGGAGCTTTTCACGATCTTCACCAGCGACAGTCCGCCGCTTGCCGAAATCGCAAAGCCGACCACAGCGCGGCCCTTGCCCGCATTGGCGTGCTTTGGGGTGGCCTTGATCTTTTTCATCACCGCCTTCTGATAGGCGGCAGGCGACGGGCCTTGCGCTGCAGCCTTCGCAGCCTTGGCGGTCGCGGTGGCTCCGCCCGCATTGGGTGCGGCTGCACTGGCTTTCGTAACCTTCTTCGGAGCCGGTTCTTTGGCTTTCTTGGTCTTGGCAGGTTTCTTTTCAACCTGCTTCGGCTTTGCCTCGGCCTTTTTCACTGCCGGTTTTGCAGGTTCTTGTGGCTTTGGCGCGGGTGGCGGCGGCTCGGCAGCAGCCGGTTGCGCATCGGGCGCGGGCAACGGATCGGGCGGCGGCAAATGCATGTCGGGCGGCGTGGGTTTGGCATCCGTCCTCTGTTCGGGCGCGGGCTGCGTTGGCGCGTCGGGTTTGGCCACCGGCTGCGCGGTTGGCAGATCAGGCGGCGAGTCGGCTTCAGGCGCTTTGTCGGCCATCTGGCTGGGCGCTTCGGCACTGGCAATCGGGGCCGGATCAGAGATGGCAGCAACGCTTTCCGCCGCAGCCGGGGCTGGGGGCAGCGTCAGAAAAATCGGTTGATCCATGACCGGCGGCGCGGCAGATGTCAGCGCTACGGCGCTGGCGGCACTCAGCACTAGCGCGGTGGTCGTAGCCGACAGCGCCCAACTGCGCCAGCTTCGCTGCGGTTGCGCCGAGGCCGCGATGGGGCAGGACACCGGGCATTTGCGGAATTGCGTTGTCATGGCGTGGCCTGCTCCGCGTCGCCGCTTTGCAAGCCAACCAGCGCGACCTTCAGATAACCAGCGCTGCGCAACTGATCCAGCACCACCATCAGATCGCCATAGGGCACAACCCGGTCGGCGCGCAGAAACACCTGCACATCGCGCTTGCCCTTGCTTTGCACATCCAGCGCCGCTTGCAGATCGCTGCGTGCAAGCGGCTGATTGCCCAAGGTCAGCGTGAGGTCAGGCGCGAGGCTAAGCCACACCGGATCTTCCGGGCGCTGGGTGGCCTCGGCAGACGAGGTTGGCAGATTCAGCGGTACATCCACGGTGGAAAGTGGTGCCGCAACCATGAACACGATCAGCAGCACCAGCATCACATCAATGAACGGCGTGACGTTGATCTCGGCCATCGCGCCATCGTCGTCTTCATCGCGTTGGGTGCTCGGGCTGATGGCCATGATATCTCACACAGATTTGGCAAACTTTGCCGCGCTGCGCCGATCCAGATCGCGGCTGAGCAAGCGCTCGATCTGGGCGGCAGCATCGGCAAGGCCGCGGCGGAAACTGGCGATGCGCCGCGACAGCGCGTTGTAGATCAGCACGGCAGGGATCGCCGCCAGCAGACCAATGGCGGTGGCAAACAGCGCCTCGGCAATGCCGGGGGCGACGACGGCCAGACTGGTGGTCTTGGTTTCCGCAATCGCCAGAAACGCATTCATGATGCCGAACACCGTGCCGAACAGGCCGACAAACGGCGCGGTCGCCCCGATAGAGGCCAAAAGCCCCGATCCCGCGCGCAAACGCGCCAAGGCCGCAGCCTCGATCCGTTCCATGGCTAGCCGGGTGCGTTGCTGCGCTGCATGGCCATAGGCGGGGTCGGCGGGGAAATCGACCAGAGCGTGAAATTCCTCATGCGCCACCCGCACCATCTGTGTGGCGGCATCGCGCTGTGCCGCCATCGCGCGGACGGCTGCGGTCAGGTCATTGGCCTCTGACAGCTTTTGTGCGCTGCGACGCAGGGCGCGGAAGGCCAGGGTCAGCTCGGCGATCTTCTGCACCATGATCGTCAGTGCCACAAAAGCCGCCAGCGCCAACACCAGCATGACCGCCTGCACCACCCAATGCGCTGACAGGATGATGCTGAACAGATCGGTGCTGGCGTGGGGCAGACCTGCGCCTGCCTCTTGCGCGGTGGCAGGATGAGCCAAAAGGCCCATCCCGATGGCAAAGGCGCAGGGCTTGCGCATCACCAGCTCACCGATTTGGCGACCGACAGCTTGTAGTTGCGGCCCACACCGTTATCGAGCGCGAGGTTGTTGCGGTAGGTCTTGTCGAACATGTTTTCGACCGCAAAGTTCACATCCAGCCCTTGCAACACGCCTTCCTGCGGCGACCATTTCACGAACAGATCATGCGTGTCGTAATGCGGCGCCGAGGTGGTGGCAGACGAGGTGGTGATGTCGTCATAGTAATACCCCGTCCAGCCGAAGCTGACATTTTGTGCGGGCAGCTTGCCACCAAGGGTCAGTGCGACGTTTTCTGCCGGGGTATCTGCCAGCGTTAGCCCCGTGGTGCCGTCTTTGCTGCGCACGTTGCTGTAGGCAAGGTTGGCGAACCAGAACTCTGAATCGTAGCCTGCTTCCAGCTCTGCGCCCCACAACTCTGCCGAGGCGATGTTCGAGAAGTAGGGCACAGCCGGACCACCGGCCAAGCGCGGCGTGGTGGCGATCATGTTGGTCACGTCGTTATGGAACGCTGTGACTTTCAGTTGCAGGCTGTCGCCGTCCGAAAGCAGGTTCTGTCTTTGCACCGTGAAGCCCAACTCGATGCTGTCGGCTTTTTCTTTCTTCAGATCTGGGCTAATCAGCCGCTCTGGCAGGCTGCTTGCCGCTTCGCTTGAATAACGCTCATCCAGGTTCGGCAGACGTTCTGTCCGGGCGATAGAGCCGAACACCGAGAACGAGTCGTTCAGCTTGTACATTGCCGCCAGTTTGGGCGAGATGGCGGTGTCGCTGACATCATCGGCTCCCAAGGCGCGTGCGCCTGCACCGGGTGTGACATCGCCGAAGTCGATTCGGATGCCGGGGATCAGGGTCAGACGTTCCTGATAAGTGAACTCGCCTTGGGCATAGAGGCCGATCTTGCGATCAGTGCCTTCGGGATGGAACAGGTAAGACCCAACCGTCGAGGTCGCGCTGCGTTTTTGCGACGAGAACTGCACGCCCGTGGTCAGATAGTTGGTCCAAGCCCCGGTGCTGAGATCGGCGGTGTTTTCGACCTTCAGTGTCGTGGTGGCATAGCCAAATTCGCCGTCACACAGCACCTGGTTGCGACCCGGCGCACAGGCAGACCCCAAGGAGAAGTTGCTCTTGTCCACATTGGTATTTGTGTAAGACAGCTGCACCGTCAGATCGAGCAGCGGATTGGCCGAATAGGCGTTGTTCCATGTCAGCGACACGGTATCGTCAATCGAATGAATGTCGGCTGTGCCGAAGAATGCCGCCGCAGCCCCCCCGGTCTGCGCCACCAGCGCATCGTCCAGATCTGTATCGGTCCGCGATAGCGCAAGCGTGACGCTTTGATCGTCATCCTGCCCCAGTGTCCATTTGCCTTTCAGCAGGCCGGATGTGCTTTCATGGGCGGTGCCGGGCAGAACCGTGCCCGAGCCATCCTTGATCTCGCCACCTGTTGAGTAGTTCAGCGCGCCTAGGTATTCGGCGTTGCCCTGCTTGGTGGCAAAGATGACGCCCAGCTTCTTGGTGTCGCCATTGCTGTTATAGCCGGTCTTGAAGCGCAGCGTGGTCGTCTTGCCTTCTGGGATGAAATCGGCGGCATCCTTGGTGGTGAAGGCAATCGCCCCCCCAATCGCGCCCGCGCCGTAAAGTGTGGACGAGGCCGGGCCGCGCAGCACTTCCACCCGCTTGAAAAGTTCAAAGTCGCCAAAGAACGACCCAAGGCGATATTGCTCGAAGAATTTCGGCGCACCATCGACGCTGACCGCAATGCGCGCCTCCGACGCGGTTTGCTCGGTGTTGCCGATGCCGCGGATGTTGAACGCCTGCCCCAAGGGCCGCGCCGAAGACCCCGTGGCCTGTGCGCCGGGGATGCCTTTCAGCACATCGCCAGCCGTATTGGGCTGGGCGCGGTCCAGATCGGCTTGCTCTTTCACCGTCACGGCTTGTGGCGTGTCGATGGCAACTTTCGCGGTGCCTGTGCCAAAGATGATCCGGCCCAGCATCTGGAAAACGCCGTCGCCCGTGTCTTGCGCAGCGGCGGGTGAGGCGATCAGGGCAATCGCAAAGGTCGAGAGCAGAAGTTGACCGCGCAGGGCGGTGGGGCGGCGGGGCAGCATTGGCGTTCCTTTTTAAGGGTCTGCGAATGGCTGGCCTTGCCGGTATCGGACAAGCTGGCGGGCAGAGATATATTCTGACTTGATCTGTCAAGAATAAGCTCATAGAAATCCCCAGTATAACTGTCAAGTATATCTCTGAAGATATGTCTTGCCCCTTGCGCTCCAGCCACGGCCCGAAGGCCAGCCAGATCCGCGCACCCCTGCAAAACTTAGGATTCTGGCATGGCCCCTACGCATACCCCCGATCAGATTCGCGCATTGCGCGCCGCAAACCCCAAGGCACGCGCCCGCGATTTCGCTGCGATGCAAGGAATCACCGAGGCCGATCTGGTGGCGGCCTATGTCGGCCATGGCACCACGATGATCGATGCCGCCCCCGATGCCTTGTTCCCGCTGATCGGGAATTTGGGCGATGTGATGGCGCTGACCCGGAACGAATCCTGCGTGCATGAGCGGCGTGGGGTCTACAAGGATTACCACTCTGGCGCCCATGCCGCGATGGTGCTGGGCTCCGAGATTGATATGCGGATGTTCCCAAGCCACTGGAAATTCGGCTTTGCGGTGGTCGAGACGGGCGAGGATGGCCCCAAACGCAGCTTGCAGGTGTTCGATGCCGCAGGCGATGCCGTGCATAAAGTGCATCTGAAACCGGAATCTGATGTTGCGGCCTTTGATGCGCTGGTGGCCGCGTTGCGTCTGCCGGAACAGCCGGATCACCTGACGCTTGTGCCGCGCGCGCCTGTCGAGGGGCCAAAGGGTGATCCCGCCCGCGTGGCTGATCTGCGTGCCGAGTGGCAGGCGATGACCGATACCCACCAGTTCCTGCGGCTGACGCATCGGCTGAAATTCAACCGCCTGGGCGCAAATCGCATGGTGGGTGCGCCCTATGCTGCCCCCGTGGCGCGCGATGCGATGACCCAAGTGCTGCACGCTGCCGCCGATCAGAAAATCCCACTGATGATTTTTGTCGGCAACGCGGGCTGCATCCAGATTCACGGCGGGCTGATCGAGAAAGTCGTGCCGATGGGACCGTGGATCAACGTGATGGATCCGCGTTTTAACCTGCACCTGCGCGCCGACCATATCGCCGAAGTCTGGCGCGTCACCAAACCAACCCAGCGCGGCGATGCGATCTCGGTTGAGGCGTTCGATGCCGACGGCGGGCTGATCCTGCAAATCTTTGGCTATCGCAAGGATGCGCCGCCGCTGGCTTGGGATGCGTTCGTCAAGGCGCTTCCGGTGCTGGAAGCGGAGATGGCATGATGCGGAAATCCCTTACTCTGCGGGTGATTCTGGCGCTGGCTGCGTCGGCGGTGCTGATCACCACAGCGATGGCCGAGCCTGCCCAGCGTGTCGTGACGCTGGGCGGCTCGGTCACTGAAATCGCTGTGGCTTTGGGCGCGCAAGATCGGCTGGTGGCACGCGATTCGACCTCGACCTACCCTGCCGAAATCACCGCGCTGCCAGATGTCGGCTATATCCGCGCGTTGTCGCCCGAAGGCGTGCTGTCGGTATCCCCCGATCTGATCCTCGCCGAAGCCGATGCAGGCCCGCCCGCTGCGGTGGATGTGTTGAACGCCGCAGGTGTTCCTTTTCTGCGGATGCCGGGCGATCCAACCCCTGCGGGCGTGGTCGCCAAGATCACCGCAGTCGCCGCAGCTTTGGACCTGCCCACCGAAGGCGCCGCCTTGGCCGCAAACGTGCAAGTGGCCTTGACCGAGGCTGAAGCCCGCGCCGCCGCCGTGACTGACAAAAAACGCGTGCTGTTCGTGCTGTCTCTGCAAGGCGGGCGGGTGATGGCGGGTGGCGAGGGATCGTCGGCAGAGGGCATCATCGCACTTGCCGGGGGCGTCAACGCCGCAACGGGCTTTCACGGCTACAAGCAGATGACGGACGAATCCGTGCTGGCCGCCGCGCCCGATCTGATCCTGATGATGGATCGCGAAGGCGATCTGGCCATCGGCAACCCGGATGTGATGGCGCATCCCACCCTGTCGCAAACCCCTGCCGCGCAATCGGGCAATATCCTGCGCATGGATGGGATGCTGCTGCTGGGCTTTGGCCCGCGCACGCCCGAGGCCGCCAAGGCGCTTTATGACGCGCTCTATCCGAAAGCGGGCTAGGATGGCCAGTTTTGCCTTGGGACGCAGCCGCAGCTCGGGTGATACGCGCGAGGCCCGCGCCGGCCTGATGCTGCGCGCCCTGATCGTGCTGCTGCTGTTGGTTTCGGTTGCGTCCTTGGGCACCGGGGCGGCGGGGTTGACCCTTGCCGACCTGTTGCATGCCGCCCTGAACGGCGAACTCTCGCCCCGCGATCAGGTGATTTTCTGGAACATCCGCCTGCCACGTCTGGCGATGGGCCTGCTGATCGGCGCGGCGCTCGCGGTGTCGGGCGCGCTGATGCAGGGCTTGTTCCGCAACCCTTTGGCTGATCCCGGCATCGTCGGTGTCGGCGCGGGGGCAGGTTTGGGGGCGGTGCTGGCGATTGTGCTGGGCGGCCTGCTGCCTGCGGAAATTGCCGTGCATTTCGGCGGCCAACTGGTGCCGGTCGCGGCTTTTCTGGGCGGCTGGGCGGCGACGCTGCTGCTGTATCGTTTGGCCACGCGTGGCGGTCATACCTCGGTTGCCAATATGCTGCTGGCGGGCATCGCGCTGGGCGCTTTGGCTGGGGCTGTGACGGGGATTCTCGTCTATGTCGCCGATGATAAACAACTGCGCGACCTGACGTTCTGGAGCATGGGCTCCTTGGCGGGCGCGGGCTGGGGCAAGCTGGCCACAGCCTTGCCGCTGATCCTGCCAGTGCTGCTGTTCTCCCCCCTGATGGCGCGCGGGTTGAACGCGCTGGCCTTGGGCGAAGCGCAAGCCGCGCATCTGGGCATCGAGGTGGAGCGGTTGAAGCAACTGATCATTCTGGGCGTGGCCGCCGCAACTGGAGCGTCAGTCGCTGTGGCGGGGGGCATCGGCTTTATCGGCATCGTCGTGCCGCATCTGCTGCGCATCTCCACCGGCCCGAACCATCGCTACCTTTTGCCCAACGCTGCCGTGTTGGGGGCCAGCCTGCTGGTCGGGGCAGATATGATCGCCCGCACCATTGTCGCCCCGGCAGAACTGCCGATCGGTATCGTCACCGCCGTGCTGGGCGCGCCGGTATTCCTGTGGATTTTGATGCGGCGTCAGGGCCTTGTGGGGATTTGAGCCATGCTTGAGCTTGAACACGTCAACATCACTCTTGGCCGCCGTCAGGTGCTGCGCGATGTCAGCCTGCGCGCCCGCCCCGGCACGCTGACGGCGATTGTCGGGCCAAACGGTTCGGGCAAAACCACCCTGCTGCGCGCGATGACGGGCGAGATCGCCTATCACGGCAGTATCACCCTGAACGGGCTGGATGTGGCGCGCGCGAAGGCTTGGCAACTCGCTGCCGTCCGCGCCGTGATGGCGCAGGAAACTCAACTCGCATTTCCGTTTACCGTGCTGGAAGTGATCCGGCTGGGCTTGAGCATGGGCGAGAACGCAGCGGCGCAGGATCTGCCGCAACGCGCCTTGGCCGAGGTGGATTTGCTGTACCACGCCGCACGCAACTACCAAGACCTGTCAGGTGGTGAGCGTCAGCGCGTGCAACTCGCCCGTGCCTTGGTGCAGGTCTGGAACCCTGTTGCCACCGCAGGCGCGCGCTGGCTGTTTCTGGATGAACCCGTGGCCAGCCTTGATCTGGGTCATCAGTTGCAGGTGATGCGCCTTGCCCGCCGCTTTGCCGATGCGGGCGGTGGAGTGGTTGCGGTGATGCACGATCTGAACCTGTCGGCGATGTTCTGCGATCATCTGGCCCTGCTAGCGGGCGGTGGGGTGATAGCCACAGGCACACCCGAATCTGTGCTGACCGATACGCTGCTGTCCACCGCTTATGATTGCCCGATCCGCACCAACCAGCTTCCCAACAGCGGCCCCTGGCTGCTGCCGCAGGCGGTCGCATGAGCGGGCAGCGTTGCAGAGCTGCCGCAGCTTGGCTGCAACACAAACATAAGTAAAAGAATCAGGATTTACATTCCTGACGGATTTGATAGGAATTAGGGATCACCATGCCACCCGCCAAAAGGGAAGCCGGTCTTTCAATGCCAATTCTGGCAAAAGCGGAGCATACCATGTACGAAACCCAAATCCTCTCGCCCCTGAACCCTGCACCCGAACTGGTGCCGTCCGACCGCACCCCGCGCTATGACGCTCGGGCGCTGACGGGTGGGGCAGGCACGGCTTATATCGAGCTGGACGGCCAGATTTACACGCTGCGGATCACCAAATCGGCCAAGCTGATCCTGACGAAATAACCTCCGGCGCCGAATGCTGTCGTGCATCTGACAATCTTGGGTTGTGGCGAAAAAGTCATGCCTTGGGTAAATTGCATCGGCCCCCGGCAAAGTGCCGCATACTGTGGTATATGTAAGACATTACCTCCCTGTTGGACCTCACGCCCGGCCCTATTGGCTGGGCGGCTTTTTGTGTGGTGTCCGGCGGCCTTGACCCCTTGAGAACAATCGTGGCGCGGCTTAGGGTTTGGCTCTGGATCAGGAGCTGCCGATGACGTTTACCCTTGCCACTTGGAACATCAATTCGGTGCGGTTGCGCGAGGGTCTGGTGGTCAGGCTTATGGCCGAAGAATCGCCTGATATCCTGTGCTTGCAGGAATGCAAGAGCCCGGTGGAGATGATTCCGGTCGAGCAGTTCCGTGCCTTGGGCTATCGCTACATGGTGGCGCGGGGGCAGAAGGGTTACAACGGGGTGGCGATCATCTCGAAGCTGCCGCTGGAAGATGTGGGCGGGCGGGATTTTGTGGCGATGGGCCATGCCCGGCATGTGGCGGCGCGGTTGGAAAACGGCGTGGTGATCCACAACTGCTATATCCCGGCGGGGGGCGATATTCCTGATCGCTTGCAGAATGTGAAATTCGGGCAAAAGCTGGATTTCCTGACCGAGATGCGTGATTGGTTCCATGGTGAGAAGCCCAGCAAATCCATCCTTGTCGGCGATCTGAACATTGCCCCGCGTGAGGATGACGTTTGGAACCACAAGGCGCTGCTGAAAATCGTCAGCCACACCCCGATCGAGGTGGAGCACTTTGGCGCTGTGATGGACGCAGGGGCTTGGGTAGATGTCACCCGCGCTGATATTCCGACGGGCAATCTGTATAGCTGGTGGAGCTACCGTTCACCCGATTGGGACGGTGCCGACAAGGGGCGGCGGTTGGACCATATCTGGGCCACGCCCGACATTGCCGGGGCTGCGCATGGCAGCCGGATTTTGCGGCCCGTGCGGGGGTGGGATCAGCCGTCTGACCACGCGCCGGTGTTTGCGACGTTTGATCTGTAAGCTTCTTCCCATCTGGGAATGACTTGTGTGCCCCGGTGCCTAGATACACAACATCTTGTGTTTTCCGCGGGTTTTTCGCCGTGAACAGATCACCGACCGCGCGTCCAGCCCTGCCCGCGCCGCAGGCGAACGGCAAGCGAAACGGCGGCATAGGTGGCAAAACCCAATGGGTCACGCAGGGCCAGCGCCAGCAGGTCTGCCTTGCTGAGGCGGGCTTTTGCCTCGCGCGCCAGAAGGCCGGGGTACAGCCTGTCAATCTCGGCCACGCCGGCATCTTGACGGCGGCGCACGCGGGTTAGCGCGGAGAAGCCTTCGATCATTGGCCAAGCGTAGGTGGCAGGCACCTGCACCCGCTCGTGCGGTTCAAATTGTAGCCGCACGAAGGTATCGTCCGAGATGATCGCCGGAAAATCGCCCCAGCGCGCGCGGCCTGCGGCGTTTACCGCGAACAGGCCATAACCGGGGGCGTTGCTTTGCGCGAAGGGCAGTCGTTGCCAGAAGCGGGCATAGGCGCGCGTCACCCAGCTTTGCGCGCGGGGGATTTCGGCGGTGCCGGTGGCGTATAGCGGTGCATCACCAGCAAGTGCTGCAATCAGTTGCGCCATAAGGGGGGACGAAACCACCACATCGGCATCCAGATAGGCCCGAAGCGCCCCCCGCGCGATCCGGTCGCCTGCGTTCAGCGCGTTGGGCTTGCCGCCCTGCGGCAAGTCCAGCACCGTCAATGCCCAGCCTGCCGCCGTGGCCTGATCGGCATAGCCCTGCGCCACCGCCGCCGTGGCATCACGGCAGCCGTTGGCGACGACGATGCATTCGGCTTCTACCGCGCCTGAGGCGAACAGAGCCGTCAGGCAAGCGCCGATATAGTCCGCCTCGTTGCTGGCCGGGATGATGACGCTCAGCCGGGGTGTCAGCACGTGATGCAGCCTTTGGCCAAGGCATCCCAGCGCGGGTTGTTATCGCCCAAGTGCCGCAACGCGCCCCAAGATCCCCATTTGACCGGGTGATAGATATCGACAAAGGCATTGAACGGCTGATCGCTGATCAACTGCCAGCCCGCCAGCAATTCGGCGTAAAGCGCGCCCATTTCGGGGGTGAAATTCAAGTGGGTGAAGAAAGCGGTCAGTTCTTCGTCATCGACCGCTGCGCCATAGCCAACCACATGGCTGCCGCCTTCATACATCATCAGCTTCAGGCCGCGATCTGCGGCGATGGCGGCGTGATAGGGCAGCGTTTCGGAGAGCATTTGCGTCAGGCTGTTGGCGGGATTGCCGCTGACAGAGCCATCGCGCAAATCCTGTGCGGCCAGTTTGTCGGCCAGATCATAGCGATGGGCGGCAAGATAGGCGTCGGCATCTGCCCCGCTCAGCCCCTGTGCTGCGGCGTCTTTGCGCGCGGCATCGGCAGACTGGCGCAGCCAGTCTTTGACGGTGGTGTATTTCTGCTCGCCACCCAGTTCGGCACTGAAATAGCCGGTTACGGCATAGGCATCAAAGCTGGCAACGGGGGGCGGCAGACCTTCGGCGACGACCAAGGGGGCATCGAGAATTTGCTCTTCCAGCCCCAGCCAGCCGGTTTGTACCGAGACGATGCGGGTTAGCCGGGTGGGGGCATCCTTGAACACATCCGACCAGATCGCCATGACTTGCGCGGCGCGCAGGCCGTAGAATTGCACCCATGTCTTGTCTTGGCCCCAGCGGGCGATACCCTGTTCTTCCGCCCAGCGGGCTTGGGCGAATTGCCAGTTCCAGACCTCGTTGGAGTATTCGACTTGCGCGTGCAGGGCGGGGTCCAACTGATCATGCGCGATTTGGGCGTAGGTGCGGATCAGATCATCTGTGGCGAGGTGGGGCAGGGTGAACCACGCATCGGCCTTCAGTTCATTGGCGAGGGCGACCATGATTTCCATCGGCACGCCGTTGCGGGCGTAGGTGTAATCTTCGGGTAGGGGGCGGTCTTTGGGGTCGGCGAGGGTGGAGTCATTGGTCATCATCCAATCCATAAAGCGGATGCCTTTGACGCCCCTGATCCGCGCCAGCCAATCGGGGTTGAAGATGGCGCCATCGGCCAGCATCTGTGCCCGCGAGGCGCGCACGACGACGATGTCGTGGATCGGGTCGGCGGCGTCGAGGGCGAGCAGCGAGACCGAAACCATGCCGCCGCCCGGCGTGTAGTCAAACACCACGCGGCCGGGGGATTCTTCGACAACCTGCGCGCGGCCTTCCAGTTTCAGCGTGCCTTTGCCTTGGTAGGTCAGGATGTAGCGCCCGGCGACGCCTGCGGCATCTTCGGGCAGTTCGGTCAGGATCAGGGCCGAGATTTTCGCCAGTTCGGGCGGGATTTTGGTGGGCCAACCATGCGGCCCCAAGGCGCCTGCCTTTGCCAGATCAGCCTCGGTCCAGCCGCCGAACTGATCGGGCAGATGGCCGATCCAGGGCCGGGCGGTTTTCATGACGTTGAGGAAGGGCTGCTGCACCGACCAGTCGTTGACGCCTGCGAGGCCCAGGGCGAGGTGGGTGTTGGTGATCGGTTTGAAGGCGGGAAACGGCGGGTCTGTAACGGCGGGCAGCGGGGCGGGCGGGGTTTCGGCAGCGGCTTTTACGGGCGCGGGGGCGATCTTGGCGGCGATTTCGCCCGGCACATAGGCTTCCAGCGCCTTCCACGCGATGCGCTGGAAGGCTTGCGCTTGCTCCTGCGTGATCACGGCATCGCGTGAAGTCCAGGCGCGGGTGACTTTGGCGGGCACGCCTTCGGGGCTTTTGCCCATGATGGCTGCGGCTTGCACCATGGCCACGAAATAAAGCCCCTTGCCGGAAAGGTGGATGTCATCGCTGAACATCTGTTTGATGTCAGTGACGCCGGGGACGTGGCCTGCCTTGATCTCATCAGCCAGCAGGCCCATCGCTTGGCCGACGGGCAGTAGTTTCACCTCGTGCCCCGCTTTGACCGAGGCGTCGGCGGCGACACCCTCCCACAGCGGCAGATCAAGGGCGAGGCGTTCGCGCCATGGGATGCCTGCGTCGGGATCGTCCTTTGTGATGTTGCCGGGGCCAGAGTTCAGGCTGGGCCAGGTTTCGTAGACGTAGAGGCGGGTGTGGGGGTTGGCCTCCAAGGCGAGGGCGGAGAATTTGGCTACATAGCCCGAGGTGTCGTTGTATTGGATTTGCCCCTTCAACGGCTGCGCTTCGGTCATGATCAGCACATCCGCCGCGCGCTGCTTCAGCCGCGCTTTGGCATCGACGCCTTCGGCATTGGCGGAATTATCCCAGTTGTAGGCGAGCGAGGAGCCGTTGATGATCTGCGCTTCGACCACCGAAGGCGCGCCCATCTCGCGCAGGGTGGCGTCAAGGACGGTGGGCAGGGTGGGGCCTACCAGCGAGTGACCGATGAACAGCACGTCGGTCAGAAGGGAAAGCAGGGACATGGCACGCCTCTTTGCACAGCATGGCTGCGACGATAACCGGATTGCCGCTGCCTTGCCACGTTCCCTACGTCGCAGTTTGGGCGAAATTCGGGCGCAGGACCACGCGCCCCCTGTTTCTTGCCCCCCGATCTGATATTCAGCGCCGCGAATGGCACAGCGCAGGGGATTGGCATGACGCATCTGTGGGTCCGGGCAGAGCAACGCCCGAATGAAGAACGCGTCGGCCTGACGCCCGAGGGGGCGGCGGCGTTGCTCCGCGCTGGCATCCGGGTGACGGTCGAGGAAAGCTCGGTCCGCGCGATTGGCATCGAGGGATACCGCGCGGCTGGATGCGAGATTGCCGCCGAGAATCTGTGGCCGCAGGCGCCTGCGGACGCGATCATCTTTGGGCTGAAGGAGCTGCCTGAGGATGGCACGCCGCTGACCCATCGGCACATCATGTTTGGCCATGCCTATAAGGGCCAGCCTGCGGGGCAAGTGCTGTTGAAACGCTTCAAGGCAGGCGGCGGGACGCTGTATGATCTGGAATATCTGGTGGATTCCACCGGGCGGCGCGTGGCGGCGTTTGGCTATTGGGCGGGCTATGCCGGGGCTTCGGTCAGCCTGAAATGCTGGGCGGCGCAGCAGCGCGGCGAGATTGCCGGGCCAGTTTCAAAGTATCCGGGCAAGGCCGCGTTGCTGGCCGATCTGGAGGCTGAACTGGCGGGTTTCAAGCGCCCGAAAGCCATCGTGATCGGGGCGTTGGGCCGGGTCGGCACCGGCGCGTCTGATCTGTGTGCGGCGCTTGATGTGGCGGTGACGCAATGGGATCAGGCCGAAACCGCATCGGGCGGGCCGTTCCCGCAAATTTTGCAGCACGAGATTTTCCTGAACTGCATCCTCGCCCGCCCCGGCTGCCCGGTGTTCGTGCCCGCGAGTGCCAAAGACGACGCTGCGCGCAAGTTGACGGTGATTGGCGATATTGCCTGCGATCCGACTTCGGATTTCTCGCCGATCAAGGTTTATGACCGCGTGACGGAATGGGACGCGCCCGCGCTGCGGGTGGCGGAAAACCCGGTGTTGGATGTGACGGCGATTGATAACCTGCCGTCCTTGCTGCCGGTGGAAAGCAGTGAAGATTATGCAGCCCAACTGTTGTCCTCGCTGGCGACGTTGGCTGATCTGAATTCTGGCGTTTGGGGGCGTGCGGCGGCGGAATATGCCCGCCACAGCGCGCATCTGTAAGGGGAGAGAGAACATGACGATTCATTGGTGCGGCACCGGCCTTTCGTCGGCCCCCGGTTTGCGGCGGCTGATCGAGAACGGCCACAAGGTTGTGGTGTGGAACCGCACGGTGGAAAAGGCGCAGGAAGCCGTGGGCGATCTGACCACCGACATTCGCGCCTATAGCCTTGAGGCTTTGGCGGCAGCCTTGCAGCCCGGTGACATCGCGATTTCGATGCTGCCTGCCGATCAGCATGTGGCCATCGCCAAAACCTGCCTTGAGAAAAAGGCACATTTTGTGTCGTCTTCCTACATCGCGCCGGAAATGAAAGCGCTGGATGCTGCGTTCCGCGAGGCTGGGCTGGTGTCGGTGAACGAAGTGGGTCTGGACCCCGGCATTGATCACCTGATGGCGCATGATCTGGTGGCGCGTTATCGCGCATCGAAAGCCTATCACGTTGATAACGTGCTGTCTTTCACCAGCTATTGCGGCGGCGTGCCGAAGATTCCGAACCCGTTCCGCTATAAATTCTCGTGGGCGCCCTTGGGCGTGTTGAAGGCTCTGCGCTCGCCTTCACGATCTTTGCGGAATTTCAGCGAGTTGCGGGTCAATCGGCCTTGGGATGCGATCACGCGCTATGATGCGCCTTTGCCGGTGCCGGAGAGTTTTGAGGTTTACCCGAACCGCGACAGCTATCCGTTCATGGAAGATTACCGCTTTGACCCTGATTGGAAGGTCAAGGACTTCGTGCGTGGCACCATTCGGTTGAACGGCTGGCAGGATGCCTGGACCCCGGTGTTCCGCGAGATCGAGACGCTGGAAGGCCCCGCGGGCGATGCGCGTTTGGCCGAGATGGCGGCGCAGTTTGTGGCGGAAAACTCTTATGCCCCTGGAGAGCCGGATCGGGTGATCCTGTTCGTGTCGCTGAAGGCCGAGCGCGATGGCCGCCCGGTGTTCCACGAGACCTGGGCCATGGATGCCTGGGGCGATGCGCGTGGCTCAGCCATGGCGCGGCTGGTGTCGACTCCGGTCAGTTTCGCGGTGGAATCGGTGCTGAAGCGCGAGATTGCGGTGGGCGTGCATGGTGCGCCGCATGATCCGAAGCTGCTGGACAGCTGGCTGGGTCAGGTGCGTGGGTTGGCGCAATATATGGAACGCGTGCAGCACTGACCTGAAACCGGGTGCCGCCTTGGCCCCCATCGAGGGAGCGCGCGGCGGCTTTGGCGCGGGATGCAAGGCCGGGTGTGATGCCCGGCCTTGTGCGTGTGGTGCGGTCGAACGCTCCGCGGGGAGTATTTTCGCCAAGATGAAGCCGGGGTGACAGGTTGGCAGTGGGCGGGTATGATTGCCGCCAATGACCCGTCTGCAAGCGGGCTTACAGGATTTACAGGAACGGCATGGCACGCAACCCCGGCAGGGCAAGCCTTGGCAATCGGCTGGCGATGTGGCGCGCGCGGCGTAGTCCGGCGGCGACGGGGTTTGTCTCGCAGCCCGAGCCGCGCTCGGTGGGGCTTTATGCGCGTGGGCGGCAGTTGGTGGCGGGGAATTTCCAGTTTGCCGGGCAGTTGGTGGAGGCTCCGGGCCGGTCGATCTGGGATGTGGTGTTGGACGATCCGGGGGCACCTGCCGAGGTGCAAGGGTTCGTGTGGCTGGACGATCTGGGCGCGCTGGGGGATTTTGCCGCCCGCAGCCGCGCGCAGGATTGGACTTGGGACTGGATCGCGCGGTTTGGCGGCGGGCAGGGGCCGGGGTGGAGCCCGGATCTGACCGGGCGGCGGTTGATCCGCTGGATCAACCATGCGCTGCTGTTGTTGCAGGGGCGCGATCGGGCGCAGTCTGAGGCGTATTACCGGAGCTTGTCGGCGCAGGTGGTGTTTTTGTCGCGGCGTTGGGCGCATGCGGCGCCGGGATTGCCGCGGTTTGAGGCGTTGACGGGGTTGATCTATGCCGGGTTGGCGCTGACCGGTATGGAGGCGCGGGTGACGCCTGCGGTGGCGGCGCTGGCGGTGGAATGTGGGCGCGAGATTGACGCGATGGGGGGGATTCCGACGCGCAACCCTGAGGAACTGCTGGAGGTGTTCACTCTGCTGACCTGGGCCGAGCAGGCTTTGTCTGAAGCGGGGCTTGCCTTGCCGCCTGCGTTGGTGGCGGCGTTGGAGCGGATTGCGCCGAGTTTGCGGGCGTTGCGCCATGCGGATGGGGGCTTGGCGCGGTTTCATGGCGGTGGGCGTGGGGTAGAGGGGCGGTTGGATCTGGCGCTGGCGGCGGCGGGGGTGAAGCCGGGGTCAGGCGTGGGGTTGGGGCTGGCGATGGGGTTTGCCCGGATGGCCGAGGCGCGCACGACGGTGATCGTCGATGCTGCCCGCCCGCCGGGTGGCGCTGCGGGGGCGTGGGCGCATGCCTCGACCGGGGCGTTTGAGCTGACTTCGGGGCGGCGGCCGGTGATCGTCAACTGCGGATCGGGGGCGCCGTTTGGCACGGAATGGCGGCAGGCGGGGCGGGCGACGGCCTCGCATTCCACCTTGGCGGTGGAGGGGTATTCTTCCAGCCGGTTGAAGCCGGGGCCGCTGTTGGGATTTGGGCAGCAGGTGTTGGCGGACCGCGCACAGGTGACATCGCTGCGGCAGGCACAGTTGCCGGATGGGCTGCATCTTTACATGGCGCATTCGGGGTGGTCGACGACGCATGGGCTGACCCATGCGCGCGAGTTGTTGCTGACCAAGGATGGCCGCAAGCTGGCAGGGATGGATGCGCTGATCGCGCGCAGCAAGGCCGAGCGGGCGCGGTTTGAGCGTTGGATGAATGAGGCGCAGTTGCAGGGGGCGGCGTTCAGCGTGCGATTCCATCTGCACCCGGATGTTGATGCGGCGCTGGATATGGGCGGGTCTGCCGTCTCGCTTGCCTTAAAAAGCGGCGAAATATGGGTGTTTCGCCATGACGGGGTGGCGACATTGACGCTGGAGCCTTCGGTTTTTCTGGAAAAAGGTCGTCTGAAACCGCGTCCAACGCGCCAGATCGTCCTTTCTGCGCGCGCGATGGAGCTTGAGACGCAGATCGGCTGGACCTTGGCGAAAGCACAGGATACTCCGCTGGCCATCCGGGATCTGGACCGCGATGAGATGCCGGTGCCGATCTGAGCAAAAGGGGCTGACATGACCAATCTTGTTCCCATCGGCCGCGCGCTGATTTCCGTATCCGACAAATCCGGCCTACTGGACTTGGCCCGCGCGCTGGCGGCGCAGGGGGTCGAGTTGATCTCGACCGGCGGCACCAGTGGCATGTTGCGCACGGCGGGGCTGACGGTGCGCGATGTGTCTGATGTGACGGGATTTCCCGAGATGATGGATGGCCGGGTGAAAACCCTGCATCCGAATGTCCACGGCGCTTTGCTGGCACTGCGTGATGATGACGAGCATCTGCTGGCGATGGCCGCGCATGGGATCGAGCCGATTGATCTGCTGATCGTCAATCTTTACCCGTTTGAAGAAACCGTGGCCAAGGGTGCCGACCACGACACCTGCATCGAGAATATCGACATCGGCGGGCCTGCGATGATTCGCGCGGCCTCGAAAAACCACCGCTTTGTGACGGTTGTGACCGACCCGGCCGATTATGCGGGTCTGATTGATCAGATGAAGGCGCATGACGGCGCGACCACTCTGGCCTTCCGGCAGAAGCTGGCGCTGGCGGCTTACGCGCGCACCGCCGCCTATGACACTGCCGTCGCTGGCTGGCTGTCGGGGGAGTTGAAGCAACCCTTTACCCGTTCGAAATCCTTTGGCGGGGTGCTGGCGCAGGGTCTGCGCTATGGCGAAAACCCGCATCAGGCGGCGGCGTTCTACACCGATGGCAGCAAGCGCGAAGGTGTGGCGACGGCAAAGCAATGGCAGGGCAAGGAACTGTCCTACAACAACATCAACGACACCGATGCGGCGTTTGAATTGGTGGCCGAGTTTGCAGGTGCTGGCCCGGCTTGTGCCATTATCAAACACGCCAACCCCTGTGGCGTGGGCAAGGCTGCGACGTTGAAAGAGGCCTACCTGCGCGCCTATGCCTGCGATCAGACCAGTGCCTTTGGTGGGATTGTCGCGCTGAATCAGCCGCTTGATGCCGAGACCGCTGAGGAAATCGTCAAGATTTTCACCGAAGTGGTGATCGCGCCGGGTGCCAGCGATGAGGCGAAAGCGATTTTCGCGGCGAAGAAAAACCTGCGCCTGCTGACCACCAAAGGCTTGCCCGACCCGGCGGAGAAATCCTTGGCCTTCAAACAGGTGGCGGGTGGATTTCTGGTGCAGGATCGTGACACCGACAGCATTACCGCCGCCGATCTGAAGGTGGTGACAAAGCGTGCGCCGACCGAGGCTGAACTGGCCGATCTGATGTTTGCGTGGAAGGTCGCCAAGCATGTGAAATCCAACGCCATCGTCTACGTCAAGGATGGCGCGACGGTGGGCGTGGGCGCGGGCCAGATGAGCCGCATTGATTCGACCCGCATCGCCGCGCGCAAGGCGGGTGATATGGCCGATGTGCTGAGCCTGCCGCAAAGCCCGACCATTGGGTCGGTGGTGGCGTCGGATGCGTTTTTCCCGTTTGCCGATGGGCTGCTGGCTGCGGCAGAGGCGGGGGCGACGGCGATCATCCAGCCCGGTGGCTCAATGCGCGACGACGAGGTGATTGCGGCAGCCGATGCGGCGGGGCTGGCCATGGTGTTCACCGATCAGCGGCATTTCCGGCACTGACATGCGCACGCTTTCCATCACTGCGGTCATCGTTTTTCTGCTGGATCAACTCAGCAAACTGGGGGTCATCCGCCTGCTGTCGATCCGTGAGCGTGGCGAGATCGAAGTGCTGGATCCGCTGCTGAACTTTCGCTGGGCCGAGAATCGCGGGGTGAATTTTGGCCTGTTTGCCAACAGCGCCGAGTTCATGCGCTGGGTGCTGATTGCGGTGGCGATTGCGATTTCGGCTTGGGTTCTGGTGTGGCTGCGGCGCGAGAAGGCGGGGCGCTGGTCGATGATTGCGGGTGGTTTGTTGATCGGCGGGGCCTTGGGCAATGTGGTGGATCGCATTGCTTACGGCTATGTCGCGGATTTCCTGACCATGTCGTGCTGTGGCTATGAAAACCCCTATTCGTTCAACATCGCCGACATTGCGATATTCGCCGGAGCCATCGGTTTGGTGCTGTTCAGCGGCAAATCCGGCAAGCCCAAGCCGCGCAAGGCCCGAAAGACCCCGTGACGCGGGCGGGATCATAGGCTAAGACGACGATGGTAAGGCTTGGTGGAGGCGGCAATATGCGATCAGCACGGGTGGTTCTCGCAATCGCGGGCGCGGCGTTGTTGGCGCTGACGGCTTGCAGCGACAAGGCGCCAGAGCTGATGAATCTGCGCTCGGACAGCAATGGCCCGGATGAATTTGCGATTCTGCCCCCGAAAGCGCTGGAACTGCCGGCCTCTCTGGCCGAACTGCCTGCACCCACGCCGGGTGGGGCGAACCTGACCGATCAGAATCCGCAGGCCGATGCGATTGCCGCACTTGGTGGGGCTGCACCGTCGAACAGCGGTGTCAGCGATGCGGGGCTTTACAACTATGCCACCCGTCAGGGCGTGACGCCGGGCATCCGTCAGACTCTCGCCGCCGAAGATCTGGAATTCCGCAAAAAGCACAATGGCCGTCCGTTGGAGCGTTTGTTCAACATGAACGTCTATTACAAGGCCTATGCGCGGATGTCGCTGGATCAGCACGCCGAGCTGTTGCGCTGGCGGGCTGCGGGTGCGCGCACGCCGTCGGCACCGCCGCGCAAAAAGAACGAGTGATCACAACAGCGTTGCCCCGGCTTTCGCAGGTGCGGCATTGCGGTTAGCGTGGCGCGTGTAATCCACGGAGGACCGCGATGTTTCGCACGCTTGGCCGCAATTTTGGCCGCAGTCTGTTTGGCCTGATCTGCCTGTCTTTGCCCGCAAGTGCCGATACGGTCAGCAGTTTCACCCTGAACAACGGGCTGCAGGTTGTGGTGATCGAGGATCACCGCGCCCCGGTCGTAACGCAGATGGTCTGGTACAAGATCGGTCGCGCTGATGAGGTGGCGGGCCATTCCGGCATTGCGCATTTCTTTGAACATCTGATGTTCAAAGGCACCGCGAAAGTGCCCTCGGGAGAATTTTCCGCCACGGTGGAAAAGCAGGGCGGCAACGACAACGCCTTTACCACGCAGGATTATACGGCCTTCTTCCAGCGCGTTGCGGCAGATCGGCTGGGTCTGATGATGCAGATGGAATCCGACCGCATGGTCAATCTGAACATGTCGGAAGAGGACGTGACGACCGAACGTCAGGTGATCCTGGAAGAACGCGGCCAGCGCACGGATGGTGATCCCGGCAGCCTGCTGCAAGAGCAGATGTCGGCGGCGCAATACCTGAACCACCCCTATGGCATTCCGGTGATTGGCTGGCGTGCGGAAATCGCGGGTCTGACGCGCGATGATGCGATCAACTTTTACCGCGCCTATTACGCGCCGAACAATGCCATCCTGATCGTGGCGGGCGATGTAAAGCCGGATGAGGTGCGGGCTTTGGCCGAGAAATACTATGGCCCGCTGCCGCCTTCGGACAAGATCAAGCCCCGCCAGCGCCCGCAAGAGCCGCCGCAACTGGCCGAGCGCCGCCTTGTGCTGGCCGATGAGCGTGTGGCCCAGCCTTACGTCGCGCGGAGCTATCTGGCCCCCGAGCGGAATCCCGGTGATCAGAAGCAGGCAGCGGCTTTGGCAGTTCTGGCCAATCTGCTGGGCGGCTCTGGCACCACTTCGGTGCTGACCAAGGCCTTGCAGTTTGATACGCAAACCGCTGTCTATTCCTCGGCCTATTACGATGGCACTTCGGTTGATCCGCAAACCTTTGGCCTTGTCGTGGTGCCTGCCGAAGGCGTGTCTTTGGCCGATGCTGAGGCTGCGATGGACAAAGCGATCGACAAATTCATGAAGGATGGCGTCAATCCGCAGGATTTCGCCCGCATCAAGACGCAGATCCGCGCGGGCCAGATCTATGCCCGTGACGACGCAGGCGGTCTTGCCCGCACCTATGGCGAGGCTTTGGCGGTGGGGCTTTCGGTGAAAGATGTGCAGGACTGGCCCGATGTGCTGCAAGCCGTGACCCCCGAAGACGTGATGGCTGCGGCCAAGCTGGTGTTTAACCGGGATCAGGCCGTGACGGGCTGGCTGACCACCAAGGAGGCTGCGCAATGAATATCCGCAATCTATGGCGCGCGGCTGCTTTGATGCTGGCCTTTGCCACGCCGCTGCATGCTGAGATCAACATTCAACCTGTTACCTCTCCGGGTGGGATCAAGGCTTGGTTGGTCGAAGATCATGGCATCCCGTTCACCGCGCTGGAAATCCGCTTCAAGGGCGGCACGTCGCTGGATGCGCCGGGCAAGCGCGGCGCGGTCAATCTGATGACGGCGCTGATAGAAGAAGGTGCGGGCGATCTGGATAGCCAAGGCTTTGCCGCCGCCCGTGATGGCCTTGCCGCCAGTTTTCAGTTCAGCAGTGATCAGGATGGCGTTTCAGTCTCTAGCCATTTCCTGACCGAGAACCGCGACCAGGCGCTTGCTCTGCTGCATGATGCCCTGACCAAGCCACGCTTTGATCAGGTGGCGGTCGACCGTGTGCGCGAACAGGTGCTGTCGGGTCTGCGCGCCGATGCCAAAGACCCTGGCGCGATTGCCGCCAATCTGGAACGCGCCCGCAGCTTTGGGAGCCATCCCTATGGCTCGGATGGGTCCGGCAGCATTGAATCGGTGACCGCCTTGAGCCGCGATGACGTTGTGCAGGCGTTCAAGGATGCCATCGCGCGGGATCGTATCACCGTGGCCGCTGCGGGCGACATTTCTGCTGCGGAACTGGGCGTGGTGCTGGATAAGCTGCTGGCCGATCTGCCCGCCAAGGGTGCCCCGCTGCCCGGCCCCGCCACCTTGCAGACCAAGGGTGGCATCACCGTGCAGCCTTTCCCCGGCCCGCAGTCGATGATCATCTTCGGGCAGGGTGGGATGAAATTTGATGACCCTGATTACTTCGCCGCCAGCCTGCTGAATGAAATCCTTGGCGGTGGCCGTTTCAGTGCCCGCCTGATGACCGAAGTGCGCGAGAAGCGCGGGCTGACTTACGGCGTCAGCACGGGGCTTGCGGCCTATGATCATGCCGAGGTGCTGGTTGGCCAGTTTCAAGCCAGCAACGAAAAGGTGGCCGAGGCGATCAAGGTGATCCGCGAGGAATGGGCCAAGATTGCCAAGGATGGCGTGACAGCGGACGAATTGGCCAATGCCAAGACCTATATGACCGGGGCTTACCCGTTGCGGTTTGACGGCAATGACACCATCGCCTCGATTCTGGTCGGGATGCAGGATTTGGGGCTGCCGCCCGATTATCCGAAAACCCGCAACGCGCGCGTCGATGCGGTGACTCTGGAAGATGTCAAACGCGTGGCTGCCCGTCTGATCAAGCCGGATGATCTGCATTTCATCGTGGTGGGCCAACCGACAGGCGTTGCGAACGAATAGCGAATCTGTGGAGGTTTCCGACATAGGATGCTAGAACTGGGGGCATGACGCTGCATGCCCCCAATATACGCCCCATCATCCGGCCCCTGGACGAGGCCGCAATCAACCGCATCGCTGCGGGTGAGGTGGTGGAACGCCCTGCATCTGCGGTGAAAGAACTGGTCGAAAACGCGCTGGATGCAGGCGCAAAGCGTATCGGTGTCGAATATTCCGCCGGTGGCAAGGTGCTGATCCGTGTCACCGATGATGGCTGCGGCATGACGCCTGATGATCTGCCGCTGGCCGTGGCCCGCCATGCGACGTCGAAAATCGACGGCTCTGATCTGTTGAACATCCGGTCTTTTGGCTTTCGCGGCGAGGCTTTGGCCTCGCTGGGATCGGTCGGGCGGCTGACCCTAACCTCGCGCGCCGAAGGGCACGATGGGGCCAGCCTGAGCATTGCGGGCGGGCGGATGGGGGATGTGCGCCCGGCGGCGGCTGGCCGTGGCACGGTGATTGAGCTGCGCGATTTGTTCTATGCCACCCCGGCGCGGCTGAAATTCTTGCGGTCGGACCGTGCCGAGGCGCAGGCGATTGCCGAGGTGATCAAGCGGCTGGCGATGGCAGAGCCGCAGGTGGGCTTCACCCTGACCGAGGTGAGCGATGATGCCCCGCGCGTGATCTTCCGGGCCGATCCGCAATCGGGCGATTTCTTTGATGCGCTGCATGGTCGGTTGGCCCATGTGCTTGGCCGGGATTTCATCGACAACGCGCTGAAAATCGACGTGGATCGCGGCGGGCTGCGGCTGACGGGTTATGCGGCGCTGCCGACCTATTCGCGTGGATCATCGGTGCAGCAATTCGTCTGCGTCAATGGTCGCCCGGTGCTGGACCGCGCTCTGCTGGGTGCGCTGCGGGTGGCGTACTATGACTTCCTCAGCCGTGATCGTCACCCGGCGGCCGTGCTGAACCTGATCTGTGACCCCGAGCGGGTGGATGTGAACGTGCACCCCGCGAAATCCGAGGTGCGGTTTCGCGAACCCGAGGCCGCCCGCAGCCTGATCATCACCGGGTTGCGGACGGCCCTGGCCCACGCGGGCCACCGCGCCAGCACGACGGTGGCCGATGCCACCTTGGCCGCGATGCGCCCGGAGGCGCCGCGCATCTATCAGATGGATCGCCCCAGCCAAGCGAGCCTTGGCCGTGCCTATGCCTATCAAGCACCGGAATCGCGCGGGTTTGCGGAAAGTTTTGCGCAGACGGTCTTTGCCGAAACGCCGTCGGCGCGGATCGACCCGGTGCTGCCGGAACCGACGGATACGCCGCTGGGTGCGGCGCGTGCGCAGGTGCATGAGAATTACATCATCGCGCAGACGGCCACCGGTATGGTGATTGTCGACCAACACGCGGCACATGAGCGGTTGGTGTATGAGCGGCTGAAGCGGCAGATGGCGGAAACCGGCATCAAGACCCAAGCCCTGCTGATCCCGGAAATCGTTGAACTTTCCGCCAGCGATGCCAGCCGCTTGCTTGAGGCCGCTGCCGATCTGGCCACGCTGGGGCTTACGATTGAACCCTTTGGCGGCCATGCGATTGCGGTGCGCGAAATGCCTGCGATCCTTGGCAACACCTCTGCCGCAGCGCTGCTGCGCGATGTGTTGGATGAGTTGGCCGATCTGGGCCAATCCCAAAGCCTGCAAACCAAGATGGAGGCGATCCTGAGCCGGATGGCCTGCCATGGCTCGATCCGGTCGGGTCGGCAGATGCGGCCCGAGGAAATGAACGCCCTGCTGCGCGAGATGGAGGCGACCCCGCATTCGGGCCAGTGCAACCATGGGCGGCCGACCTATGTCGAGTTGAAACTCCACGATATTGAAAGGCTGTTCGGGCGCAGATGATCACTCTTTTTGGCCAAAGCTATGCGTGGAACGCGC
Source organism: Cypionkella sinensis (assembly GCF_042646385.1). Classification (NCBI taxonomy): domain Bacteria; kingdom Pseudomonadati; phylum Pseudomonadota; class Alphaproteobacteria; order Rhodobacterales; family Paracoccaceae; genus Cypionkella; species Cypionkella sinensis. The sequence continues at coordinate 799,479 of NZ_JBHRTO010000002.1, read as the reverse complement.
CCGAAGTGCTGCTGATCGGCGGGGCGGTTTTGCTGCTGGTCGGCCTGCTGATCCTGATTTTGCGCGCGGCTGGGCGTTCGGCGACGATGGCGGCACCCTTGATGCGGGAAATCGGCTGGCTGGGCAGCCGCGTGCAGGCATTGGGTGAGGGGCAGGAACGGCTGGCGGGCGGCTTGCATCATGTGTCAGAGGCGCAGACCAACAGTCAGGCGGCGATGCTGCAACTGATGGAAAAGCGATTGGCGGAAGTGCAGCGCGCGATGGGCGAAAGCTTGCACGGCACGGCGACGCGCACCGCGCACAGTCTGGGCGAATTGCAGCAACGCCTGCTGACCATCGACAAGGCTCAGGCCAATATCGAAAAGCTGTCGGGCAATGTGCTGAACCTGCAGGACATTCTGGCGAATAAGCAGGCGCGCGGGGCGTTTGGCGAGATTCAGTTGAATGACATTGTGCAAAAGGCGCTGCCGTCGGATGCCTATACGATGCAGGCGACGCTTTCGAACGGCAAGCGTGCCGATTGCCTGATCCATCTGCCGAACCCGCCCGGCCCGATCGTGATCGACGCAAAATTCCCGCTGGAAGCTTATGAAGCTTTGCGCCGCGCCCAAACCCCGCGTGAGGCGACCGAGGCGCAAGCGCTGCTGCGATCTGCCGTTCGCACCCATATCAAGGCGATCAGCGAGAAATATATCCTCGACGGCGAAACCGCCGATGGCGCGCTGATGTTTCTGCCTTCGGAAGCCGTCTATGCTGAACTTCACGCCAACTTTCCCGAAGTGGTGCGCGATGGCTTTACCGCGCGGGTCTGGATCGTCTCGCCCACCACCTGCATGGCGACGCTGAACACCATGCGCGCGGTGCTGAAAGATGCGCGGATGCGGGAACAGGCGGGTGCGATCCGCACCACTTTGCGGCAGTTGCACCGCGATGTGGAGATTGTGGTGGAGCGGGTCGATAAGCTTTCCACGCATTTCCACCAGGCCCGCGCCGATCTGGACGGCATCACCACGGCTGCCGAACGAGCGGGCAAACGTGCCGCCCGCTTGGACAATTTTGATTTTGAGGAACTGGCACCCAATGACCCCGCGCCGATCCTTGGACCACAAGCTGCAGAGTAACTTGCCATGATCCAGCACCTGACCCCCGCCGATTACAAGACGATGCCTTGGGCCAATGGCAAAGGCGTCACGGTTGAGATGCTGAAAGTCGAGGAACACGGCCAGATGCTGTGGCGGCTGTCGCGCGCCTCGGTGGTGGAGAATGGCGATTTCTCGATCTTCCCGAACATCGCGCGCAATCTGACGGTGATCACCGGGCAGGGGTTTGATCTGGTGGGTGAGGGCCTGCACTTGGCCGCAAAACCGCTGGCCCCGGTTGGCTTTGCTGGCGATGTGCCGATCCGCGCCGAAGCGGTCACCGCGCCGTCTGACGATTTCAACGTGATGACAGCCGCGCATCTGCACCGGCCCGAGGTTGCGGTGATCACCGGCGCAACTCAATTGCCGAAAGGTGATACGTTGGCGCTGTTCGCGCTGGCCCCGTCACAGGTGAACGGCGCAACGATGGGTCAATATGACCTGATCCTGACCGATCAAGCGGCGGCGATCAGCGGCCATCTGATTGCGGTGAGGCTGTATCGGTAGGGTGCGTGCTGGCACGCACCGTCCTTTTCAAATTCGGAACAGCGGTTGCAACAACCGGGGCAGCCAAGCGTTAAACCGCAACGGTGCATCGGTGGCCGCCAGACAGATACAGTCGGACCCGGCTTCGGCCACGGGAACATGCTGTAATTCCTGATTGGCGATTTCGACATCACCGGGGCCAAAGCGGTCAACCTCATCACAAAAGGCGCCGCGCAGCACCAAGGTCAGCTCGGTGCCGCGATGGCCGTGATCTGGCACGGCTTGCCCCGCCGGGATATAAAGAAGCCGAGCCGTTGCCGCCGTATCGGTGGGCAAGATGGCTTGCCGCACGCCCATGCCCAGACTGCGCCATTTCACATCCGCCAGATTGCCGCCGATGTAATCCCCCAGTGGTGCAGGCAGATCGCAGCGTTTGGCCACAGGTGCGGCGGTTGCGGGCATATCCAGCCGCGCCATGGCCGCCTGCAACGCGCCTTCGGACAGGGCAACTGGTGCCGCGCCGATCACGGCACCGCCCACCGCCTCAAACGCGGCAAGCTGCGCGCGGCAGGTGTCACACATGGAAATATGGGTTGCCACCACCAGCCCAAAGGCTTCGGGTAGGCTGCCTGCCGCATAGGCCATCAGCAAAGGGTCGGAAAGATGATGCCGGATAGTCATTTCAGTGCCTCAACTCATGCGCTGGCGCAAACGCTCCAGCGCCAATCTGATCCGCGATTTGATGGTGCCCAAGGGCAGGCCCGTCTCGGATGCGATATCGGAATGTGACAGATCGCCATAAAACGCCCGTTCAATCAGCGCGCGCTGCTTTTCCGGCAGATCGGCCAAAGCCGCCACCAGCCGCGCGGTTTCCTGCCCGGCCTCGTAGATGTCGGCCTGATCGGGTTCTTCCTCGGGGCCCCAATCCAGCGCCTCGGGTTCTGGTCTGCGTGCGCGGCGCGCGATGTCGATGCGGCGGTTGCGGGCGATGGTGAACACCCATGTCGCCACCGAGGCCCGCGCCGGATCAAACTGCGCCGCTTTGTTCCACAGCGTTGCCATGACATCTTGCGCGCAATCTTCGGCGAGGGCGGCATCGCTGCCGGATTTCATCAGAAATCCCTTCACCCGCGGCGCAAAATGCTGAAACAACGCGGCAAATGCCGCCCGATCCTGCTGATCCCGCACGGCGATCATCAATGCGGTGTAGTCCGTCTCGGGTTTCGGTTCCGTCACGCTTTTGCTTGTCCCACGCCGCACCACCCGCTTTAAGGGCGGTCTTGGCCCATAAATGGGCGCATGAAGGGCAAGGTCAAGCAACATGAAACTCTTACGCAGCGCCAACGTATCTGGATCACAACAAAAGATGATCCATCGCACGCAGCCCTGCGTATGCCTTTTCAAATCGACAGACAGGATGCCCCATGCCGTTTGAGACCCCTGCCCAGGCCCCCCGCCGGATTGCCATCGTCGGCGGCGGCATTGCTGGCATGGCTGCCGCCCATCAACTTGCCCCCGACAATGCCGTTGTGCTGTTTGAGGCAGCGCCGCGGCTGGGTGGCCATGCCCGCACCGTGCTGGCAGGCAAGCGCGGCGATCAGCCGGTGGATACGGGGTTCATCGTGTTCAACAAGGTGAACTATCCGCATCTGGTCAAGTTGTTTGACGAGTTGAACGTGCCGATTGCCCCCAGCAACATGAGCTTTGGTGCCTCGATCAACGGTGGTCGCCTGCAATATGCGCTGCGTGATCTGGACAGCCTGTTTGCGCAGCGCAGCAACCTTGCCAGCCCTGCCTTTCTGCGGATGTGCCGCGATATCCTGCATTTCAACAAACATGCCGCCGCCTTGGCGCAAGACGCGACCCTGACCATTGGCGGGCTGCTGGCGGCTTTGCGGACCGGGGCCTATTTCCGCGATTACTACATCTTGCCGCTGTCCGGTGCGATTTGGTCCACACCACCGCAAGACATCCTTGATTTCCCGGCGCAGGCGCTGATCTCTTTCTTTCAGAACCACGCATTGATGCAGGTTTCCGGGCAACATCCGTGGTTTACGGTGCGGGGTGGGTCGGTCCAATACGTCAACCGCCTGCAAGCCAGCCTGTTGCAGCATGGCGTCGAAATTCGGGTTTCCACGCCGGTAATCGGAATTCAACGTGTCGCGGGCGGGGTGATGCTGCGCGGACAGGGTGGCGATTGGGAGTTGTTTGACGATCTGATCCTCGCCACCCATTCCGACGATTCGCTGCGCTTGCTGTCCGACCCGACAGCGGCAGAGACCGCGGCCCTTTCCGCGATGCGCTATCAGCCCAACCAAGCCACGTTGCACGCCGATGCCAGCCTGATGCCATCCTTGCGCAAATGCTGGTCAAGTTGGGTTTACACCGAGCCCAAGGGCACGCGGGCTGAAAAGATTGACCTGACCTATTGGATGAACTCGCTGCAACCGATCCCGCAGGACGATCCGTTGTTCGTGACGCTGAACGCCAATCAGCCGATCCGCGAGGATTTGATCTATGATCAAGTCACCTTCCGCCATCCGGTCTATGATCACGCGGCGTTGCAGGCGCAACGGCAGATCAAGGCCATCAACGGCCAGAACAACACTTGGTATTGCGGGGCATGGATGCGGCATGGTTTCCACGAAGATGGCTTCGCCAGCGCTGTGGATGTGGTCGAGGCGATGCGCGCAACCGCACAGGTCAGCGCGGGATGAGCGGCGTTGAACACATCGCCGCGACCACGTTTCATGGTCGACGCGGCGGCGTGGGTAATCGCTTTAGTTATGGCGTCGATTACATCCTGCTTGACCCCGAAACCGCGCGGGGGCCGGGCTTGTTCTCGCGCAACCGTGCCAATCTGACCTCGCTGCACGACAGTGATCATGGTGGCCCACCGAAACTGGGGCGGGGGGTTGCGTGGGTGCGCGACGTGCTTGCGGAACAGGGTTTGCCGCCCACGACCGAGATCCTGCTGCTGGCGCAGCCCCGCGTGTTGGGGCATGTGTTCAACCCGGTGTCGTTCTGGCTTTGCAGCGATGCCAGTGGCTTGCGGGTGGTGATTGCCGAGGTGACAAACACCTTTGGCCAGCGCCACAGCTATTTGTGTCATCGCGACGATCTGGCGCCGCTGGGGCGCGAGGATACGGTGATGGCGCGCAAGATCTTTCATGTCTCGCCATTTCAGCCGGTTGAGGGCAGTTACCGCTTTCGCTTTGATGTTGCGGCTGATCGCATCGGGATCTGGATTGATTACAGCGCGGGCGAGAATGGCTTGATCGCAACGCTGACCGGGCGGCGCGTGCCGCTGACCAACCGGGCGATTCTGGCGGCTTGTCTGCGGCGCCCGTTTGGGTCGCGGCGGGTGTTGACGCTGATCCATTGGCAGGCGCTGAAGTTGTGGTGGAAAGGCGCGCGCTATCGCAGCCCGCCGGTGCCGCCGGGCGATGAAATCTCACGCTAGGGGGCAAGGATGAGCTTTACGGGCAAACGCTATTGGCTGGTGGGGGCAAGCGAGGGGCTTGGGCTGGCGCTGGCGCAGCTTTTGGCGGCAGAGGGCGCGCGGGTGATCTTGTCGGCACGCGATCCAGAGCGTCTGGCCGAGGCTTGCGGGCGGGTGCCGCGCGCCTCGGCTGTGGTGGTCGATGTGGCGGATGCGGCTTCGGTTCAGGCGGCGGCGGCAGAGGTCGGCGCGGTGGATGGGGTGGTGTTTGTCGCCGGGGTTTATTGGCCAATGGCTGCGCAAGAGGTGGATGCAGCGCAGCTGGAGGCGATGTGCAACGTGAATTTCACCGGCCTTGCGCGGGTGGTGGGGGCGGTTCTGCCGGGGATGGTGGCGCGCGGCACTGGGCATATCGTGATCACGGGGTCGTTGTCGGGATTCCGGGGATTACCGGGGGCGTTGGGCTATGCGGCCAGCAAAGCTGGTGTGATGGCGCTGGCGGAAAGCCTGTATGCCGATTTGCGCGGGTCTGGCGTGCGGGTGCAGTTGGGCAATCCGGGGTTTATCCGCACAAGGCTGACTGCAAAGAACGATTTCTCGATGCCGTTCCTGATGGAGCCCGAGCAGGCGGCGGCAGAGATGCTGGCGCTGATGAAATCCACGCGGTTCAAGCGCAGTTTCCCGACGGTGTTTTCCTGGGTGTTTCGCGGCAGTCAGTTCTTGCCGGATTGGTTGTATTATCGGCTGTTTGCGGGGAAAAAGAGCTAGAGCCAATCGAAATCCACGCGCTTGGCTGCGCCCCAAGTGCGGGCGGAATCAGGAAACGCATTGCGTTTCCCCGCCCGCGTGGGCGGTTTGCCTCTGTAGTCGCTTCACCGAGAAACGCGCAGAGGCCAGCACCCGACCCGGCGGGCGAGAAGCGCCCGCCAGGGCTGCGTCGGGCGCTGGCCGGGCCTTTGAGGCCCGGCAGTTTCAGCGGCACCCACACCGCATGGCGAAGGCGGGGGCCTTCGCCAGACTGGCCAAGATGATGGCAATCTACCTTAGGCGCGCGTCAGACTTGCCATGAAGAAGCCGTCCATCCCGCCCAGATCGGGCCAATAGTCGGGGCGCAGGCGCAGGCCGCCGTCGGCGGTGATCCAAGCGGGGTCGATACCGGCCAAATCGGGGCGCTGCACCTTCAGGTTCGGGTGGCGGGCGAGGGCGGCGGTCAGTTGCGCTTCGCCTTCCTCGGGCAGAAGTGAGCAGGTGCAGAACACCAGGCGGCCGCCGGGTTTCAGAAACATCAGCGCGCGGTCGATCAGTGCGGCTTGCAGCGGCACAAGGTCCGCCAGTTCTGATCCGTCTTTAAGAAAGGGCAGTTCGGGGTGGCGGCGGATCGTGCCGGTGGCAGAGCAGGGGGCGTCCAGCAGCACCGCGTCGAACAGAGTCTCGGGCTGCCAGTGCAGGGCATCGGCCACCACGATCTTGGCTTGCAGCCGGGTGCGGGTGAGGTTTTCGCGCAGTTTCTCCAGCCGGGGTGCGGAGATATCCAGCGCGGTGACATGCGCGCCTGCGGCTGCCAGTTGCAGGGTTTTGCCGCCGGGGGCTGCACAGAGGTCGAGCACTTTTTCGCCGGGTTTGGCGGCGAGTAGGGGCGCTGCCAGTGCTGCGGCGGCGTCTTGCACCCACCAATCGCCCGAGGCGTAGCCGGGCAGGGTTGAGACTTGGCCGGGTTCGGACAGGCGCAGGGAGCCGGTGGGCAGAAGCATACCTTCGGGCAGAGTTTGGCCGCGCGGGGTGATGTCGAGCGGCGGGGCCTTGGCCTGCATGGTTTCAATCGCCGAGACCACCTCGCGCCCGTAGGCGTGCACAAGCGGTTGCCGCAGCCAGCGTGGCATCAGTTGCGCGGGGCCGGGCAGCGGTGCGCCTTCGGGGATCTTGCGCAGAATGGCGTTGATCAGACCCGCCAAATGGGTGGTTTTCTTGCCCTTGCGGGCGAGTTCGACCGCGGCGTTGACCACGCCATGCGCGGCGGTGCCTTCGTGCAGTTCGGTGACGGCGAGCCGCAGGATGTTCATCACCGCCAAGGGCGGGGCTTTGCGCAGGTGGGGTTCCAGCAGGCGGTCGATGGGTTCCAGCAGGCGGATGACTTGCAGGGCAAGGCGTTGGGCGCGGGCGCGGTCTTGCGGGCCGACACCTTTCAGCGCGCCATTTTTGTTGGCGAGGACGACGGCCATGGTCTGACCTTCCTCCATGATCGCCGACAGGATGGCCAAAGTGGCAGCCCTTGCGCCCAGACCTGCATTTGCCTCTGCCATGTGCTTACCCTTGAGATTGCGTCGATTGGCCGTATATCAAGTGCGATGAAGCCGCAAGGAAACCGCGATGAGCACATCTGAACTTCCCGCAGCAGCACAGCGCGCCTTGGCCGAAGCCGAAGAGCGCCGCCGTCTGGCCGATCTGGTTGAGCGTCCGGTGGAATTGGGCGGGCGCAAAGGGCCCGAACCGGTGCGCTATGGCGATTGGGAGAAGAAGGGTCTCGCCATCGACTTTTGATCTTCCCAGCTGGGAGGCACTTGTGCCTGCCTGGCTGCGGGCCACAATATGTTGTGGATCGCCTATCGCAGATCGAAGGCGGCGGATTCTCCGGCGCCTTTGTCGGTGGTGAAGCGCAGTTTGTCGCGGCCTTTGGCTTCGACCAGTTGGCAGTTGTAAGGGATTGGCGTGCCGCTCCAATCCATATCGCGGCAGAAGTAGCCGTCCTGCCATGTCCAATCGCCGGTGATTTCCCAGCCGAGGGCCGAGCCGGTGATCTTGCCCTTTGGGCTGATTGTCAGGCTGAGATTGTAAAGGCCAATGCGCAACTCGTGTCTGGTGATGATGTCGACAAAGGCGCTGCGGTCTTTGATCGGCTGATAGGTTTCGGCCAAGGCCGGGGCGGTCAGTAGCAGGAAAGCGACGAGGCTGCGCATGCGGGCACCATCTGAGGTTATGCTGTGCTTACGCTGGGGAAGGCGATTTGGATCAGGTTGCGTGTGTTGATGCTTTGGATCGGGGGGCCAGCCCCCCAACCCCCGGAGTATTTTTCGCCAAGATGAAGGCGAATTTTAGATAAATTTTAGGGGGTTAGATACCGAGGACATCCATCATGTCGTAGCGGCCCGGCTTTTGCGATTGGCCCCAGAGGGCGGCTTTGAGCGCGCCGCGCACGAAGATGCTGCGGTCGGTGGCGAGGTGGCGCAGCACGATGCGTTCGCCATCGGCGGCAAACAGCACATCATGTTCGCCGACGATATCGCCGCCACGGATGGCGGAAAAGCCGATGTCGCCCCGCTTGCGTGCGCCGGTGATGCCGTCGCGGCCGGATTGTTTGGCGGTGGCAAGGTCGATGCCCCGGCCTGCGGCGGCGGCCTCGCCCAGCATCAGGGCGGTGCCGGAGGGGGCATCGACCTTCATGCGGTGGTGGGCCTCGATGATTTCGATATCCCAATCGGCATCAAGGGCGGCGGCGACTTTCTGGGTCAGCCGGGTCAGCAGGTTGACGCCAAGGCTCATGTTGCCGGCCTGAATGATCACGGCATGGTGCGCGGCCAAGTCAAGTTTGCGGTGGTGCTGAGGTTCCAGCCCGGTGGTGCCGACAACGTGGACGGCGCGGGCTTGGGCGGCGAGGGCGGCAAATTCGACGGTGGCGGCGGGCGCGGTGAAGTCGATCACGGCTTGCGAGACCGCGAAGGCTTCCAGCGGATCATCTGTGACTGTGACGCCAAGCGCTGCCCCGCCCATGCAAAGGCCGATGTCTTTGCCGATCCATGCGTGGCCGGGGCGCTCGATACAGCCAACCAGCCGCGCGCCGGTATGGGCGGTGATGCCCTTGACCAGCATTTGACCCATGCGGCCTGATGCGCCTGTGATGGTGATGCCGGGAAGTTGGGTCATGGGGTGCCTCGCATTTTGGCCGGGTTTAGCGGTTTTGCCATGGCGGTGAAAGCCCGCCGTTGCGGGCGGGGGCGGATTGGCGTAAACGGCGGCATGGCAAACACACGTTCCTACTCGGCCAAAGGGCCTTCGCAGCGTCAACTTCGGGTTGGCGAATTGATCCGGCGCACGCTGTCGGAGATTTTGGCACGCGGCGAGGTGCATGACCCGGTGTTGAACGACATGTCGATCACGGTGGGCGAAGTTTCGGTCTCGGTCGATCTGAAGGTGGCGACGGTTTACGTGATGCCGCTGATGGGCGGGGCGAGCGTGGAGGAAGCGATTGCGGCGCTGGCCAAAAACGCCTGGGAGTTGCGCAAGCGGGTCTCGGCCGAGATGACCCTGCGCCATTCGCCCGAACTGCGTTTCCGCCCCGATGATACGTTTGACCGGCTGGAATTTGCCCGCAAGCTGTTCGACGATCCGCGGGTGCAGGCGGATATCGCCAAACCGGCGGATGACGCCGCAGAGCCACAGGAATAACCATGCTGCGACTGGCGTTTATGCTGGTGGTCTGGGGGGCTGCGGCCGTTGCGGATTGCCGGGATATGACGTTTGAGGGCGCGTCTTACACAGTGTGCGAGGTGACGGCCGGGCAGGATCTGCGGCTGTTTCATTCCGGGCCGGATGGCGCTTTGGGCAGCTTTACCGCGGTGAACGAGATGCTGGCGCCACAGGGGCTGGCCTTGGGCTTTGCGATGAATGCGGGGATGTATCACCGCGATCTGGGGCCGGTGGGGCTGTATGTGGAAGATGGGGTCGAGGCCGCGCCACTGGTGACGCGGGCGGGGCCGGGGAATTTCGGGCTGGTGCCGAACGGGGTGTTTTGTATCGGTAAGACGCTGCGGGTGATCGAGACTTTGGCCTTTGCGGCGGAAAAGCCCGCCTGCCGTTATGCCACGCAATCGGGGCCGATGCTGGTGATTGGCGGTAAGTTGCACCCCAAGTTTCTGCCTGAGTCCGATTCGCTGCATATCCGCAACGGGGTGGGTGTTCCGGCGGATGGTAGTCGGGCGGTGTTTGCGATTTCCAATCAGGAAGTGAATTTCTACGCCTTTGCGCGGCTGTTCCGTGACGGGCTGGGGCTGCGGGATGCGCTGTATTTTGACGGCTCGATCTCGCGCCTCTATGCGCCCGAACTGGATCGGCATGATGGCGGCTTTCCGATGGGGCCGATGGTGGGGCTGGTGGTTCCGCGTTGACCTGAGTGCCGCCGGGGGCTATCGGGCGGTTCGCAACAGGAGAGCATCATGGCGCGCGGCAAAAAGGGTAGGGCGGTTTCGGGCTGGCTGGTGGTGGACAAGCCTGCCGGGATCACCTCGACCGCCGTGGTGAACAAGGTGAAATGGGCGATGGATGCGCAGAAGGCGGGCCATGCGGGCACGCTCGACCCGGCGGCGACGGGTGTGCTGGCGATTGCGCTGGGCGAGGCCACCAAGACCGTGCCCTATGTGACGGATGCGATGAAAGGCTACCGCTTCATGGTCAATCTGGGGGCGGCGACCACCACGGATGATGCCGAGGGGTCGGTGATTGCTGAATCTGCGCTGCGGCCTTCGGATGCCGAGATTGAAGCGGCGCTGGCTGCGTTTCGTGGCGATATTCAGCAGGTGCCGCCGCAGTTTTCCGCCGTGAAGGTGGATGGCGAGCGGGCCTATGATCTGGCGCGCGAGGGTGAGGCGATGGATCTGGCGGCGCGGCCCTTGTGGGTGGAGCGGTTGGAGGTTTTGTCGCGGCCCTCTGCGGATCAGGTGGAGTTGGAGATGGTCTGCGGCAAGGGTGGCTATGTCCGCTCAATCGCGCGCGATCTGGGGCAGGCTTTGGGCTGTCTGGGCCATGTGGCCTGGCTGCGGCGGGAATGGTCAGGGCCGTTTACGGCGGCCGAGGGGATTTCGGTCGCGCAGATTGATGCTTTGGCCAAGACGGCGGAACTGGATGCCTTTCTGAAACCGCTGGAACTGGGGCTGGCAGATTTGCCAGAACTGCCTTGCACGCCGGAAGGGGCGGCGCGGTTGAAGAACGGCAATCCGGGGATGGTTCTGGCATCGAGCGTTGGCTACGGGGATGAGGCCTGGGCCAGCTATCAGGGCCGTGCCATCGCAGTAGGGATTTACAAATCGGGCGAGTTGCACCCCAGCCGGGTGTTCAACTGAACCGGGGCGTTAATCGCCGATGACCCGCGGATACAGTTGGACCAACACGTCAAAGCGGCTGCTGTCGGCAGGCGTGCCGTCAAGCGTCGTATAGATCGGGATTTCGTCATAAGGGTTGCTGACCAGACCGATGTTCAGCCCGGTGACGCCTTGCAGATCAGCGACGACCTCGCCTGCGACAATGACGTGGGTATTGCCGTCAACCTCTTGCGTGCTGACCTGACCGACCAGCCCATCATGATCGGCTTGACCATTGACGTCTCCGGCGATGATGCGCAGCGTATCCTCGGCAGGGTTGAAATCGGTGATCACGGCGGCCTGATCGTCGGCATGGGCCGCAGAATCGGAAATGGTGGCGTGATCGGCGCCGCTGCCCAGTGTCGCAATGTCCCCCTGCGAGAGGGTCAGCAGGTCATTGCCCGCGCCGCCATCCAGCACGTCGAAATTATTGTCGGTGAACCATGACAGCTGATCCGCGTGGCTGCCTTGAAACTGGTCACTGTTGATGTCAGCCCGTAAGGTATCGTCGCCCGCACCGCCGATCAGCGTGGCCTGACCATCGAGGTTCATCAGCGCGTCATTGCCTGCGCCGCCGTCCAGCGTTGCGCCATTGCCATCAGCCACTGCCACGGCATGTTCGGCGCCACCCTGAAACAGCCCGCCGCCATGCGACAACACATGCAGCACGCTGTCATCTTGCGTGCTGCCCAGCATGGTGTCGCCCGCCCCAATCACGCCAAAGCCTTGGTCTGCGTTGGAAAAATCAAGCAGATCCTGGCCGTCGCCCCCATTGGCGAACACGCCGTTGCCGTTGGCGATCAAGGTGTCATTGCCGGCATTGCCATAGATGTTCTGAATATTGGGGTGGCCCGCCGGCCCTTGCGCGAACAAGTTGAACAGCACGTAGTCGGGGCTTTGCTGGCTGATATCCTGAAAATGCGGATCATCGCGGGTGATGCCTTGGGCGGTGAGGGTGTCATCGCCCGCCCAGCCTGATCGGTTGCCGATTTCATTCAGACCAATCGACAGGTGATCATCGCCCGGGGTGCCGTGGCTTGGGGTGTCGGGGGTTTCTGGCGTAGGCTCATCCGGTTCGTCGTTGTCATTGGCGTGAAACAGCCCGCCAATCGCAAAAGCCGCGAACAATCCCATCAACCCAAGTCCCAGCATTGCCGCCACCCTTCACCATACCAATCACGACGATGTTATCTGATGCGGGGTGTTTCACAAGCACCGCGCGCGATGCTACAGCGTTTCCAAACAAGCGATTTGGGTTTGGACAGGCAATGATCACGCGGCGGCATTTGAAGGGCGATGCGGAGAGTGTGGCGGTGTATTCGCCTTGCGAGGCTTATCGCTATGCGCTGACGCGGGTGTGGCATCCGGCTGGGCGCAAGGCGTTGTTTGTGATGCTGAACCCTTCGACCGCGACGGAAGTGCAGAACGATCCGACGGTGGAGCGTTGCGAGCGGCGCGCCCGCGCTTTGGGATTTGGGGCGTTTCGGGTGGCGAATATCTTTGCCTATCGCGCCACGGACCCCAAGGTGATGCGGGCGCAGGGTGATCCGGTGGGGCCGGGCAATGATGCGGCGATTGTCGAAGGCGCGGCCTGGGCGGATCAGGTGATTTGCGGCTGGGGCAGCCATGGCGCGCATCTGGAGCGCGGCGCGGCGGTGACGGCATTGCTGCGGGCAACCGGGTTGCCGCTGTACCATCTGGGGCTGACGCTGGCGGGCGCGCCAAAACATCCGCTGTATATTGGTTATCAGGTGCAGCCGACCTTGTGGGTTTAAGCCGCCTGTAGGGTGATACTGCTCAGATCCAGCCCGGCCACGGATTGCAGGCTGGCCAATGGCACGCCGTCCAGCAACAGCGTTGTGCCACTGTCGGTGGTTTCAACGGTCAACTGTGGATCAGGATGCAGGCTGGCGTCATACATCACCACCAACGCATCTTCGTGCGGATTGAAATCGGTGATCTGCGCCACGGGATCATCCGCGCCGATGTCGAGCAGGTGGAACGTGTCTTCGCCCTCGCCGCCATTGCCATAGTCGCCTGCGCCGAGCATCAAGGCATCATTGCCCGCGCCGCCGTTCAGGAAATCTGGCGTGTGGTCGGCATCATCCTCTGTCTGACCCCATATCGTGTCGTGGCCATCGCCGCCGTCGAGGGTATCGCTGCCCGCGCCACCCCGCAGTTGGTCGTCGCCAAAGCCCCCGTCAAGCGCATCGTCGCCCGTGCCGCCTGACAGATTGTCTTTGCCTTCCCCACCGAGCAGGCTGTCTGCACCCGCGCCGCCTGACAGGCTGTCGTCGCCGTCGCAGCCTTGCAGCGTGTCGTCGCCTGCACCCCCGTCGAGGCTGTCATTGCCAGCCTCGCCATGCAGCAGGTCGTTTCCGGCATCACCCCAAAGGCTGTCATCGCCCGCGCCGGCATTCAGCGCATCATTGCCATCGCCGCCATCAAGCTGATCGTTGCCTGCGTATCCCGTCAGCGCATCATCGCCGCCCTGACCGGCAATATGATCATCGCCGCCGTCACCGCCCAGCATGTTGGCCAGATCATCGCCGTTCAGCCACAGATCTTCGGCGGGTGCCACGATCACATCGTTCGAGGAGATCACGCCGTCTTGTTCGGTATCGTCGCTGCTATCGGTTTGCTGGGTGTCTGTGGCAGTGCTGCCATCGCGCGACGACAGCATATGAAAGATGTTGTTTTCTTCGCCCCCGACGTCATGCGCGTCATCGGCCTGATCGTCGGTTTCATCGTTGCTGTCATTCGCAGCGGTTAATGAATCGACCATCACGCCCGCGAACACAGCGCCAAGCAGACCAAGCAAACCAAGCATGATGAAAACCTCCGACAACTGGAAACAGGTGGCGTTAACCTTTTGTTAACCAAATTTCCTGTTAACCTTTTGGTCAGGCAGGATAATTCTGGATTAAGGTATCACAGAATCGTGCGGGCTTCAAAAGCTGTTTGCGCTGGGCGTTCGGAAATTTGGCCGATGGTAAATGAAAGCTGTCGGGCGGCTGCCGTGGCGAATCAGCTTTTCTTTGATGCGAAATCCCCCTATACGCGCGCATCCGTCTGTAAAGGCGGTGTCATTGGCCTTGCTGGACGACATCCCGGCCTGCGCCGCAACCCTCTTAACAGGAGATTCCGATGTCGATCACCGTTGAAGAAAAAGCCCGCTTGATCAAAGAATACGCGACCAAAGAGAACGACACCGGCTCGCCGGAAGTTCAGGTTGCCATCCTGTCGTCGCGCATCGCGACCCTGACCGAGCATTTCAAATCGCACAAGAAAGACAACCACTCGCGCCGCGGTCTCCTGATGCAGGTTGCTCAGCGTCGTAAGCTGTTGGACTATCTGAAGGCCAAAGACGAAGCCCGCTACGCTTCGCTGATCGCACGCCTCGGCCTGCGTCGCTAAGCCTTACGGCATTTGTCGGAGCGCCCGTGGTGAAAGCTGCGGGCGTTTTGTTTTTGGGTAGCGAACGTTGCAACCGATTCTTTGCAATACTGGTTATTTGGGCCAAACATGTTATGTTTTCGAACATGCGGTGAAGAAGGCGAAAGATATGACCAAAACTTCCTCTTCTAAAACCACCTCAGTGAATGGGGGCTGGATCAAGCGGGATCAGCGCGATGGCCGGCTTGTTGAAGTTCAAACCAGCAAGGGTGGCGCTAAAGCTAGCACTCTTTCCGCGTCTTCTCTGAGCCAAGCATCTTCCAAACGCAGCGAGACCCTTAAGCGGCTTGCAGACCGTTAAGATGCACTACCGATTGACTTTGGCTGACGCTGTCATGGCGCATGACGAAGCTCTTGTGTTTGGTGGCCGTGACGGAATCAGTAGTCTGCATTTGATTGAATCTGCTTTGGCGCGCCCCTATTCTGGCTATCATAGACCCATCACACGCAAAGCCGCCGCAGTATTGCACAGCATGGTCAGCAATCACGGATTTTTGGATGGCAACAAGAGGACTGCGTGGTTGCTTGTTGAAATCCTTGTTGATCGAAGTGGTTATGTGCTCGACATCCCAGACGACGAACGGATTGACGATTTTGGGTTGCCGTTGCTGATGGGCAATATGATTTTCAGCAAATTTCCGATTGGTTTGTTGCGCGCATCCGCAGACCATAGGCATCCCCTTCCCAAACGCCCCCTTTTCCTGTAAACGCGCGCAATCTGCGATATGAGGCCTGCCCCGGCCACATGCTTTAGGATTGGGGCGGCGGCAATGGGGCCGCGATTCAAAAGGAAGACATGGCAGGGGCCATGGGTGCTTCCATACAGGGAACGATAGATGTTCAACGTGACTAAAAAATCAATCCAGTGGGGCGAAGAAACGCTGACGCTGGAATCGGGCAAGGTTGCCCGTCAGGCTGACGGCTCGGTCATTGCCACCTATGGTGAAACCAGCGTCATGGCCAACGTGACCTATGCGCGCGCGCCGAAACCGGGACAGGATTTCTTCCCGCTGACCGTGCATTACCAAGAGAAATACTACGCCGCTGGGAAAATTCCGGGCGGCTTTTTCAAACGCGAAGCCCGTCCGAGCGAGAAAGAAACGCTGACCTCGCGTCTGATCGACCGTCCGTGCCGCCCGCTGTTCGTCGAAGGCTTCAAGAACGAAGTGCTGGTGATGGCAACCGTGCTGTCGCATGACCTCGTGAACGATCCCGATATCGTCGCGATGATCGCCGTTTCGGCGGCGCTCACGATTTCCGGCGTGCCGTTCATGGGCCCGATTGGCGCTGCACGGGTTGGTTTCTCGGGTGGCAACTATGTGCTGAACCCGTCAATCGACGACATGCAAAACCTGCGCGGCAATCCGGATCAGCGTCTGGATTTGGTCATCGCTGGCACCAAAGACGCCGTGATGATGGTGGAATCGGAAGCCTATGAGCTGACCGAAGACGAGATGCTGGGTGCGGTGAAATTCGGCCATGCCGCGATGCAGCCAGTGATCGACATGATCATCGACTTCGCCGAAGATTGCGCCAAAGAGCCGTTCGACTTCCAGGCCCCGGATTACTCGGACCTATACGCACGCGTGAAAGCGGCGGGCGAGACCGAAATGCGCGCGGCTTTCGCGCTGCGTGACAAGCAAGAGCGCACCAATGCGATCTCGGCTGCGGTTGCGACCACCAAGGCGGCGCTGTCGGATGAGGACAAGGCCGATCTGAACCTTGGTTCGGCGATCAAAAAGCTGGAATCCTCGATCCTGCGCGGCGACATCATCAACGGCGGCGCGCGGATTGACGGGCGTGACAACAAGACCGTGCGTCCGATCGTGTCGGAAACCGGAATTCTGCCGCGTACGCATGGCTCGGCCCTGTTCACCCGTGGCGAAACCCAAGGCTTGGTTGTGACCACGCTTGGCACCGGCGAAGATGAGCAGATCATCGACGCTTTGCACGGCAACTCGCGTTCCAACTTCCTGCTGCATTACAACTTCCCTCCCTATTCGGTTGGCGAAGTTGGTCGCGTGGGTTCGCCCGGCCGTCGTGAAATCGGTCACGGCAAACTGGCATGGCGCGCGCTGCAAGCCGTGCTGCCGGCACCGACCGATTTCCCCTACACCATCCGTCTGGTGTCCGAGATCACCGAATCGAACGGCTCGTCGTCGATGGCGTCGGTCTGCGGTGGTTCTTTGTCGATGATGGATGCGGGCGTGCCGCTGAAGGCTCCGGTGGCGGGCGTCGCCATGGGGCTGATCCTGGAAGACGATGGCCGCTGGGCCGTGTTGACCGACATTCTGGGTGATGAAGATCACCTCGGCGACATGGACTTCAAGGTTGCAGGCACCGCCAACGGCATCACCACGATGCAGATGGACATCAAGGTGGCTGGCATCACCCCGGAAATCATGGCGCAGGCTTTGGCGCAGGCCAAGGACGGTCGTCTGCACATTCTGGGCGAGATGAACAAGGCGCTGTCGGCCCCGCAAGGCTTCAGCGAATACGCACCGAAGATCGAAACCCTGCAAATCCCGACCGACAAGATCCGTGAAGTGATCGGTTCGGGCGGCAAGGTGATCCGCGAGATCGTCGAAGTGTCGGGTGCCAAGGTTGACATCAACGACGAAGGCATCATCAAGATCGCCTCGTCGGATGCAGCGGCGATCAAGAAGGCCTATGACATGATCTGGTCGATCGTGGCAGAGCCGGAAGAAGGCCAGATCTACACCGGCAAAGTGGTGAAACTGGTCGATTTCGGCGCTTTCGTGAACTTCTTCGGCAAGCGTGACGGTCTGGTGCATGTATCTCAGATCGCCAACAAGCGCCTGAACCACCCGAACGAAATCCTGAAAGAGGGCCAAGAGGTTAAAGTGAAACTTCTGGGCTTTGACGACCGCGGCAAGGTTCGCCTCGGTATGAAGATGGTTGATCAGGAAACCGGCCTGGAAATCACCGAAACCAAGGAAGAAGCCGCCGAGGCGTAAGCTTTCGCAAAATCTTGAACGGCGCCGAACGATTTCGGCGCCGTTTTGCGTGAAATTCCCCTACCACACAACGCCTGCTTGGCCTATTCGCTGCACTGCGGTATCTGATGCTGCAACGCAATCCAGTGTAAGTAGGTGCGAAATGTTGCCGATGTGGAAGGTAAAGCGCGAGGTATTGCGCGCCAAAGACCATATGCGATTTCCCTTTATCGCATTGTCCGGCCCACTGCGCCGCAAATGGCACGATCTGCGCAAAAACCGAAATTCAAAATATACCAATGGCACGTTGGCTGCTGGGCCGAATGTGGTGTTGTATCTGCTTTATCAACCCAAGGGGCTTTTGGCATCCTCTGTCGAGACCTGCCGCTATTTCGCCGCTAAGGGTTTTTCAGTTTTCATTGTCTCGAATGCGCCGCTATCAGATGCAGACCGCAATACGCTTTCTGGCCTAAGCTTTGGTGTGCTGGAGCGTGAGAACTTTGGCTACGATTTCGGTGGCTATCGTGACGGGATCCTGCATCTGCTGGAAAGTGGGATCCAGATGGATAAGCTGTTGATCATGAACGATTCTGTCTGGTTTCCGACCTTTGACGACGAGGATTTCCTTGATCACGTTCTGGCGGCAAAAACGGATCTTTATGGTGCCGTTCTGTCGCAACGCAAGCAGCATATGGCGCAGCGCCACCTGCAATCATATGCCGTGGCCTTTGGCAAAAAACTGTTGGCCAGCAAGGATTTTGCAGTCTTTTGGCGCCACCTTCTGCTCAGCAGCAATCGGGAATGGACCATCCGCAATTGCGAAGTGCAAATGACCGTGCATTTCCGCAAACTGGGTTACTCTCTGGATGCGCGCTGGGGGTTCGAGAGCTTGGGCAGCGTGCTGGATCAACTTTCGGATGATGAACTGAAAGACTTGCTGCGGCTTGAGGCGGAATTGGAACGCAAACGCGCACCGACGATTGAGGCCCTGATTGCAACCCATGGCAGCCCAACTTGGCGCGCCGATGTGACAGCTTTTGTCGATTCACGCAAATTCCGCAAACAAATCATGCTTTTGCACCCAGCAGCGCTGTCGCGCATGAATTTCCCATTCATGAAAAAATCGCGCGAGCCTTTTTACAGCGTTCTGCGGCCGCTTTATGCGAAATGGCTGGGCAACAAATGCGCGCCGACGGTTCTGCAAGAACTGTCGCATTGGGATTGAACGCAAAGGGCGGCAACCGGATGGTGCCGCCCTTTGAAAATTACTTCGGCTGTTTCGCAAAACGCAGATACGGCAGTTTGATGTCAAGCGCGCCGAATTTCTCGGTGGCCTGATCGTTGTTCAGGCTCAGCGCCACGATCACGTCCTGACCCGGTTGCCAGTTGGCGGGGGTTGCAATCGGCACGCCATCGGTGGCTTGCACGGCGTCAAGCGCGCGCAGGATCTCGGCAAAGTTGCGGCCCACGCTCATCGGATAGGTCATCGACAGGCGCACCTTCTTGTCCGGCCCGATGATGTAGACGGTGCGCACTGTGGCGGTGTTGGCGGGGGTGCGGCCCTCGGTCGGCAGGTAGTAATCAGCCGGCAACATGTCAAACGCCTTGGCGACGGTCAGGCTGGTATCGTCGATGATCGGAAAATCAGCGGGCGCGCCGCCGAAAGCCTCGATATCGCGCTTCCATTTGCCATGATCAGCCACCGAGTCGACCGACACTCCGATCACCTTGGTGTTGCGTTTTTTCCATTCCGGCGCCAGTTGCGCCACAGCGCCGAATTCGGTCGTGCAGACGGGGGTGAAATCACGCGGATGGCTGAAAATGATCGCATAACCGCCCGCCAGCCAATCGTGAAAATGGATGGTGCCAGCGGTGGATTCGGCGGTGAAATCGGGCGCAATGTCGTTGATGCGGATAGACATGTTTTCTCCTGCGACTGTCAGATGGCGTTGATGTAAGCGATTTGGAACGGAATTTCACTATCTCGCATCCATTTGCCATCAGAAGGGAAGGATATTCCGCCAGATTGGTGCTGCGCGGAATGCTGCCACCGCACAGCCGCTGCATTTCGCGACATTTCCTGTCGGGCGTATGGTTGTATGGCGGCATCGGCACTGCCATATTATGATCAAATCTTTGGAGGCTGCCATGATCATCAAGCGCGATTTCTACATCAACGGCGCGTGGGTTCCCCCGATCACCCCGCGCGATCTTGAGGTGATTGATCCTTCCACCGAAGAGCCCTGCGCGATCATTTCGCTGGGGTCAGAGGCTGACACCAATGCAGCCGTGGCGGCCGCGAAGGCGGCATTTCCGGCTTGGGCTGCGACCGATCCGGCCGTGCGGCGCGATGTGGTGGTGAAAATTCTGCAGCAGTATGAACTGCGGCTGGAGGAACTGGCCCATGCCATCGCCATCGAAATGGGTGCGCCGATTGACATGGCGCGCAGCAGCCAAGCGCCTTGCCTGCCGTGGCATGCCACCAACTTTCTGACCGCGTTCGATGCGATGGAATGGGTGCGCCCGTTGGGGCCACATGCGCCGAACGACCGTATCGCGCTAGAGCCGATTGGTGTGGTGGGTCTGATCACGCCATGGAATTGGCCGATGAACCAGATCGCGTTGAAAGCGATTCCGGCGATTCTGGCAGGCTGCACCTGCGTGCTGAAGCCGTCGGAGGAAAGCCCGCTGAATGCGATCCTGTTTGCTGAATTCTGCCATGACGCGGGCCTGCCGCCGGGCGTGTTCAATCTGGTGAATGGCGATGGCCCCGGCGTGGGCGCGGTGCTGTCGTCGCACCCGGATGTCGAGATGATTTCTTTCACCGGCTCAACCCGCGCCGGTCGGGCGATTTCGGCGGCTGCCGCGCAAACCCTGAAGCGCGTGACGCTGGAACTGGGCGGCAAAGGCGCCAATGTGATCTTTGCTGATGCCGATGACAAAGCCGTGGAACGTGGCGTGCGGCATATGATGAACAACTCTGGCCAAAGCTGCAACGCGCCCAGCCGGATGCTGGTCGAGCGCCCGGTATATGACCGCGCAGTTGAGATTGCAGCGCAGGTTGCCGACTCGATCAAGGTTGGCTCGGCGCATGAACCGGGCAAGCATATTGGCCCCGTGGTGAACAAACGCCAGTGGGAGCAGATTCAAGCCTATATCCAGAAGGGCATCGACGAAGGTGCGCGTCTGGTCGCTGGTGGTCCGGGCCTGCCCGAAGGCTTTAACCGTGGATTCTACGTCAAACCGACGGTGTTTGCCGATGTTGTGCCGGGTATGACGATTGAAAAGGAAGAAATTTTTGGCCCTGTGCTGTCGATCATTCCTTTCGATACCGAAGAAGATGCGGTGCGTATCGCCAATGATACGCCCTATGGCTTAACGAATTATGTGCAATCGCAGGACGGCGCGCGGCGCAACCGCATGGCGCGGCGGCTGCGCTCTGGCATGGTTGAGATGAACGGCAAATCGCGCGGCGCGGGCTCACCTTTTGGCGGGGTGAAAGCCTCAGGCCGGGCGCGCGAAGGCGGGCATTGGGGGCTGGAAGAGTTTCTCGAGGTCAAGGCGATCTCGGGCTGGGATTCTGATCAGGCTTGAACGCCGCGAAATCACGAAAACGCCGCCCCTGACCGGGCGGCGTTTTGCTTTTCTGCCATGGGCTAAAACTTGACACATGTGTCGATTCGTAGTTTTCTGAGATCAGCCACAGCAGGAGCCAGCATGACCGCGCATCCCCGTCTTCTTTCGCCGTTGCAAATGCGTGGCCAAACCCTGCGCAATCGCATTGTGTTCGGCGCTCATACCAACAACATGGCCGAACAGGGCCTGCCGGGCGCGCGGATGGAAGGCTATTTTCTAGAGCGTGCCTTGGGCGGGGCCGGGATGATCGTAACCGAACCGGTGCCAGCACACCGAACAGGCGTTCTGACGCGCGGCAACATGCTGCCCGAGTCCGACGACATTATCCCGCATTTTCAGCGTATTACCGAGAAGGTGAAAGATGCGGGCGCGGTGATCTGTCAGCAGATCTACCATGTGGGCGCGCATGGCGATTCCGACCTCAGCTTTGCGCCGCATTGGTCGCCTTCGGGTGGGCCGTCGTATCACGACAGCGACGGTTCGCATAAAATGACCGAAACCGAGATCGAAGAACTGCTGGCGGCGCATCTTGCCGCAGCGGTGCGGGCGCAGAAATCTGGCTTTCAGGGTGTCGAGGTTTGGGCGGCTTACCATTCACTGCTGGATCAATTCTGGACGCCGTGGTCAAACCAGCGCGATGACAAATGGGGCGGTAGCCTGGAAAACCGCACCCGCTTCTCGCGCACCTTGGTGGAAAACATCCGCCGCGCCTGCGGTGAGGATTTCATCATTGGCATGGCGGTCAGCTATTCCACAGCCTATTCGGCGACACTTTCTGCGGAAAACATGTGCGAAATCATCAGCCTGCACGACGCGACCGGGCATCTGGATTACGTCACGGTTGGCGCGGGCAGCTATCTGGAGTTTGACGCGATCATCCCGCCGTTCACCCATGGCGAAAAGCTGACGACGCCCCTCACCGCGCAGTTGAAGGCCTTGGCGAAGAACATCAAGATCACCTCGGAGGCGGGGGTGCGGACGCCCGAGAATGGCGAAAGTATCCTTTCCGCGGGCGAGGCCGATCTGGTCTCGATCGTGCGCGGCCAGATTGCTGATCCGCATCTGGCGCGCAAGACCACCGAGGGGCTTGTCGAGGATATTCGCGGCTGCATTTCCTGCAACCAGATGTGCTGGGGGCGGCGCAGCCGGGATTACTGGATTTCCTGCCTGATCAACCCTTCGGTGGGCCGGGAATGGGAATGGGGTGGCGACCGTTTCACCCCAGGTGCGGGCAAATCTGTGTTGGTGGTGGGCGCTGGCCCGGCTGGGTTGGAAGCGGCACGTGGCGCGGCAGAGCGTGGCTACCGTGTTGAAATTGTTGAGGCTCTGCCTGTGATCGGCGGTCAGTTCCGGCTGGCGGGGATGCAACCCCGACGGGCGCAGATCCTTGATCTGATGAATTGGTATGAGCGGCAGTTTACAAAACTGGGTGTCACGTTGCGGCTGAACACTTATCTCGATCCCGAAGAAATCGCCGCGCATCCTGCGGATATTGTGGTGCTGGCCACCGGCTCGCTGCCGGATGAAAAGGCGTTTCAGCGCTGGCTGCCGCATCTGGAAAGCCTGCCGGGGTTAGAGTTGGGCGGGGTTTGGTCGCCCGAGGATGTGATGCGGCGCGAAGCCCGGTTGGGCGATGCGGTGGTGGTCTATGATGAGGGGTCGAACTGGCGTGGCGTGGGCACGGCTTGGGCCCTGGCTGAGGCGGGCAAGCAGGTGACGATTGTCACGCCCGAAGCTTTTGTCGGCAAGGAAATCGCTCGGACGGCGGCGGATGGTGCAGCACGGCGGCGGCTGGCCAAGCTGGGGGTTCAGTTCAAGACCGAATCCTGCATCGCGCGTTGGCATGGCAATGGCGCGTCGGTGTTGAACATGTTGACGGGCGTCGAGGAGGTCATTCCAGCCTCAGGTCTGGTAATGGCCACGACCAATCGGGCGTTTGATCCGTTCCCCAAAGATTTCGAGGGCAAGAAAACGCTGCGCATCGGCGATTGCGTCGCCCCCCGGCTCGCTGCTTACGCGTTCCACGAGGGGCGGAAACTGGCGCTTTCGCTTTAGCCGACCCGGCCAAAACTGTTGGGGGATGACAACGCCCAAGCTTCGCGGAACTGCGGTGAAGACGACGGGTCTGCCAGCAGTTGACCGGGTTTAAGCTGTTCATATTGCTCGGCGAACGAGATCACCTTGTCGGACGAGGCGCGGCGTTGGAAATGGTGCGGGCGCAGCTCTTGCGGATGTGCCAACCCAGCGGCAGCCACCAATTCCGCCAAGGCGTGCAGGGTGTTGTGATGGAAATTGACCACCCGCTCGGCCTTGTCAGGCACCACAATCGCGCGCTGACGTGCCGGGTCTTGCGAGGTCACACCCGTGGGGCACAACCCGGTATGACAGGACTGCGCCTGAATACAGCCCACCGCGAACATGAAGCCGCGCGCCGCATTGCACCAATCTGCGCCGAGGGCCATGATCTTGGCCATGTCAAACGCCGAGGTGATCTTGCCCGATGCGCCGATCTTGATCTTGTCGCGCAGGCCGATACCAATCAAGGCATTGTGTGCAAAGGACAATCCATCGCGCAATGGCATGCCGACATGATCCATGAATTCCAAGGGCGCGGCACCCGTGCCACCTTCCTTGCCGTCGATCACGATGAAATCCGGGGTGATGCCGGTGTCCAGCATGGCCTTGCAGATCGCCAAGAACTCCCACGGATGGCCGATACACAGCTTGAATCCCGCCGGTTTGCCCCCCGACAGATCACGCATCCGGGCGACAAATTCCAACAGGCCTGCTGGCGTGGAGAAAGCGGAATGGCTGGCGGGCGACACGCAATCCTGCCCTATCGGCACGCCGCGAATCTTCGAGATTTCTTCTGTTACTTTCGCAGCGGGCAACACCCCGCCATGACCGGGTTTTGCGCCCTGCGACAGTTTCAGTTCCACCATCTTGATCTGCGGGTCAGCCGCAGCATCGGCGAACAGCGTGGCATCGAAACCGCCTGACACATTGCGCGCGCCGAAATAGCCCGAGCCCAACTCCCACACCAGATCACCGCCAAATTCGCGGTGATAGGGCGAAACCCCGCCCTCGCCGGTGTCGTGGAAAAACCCACCCGCCCGCGCGCCCTTGTTCAGTGCCCGGATGGCATTGGCCGACAAGGCCCCATAACTCATCGCGGAAATGTTCAGTAAAGAGGCCGAATAGGCGCGGGGCCCAAGGCCAATGTCCACGCGCATCGCGTCAATCGGGGCGGCGGGTTGCGGCGCAATGGAATGATGCAGCCATTCGTATTGTTCCTGATAGACATCATACATCGTGCCAAACGGCCGCTTGTCCAGCTCGCGCTTGGCGCGCTGATAGACGATGGCGCGCTTGTCACGCGGAAACGGTGCGCCATCTTTCTCGCCTTCGAAGAAATACTGCCGCAACTCTGGGCGGATATCTTCCAGAATGAAGCGCATATGTGCGACGATGGGATAGTTGCGCAAGATCGCGTGGCGGGTTTGCAGAAGGTCATGCACGCCCAAAGCGACCAGAGCCAGCATCACCACGCAAAGCAGTTCCAGCACATCGGCATAGGCCAGCCAGCGCTGACTGAGCGCGGCAAAAATCACGGCCAAGACCACGCAGATCGTCATTGCGGAATACCGAGGCTCGAACGGGTAGCGCAGAAATTGCATCATTATCCTTTTGGCAGCGCTGTGGCCGCCATGTAATCGCACATTCATTGCGGCAAGGTTAACGCCGGAATGTCACATTGTCTTGTCACATTAAAATGGCAACGGGGCCATGAAACTTACCCATTCATGGCTGGCCGGATGGTGCAGCGAGAGGCTTTCGGCATGCAGCATCAAGCGCGGAAATTCGCGTGCCTTTCCCGTGGCATAGATCGGATCGCCCAAGATCGGGCAGCCCTGCGCCAGCATATGCACCCGAAGCTGATGGCTGCGCCCGGTCAGCGGCGAAAGCCGGACGCGGGTGGTGTCGGCGGTGCGGCTGATCACCTGCCAATCGGTCTGTGCGGGCCTGCCATGGATGTGATCGACCATTTGTCGGGGGCGGTTCGGCCAATCGGCGCACAAGGGCAGGTCGATATGGCCGTGATCTGGCGTTAACTGCCCGTAAACTTCTGCGACATAGGTTTTCTTGGCACGCCGCTTTTCAAACTCCTGCCCCAGAAAGCCTTGCGCTTGTTTGGTGCGGGCAAAGATCATCACGCCAGAGGTGTCACAATCCAGACGATGCACCAATAACGTATCCCAATGCGCCGCTTGCAGACGCGAGGTCAAACAATCCTCGCGCCCCTCAAGCTTGCCTGGCACCGACAACAAGCCCGCGGGTTTGTTCACCACGATGATCTGCGCATCCTGATACAGGATATCCAGCGGCACGTCCGGTGGGTTGTAGATAAAGTCGGGGATCATACGATGCTGTGGCCCGCCGCTTTCAGGCTGGCGGCAAGATGGCGGATGTGGGCGGGGCCGACCTCGCAGCAGCCGCCGACGATCGTGGCCCCCAAGGCCACCCATTCCATCACGAAGGCGGTGTATTTCTCGGGCGAAAGATCGTGGCGGTGGGTGTAATCGGGCGCAGCCACGGCATCCGGCAGCGGCAGGCTAGAGATTTCGCTGAAGCCGTTGGCATAGGCGCCAAACGGCAGACCCATCGTGGACAGCTCGCGCAGGGCGGCCAGCATGGCCTCGGGCATGGAGCAGTTTGCCAGCACGGCGGCGGTGGGGTGTTCGGCGATCAGATCGCGCAGACCGGCAATCGGCTCGCCCGAGCGCAGGCGGCTGCCATCGCGGTCATGCACCGACACCGAAAGCCAGACCGGCAGGCCAGCGGCTTGCGCGCCTTGCAACGCGCCGCGCGCCAGATCCAGCGAGGACATGGTTTCCAGCAGGATCACATCGACATGTGGGGCCAAAATCCGGGCCTTTTCGGCATAAAGCGGGGCGGAAACGTCAACCGGCGGGGTCAGATCGGGGCGATAGGACTCGCCCAGCGGCCCCATCGAGCCAGCAATAATCCCGCGACCGGCTTGGGCTTTGGCCTCATGTGCCTCCATCAAAGCGCGCAGGTGCAGGGCGTGGTAAAGGCTGTCCAGCCCAACCCCCTCCAATCGATCATGCAGGATATTATAAGTATTGGTGGTGGCGACCGAGGCTCCGGCCGCGAAATAGTCGTCGTGGATGGCTTTCACCAAACCGGGATGGTCGATCATCACACGGGTCGCCCACAGCGGCGTCGGCTCGTCACCCGAGCGTGCCACCAATTCTTGCCCCATGCCGCCATCCAGAAGGGTAATCTGCATCATTCACTCCGTGATCAACCGGGCCGCCAGACCCGCAAAAACGAGCGCCGCGATCTTGTTCAGCAGGCCCATCCGTGCGCCAATAGCATGGCCCGCCCGCCCTGCCAAATAGCCATATCCCACCGTGATCACCGTGCCGGTGATGCCAAAGATCGTGCCAAGCAGCAGGATTTGCGGCCAAACCGGGCCAAGGGTGGGGTTCACGAATTGCGGCAGGAAGGCCAGCATGAACAGGATCGGCTTGGGGTTCAGCATGTTGGTGAAAGCGCCTTTGCGCAGCGCGGCCCAGCCGCTGCGTTGGCCTTTTCCGGGGGTGAATGTGCCGCTGTCACGCCAGGATTTCCAAGCGATATAAAGCAGATAGGCGGCTCCGGCGTATTTGATGCCCGACAGCGCCGCCGGGTTGGCGGCGATCAGGGCAGAGAGGCCAAGCGCCGACAGCGCCACATGCCAAAGCGCCCCAAGACCCACGCCCAAGCCCGCCATCACGCCCGCGCGCGGGCCGCCCTGAATGCCGGAAGCGGTGGCGAAAAACACATCCTGCCCCGGCGTGAGGTTGACGATCAGGCCACCGCCGATGAAGGCCAACAGGTTGTGCAAGCCGATGCCATCAAGGATGTCCCACATGACGCCTCCGGGCTCAAGTGTCTGGAATGTCGTAATAATCGCCCTTGTCTTCGCGGTGCCAATGCTGGGCGATGTGCAGGCCCGTTTCGCCCTCTAACGCCCCGGCTGCGATGCTGATGCGACCTTCGCCCTGCGGTTCCCAGAACAGGCTGGCGCCGCAATTGCCACAAAAGCCGCGCCGGGCCTCGGCTGAAGATTGAAACCAGCGCAGGCCAGCGCTTTCGGTCAGACGAAAGCGGTCGAGCGGAACGGAGGTTGCCGCCCAGAAATGCCCCGAGGTTTTGCGGCATTGCGTGCAATGGCAGGCAAATACCGCGCGCAGCGGCGCGTCGGCCTCAAACCGCACCTGACCGCACAGACAACCGCCCTTCATTGTGCGTCCCGGAAGACTTCGGCCAACAGCGGCACCAGCCAGTCTTCATCGGCCTTGGTGAAGGCCGCCGGGGTGTCACTGTCGATATCCAGCACGCCCAAAAGCTTGCCAGCCCCATTCCACACCGGCAGAACAAGCTCTGATCTGGTGGAAGTCGCGCAAGCGATATGGCCGGGGAAAGCATCGACATCAGGCACGTTCTGCACCTGCCCGGTGCGCGCGCAGGCCCCGCAAACCCCGCGCGAAAACGGGATGACAAGGCAGCCGTGGCCGCCCTGATAGGGGCCTATTTTCAACAGGTTAGGTTCTGTCACCCGGTAGAATCCGGTCCAATCGGCAAAGGGATGCGCGTGATGCAACTCGCAAGCTACGGTGGCCATCAGCGCCACAGTATCGGTTTCGCCATGGGTCAGCGCGCGGATGGAATCGACAACGTTCTGCATCTTAATACCCCAGCGCGCAGCCATCTTTGCGCGGGTCTGACGCGCCGATCAGGATGCCGCTGTCGTCGATCAGAATGCTTTGCGCACCGCCGATCGGGTCAGGCGACAGCGCCACCTGATGCCCCATCGCAGCCAGTTCGGCACGGACCTGCGGGCTATATCCGCTTTCCACCAACATGCCTTCGGCCCCAGAGAAGCAGCGCGGCGCATCGATGGCGGCCTGCGAGTCCAAGCCGTAATCCACCATGTTGGTGACAAATCTTGCATGGCCGCAGGGCTGATAGGCCCCGCCCATCACGCCAAACGGCATGATCACCTTGCCATTCTTGCGCAACATGCCCGGAATGATCGTGTGCATCGGCCGTTTGCCGCCGCCCGCTTCGTTCGGATGACCGGCTTGCAGGGTAAAGCCCGCGCCACGGTTCTGGAAATTGATACCGAATTTCTGCGAGGCAATGCCTGCGCCAAAACCCCAGAAAATCGAATAGATCAGCGACACCGCCATGCGGTCACGGTCGACGACGGTGATATAGATCGTGTCTTTATGCACCGCTTCGGTCAGGGGGGCCGCGCTTGCCATTGCGCGTTTGGGGTCGATCAGCGCGGCAAGGCGGGCCGCGGTTTCCGGCGACAGCATGTGGTCCAGCCGCGGGGCGGCTTCGGCAATGAATCGATCGCGGGCGTCATAGGCCAGCTTGGCGGCCTCGGCCTCAATATGCGCGCGTTGGGTGCCGAACGGATCCATCGCGGCCAGATCGAAATGCTTGAGGATGTTCAGCATCAGGATCGCCGTCGCACCTTGGCCATTTGGCGGATGCTCGACCAGATCGACACCTTTGTAATCGCCCGCGACGGGGTCGGTGTAAGTGCAGGCAGTGGCGGCGAAATCTTCCATCGTGTGCAAGCCGCCCATCGCACGGAGCGAATTCACCATATCTTCGGCGACTTCGCCTTCATAGAAACCAGCGCGCCCTTCGCGGGCAACGCGGCGCAGCACTTCGGCCTGACCGGGGGCGCGGAAGGTCTGGCCCAATTTCGGAATCTCGCCATTCAGCAGGTAAAACTTGCGGGCATCGCCGCTGAGTTCGGGGCCATCGGCGGCCCAGTCAAAGGCCACGCGTGGGGCCACGGGCACGCCTTCATCGGCATAACGAATGGCGGGCGCAAGAACGCGGTCCAATCCCAATTTGCCCCAATCCGTCGACAGGCGGCAGAACGCGTCCATCGCCCCGGGCACCGTGACGGGATCGACGCCGCGCAGCGGAACGGCAGCAAGACCCCGGTCGCGCATGGCCTGCGCCGAATAGGCCTTCGGCGCACGGCCAGAGCCGTTCAGCGCCACGATGCGTTCTTCGCCCGCAGGTTTGATCAGTGCAAAGCAATCGCCGCCAATGCCCGTCATCTGTGGTTCGCAAATGCCCAAAAGCACCGCACCCGCAATCGCCGCATCCACCGCGTTGCCACCTGCTTCCAGCATCTCGACCGCAACTTTGGCAGCCAAAGGATGTGAGGTGGCGCAGATGCCATTGCTGGCATAGATCGCTGATCGGCCCGGAGCCTGAAAGTCGCGCATGGAAAAACCCTCCTGTTGGCCGCAGCCTAGGGAGTTGTCGCCGGACTTCCAAGAGAGAGATGAACCTCGACGCCACGAACTGGGTGGGGGCATTATTCGCAGCGCCGAGGGAAGCTTTATGCAGCTACCCCTTGAATATCAGTATTGCGCGGGGCTGTTTTAGGGGGAAATTTCGGCAAATAGGTGGCAGTTCTGACGAAGTTAACACAATCGGGGATCATGCTGGCGATTGTTGCGTGTCTAATCGGAAGCTGAGCAGATTGCGCCCGCCGTCACGATGATAGCTGAGGTCTTTTGACAGGCTGCGAATCAAATGCCAGCCAAAGCCGCCCTCGGGCAGATCATCGAAAGCGCCCAGCGGCGCCAGCACGCCTGCGGGCAACTGACCGTCCGGCATCGGCAGCCCGGTGTCGGAAATCTGGCACAGCAACTCGTTGTGCCGCAGCTGCAGTGAGATTTCGATTTCCCCATCGTGATGCGCATAGGCATGTTCGACAATGTTGTTCAACGCCTCGGACAGCACGATTTCCGCTGTGCCGCGCCCATCTTCTGGCAAGCTGCGCAGCAAAAGCGTGTCGAGCAGGGCGCGCAGCCCATCTCGCACCGCCGTTGCCCGCCCCGGTATCGTCAACCGGATCGACGAAGAGAGGTCGCCTGCTTTGACCTGCATCGACCTACCCCACCTGCCGCAATCCGTCGGGAAGGTGATCATGAATGGTGAAAATACTGTCCATGCGGGTCAGGCGGAACACCTTTTGCACCGTGGCCGTCAGCCCGGAAAGTTCAAGCTTGCGCTCTGGCCCCAAGGCTTTCATCACCGCCACCACCGCGCCAAGGCCCGAACTGTCAAGAAATGCCACCCGCGACATATCCAGCACCACCCGCGATGACGGCATCTGCGTCAATTCGCGCATCCGATCCTTGAACTGGATCGCCCCCGCAGCGTCGATCCGGTCGCCCAAGGCGCTGACCACAATCATTTCGCCACGTTGTTCTGCCACAAGCTCCATCTGCCTGGCCCCTTTTGTTGGAAAACTGGGGTCAGGTTAGGCGCAAGAAGTTACCGAGACGTAAGCGCCAGACTGGGCAGCAGAATTAATTCAGCTGAAATTGCAGCGGATATCGGCCATTCTCAAAATCGCCGAACAGATCCGGCAGATCGGGATGCGTGATCGGCTCGCCTGTTTCATCCGGCACCAGATTTTGCTCGGACACATAGGCCACGTAATAGCTTTGATCGTTTTCGGCCAGCAGATGATAAAACGGCTGATCGCGCGACGGGCGGGCATCTTCCGGGATGGCGTGATACCATTCTTCGGTGTTGGAAAACATCGCATCCACATCGAAGACCACGCCACGAAATGGGTGCTTGCGATGGCGAAGCACCTGACCGATGTGATATTTGGCCGCCGTCTTCAGCATCGCGTGTTTGCTCCCCATACAGGGTTAGTAATCGGTTGCGCAGGCGGTGTCCATTCCACAGGCACGCCCGAGGGGAAACAGTCTGTGTTGGTCAGACGCCCAGTTGAGCGGCACCTCGCCCATCCGAAAAGCCGCCGAAAGCCCGATTTGCACGGGATTGTCATGTGAAAACGCAGACATGCCCATTTCATCCACAAGATTTTTCTCGTATTCTGGCGGCAAAATAAGAACGCGAGGGGCGAATGAGCAGACTTCTCCGCGCGTCGATCCTGTTGTTGGCCCTTGCATCTTGCGGGGGTGGAAACTCGACGGCGCCTAAAAACATGGATGACGCCTGCGCTATTGTGCGGCAGCGTCCGGCCTATTTCAGCGCGATGCGCGCGACCGAGCGGAAATGGGGCGTGCCGGTGCATGTGCAGATGGCCGCGATCTATCAGGAATCGAAATTCATCGGCAACGCCCGCACCCCGCATCAGTTTGCGCTGGGGGTGATCCCGATGGGGCGGCAATCCTCGGCCTATGGCTACAGTCAGGCGCTGGATGGCACTTGGGATGAGTATCAGAAAGAACAGCGTCGCCGCGGTGCCAAGCGTGACCGGATCAGCGATGCCACCGATTTCATGGGCTGGTATATGAGCCAGAGCAGTGAGCGTCTGGGCATTTCGCTGAACGATGCCGAGGCGCAGTATCTGGCCTATCACGAGGGTCGCACCGGCTATGCCAATCAGTCCTATCTCGAAAAGCCATGGCTGGTGGATGTCGCCGCCGCGATCGGGCGGCGGTCAGAGATGTATCGCGGCCAGTTGGAATATTGTCGCTGATCAGCGACCTTGATCATCGACTGCCGCCGCGGCGCTCGATCTCGTCGGTGATGTTGAACAAGCTGGCGCTGTAATTGCCGCCGGTTCTCAGATCACCCAGGATCACCGTGGTTTGCTGACCCAGATCATCGGTGATCACCCATTGCCGCAGCGTGGTTGGTTTGGCGGTGAACACCAGCGCGATCTGGCCGTATTCGGGGTGCTGCGGGTCTTGGGCCACCACCTGCGTGGTGTTCTTTTCCTCGGTGTGGGAAACCACGGTCTTGGCGCTGCCA
Organism: Cypionkella sinensis; assembly: GCF_042646385.1. NCBI lineage: Bacteria > Pseudomonadati > Pseudomonadota > Alphaproteobacteria > Rhodobacterales > Paracoccaceae > Cypionkella > Cypionkella sinensis. The sequence goes on along the minus strand of NZ_JBHRTO010000002.1, from coordinate 767,390 downwards.
AGGTTGACGTTGGCGGCAAGGATCAGGTTCAGCGGCGTGCGCTTCAGCGGGTATTGCTCGGGCGCCTGGTTGGACTTGGCATCGAAAATCGCCACGTTGCCGCTCGAGGCAAGCACCAGCGATTTATCGGGCGGGGCGTATTCAAACCGCACCCGGCCGGGGCGCTTGATGATCAGCTTGCCGGTGGCGATAGAGCCGTCGGCGTTCACTTGGGTGAACTCGGTCTCAACGGTGCCAAGGCTGTTGAGATAGGCCGACAAATCGTTCAGCGAGATTTTATCGGCCCAGGCAGGGGCAACCAAAGCCATCAGGGCGAGCGGGGCGAGGAGGAGGCGAAGCTTTTTCATCCCCCCTATATAGGCCAGCCCGCCCCCGCCTGCACCCCCTTTGCATTCACTTGGCGGAGAGGTGCCGAGAGCGGCTTTGTGACTGGTCCCAACTCGGGACCATTGTTTTATAAGGGAAACATTGTGGCGAACGCTGGTATGGTTAATGGCTGTTAACCTGCGCCCGGCATCAGCGTCGAAGCCTCCGGCGGGAGTATTTGGGCCAATGTGAAGGCCTTTGCGCTTCATCTTGGCAAAAATACTCCCCGCGGAGCGTTCCGCAGTTTCAACCCACGCAGCCCTTGCCCGTGGGGCCACAGCGGTTACAATGCCGCCAACCCAAAGCCCCCGACCTTATTTCAGGACGCGCCATGTCGATCAAAGCCCCGGAAACGCAAGTTGTCACCCATTGGAAAATCGCCTGCGACGGTGGTGAGGGTGCATTGGGGCATCCGCGTGTCTGGCTGACCATCCCCGAGGATACCGGCTTTGTCGAATGCGGCTATTGCGACAAACGCTTTGAGATCGACCGCGCCCATGCTCATGACGATCACTAAGGCCTGAGCCTTTGCGCGCCCGGATTTTGCTGCGGGCGATCACCGCTGTCATCTGCCTGCCGCTGGTGTATGTCGCGGCGGGTTTTGTCGGGGCCGCTATCACCGGCAAACATGCGGATTTGGCCGCCGGCACCGATGTGCTGATTGGTCTGGCGCGGGCACCCATCCACTATGATTTCCTGTTGCCGATGTCGCCCGAGGTGCGGGCGCAGTTTGGTTTTGCCGAAGGCGCAGGCGTGCCCATTTCGGCACCGCAGGCGGAATGGCTGTTGGTGGGCTGGGGGTCGCAGGCGTTTTACACCTCGGCGGGCAGCTATGCCGATATGAAGCCGGGGGCCGTTTTCACCGCGATCACTGGCGATCAGGCGGTGCTGCATCTGGATGTGGCGGGGGATGTCTCGGGTGTCGATGGCATCCAGTATCTGACTTTGTCCGAGCCGCAATATGCCGCCTTGCTGGCGCGGTTGGCGGCGGATTTTCAGCGCGATCAGACCGGGGCGGCGCTGCCCTTGGCGGCGCATTTCAACGACCACGATGCCTTTTTCGAGGCGAAGGGGCACTTCAACATCTTCCATCCCTGCAATGCCTGGCTGGGTGAGGTGTTGCGCGACGCTGGCGTGCCGTTCGGGATATGGACGCCGACGCCGCAGGCGGTGGAGATGGCGCTGCGTTGGCATGTGGGGTGAAAGTTGAAACGCGCGGCTGAGCCGAGAGAAAACTCTGCGGGGCAGAGTTTTTCGGCGAATTGCACAAAAGGCTGAAGGCCGTTGCGCAAGGGGAGTGGGGCCGCACTCTGAGGCATGGAAATCTGCCCGCGCCTGACTGGCGGGCGCGGTAACGCGCCTGCCGGGGGCAGGCAGGCGCGGGCAGATTTGTCGCGGGACAAATCTGCCAGATTGCAAACGTTGCTCGACTTATCCCTTGGACACATCCGATGTGGACGCGCTGGCATCTAGGCTGGATCGCCCCGCCGCTTCATGGCAATACTGGCCGCTGGTAGCAGTAGAGGGGCACGACGATCATGGCATTCGGCAAGGGCAATCACCTGCATCTGATCGACGGCTCGGCCTTCATCTTCCGTGCCTATCACGCGCTGCCACCGCTGACGCGCAAATCCGATGGCATGCCAGTGGGCGCTGTGGCGGGGTTCTGCAACTTGCTGTGGAGCGAGTTGACCGCCACCCGCAAGGAAACCGCGCCCACCCATCTGGCGGTGATTTTCGACGCAGGCTCGATCACCTTCCGCAATGCAATCTACGATCAATACAAGGCCAACCGCCCGGAATTGCCCGAGGATTTGCGGCCGCAGTTCATCTACACCCGCAAGGCCACCACCGCTTTCAACGTCGCCTGTATCGAGCAGGACGGCTATGAGGCCGACGATATCATCGCCACCTTCGCCCGCCGCGCGCGGGAAGCCGGGGGCACGGTGACGATCATTTCCTCGGACAAGGATCTGATGCAGTTGGTCGGCGATGGCGTCGACATGCTCGATCCGATGAAAAACAAGCGCCTTGGCGTGGACGAGGTGATTGAGAAATTCGGCGTCAAGCCGAACCGCGTGGTTGATGTGCAGGCTTTGGCCGGGGATTCGGTCGATAACGTGCCGGGCGCGCCGGGGATCGGCATCAAGACGGCGGCGCTGCTGATCGAGGAATATGGCGATCTGGAAACTCTGCTGGCGCGGGCGGGCGAGATCAAGCAACCCAAGCGGCGCGAGGCTTTGGTGGACAATGCCGAATTGATCCGCATCTCAAAGCGCTTGGTGCAACTGGACGATGACATGCCGCTGGATGTCAGCCTTGACGCGCTGGAGGTGAAGCCGGTCGAGGCCGAGCCGGTGATGGCTTTCCTGCACGAGATGGAATTCACCACGCTGACCAAGCGCGTGTCAGAACGGCTGAAAGTGGCGGCTCCGGTGGCTGCGGCGGTCAATGTGCCCGAAGCCGAGGATGCGCCACAGGCCGAGCAACTGCCGTTCGATGTGGCGGGCTATGAGAAGATCGACACGATGGCCGCGCTTGATCGCTGGATCGCGCGGATCACCGAGGTGGGGCATGTGGCGGTGGATACCGAAACCACCAGCCTGAACGAGATGCTGGCCGAACTGGTGGGGATTTCGCTGTGCGTCGATGCAGGCCAAGCGGCCTACATTCCGCTGGGGCATAAGCAGGGCGGCGGCGATCTGTTCGGGTCATCAGAACTTGTGGCGGGTCAGTTGCCGCTCGATGACGTGCTGGCGGCGCTGAAGCCGGTGCTGGAGGATGCGGCGATCCTGAAGATCGGCCAGAACATGAAATATGACTGGAAGATTTTCGCGCGGTATGGGGTGGAGATTGCGCCGCTGGACGACACGATGCTGATGTCTTCGGCGATGCAGGCCGGGCTGAACGGGCATGGCATGGATGCTTTGTCCGAGAAATACCTCGGCCATACCTGCATCCCGATCAAAAGCCTGCTCGGGTCGGGCAAGGCGCAGATCACCTTTGATCGGGTGGGGATCGACGATGCGGTGAAATATGCCGCCGAGGATGCCGATGTGACGCTGCGGCTGTGGCAGTTGTTCAAGCCGCAACTGCATCGGGCGCGGGTAACGACGGTGTATGAAACGCTGGAGCGGCCCTTGGTGCCGGTCTTGGCGCGGATGGAGATGGCGGGCGTGCAGGTGGACCGCGATACGCTTTCCCGCATGTCGAACGCCTTCGCGCAAAAGATGGCGGGGTTGGAGGCCGAGATTCAAGAGGTGGCCGGGGTGCCGTTCAATGTGGGCAGCCCCAAGCAATTGGGCGAAATCCTGTTCGACAAGTTGGCTTTGCCCGGCGGCGAGAAGGGCAAGACCGGGGCCTATGCCACCGGGGCGGATGTGTTGGAGGATCTGGCGACCGAGCACAAGCTGCCGGGGTTGGTGCTGGATTGGCGGCAGCTATCCAAGCTGAAATCGACCTATACTGATGCCTTGCAGGACCACATCAACCCCGACACGGGCCGGGTGCATACCAGCTATTCGATCACCGGGGCGGTGACGGGGCGCTTGGCCTCGACCGACCCGAACCTGCAGAACATCCCGATCCGGTCCGAGGAGGGGCGGCGGATTCGTGAGGCGTTTGTGGCGCCGAAGGGCAAGGTCTTGGTGTCGCTGGACTATAGCCAGATCGAGTTGCGGATTCTGGCGCATGTGGCGGAAATTCCGTCGCTGCAACAGGCGTTCAAGGATGGCATTGATATTCACGCGCTGACCGCGAGTGAGATGTTCAACGTGCCGCTGGCCGAGATGACCAGCGATATCCGCCGCCGTGCCAAGGCGATCAACTTTGGGGTGATCTACGGGATTTCCGGCTTTGGTCTGGCGCGGAACTTGCGGATTCCGCGCGCCGAAGCGCAGGGCTTCATTGACCGCTATTTCGAGCGGTTTCCCGGCATCAAGGAATACATGTCGGATACCGTGGCCTTCGCGCAGAAGAATGGCTTTGTGCAGACCCTGTTCGGCCGCAAGATCCATACTCCCGAGATCAACGCCAAAGGGCCGGGCGCGGGCTTTGCCAAGCGGGCGGCGATCAACGCGCCGATCCAAGGCACCGCCGCCGATGTGATCCGGCGTGCGATGATCCGTATGCCGGCGGCGATTGCAGACCTGCCCGCGAAGATGCTGTTGCAGGTGCATGATGAATTGCTGTTCGAGGTCGAGGAAGCCGCTGTCGAGGCGCTGATCAAGGTCGCCAAGGATGTGATGGAGGGGGCCTCGCATCCTGCCGTGCATCTGAAGGTGCCGCTGACGGTCGAGGCGGGCGTGGGGGCGACCTGGGCTGCGGCGCATTAGCCTTGACGGCTGGGGGTTTACCAACCCCCAGGCCCCCTTGGCTGTTGATAGGCGGTGTGCAGGTTAAGGCTGGGGGGCTCGCCCCCCAGACCCCGAGGATATTTGGGCAGAGAGGATGACCAAGGTGATCCGGGATTGGGCAGAGTTGAAGGCTTTTGCTTTGGCACTGGGCTTGCCGGAAATCACCCATGCGACGCCTTGGGGGCATGAGGCGCTGAAGGCCTTTGGCAAGATGTGGTGTTATTGGTCGTATTACGAGGATGGTGCGGTGTTCAAAGCCTCGCTCGATGAGCGCGAAATGTTGATGGCGGCGGACCCTGAGACGTTCTTTCTGCATCCGCATTATGCGCCGTATCATCTGGTTCTGGTGCGCGCCGGGCGGATTGAGCCGGCTTGGGCACGCGCGCGGTTGGTGCAGCAGTGGCGCGATGCAGCACCCAAGCGGTTTTTGAAGGATTGGGACGCACGCCATGATTGATGCCATTGCATTTGCCACGCCGGAAGATTGGGCGGCTTGGCTGGCCGATCATCACGCCAGTTCCACCGAGGTTTGGCTGCGGATTTACAAGAAAAGCTCGGGCATTCCGTCAATTGATTGGGGGCAGGCGGTGATCGAGGCGCTGGCTTGGGGCTGGATTGACGGCGTGAAGAAATCTGTTTCGGAAACCGAATGGGCGCAGCGCTTTACCCCGCGCAAGCCGGGATCAGCGTGGAGCCGGACAAACCGTGCCCATGCGGAAAAACTGATCGCCGAGGGTCGGATGCGGCCTGCGGGGCTGGCGCATGTGGCGGTCGCCCAAGCCAATGGCCGCTGGGAAAGCGCCTATGCGGGCAGCCGGACCGCAGAAATGCCAGAGGATTTTTTGCTAGCGCTGGCCGAAGGGCCGCAGGCGGCACGCGACGAATATGAGGGGCTGAACGGGCGCAATCGTTACGCGATCTACTATCGGCTGACCACAGCCAAGCGCCCGGAAATCCGCGCCAAGCGGATCGCCGAATATGTGGCGATGTTGGCACGGGGCGAGACTTTGCATTGACGCCAGCAGGTTAGCTGCGGTCGATCCGCACCTGATAGCAGTTGTTGCGGGCAGAACGGATGTGGACATAGGCGACGCGCGGATCGCTGAGGCGGGCCTCGGCCTCTGCCGGGATCGTAGCGGTGGGGACGACAGCGCCGGTGCCGTAAAGGATGCGGTTGTCGGGCGTGTAGGCGCGGATGATGTATTCGGGCGAGGCGAGGATTTCGGGGAGTTCCGCGCCGCCACCCGCCTCGCATGGATCGGCGCAGAGGAAGATCGGGCCAAGTTCGGCATAGGGCTGCGGGCTGGGGAAGGGGCGGTGCGCGAGGATCAACATGGCCGCGCCCTTGGGGATGTTTTGCAGGCAATGGCGGCACGGGGTGCCGGGGCCATCCGAGATATGCCGCTCGGGCGTCTGACCGTTGGCGTCGGGGGCGCCGGATTGATAGGCGCGGGCGATTGCGGTGGGGATTGGGGTGAAGTGGATCATGGCGGCCTCTGGGTTGCGGTTGCGCCAAAATGCCGATTTACAGGCTGCCAAGCGACCCGAAACCTGCGGTTAAAGATTTGACTTTAGGCTGATAGCCAAGCCGCCACTCAGATTGGGAAAATGCTGATGCTCTTGCAGAAAACCAATCCGCCTTAACGCTGGATCAGCGGCCCCATCACCTTGCCGCCCAAAATATGCAGGTGGTAATGCGGCACTTCCTGCATGCCATGTGCGCCCGCGTTGGTGATGGCGCGGTAGCCTTGGCCGGGGGCGACGCCGACAATCTCGCACACCTTGGCACAGGCGCGGTGGAAGTCGAGGATTTCCTCAGCGGATGCCTTAGCCGCGAAGTGATCGAACGTCGCGTAGGGGCCTTTCGGGATCACCAGCACATGCACCGGGGCATGTGGGGCGATATCGTGGAAGGCCAGCGTATGCTCGGTTTCCAGCACGGTTTTGTTCGGAATTTCACCGCGCAGGATGCGGGCAAAGACGTTCTGAGGGTCGTAGGCATAGGGCATGGGTCAATCCACAAACAGATATTCGGTGGCAGCGATTTCGCGCGCCTTCTCGGGCGATATATCCAGAAACTCGGCCAGAGGCACGGTGTTTTCGTCGATGCTGGCACTTTGGCGCACGCGCAGCAGGTTGGGGAAACCGGCGTCGCGGATGCGGTCGCCCTCAAACTTCACATCATAGCGGATGGTCGGCAGCAGCCGCTCAATCGTGTCTTTTGGCGTGGAATCGCTGGCAAGACCCACGCGCTTGGCATGGCCGATCAGGTAATCATCTGTGAAGTCGCATTCGATTTCCAGCAGGCGGACCTTGGCCTTGTCGTTGTAGAAATCCTGCATCAGATCGACATTCGATGGGTCGATGCAGACCACAAGCTGATCGGTCTGCCAGTAGTCGAACAGCACCCGCATCAGCGCGCGGCGGTGGCGGGTGCGCTTTTCCAGCGTCGATTGGATCCCGCCAAGATCGGGCAGCGGGGTGGAGGCTTCGTTGAACAGATAGTCCAGCGCGGGCAGGTTGGTGACTTGGCGCACACGTTCGACCAAGCGTTTCGCGACGTGCCATTTCTTGCACGTCACCATCATCAGCGTGCGGTGACGGCCCAGCGAGCTTTCGGTTTCCCAGAACCGCGGCGCGAAACGGCGGCCCACCCGACCCCGGCCCGAGATGAACTTGAACAGGCTGCGGCCCTCGTTCGAGATCGAAAAGCGCACACCCTTGGCGGCGTAAAGCTTGCCAAGCCGCTCTTTCAGGTCTTTCGCATCCGGGCTGATCTTGCGGGCGAACAGGTAATCCTGGCTGATCAGCAGGTCGTAATTGTCGTTATAGAACGTCACCGGCATGCCGTAATCGGTGAACATCAGGAAGGTCAGCGTGCGGGTGCGCAGCTCGTGTTCCGGGATCAGGTGGCGGACGATGGTTTGAAAGAACGTCTCGTCCGGGATCCAGGTGGTGCGGAAAAACCGCATCACGTCGCGGCGCTTCTTGGTGAAATCCAGCACGGATTCAACGGTGCGGCGGCGCAGGCACCACCATTGGCTGCCGATCTGCATGGCGATGTCGGCGGGCACTTTGCGGGTCAGACCCAGTTTGTCTTGCCACTTCATCGAGGCGTAAAACAGCTTCTTGTGGGTGCGTTCATTGAAGTAGTGCCGGTAGATCAGACGTTCTTCCTTGATGCCGGTCTTGATCCAGTCCGAGTTGAAATAATCAAAACTTTCAATGTAATCGACCTCTTCGCGGTCCAGAAACTTATGCGCGAATTCAGCGGATTTGATCGGCATGCAGTCGCCCGACAGCATGTAGAAATGCGTCGCCCGCGGGAAGGCATCGACGGCGGCTTCCACCGCCATCAGCGTGGCTTCGACCAATGACCATTCGCCCCAGCCGCATTTGGCGCGGCGTTTGGTGAAGGTGACATTCGGGTTGGCGGTCAGCACCGAGCGGATTTTTTCGAAATCCGACGGCTTGGCGCGGCCATCAAAGTGAATGGCGACATAATCCCCCACCGCTGTCAGGCGTTGGGCCTGAGCGATGATCCCTTCGGGATCTTTGTGGCAGAGCAGGATGTAGGCGATTTTGGCCATCTGGTGAACATTAAACCCTTGAACGCATCATTGTTTCCCTAAATACCTTGAAGACACGTTGAAAAGACAGAGTTTGTTTGCTTTTTTGTGCTGGATTGAGTTTGTGCCACTTTGGCGCAGACGATGGGGAGTGTGCGGATGGGTTTTCCTGGTACCTGGATGACAGAGTCGGAATCGGTGGTGTACCGGGTGGTGCCGAAATGCGCCTGTTCGACCATCGGACAGATCATGTTCTACTCGGATCATGGCAAGTTTTTTGACGGCGACATTCATGACGCAACCGGCGGCATGCACAAATGGGCGATTGAGGCGAGCCAGCCGTTGATCGAGCGCAACGTCAAGCTGCACAAGTCTTACGCATTCACCTGCGTGCGCAACCCCTACACGCGGATTCTGTCATCCTTTTTCGATAAGATTTGCGGCATTCAGCGCAACGGCAAGCGCTATCGCGGCAATCTGGTGCCGCTGTTGGTGCAGAAATACGGTGTGCAGGTTGGCGGCGATGACGGCAAGGCCGAGTTCGACCAGATCGAAAGCTTCCGCCGCTTTCTGCTGTTTGCCCGCGACACCATCCGCTTCAAAAAACCGATGGAGCCTGACATTCACTGGTCGGCGATGGCGGGGCATGTCTCGACCTATATCGTCAACGGCGGGCGCTATGACAAGATTTTCTTCACCGAGAAATTCGATGAAGGCATGGGCGCGGTTCTGAAGAAAATCAAGGTAAAACATAAGGTTGATCTGAAGAAGATCCCGAAATTCAATGAAAGCGAAGGCCATGGCCCCAAACGCTTGCACCCGGTTGAGGATTACTTTGACGATCTGTCGCGGCATCTGATCTGGGAAATCTACAAGCGCGATTTCCAGCTGTTCAAATACGATTTCGACAATCCGGGCAACAAGATGCCGATTGGTGAGATTGATCTGGATGAGGTTCACGCCAAGCTGGGCGATTGAGGCAGGCCAAGGCTGGGGGTTTCACACCCCCAGACCCCCGTGGAGTATTTTCGCCAAGATGAAGGCAAGTTTTAGATAAATTGTCTGGGTCTACTCTGGCACTTTCATCACGATCTTGCCGATATGGCCCGAGCTTTCCATCCGCCAATGCGCAGCGGGGGCTTCGGTCAGAGGGTATTCGCTGTCGACCACCACGCGGAACTTGCCTTGGGCGATCATCGGCCAGACGTGGCTTTCCACCTGTTCCGCGATGGTGGCCTTGGCGGCATCGGACTGCGGGCGCAGGGTTGATCCGGTCAGCGTCAGGCGGCGCATCATCATCTCGGCAAAGTTCAACTCGACCTTCGGGCCTTGCAGGAAGGCGATCTGCACAAGGCGGCCATCATCGGCCAGCGCGCGCACGTTGCGCGGCAGGTAGGGGCCGCCGACCATATCGAGGATCAGATCGAAGCCGCCGAGTTTCTTGGCCTCTTCGCTGAAATCGGCGGTCTTGTAGTTAAAGCAGGTCTCGGCCCCCAAAGCCTCAACCGCGCGGCATTTCTCGTCGCTGCCAGCGGTGGCAAAGACGCGGGCACCCAAGGCGCTGGCGATCTGCACCGCCGTCGTGCCGATGCCTGATGAGCCGCCATGCACCAGAAACCGCTCGCCCGCCTTGAGCTTGCCGCGCATCACGATGTTCGACCAGACGGTGAAACAGGTTTCCGGCAGGCAAGCGGCTTCGCGCAAGCTAAGACCTGTCGGGATCGGCAAAGCATGGGCCTCGTTACAGGCGGCGTATTCGGCATAGCCGCCACCGGGCAGCAGGGCGCACACCTTGTCGCCGATTTGCCAGCGCGTCACCCCCGGCCCCATCGCCACCACCGTGCCAGCCCCCTCCAACCCCGGCAGCGGCGATGCAGAGGCGGGCGGCGCGTAAGAGCCTGCACGTTGCAGCGCGTCGGGGCGGTTCACGCCGGTATAGGCCAGATGAATGATGATCTGGCCATGCCCCGGCACTGGCACTGGCACCGAGACGGGCTTCAGCACATCCGGACCACCGGGGGCAGAGATTTCCATCGCCAGCATCGAGGAGGCAAGTGTCATGGGTCGGGCCTTTCAGAGTTTGGTTCGGCCGGGCAGATCGTGCCGGGCCGCAGGGGCGGTGATCCGCGACAGCAGTTTGCCGGGGCCGGCAAACAGCGCCTTGGCCACCGGATTGTTGGCCAGCGCGGCCTTGGCCTTTTCAAACTGCATCACATTGCCAAGGCGGCGGTCAAGGAAGGCCCAGGTGTCGGCGTTGTCGTCGGATTGATCGCCCAGCCAGAACAGCACGGTGGCACTGTAAACCGCGGCCAAAGTGGCGCGTTTGGAATACCAGTTGATATCGGTCGAGGTATCGCCAAGCGCTGTCCAGATCGCATCGGCGGTGGACCAGATCAGCTTGGCACCCTCGGGCGCATGGTGTGGCAGGCTGAACAGCGTGGTGCCGCGCCGCACCAGTTCCTTGTCGGCCCCGGTCAGCCGCAGCTTCACCGCCAGCGCCACGCGGTCGGTATAGCGCAGGGCGGTCAGATCGGTGGCGGCAAGCGCCTCGGCCATCGCGCGGTCGCCCTGTTGGTGATAGGCGACGGCCAGATCAATGCCGCCGCGCGGGAACAACGCACGGGTCAATGCGGGGGCCAGGCCCGAATCAGCTTGGGCGGCCAGCAGGGTCGTCTCTGACCAGCCGTCAAACGCCGCATGGGGCAGGGCGGCTTGCAGAATAAGGCTTTTGGCGGCGTCCATGCTGTTTTCCTGATCCATTACGGTCCCCTTCCCTGCACACCGTAGACAAAGCGGCCCGGCTTTGCTATGCGCGCCAAGCCTGCACATTCAGTGCAACTCTAACTTAGGAAGGTGGTGACAACCACATGCAGGTCAGCGTCCGCGATAATAACGTTGAGCAAGCGCTCCGCGCCCTCAAGAAGAAGCTTCAGCGCGAAGGCGTGTTCCGCGAAATGAAACTCAAACAGCATTTCGAGAAACCCTCCGTCAAGAAAGCTCGCGAATCCGCCGAAGCCGTGCGCCGTGCGCGCAAGCTCGCCCGGAAGAAGCTTCAGCGCGAAGGCGGGATGTAATCTTCGGATTGCAGCTACGTTAGCGACACTGGGGCAGCGATGCCCACCCCGATTGACCCCCGACCCACAAGGCCGGGGGTTTTTCTTTGCGATGATCTTTGCGGCAATCTGCCCAGAATTATTGCGAAAAACGATATTCAGGCCGTTACTGCGTGATGGCGCAGCAATGTGGCAACCGAAAGCGGACAGCGGCGTTTAGCTGGAAACGATCACAGCGAAAGGGCTGTCTATGCTTATGCGGTTTGGCTACGACATTACGGTTTCATGTGGGCAAGACACGCCAATGATTTGCATGATGTCGGTGCGCGACGAACTGCGCGAGAACCTTCGACTGCAATCGGCGATGGGAACCCAGCCCGAGGTGCCCACAACGCTTTATCGTGATCTGTTTGGCAACACCTGTCGTCGGATGGTTGCGCCCGCAGGGCCGTTCAGCGTGCACAGCGATTGCACGATCGAACTCAGCGGTCTGCCCGATCCGGTGATGCCGTGGTTGCAGGCCACACCGATTGCCGATCTGCCCGATGACGTGCTGATCTATCTGTTGGGCAGCCGCTATTGCGAGACTGATCGCCTGAGCCAGATCGCTTGGGATATGTTCGGCCATATCGCCCCCGGCTGGGCTCAGGTGCAGGCGATTTGCGACTATGTGCATAACCACATCCGCTTTGACTATCAGAACGCCCGCTTCACCCGCACCGCCTATGAGGCGTGGCAAGAACAGACCGGGGTGTGCCGCGATTTCGCGCATCTGGCGGTGGCGCTGTGCCGCTGCATGAACATTCCGACCCGGTATGTGAACGGCTATATCCCCGACATTGGTGTGCCGATCACCGGGCCGATGGATTTTTGTGCCTGGATGCAGGTGTATCTGGATGGCGCTTGGCGCACGTTTGATCCGCGCAACAACGTACCGCGCATTGGCCGGGTAGAGGTGGCTTATGGGCGCGATGCGGCGGATGTGCCGCTGATCCATTCCTTTGGCCCGCATCTGTTGCAGAAATTCACCGTCTGGGCGGATGAGGTGAAATCTTAACGCGCTGTCGGTTTGAACAGCCATGCGCTGAACGCTGCTGCAACCAACGCTCCCGCCACCTCTGCCGCCCAATAGCCCGGCAAATCGGCGGGGCGGATGCCTGCGAACGTATTGGTCAGGCTGCGCGCCAAAGCCACGGCGGGGTTGGCAAAGCTGGTCGAAGCGGTGAACCAATAGGCGGCAGTGATATAGGCGGCGACCGTGGTGGCGATATTGGCGCGGGCGTTGATCGCGCCGAAAATGCACAGGATCAGGCCAAAACTCGCGATGGTTTCGGCCACCCATTGCCCAGCCCCGCTGCGCGCGGTTTCCGAGATTTGCAGCAGCGGCAACTCGAACATGACATGCGCCGCAAGCGTGCCCACGATGCCGCCCAAGCATTGCGCCACAACGTAACCCACCGCCAGCCTTGCCGAAATCGCGCGCTGGAGTGTGAAAACCAGCGTCACAACCGGGTTGAAATGCGCGCCTGAAACCGGGGCGAAGGTGGTGATCAGCATGATCAGCGCCGCCCCGGTGGCCACGGTATTGGCCAGCAGGGCAAGGGCTACGTCATCGGTCAACCGATCCGCCATGATGCCCGACCCGACAACTGCCGTGACAAGCAGCGCGGTGCCCAAAGCCTCGGACGTCAGGCGGCGCAGGGTCATGCCTTGCCGATCTCGGTCAGCTTGGCCTTCAGCGTCATCGCGTCCAGCGTGGCGATGGGCAAAGCCGCAAAAGCCTGCACCCGGCGCGTCAACGCGCGATAGGTCTCGGCGAAAGCCAGCGCGATTTCGGCGTCATTCCCGGTTGCAAGCGCCGGATCAGGCAGGCCCCAGTGTGCTGTGACAGGGCTGCCCGACCAATAGGGACATTCCTCTGCCGCCGCATTGTCGCAAACGGTGAACACGAAATCGAGCTGCGGGGCATCTGGCCCGGTGAACTCATCCCAGCTTTTTGACCGCGCAAAGCTGATGTCAAAACCCTCACGCTCCAGCAACGCAATAGCATGGCGGTTCGGCGTGCCCGTGGGTTTCGAGCCTGCCGAATAGGCCCGAAACAGGCCGTGGCCTTCGCGGTTCATCACCGCCTCGGCCAGGATCGAGCGGGCAGAGTTGCCGGTGCACAGGATCAGCACATTCCAGGGCTGGCTCATTTTATCCTCAACAACAGGGGGTTTTCAGGCAGGCGATCTGATCCAGCACCGGGGCGCAAAGTTCGGGCGCGCCACCGCAGCAATCTTGCAAAAGCCAGGTCAGCAGGCCCCGCAGCGCCGCCATATCGGCGCTGTAGATGATGGATCGCCCGTCGCGGCTGGGCCGGATCAGGCCCGCCGCTTGCAGGATTGCCAGTTGGCTGGACAGCGTGTTGGCGCGCAGATCAAGCTGGCGGGCGATCTCTCCGGCGGGCAGACCTGTCGGCCCCGCTTGCACCAGCAACCGGAACACCGCCAACCGCGAAGGCTGGCCAAGGGCTTGAAAGGCAGAGAGGGCGTTCGACATTTCCATGATTCTGGAAATATCGACGCGATGTAACGCCTCTGTGACGTTCAGACCGCCAGCGCGGTGGTTTTGACCACGGTGCGCAGGGCGAAACTCGATTGCATTTGCCGCACGCCGGGCAGGCGCGACAGGTGCTGGCGGTGGATGCGCGCGAAATCCTCGGTATCCTCGGCCATGATCTTGATCAGGTAATCGGCTGTGCCCGCCATCAGGTGACATTCCAGAATATCGGGCACCTTGGCGACCTCACGCTCAAAGGCGTCGAGCAGGTCTTCGGCTTGGCTTTGCAGGGTGATCTCGACGAAAACCGTCGTCGGTTTGCCCATACGGCGGGTGTTCAGCAGGGCGACATAGCCGTCGATATAACCCGCTTCCTCCAGCAGTTGCACCCGGCGATGGCAGGCCGAAGGCGATAGGTTCACCCGTTCCGACAGATCGGCATTGGTGATGCGGCCATCCTTTTGCAGCACGCCTAAGATACGGCGGTCGGTGGCGTCCAGTTCGGCGGGCATGGTGGAAATCTTTCCTAGGGCGGCATTTCTTCGCAGAATCTATCAAGGATGCGGCATGATGTCATTAAAGTTTCAAAGCATTTGCAATGGTTCGGGTTCAAGCTGAGGCATCAACAGATTTTGCGATCAGGGAGAGAGCGCATGAAGATCGGATGTCCGAAAGAGATCAAACCGCAAGAATTTCGCGTTGGCATGACCCCGAACGCGGCGCGTGAAGCCGTGCTTGCGGGTCATGCCGTGATGATCCAGACCGGCGCAGGGGTGGGTGCTGGCTTTACCGATGCTGATTACATCGCGGCAGGGGCCGCGATTGTCGGCACTGCCGCTGAGGTTTTTGCAGCCGCCGATATGGTGGTGAAGGTGAAAGAGCCGCAGCCGGTAGAGCGTGCGATGCTGCGCGCGGGGCAGGTGCTGTTCACCTATCTGCATCTGGCCCCCGACCCGGATCAGACTCGCGATCTGCTGGCCAGCGGGGCCACCTGCATCGCTTATGAGACTGTGACCGATGATCGCGGCGGGCTGCCGCTGCTGGCGCCGATGTCGGAAGTGGCGGGGCGGTTGGCACCGCAGGTTGGCGCATGGACGCTGCAAAAGGCCAATGGCGGGCGCGGCGTGTTGATGGGCGGCGTGCCGGGCGTGCTGCCCGCCAAAGTGCTGGTGATCGGCGGCGGCGTGGTCGGCACCCATGCGGGCAAGATCGCGGCAGGGATGGGCGCGGATGTGACCGTGCTGGATCGTTCGATCAACCGCCTGCGCTATCTCGATGACGTGTTCGGTGGGCAGTTCAAATGCGGCTATGCCGATGCGGCGACGACGATTGAACTGGCGCGCCAAGCCGATCTGATCATCGGCGCAGTGCTGATCCCCGGTGCTGCGGCCCCGAAACTGAT
Organism: Cypionkella sinensis; assembly: GCF_042646385.1. Classification (NCBI taxonomy): domain Bacteria; kingdom Pseudomonadati; phylum Pseudomonadota; class Alphaproteobacteria; order Rhodobacterales; family Paracoccaceae; genus Cypionkella; species Cypionkella sinensis. The sequence continues at coordinate 752,104 of NZ_JBHRTO010000002.1, read as the reverse complement.
CAGCCGCGCGCAACTGGCCGAGTTGAAGCCGGGTGCGGCGCTGGTCGATGTGGCGATTGATCAGGGTGGTTGCTTTGAGACCAGCCGCGCCACCACGCACCAGGACCCGATCTATGAGGTCGACGGCATCATGCACTATTGCGTCGCCAACATGCCGGGGGCGGTGGCGCGCACTTCGACGCAGGCCTTGGGCAATGCGACGCTGCCGTTCATGATGGCTTTGGCAAACAAGGGCTGGAAGCGGGCTTGCGCCGAGGACAAGCACCTGCTGGCGGGGCTGAACGTCCACGCGGGCAAGCTGACCTATGCGGCGGTGGGCGAGGCTTTGGGCCTGCCCAGCATCACCGGCGCGGAAGCCCTGACGATCTGAAACCATGTGCGTTCGCGGCGGGCATCGAGCCCGCCGCAAACGCCTGCCGGGGTGGCTTTGCGTCGGTTCGGTTAAACTGGAGGGTGGCGGGCACTAGTCTTTGCGACTGTTGCGGGGGCGATCAAAGATCCGGTTGGCTTGGCGATTTTCGGGAAGATAGGCCACCAGATTGTTACTGGCATCGTTCAGATAAAGCCTGCCACATGCGACACACTCCCATCCCAGCCGACTGGGTTCGCCGCGCCTGACCTGCATCGCGATCCGCGCTTTATCGGCACTGCTATCTTCAATCGCCGCGTCAATGCGGCCGAGAAAATCCAGATAATCCTTGTCGCCGATGATATGAGCCTTGTGCGGCAGATCATCGCTTTGATCCACGATGATCGCACCGCAAGCGCAGGTAATCTTCATCTGGCCCCCTTGCCTGCGACCATGCCCACTGCCGCGCCGTTGACCAACGCGGCAGCAGGATTTCTTGCCCCTTGCGCGGCTTATTTGCTGCGCAGAGTGGTCAGGATCTCTTTCAGCACGTCCAATTCGGACGGACCAGCCGGGGCCGGGGTTTCGACTTTTTTCGGCATCAGTTTGTTCATCGCCTTGACCAGCAGGAACACCACGAACGCGATGATCAGGAAGTTGATCAACGCGGTGATGAAGGCACCATAGGCAAACACCGCAGCCCCGGTGTCTTTGGCGACTTGCAGCGACGACGGGTTGGTGCCCGACAGGTCGATGAACATGTCCGAGAAGTTCACGCCACCCAGGATCAGACCGATCACCGGGTTGATCAGATCGCCCACAAGGCTGGTGACGATAGCAGTGAATGCAGCGCCGATGATGATACCTACCGCGAGGTCCACCACATTGCCCCGCATGATGAAGGCTTTGAATTCGTTGATCACTTGTCTGTTCCCTCTTTGAATCCGCCGTTTTGGCGTGATGTGATGCCCGCGACTGGCGCATAACGCGCGAACTATGCCACAGGTTTTTCACCCAAGTCAGGGGGAATTTTTCACGCGGCGTGAACAATTCCACGCGATTCGCGGGATTTACCCCGGATTGATGCGGATTCATTCACCATACGGCACCCAGATGGTTTTCACCTCGGTCGCCGCGCGCAGGAATGCGTGGCTGTCGGACGCGGCCAGCCAATCGCGCGCCTGACCATTGTTGACCCAAGTGCGCTTGATGTTCCCGGCGGCTTCCTTCTCGATCAGTGCCGAAAGCGGCGTTGATGAAAAGCTCCAGACCGCATCGACATCCAGATGCCCTGCCAGCGGTTTGGCCAATTCGGCATGGCTGCCGGTGACGATATTGACCACACCCGCAGGAAGGTCGGATGTTTCCAGCACCTGATAGAAATCAGTCGCCGCCAGCGGGAAAGGCTCTGACGGGATCAGCACGCAGGTGTTGCCCATCGCAATCGCCGGCGCCATCACCGAGATCAGGCCCAGCAGCGGCGCATCATCCGGGCACAGCGCGCCGATCACGCCGCAAGGCTCGTTCATCGCCAAGGCCACACCGCGCAGCGGCACCGATTTCACCGCGCCATCGAATTTGTCAGCCCAAGCGGCATAGGTGAACAGCCGCGCAATCGTGGCCTCCACCTCGGCCTCGCCAGATTTTCCGGTCAGATCACGCAGGCGGCCTGCAAACTCCCCAGCGCGGGCCGAGAGGTTCTCGGCGATATAATACAGGATCTGCGCGCGCGCATGGGCAGTAGTTTTCGCCCATCCCTTCGCCGCATGGGCAGCTTCAACCGCGTTGCGGATATCCTTGCGGTTGCCAAGCCCTGCGTGGCCCAGCAGCTTGCCCTTCGGCGACCAAATGGGAAGCGAATAGCCGCCATCCGGGCGGGCCTGTTTGCCCGCAATGAACAGCTTCGCGGTGCGGTCGATGCCCGAGGCTTCGATGACAGCCGGGGCGGCAAGCGGTTTGACCTGCGCCAGTGCCTTGCTGACGCGGATCGGCTTCAGGTAAGCCATCAGCCCCTCCCATCCGCCCTCGCGGCCAAAGCCACTTTCACGCACGCCGCCGAAACCGGCCGCCGCATCGAACAGGTTGGTGGCATTAACCCAAACCACCCCCGCCTTGATCTTGGGGGCCACATCCAGCGCGAGGTTCACATTCTCAGACCAGATCGTCGCCGCAAGGCCGTAGCGGGTGTTGTTGGCAAGCTCGACCGCCTCGGCAGGGGTGCGGAACGTCATGCCGACCAGAACCGGGCCAAAGATTTCTTCCTGCATCAGGGTCGAGGCGGCAGATAGCCCTGTGATCAAGGTGGGCGGGTAATAACACCCCTCGGGCACGTCACAGGCGGCGTGATAGGTCTCGCCTTCGGTATTGCTGTCGACCAGCCCGCGAATGGTGGCCAGTTGCACCGGATCGACGATCGCGCCGACGTCGATGCACTTGTCCAGCGGATCGCCCATCCGCAGCCCATCCATCCGGCGTTTCAGCTTTTCGTAAAAGCGATCCGCGATGCCTTCCTGCACAAGAAGGCGGCTGCCAGCGCAGCAGACTTGGCCCTGATTGAACCAGATCGCATCGACCAAGCCTTCGATGGCAGAATCGATATCGGCATCCTCGAACACGATGTAGGGCGATTTGCCCCCCAACTCCAACGTCAGCGCCTTGCCGCTGCCAGCGGTGGCCATGCGTATCTTGCGCCCCACGGCGGTCGATCCGGTGAAGGCGATCTTGTTCACATCGGCATGGTTGACCAGCGCCGCCCCGGTGTCGCCATCGCCGGTGACGATGTTCAACACGCCCTTGGGCAGCCCAGCCTCGCGGCTGATCTCGGCAAACAGCAGGGCGGTCAGCGGGGTGTATTCGGCGGGTTTCAGCACCACGGTATTGCCCGCCGCCAGCGCCGGGGCCACCTTCCACGCCAGCATCAGCAGCGGGAAGTTCCATGGGATCACTGCGCCGCACACGCCAAGGGCAGTCTGCCCCGGCAGCTCGTCGTCGATCAGTTGCGCAAGGCCTGCGTGATAATAGAAATGCCGCGCCACCAGCGGAATGTCGATGTCGCGGGATTCGCGGATCGGCTTGCCGTTGTCCATGCTTTCCAGCACCGCAAACAGGCGCGCGTGTTTCTGCACCAACCGCGCCAACGCATAGAGATATTTCGCCCGCGCGTGACCGGGCAATTTGCCCCACTTTCCCTGCGCGCGGCGTGCAGCCTTGACGGCGGCATCGACATCGGCGGCGCTGCCTTGGGTGACAAGTGCCAGCGGCTTGGCGGTGGCGGGGTTGCGCGTCTCAAACGTCTGGCCCGGTTTGGTGAACGCGCCGTCGATCCAGTGGCCAAAGGATTTATGCTTGGAAAGCCATGCCAGCACCTCGGCATTGCTTTCCGGGGCGGGGCCGTAAGCCATGCTGTCAAAGATCTCGCGAACGGAAGGGGTGGTCATGGCTTTGTCCTTTTGGCGGGAACGCTGGTGGAGAGCTGCGCCTCCGGCGGGAGTATTTTTGCCAAGATGAAGACCGGGATAGGCTTCATCTTGGCAGAAATACTCCGGGGTGAGGCGAAGCCGAGGGGCAGCGCCCCTTTCTTGGGCGAAGCGTGCATCGTTCAGCCCATCGCATGGCGGTTGGCGGCCGAATAATGGCCGGTGAGGTGGTGTTCGAGTTGCCGTTCGATATCGCCCAGCAGCGACGAGGCACCAAAGCGGAACAGGTCGGGTTGCAGCCAAGGGTGGCCGAGTTCATCCTTCATCAGCGCCATATACAGCAGCGCGTCTTTCGCCTTGGAAATCCCGCCCGCCGGTTTGTAGCCCACCTTGATGCCGGTGCGGTCCTGATAATCGCGGATGGCGCGGATCATCGTCAGGGTGACGGGCAGGGTGGCGTTGACGCCTTCTTTCCCGGTCGAGGTCTTGATGAAATCGGCCCCTGCCATCATGCAGACGAGGCTGGCGCGCGCGACATTGCGCAGGGTGGCGAGTTCTCCGGTGGCGAGGATGGCTTTGACATGCGCGTCGCCACATGCGGCCCGCATCTCGCGCATTTCGTCATAAAGCGCCTGCCAGTTGCCGGTCAGCACATGGCGGCGTGAGATCACGATGTCGATTTCCTGCGCCCCTGCGCGCACAGACTCGCCGATTTCCGCGATGCGCAGCCGGAAGGGCGACAGGCCCGCCGGAAAGCCGGTGGAGACTGCGGCCACGGGGATATTGCTGCCCTCCACCGCGCGCACGGCGGTGGCCACCATCTCGTGATAGACACAGACCGCCCCGGTGGTCAGACCCGGCAGGCCCAGCTTTTCGAGCATCCATGGCGCGACCGGCTGGCGGGCTTTGGCGCAGAGGCGTTTCACCCGGCCTTCGGTATCATCGCCCGACAAGGTGGTCAGGTCGATCAGGCTGATGGCTTTCAAAAGCCACGCCGCCTGAAAATCTTTCTTGACCGACCGCCTGCCGCCAATCGTGCCTGCGCGCCGTTCGATGGCCGAGGTGTTGGCCTGCACCCCCGCCACCCAATCCAGATCCAGCGCCATGCCGGGGTTGCGGGTATGGGTCAGCGTTGGCAGCTGCGTCGCTTCGGTGGTCAGGGTTTGCATCTGGGCCTCACCTTACAGGATGCCACAGACTGCGCCGGAGACGGGCAAACTGGCAAGGGGGGTAGGCGGGATTTGACCGAAGCGGGCTTACGGCTCGGTCTTGCTGGGCCGCTCACCCGCCCAAGGTGCCCCCGTGCCAGTTGGCGGCACGGCGGTGCGGTCAAGGTGGCGGTGGGCTTTGGCCAGCATCAGGCCCGACAGCGGCGCGGTCAGAAACAGGAACGCCGCCACCAGCACACCTTGCCAATTCGCCACCCCCGTCGCCGCATAGGTGGCCAGCGCCGCGCCGATCAGGCTGGCCCCCACCCCCACCGTGGTGGCCTTGGTCGGCGCATGCAGCCGCTGCATCGCGCCGCGCAGCTTCAGCAGGCCAAAGCTGCCGATCAGCCCGAAACAGCCGCCGATCACCAGCAAAGCCGAGATCAGGATTTCCATGCCAAGGCTCACTCGATGATCCCCCCGCGCAGCAGAAACTTGCAGAACGCCACGGTCGAGACAAACCCCGTCATCGCCAGCAACAGCGCCGCGTCAAAGGTCACAGCCGACTGGGTCTGCGCCCCATAGAGCACGATCAGCGCGATGATGTTGATGACCATCGTATCCACCGTCAAAATGCGGTCGGGCATGGTGGGTGCCGTCGCCAGCCGCCACAGGTTCAGGATCAGCGCAAGCGCAAAGCAGGCAATCGCGAAGGTCAGCGCATAGGTCAGCATCAGCGGAATATCCTTTGCAGACGGGCTTCATAGCGGGATTTGATCTCATCCCGCGTGGCATCCGGGTCCGGGGCATGCAGGGCATGGATCAACAGCGCCTTGTTATCGGCGGAAAACTCGGCCGTCAGCGTGCCGGGGGTCAGGGTGATGGTGCCTGCCAGCAGCGCCAAGGCCTCGGGGCAGGGCAGATCGACCGGCACGCAGATCCAGGCCGACTGGATGCGCTCGGCTGGCATGAACAGGATGATCCGCGCCACCTGAATATTGGCGATGATCACATCGTAAATCACCAGCGCGATATAGCTGACCAACCGCAAGGGGTGGCGGATTTGCGGGCGGCCAGGCCAATAGGCTTGGGTGGCCAGCGGGATCAGCGTGGCAAGGATCAGCGCCATCACGATCGAGTTCAGCGCCACACTGCCCGCCAGCAGCAGCCACGCCAGAAACAGCGCGGTGGTCAGCATCGGGTGGGGGAAAATGCCTCTCATTCAGCGGCCCCCAACTGGTTGGCGGCGATATAGGCGGTCGGCGCGTCCAGTGCCGCCGCCGTCTGCCCCAGCCAAGCTGTGATCGGCCCCGCCGCCAGCGTCAGCGCCACCAAAGCCGCAAGACACAGCAGGATCGCAGCCTTGCTGTGCGCCGGGGCCTCGGTGCTGGGCGCTTTCCAGAACAGATCAGAGCCGCTGCGGGCCAGCCCGATCATCGTCAGCAACGATGACAGCAGGATCATCACCCACGCCAGCGGATCAGAGCGTAGCGCATCCAGCACCAGCAACTTGCCGACAAAGCCCGAAAGCGGCGGCATCCCGGCCATGGCAATCGCGGCCCCCATGTAAAGCGCCGCCGTCAGCCCATCGCGGCGGCTGCGGGCAAGATCGGCGATCAGGAACAGCGCAGCGGTCGCAACGGTGGAATGGATCAGATAGTACAGCGCAGCCGAAATCGCTTCGGGCGTAAAGGCCGACACCGCCAGCAGCAGCGTGCCCATCGAGCCTATCGCAGCAAAGGCAATCTGGCGCGGCAGGGCGTTTGCCGCCAAGGTGCCAATCGCGCCCACCGCCATTGTCGCGATGGCGGCGGGATACAGCAGCCCCGCCAACAGCCCGCCGATGGCAGGCAGATCGCCCGGAAACACCAGCGTGCCAAACCGGATCAGCGCATAGGTCCCCACCTTTGTCATCACCGCAAACAGCGCCGCGACCGGGCCGGGCGCGTTGGCATAGGTGCCGGGCAGCCAGAATTGCAGCGGCACCAGCGCCGACTTGATCGCAAACACCAGCATCAACAGCACAGCGGCCACGCGGATCAGCGCGGTATCCTCTGCGGGAAGCAGGGGAAGTTTTTGCGCCAGATCGGCCATGTTCAGCGTGCCCATCGTGCTGTAAATCGTCGCCAGCGCGAACAGGAACAGGGTCGATCCCAGCAGGTTGAACGCCACATATTGCACGCCCGCGCGGATGCGCGCCTGCCCGCCGCCATGCACCATCAACCCGTAGGATGCGATCAGCAGCACCTCGAAGAACACAAACAGGTTAAAGGCGTCGCCGGTCAGGAAGGCGCCGTTCAACCCCATCAGTTGAAACAGAAACAGCGCGTGAAAATGGCGGCCCTGTGCATCCCATCCGGTCGCAATACTGTGGATCAGCACGATCAGCGCAAGGCCCGCGGTCAGCAGCAACATCAGCGCCGACAGGCCATCCAGCGTCAGGGCGATGCCAAACGGCGCGGGCCAGTTGCCAAGGAAATAGGCCTGCGTGGGGGCTTGGATCAGGATGATCGCCAGCGCCAGCAAGGCCAACGTGCCAAGGCCCGATATGGCGCGTTGCACCCCCAGCGCATTGCGCGCGAACAGGATGATGAACCCAGCCAAGGCAGCGGGCAGGATCACCGGCAAGATCAGCAACTGGCTCATGGCTGATCCTCGGCGGGCTTATCTTCGGTGTCGATCCGGTCATGGCCCGCGGTCAGGTAAGCCCCTAGCGCCATGATCACCAGCACCGCCGTCATGCCAAAGGAAATCACGATCGCCGTCAGCACCAGCGCTTGCGGCAATGGGTCGGTATAGGGGCCTTGCCCGATGATCGGCGCGGCATCCAGCCGGATGCGGCCCGAAATGAAGATGAAGAGATTCACCGCATATGACAGCAGCGACAGCCCCAGAATAACCGGAAACGTCCGCGCGCGCAGCATCAGGTAAATGCCGCAGGCGGTCAGCGTGCCGATGGCGATGGCGACCAACACCTCCATCAGCGGCCCTCCTGTGGTTTGGCCAGCCGCGCCAGCGCATCCAGCGCCAGCATCACCGCGCCCAGCACGCAGAGGAACACGCCCAGATCGAACAGCGCGGCGGTGGCGAGTTCGAAATCTTCAAACGGCGGCAGATGCACATGGGTGTAGTTCGAGGTCAGAAACGGCCGCCCCGCCAGAAATGATCCGATCCCGGTCGCACTCGCCACCAACACCCCCGCGCCGATCATCGCGTGATAGGGAATCCGGCGGCGGGCAGCGGCCCAATCCTGACCGCTGGCGATATACTGCAGCACAAGGCCAATGGCGAACACGAGCCCCGCCACAAAGCCGCCCCCCGGCTCATTATGGCCGCGCAGAAACAGATAGACCCCCACCAGCAGCGCCATCGGCAAGATCAGCCGTGTCGCGTTTTGCAGCAGGATCGGATGCGGATCCCCCGAATCCCCTGCCGCATGATCGGGTTGCACCGCCCATTTGCTGCCCAAAAGGCTTTCGGTCAGCGCAAAGATCAACAGCGCGGCAATACCCAGCACGATGATCTCGCCGTATGTGTCATAGCCGCGGAAATCGACGATGATGGTGTTCACCGCATTATGCCCGCCCGCCCCCGGCAGCGATTGCGCCATATGAAATGCCGAGATCGGTGGAAAGATCGCATCCCGCGTCATCAGCGCATAGGCCAGCGCCGCCACGCCAGCACCCACCGCCACCGCCAGAGCCCCATCACGCAGCTTGCGGAAGGTGGCGGTTTTGCGCGGCGTGGTCTTGGGCAGAAAGTTCAGCGCCAGCAGCATCAGCGCAATCGTCACCACCTCAACCGTGATCTGCGTCAGCGCAAGGTCTGGGGCCGACAGATAGGCAAAGCTGGCCGACAGGATCAGCCCGACAATCCCGGTCAGCAACAGCGCCAGCAACCGTTTGCGGTGCAAAGCCGTGGCAGCCAGCGCCGCCGTCATCATCAAGGCAAATCCCACCGCCACCGCAAAGGTAACAGGCGTCAGCGCCAACCCACCGGGCCGCGATGGCGCGGTAAGATAGGCATAAAGCCCCAGCGCCAGAAAACTCGCCAAAGCCAGCGCAAAACCGCGCGAGAGACTGCCGTTGTGCAGCCCTTGGCTGAGGGCAGTCGCACCCTTGGCGAGTCCTGTCATGCCCGTATCAAACATCGCCTTGGCCTCTGGCCGTGGCACTGCATCCCACGCTGCGCGCAAGCGCGGATACAGCCCCAGCACCACCATCGCCCCGCCAATCGCCGCCAGTGACATCCACAGCGCCGGTGGCTCCAGCCCATGCCACAGCGCGATATGGGCGTGCACCGCTTCGCCCGTCACCGCACTGGCCGCCGCATCCACCAGCCACCCGGCAACCGCCATCGGCGCGAGGCCAATCGCCACCACCAGAACCGCCAGCAAAGCGGGCGGCAGCCATAGCCCCACACCGGGGTCATGCGGCGCATGGGCATAGGCGGGCTGCGGGCCAAGGAAAGTATAGCTGAGAAACCGCAAGGAATAGGCCACCGACAAAAGCGCAGCGATGGTCGCCAGCACCGGGATCACCCATGGCGCGCTCTGTGCCGCTTGCTCCAGCATCATCTCTTTCGACAAAAACCCGTTCAGCGGCGGGATCCCCGCCATCGACAAGGTCGCAATACTCGCCAGCGCAAAGCTGATCGGCATCGCGCGCCGCAAGCCGCCCAAGGCGCGAATGTCGCGGGTATGGGTGGCATGGTCGACAATCCCGGCCAGCATGAACAGCGCCGCCTTGAACGTCGCATGACACAGGATATGAAACACCGCCGCCAGTGCCGCCGCCTTGGTGCCCAAGCCCAGAAGAAAGGTAATCAGCCCCAGATGGCTGACGGTGGAATAGGCCAAAATCGCCTTCAGATCATCCTTGAACAGTGCCACCTTGGCCGCAAAAGCCATGGTGATCAGCCCCGCGCTGGTGACAATCCAGAACCATTCTGGCGTGCCCGACAGCACCGGCCACAGCCGCGCCAGCAGGAATAGGCCCGCCTTCACCATGGTTGCCGAATGCAGATAGGCCGAAACCGGGGTGGGTGCTGCCATCGCATGCGGCAACCAGAAATGAAACGGAAACTGCGCCGATTTGGTGAACGCCCCCAGCAAGATCAGCAGCAGCGCGGGCAGATACAGCGGGCTGGCCTGAATCGCCGCCTTCTGGCCGAGAATGGTCGAAAGATCATACCCGCCCGCGATATGGCCCAGAATCAGCATCCCGGCGATCATGGCCAAGCCACCTGCGCCCGTCGTCGCCAGCGCCATCCGCGCGCCTTGGCGGGCCTGTGGCAGGTGGCTCCAGAACCCGATCAACAGGAAGGACGACAGCGAGGTCATCTCCCAGAACACCAGCAAAAGCAGGAGGTTATCCGACAGCACAATGCCCAGCATCGCACCTTGAAACAGCATGAGGTAAGTCAGAAACCGCGCATAAGGCTCAGAGGCATCAAGGTAAAAGCAGGCATAGGTCTGGATCAAAAGCCCAATGCCAAGGATCAACAGCGCGAACAGCAGCGCCAGCCCATCCAGCCGGAAATTGGCGTTCAGGCCCAGCGTTGGCAGCCAGTTGATTTGAGTGGTGATCGTCTGCCCCGCCACAATCGCAGGCACATGCTGCAAGATCAGCAGCAGTGCGGCAGCGGTAAACAGCGCCACGGTTCCGGTGGCAATGCTGCGGCCAAAGCGTTCCGTCAGGGCAGGGGTCAGCGCGCCAAGAAAGGGTAAAGCAGCAATCAAGGCAAGCGACATAAGGTTGCCTTTCCGGCATTGGGGCACCAGCCCGGTCTGGCGGACGCCCCCAAGGCCGCCGCTTATCGTGCTCAAAGATAAGGACTTTGGCACGCTGATCAAGGTTTAAGGTGTCTTTCACCCCTTCTGCATGGCGCGATAGCCATTGGGCACAACGACATTGCCCAAGCAATCTGGCGAAGGCCATCGCCTTCGCTATGTGGTGCAGGGGCCAGTGAGACCGCCGGGCCTCAATGGCCCGGCCAGCGCCCGACCCGCCGATGGCGGGCGCTTCTCGCCCGCCGGGTCGGGCACTGGCCTCAGGGGGGTTCTTGCTGAGCCGACTACAGGATGAGGCCGCGTCCGCGGGCGGGGAAACGCAATGCGTTTCCTGTTTCCGCCCGGACCTAAGGGCAACCCAAGCGCGTGAAGGTCGATTGGCCTTGGCCCTCACCCTCCCCACGCCGCCCCGGACTTGATCCGGGGCCTCTGCGTCAGACCATGAGGCCCCGGATCAAGTCCGGGGCGGCGTGGTGAAAGGGGGCAAATGGCGGCGCTATTTGCAACTTACCACCACATGTTGTGGTTTATCGCCGAAATAATCTCAAAAAACACAAGTCATTCCCATCTGGGAATGATTTTTCTTGCCTGCCGCTGCATTGTCTGCCGCCTAACCCTGCCGCCCCGCCGCGTTCTGGTCGATCAGATAGCGCTGCGACAACGGGATCGCCGCCGCCCCCAGCGCCCGCGCCTGCGCGCCGAGACTGCCTTCGCGGATCACCGGCGGGTCGATGCCGTCAAGGTCCAGCGCGTGCAGCGCTGCATGGGTGCGCCGGGTGATCTCGGCGCGGATTTCCGTCGGCATCCAGCCGTCGATCATCACCGCCTCAATCTCCAACAGCGAAGCCGCCCCCAGCGTCGCCCAAGCCAGACCATGCGCCGCCTGATCCATCCAATCCGACAGGATCTGCGCCGAGACATGCCAGTGTTCGTGCTGTTCAAACAGGTGGTCGGATGGCTCTCCGGCGGCCTCCATCGCGGCGGCGAGCGTGGACATCGAGGCCGCCGAAATCAGCCGATCCATCTTGCCATCGCGTCCCGGCACCGGCATTGGCCCCACACCAGCGGCATTGCCCGACCGCCCAAGGAAAAGCTGGCCATTCAGCACCAGACCACCACCGACGAAATAGCCAAAGTAGAAATACAGAAAATCCTTTGGCCGCTCTCCCGTGCCAAACACCAATTCCGCCCCGCAGGCCGATGTCGCGTCGTTCTGCACATAAACCGGCAGGCCCGTCACGGCGGCGAGTTCGGCCTGAATATCCACATGCCGCCAGGCTTCCATATCGGCCTTCGGCGCGCCGATCAGTTGCACCCAGGACCACAGTTGAAACGGCATCGCGACGCCCATGCCACTGATCCGCGCCCGCTCGGCGGTGTTCAGGCCGGCAATCACCTCGGGCAGGCTGCTGGCGACAAAGCTGACCACCACATGCGGCGCAGGATAGCGGTAAATCTGCCGTTTGGTCGCCCGCACCCGGCCCATGAAATCCACCAGCGTCAGATCCACCGACCGCCGTCCGATCTTCAGCCCCAGAAAGAACGCACCTTCAGGGTTCAGAAACATCGGCACCGAAGGCTGGCCAATCCGCCCCCGCACAGGCTCACCGCGCAGCAACAGCCCATCTTGCTCCAGCGCGCGCATGATCACCGAAACCGTCTGCGCCGAAAGCCCGGTGATCCGCGCAATGTCAGATTTCGCCAGCCCCCCCTGCTGCCGCACCAGCGACAGCACCAACCGCTCATTATGGTCGCGCATCCCAGATTGGTTCGATCCGCGCAGACCAAGGTCGTCGCTGGGCCGTTCCGATACGATGTCAGCGCCCGAGGGCATGGGTGAACCTATTGAACAGCGGAAGCAGGCAGGGCTGCCTTGCGCAGGATGACATTGGCGAAAAGTTCTGATTCAGACGTTGCAACAATGGCATAAGCCGCCTTGATGCGGGGGTAAAGCTGATCACCGCTCAGCGGCGTCATGGGGAAATGTTGTCCGCAGGTGTGGCACAGATCATCCACTCCGTGATGGATCACCCCCCGTTGCGCCGCATCATTGTGCAGACTGGCGCGAAACCCTGCCTCAACCGGAAGCACATGCAGAATCGCCCGCAGCATTGGCATCAGCAAAATCCCATCGGCTCGGATCAGCCTGCGGGCATGTTCCGCCGCCGGATAGTTGCCATCGACAATCGCAATTTCGTCGCCATGACCCATCGCACGCAGCGTGTGCAGCAGGTCCGGCCCCAGCAGGGGCGAAATTCCGATCAGCATGTCAAACGGCCTCCCACGGCGATTCCGCAGGTTGAAGCCACCCGCGTTCAGCCCAGAGACTGCGGCCAGATCGGGGTGCTGTCAATAATAAATCACTCTGATTTATTTATCTTGACGCAAGGACGGGAATCAGGCCATGTAGCGGCATCGCCGGGCAGGAGCGCTGTGGCGAAAGACTTTCTACAGGGGAATAAACCCCGAAATCCTTGGGAGGACGACCTATGAAATTCAACACCAAAGCTTTGCTGGGTGCTGCTGCCATCGCGCTGATCGCAGGCTCGGCATCGGCGGCTGATCTGGCTTGCCTGATCACCAAGAACAACACCAACCCCTTCTTCGTGATGATGAAAAAGGGCGCTGAGAAAGCCGCCGCTGATGCAGGCATGGATTTCCAAGCCTACGCAGGTGAGAAAGACGGCGACGCTGCCCCGCAGATCACCGCGATTGAAAACTGCGTTGCGGCTGGCGCAAAGGGTATCCTGATCACTCCGTCGAACGACTCGGTTGGCCCGGCTTTGAAAGACGCCCGCGCCGCTGGCATTCTGGTGATCGCGCTCGACACGCCGCTGGCTGACGCCGAAGCGCAAGACATGACCTTTGCCACCGACAACTTCCAGGCTGGCCTGCTGATCGGTCAATGGGCTGCTGCCACCATGGGTGACAAGGCTGCCTCGGCCAAGATCGCAATGCTCGACATCAACAAAGACAACATCTCGGTCGACGTGCAGCGCGACACTGGCTTCCTGAAGGGCTTTGGCATCGAAGTGCCGGATCTGACCGTGATGGGTTCGGAAAAAGACCCGCGCGTGATCGGCCATGAATCGTCGGATGCAAACCCTGAAGGCGGTCTGCGCGCGATGGAGACCCTGCTGGCCAAAGACCCGGATATCAACGTGGTGTACACCATCAACGAACCGGCAGCAGAAGGCGCATTCCAAGCCCTGAAAAACGCAGGCAAAGAAGGCCAGGCGATCATCGTTTCGGTTGACGGCGGCTGCCCCGGCGTGGCTTCGGTCAAATCTGGCGTGATCGGTGCGACCTCGCAGCAATACCCGCTGCTGATGGCGTCGAAAGGCATCGAGGCTATCGTGGCTTTCGCCAAAGACGGCACCAAGCCGACCGCGTCCGAAGGGCTGACCTTCTTCAACACCGGTGTGAACCTTGTCACCGACAAACCGGCTGCTGGCGTCGAGTCGATCGACAGCACCAAAGGCACCGAGCTTTGCTGGGGCTAAGCGATTGGTCGCTTGATCAAGCGGCTTGATTAACAGAAGGGCGGCTTTACAGTCGCCCTTCTTCTTAAGCGAAACCCGATGCGACGGGATTCGAGGATCATCACCGGAGGGGAAGCCGAAGCGATGAGCACAGATGAAGCACCAACCAAAACCATTTCCGACTTTGAGGCGACGCTGACCAAAGCCGATACGGCTGTCGCGGCCTTCGAGCGGGACGATAAATCTTTCATACCGATGTTGCGGAGCTATCTGCGCAACTATCCCACCATGATCCCGGCGCTTGTGCTGTTGGTTTCCGTGATCTGTTTCAGCATCATCGCGCCGCGCTTCTTGGGCATTGGCGCCTTGTCGACGGTGCTAAAGCAGGTGACGGTGACGGGCTTTGTCGCCCTTGCGCAGACGCTGGTGATCCTGACCGCGGGAATTGATCTGTCGGTCGGCGCGATCCTTGTGGTCTGCTCGCTGATCATGGGCAACCTTGCGGTGATTTCGGGCCTGCCGGTGGCGCTGGCCATTCTGATCGGGCTGTTCTTTGGCGGGCTGATGGGCTTCATCAACGGTGTGCTGGTGGCAAAGGTCAAGCTGCCGCCGTTCATCGTGACGCTCGGCACGCTGTCGATCTTCAACGCGCTGAAGCTGTGGTATTCGCAGTCTGAATCCATCCGCAACGTCGATATCGAAAAGACCGCGCCGACGCTTTTGTGGTTCGGCAAGGGCTTTAACATGGGCGGCGCGTCGATCTCTTATGGCGGCATCACCCTGATCTTGCTGGCAGCCGTGCTGTGGTATGTGTTGAACCACACCGCTTGGGGCCGTCACGTTCATGCCATCGGCGATGACCCGGATGCGGCAATGCTGTCGGGGATCAAGGTGAGCGGCACGTTGATTTCGGTCTATGCGGTGGCCGGTCTGATCTGCGGCTTTGCTGCGTGGATTGCGATTGGTCGGGTCGGGTCGGTCTCACCCATCGCGTTTGACACGGTGAACTTGGGCTCAATTACCGCTGTGGTGATCGGCGGCACGTCACTGTTCGGCGGGCGCGGCTCGATCATCGGCTCGGTTCTGGGGGCGTTCATTGTGGGCGTGTTCAACACCGGCCTGTCGCTGGCAGGTGTGGATGACTACTGGCAGATGTTCGCGGCAGGTTGCCTTGTGATCATCGCTGTTGCTTTGGATCAATGGCTGCGGAGGGCTTCGCAATGACCACTGGAACTCCTATCCTGCGCGCACGCGGGTTGATGAAGCGCTATGGCACGGTTGTCGCCATGAACGGTGCCGATTTCGATCTGAACGCGGGTGAGATCGTGGCCGTGATCGGTGACAACGGCGCGGGCAAATCGACCCTGATCAAGGCGCTGTCCGGCGCTGTCACACCAGACCACGGCACCATCGAACTCGACGGCAAGCCGGTGAACTTCCGAGGCCCCGAGGATGCGCGGGCCGAGGGCATCGAGACGGTGTATCAGAACCTTGCGATGTCGCCGGCTTTGTCGATTGCTGACAACATGTTTCTGGGCCGCGAATGGCGCAAACCCGGCATCATGGGCAGCCTGTTCCGCCAGATGGACCGCCCGCGGATGGAGAAATTCGCCCGTGACAAGCTGTCGGAACTGGGGCTGATGACCATCCAGAACATCCATCAGGCGGTGGAAACCCTGTCGGGTGGTCAGCGTCAGGGCGTGGCCGTGGCACGCGCTGCGGCGTTTGGCTCGAAAGTCGTGATCCTGGATGAGCCGACCGCTGCACTGGGCGTCAAGGAAAGCCGCCGGGTGTTGGAGCTGATCCGCGATGTGCGCGCACGCGGCATCCCGATCATCCTGATCAGCCACAACATGCCGCATGTGTTCGAAGTGGCCGACCGCATCCACATTCACCGTCTGGGGCGGCGTCTGTGCGACATCAGCCCGAAGGACTATTCGATGTCCGATGCGGTGGCATTCATGACGGGGGCGAAACTGCCGGAAGGCGTGACGGAGCAGGCATGACTCCGACCGAGCTTGCGGAAATCATCCGGGCAAAAACCCAAGGGCAGGGGCGGTTTCTGACCGCCCTTGCTGGCCCGCCGGGGGCCGGGAAATCCACCTTGGCGGCCGAGTTGGTAAGCGCCTTGGGGCAGGGTGCCAAGGCCGTGCCGATGGATGGCTTTCACTATGACGACGCCGTGCTGATCGCGCGCGGTGCCCGCAATCGCAAAGGCGCCCCCGATACCTTTGACGCGCAGGGTTTCTTTCACCTGCTGCGCCGTTTGCGGGTTGAGGATGAAGTGGCGATCCCGCTGTTCGACCGCGATCTTGAGATTTCGCGCGCCGGCGCGGATATCGTCACGCCGCAAGATCGTCTGCTGGTGGTCGAAGGCAATTACCTGCTGTTGAACGAAGCTCCATGGCCACAAGCCGCGCCGCTGTTCGACCTGACCGTCTGGATTGACGTGCCCGAGGATGAACTCGACCGCCGCCTGCAAGCCCGCTGGGAGCATTACGGCAAGACCCCTGCAGAAGCGCGGGCGTGGATCGACAGCAACGATATGCCGAACATCCGCCGGGTGACGCAGAACAGCAGGGCGGCGGATCTGAATATACGCTGGGGCTGACAGCGTCAGGCCCGCATTGGCAGATGCCATTGCATCTGCCAAGCGCAACGCTGGCAACGCAACCCCCGGTGGCCAAAGCCACCGGGCAGCGCCCGACCCGCCCCCGGCGGGCGCTTCTCGCCCTCCGGGTCGGGCGCTGCCCTCTGACACTGCTGCCTGAAGCGGTCTACCCAATGCGTTTCCACATGACCGGGGCCGATCCTCCACTGGAGGATCGCCTGTTCCCGGCCACCTCAGGCGCTTGCCAGGCGCAAGGGTCTCACCCCTGCGGCGTCATCGCCTTGCGGCCTTTGGCGCGCTCCAACCCCAGCCGTCGCTCGCGCCAGATGATCAATATCCCTGCGAAAATCACCAAACCCGCGCCAATCAGCATCGTCCGCGTCGGCACCTCGTCAAACGCAAAGTAGCCGATCAGCAGCGCGAACAGCATCGACGCATAATCGAACGGTGCGACCAAAGACGCATCCGCCTCGCGATAGCTCGAGGTCAGCAAGATCTGCCCCACCCCGCCCAACAGCCCGCACGACACCAGCAAGACCGTCTCCAGCGGCGTCGGCACCACCCAGCCAAACGGGATCGTCAGCAGCGCCAGCAGCGACGACGACAGCGAAAAGTAAAACACGATCGCCGCCGTCTTTTCGTTATGCACCAGCTTGCGCACGAACACCTGCGCCAGCGCCGCACAAAACGCGCCGCACAAAACCAGCATTGCACCAAACGCCTCCCGCGTCGATGCCGCATCGCCCGACACGATCGTCAGCCGCGGCGACAGCACCACCATCACCCCGGTCAGCCCAAGGGCCACCGAGGCGATGCGGAACAGCCGCACATCTTCGCCCAAGAACATCGCCGCAAACACCACCACCAGCAAAGGCGAGGCATAGCCAATCGCCGTCACCTCGGGCAGCGGCAGATAAGCAAGGCCGGCAAACCCCAGCCCCATCGCCATGGTCCCCATCAGCCCTCGCCAGAAATGGCCAAACAGATTATGCGCGCGAAACCCCGTCGCCAATTCGCCCCGCATCGCCAACCAGCCCACGATCACCGGCATCGCAAAGAACGACCGGAAAAACACCGTCTGCCCCGGCGGCACATGCTGCGCTGTCACCTTGATCAGCGAAGACATCACGATGAACACCACCACCGAGCCCAGCTTCAACGCGATGCCGCGCAGCGGGCGGGCGGGGGGATGCGGGGTATCGGGCATGGCAACCTCTGGGGTGGAAGGGCAAATCCGCACTGGACGAAGCCGCTGCCATAAGCTTCCCTATCCGAAAGGAGATTACCATGCCGAAAGCACCGCTATCAGACCGAATTGATCAAGGCCGCGGCATCACGCCCGCCGATATCGTGCTGAAAGGCGGGCGGGTGTTCGACCTGATCACTGGCGAACTGGTCGCAACCGATGTGGCGATCTGCGGCGATACCATTGTGGGCGTGTTCGGTGACTACACAGGCCGGGTTGAGATTGACGTGACGGGCAAAGTGCTGGTGCCGGGCTTCATCGACACCCATCTGCACATCGAATCCAGCCTTGTGACGCCGTTTGAATTTGACCGCTGCGTGTCCCCGCACGGCGTCACCACCGCGATTTGCGACCCGCATGAGATTGCCAATGTCTGCGGCCTGACCGGGATCACCTACTTCCTCGAAGCCTCGTCCCGCACGCTGATGGATATCCGCGTCAACCTGTCGTCCTGCGTGCCCTCGACCCATATGGAAACCACCGGCGCGCGGCTGGAGGCTGCCGATCTGGTGCCGCTGATGGATCATCCCCGCGTCATTGGCCTTGCCGAGTTCATGAACTACCCCGGCGTCTTGTTCAAAGACCCCGGCTGCATGGCCAAGCTGGAAGCCTTTCAAGGCCGCCACATCGACGGCCACGCCCCCCTGCTGCGCGGCAACGACTTGAACGGCTATATCGCGGCCGGGATCAGGACAGAACACGAGGCAACATCCTACGAAGAAGGCCTTGAGAAACTGCGCAAGGGCATGCGGGTGCTGATCCGCGAAGGCTCGGTTTCCAAGGATCTGCACGCGCTGGCGGGCCTGCTGACGGAACGCCACGCGCCCTATCTGTGCTTCTGCACCGATGATCGTAACCCGCTCGATATCGGTGAGCATGGGCATCTCGATTACCTGATCCGCACCGCGATCAGTCTGGGTGCCCCGCCCTTGGCCGTCTACCGCGCGGCCTCGCTTTCCGCCGCCGAGGCCTTCGGGCTGAAGGATCGCGGTCTGATCGCACCCGGCAAACGCGCCGATATCGTGGTGATCGACAGCTTGGAAACCTGCCATGTCGCGCAGGTGTTCACGGCTGGGGTTGAGATCACCGATGCCGCCTTTGCCGCACGCCAAGAAATCCCGCCTGTGGCGCGCCATTCGGTAAAGGCCCTCAAGATCGAGCCGCATCACTTCCGCACAGGCGGCAACCGGGTGGAAACCCCGGTGATCGGCATTCTGCCCGGCAAGATCATCACCGAGCATCTGACCTATCAGATCGCCCCCGAAGATGGCGACAAGCGCCCCGATATCGCCCGCGATCTGGTGAAGATCGCGGTGATTGAACGGCATGGTGTGAACGGCAACCGCGCGACGGGGTTTGTGAAGGGCTTCGGACTGCAACGCGGCGCGATTGCCTCTACCGTCTGCCACGACCATCACAACATCGCCGTGGTGGGGGCGGATTACGCCGATATGGCGCTGGCGGTGCAACGGCTGGGTGAGATTGAGGGCGGGTTTGTGGTGGTGGAGAATGGCCGCGTGCTGGCCGAACTCGCGCTGCCGGTGGCGGGGCTGATGAGCCTGAAATCCTTCGAAGATGTGCGGGCTGATCTGGTGGCGCTGCGGGCGGCGGCGGCCTCGCTGGGGGTGGTGCTGGAAGAGCCTTTCCTGCAACTCGCCTTCCTGTGCCTGCCGGTGATTCCGCATCTGAAAATCACCGATCACGGCATGGTCGATGTGGATCGGTTCGAGGTGATGCCCTAGCGCAATTCCGGCCCTCACCCCGAGATACGTTTGATCGGATGAAATGCGGAGTGCCGGGTATCTTCATCTTGGTTCAAATACTCCCGCCGGAGGCTCCTTCTGCCAATGTCGGATGCCTCCGGCGGGAGTATTTGAACCAAGATGAAGACGCGGTGCGGCGATCTTGGTCAGCGGTCAAGACCTGACCCGCGCCGTCTTGTGGGCGAGACCGCCGGGACGGGGTGCAAATTTAATCTTGTTTTAGGCAGCGCAGGCGTGCTCCCCAAGCCGCCCCGGACTTGATCCGGGGCCTCCACCGCGGGTCAAGGGGCGGTTCTGGCCATTGCTTTCCTTGGGCAGGCTACGCGATAGTCTTGCCAAATGGAGGACCCCAATGGCCAATACATCGCAAAGCTTGTTTGAACGCGGCACGCGCGTACTGGTCGAGGGGGTATCCTCGGCCTCGCGCGGGCCTGCGACCTTTGGCGGGGCGCCACGCTATATGTCGCATGGCGCGGGCGCGCGGCTTTATGACGTGGATGGGCGGGAGTATATTGACTGGATGATGGCGTTTGGCGCGTTGCCGCTGGGTCATGCGCATCCGGCGATTGTGGAAACCGTCACGCGCGAAGTGGCGCGCGGCACGCATTTCGCCACCGCGTTGGAGGTTGAGGTTGAGGTTGCCGAGATCCTTGTCGGCCTGCTGCCGCATGTCGACAAGGTGCGCTTTGCCAATACCGGAACCGAAGCCTGCATGGCCGCTTTCCGCCTTGCCCGCGGCCATACTGGGCGCCGCAAGATCATCAAGTTTGAGGGGCATTATCACGGTTGGGCGGATAATATCCTGCTGAACACCAACCCGATGCCCTTGGCTGCCTTGGGCCATCCGAACGACCCGATCCGCATTTGCGACTCGTCTGGCATCCCGCCAGAGGCGCAGGCCGATACCGTGGTCTGCCGCTGGAATGATGTGGAAGCGTTAGAGCGGGTGATGGCGCTGCACGGGCGCGAGGCGGCTTGCGTTGTCACCGAAGGTGTCATGTCAAACATGGGCGTGATCCCGCCCGCGCCGGGGTATCTGATGCGGATGCAAGAGCTGTGCCAGCACTACGGCGCGCTGTTTTATCTGGATGAGACGGTGACGGGGTTTCGCTTGGCAGCCGGGGGCTGTGCGGAACTGTATGGTCTGACGCCCGATATCGTCACCTATGGCAAGGCGCTTGGCGGCGGTTTGCCGATGGCGATGATCGGCGGGCGGGCCGAGATCATGGCGGGGCTGGAATGGGGCAAGGTCTTGCACTTCGGCACCCATA
Source organism: Cypionkella sinensis (assembly GCF_042646385.1). Lineage (NCBI taxonomy): Bacteria > Pseudomonadati > Pseudomonadota > Alphaproteobacteria > Rhodobacterales > Paracoccaceae > Cypionkella > Cypionkella sinensis. The sequence goes on along the minus strand of NZ_JBHRTO010000002.1, from coordinate 731,027 downwards.
ACGCCGGGCGTTTGGCGCTGCATGTGACCAAGATGATGTTGCAAACCATGCTGGCTGATGATCAGGCAGGGTTCCGCCGCATCAAGAACCTTGGCAAGGCGATGGCGGATGAGGTGCGCAAGGTCGCCAAACACTCCAACCGGCACGGAATCGTCGTGCAGGGGGTGAATTCGATGTTCCAGATCTTCTTCACCGATCTGGAAGCGGTAACTGATTACCGCGATTTCTGTGGCCATGTTGACCGCGGTAAGTTCCGCGATTTCGCGCTGCGGCTGATGGACAAGGGGGTTTACATGAACCCTTCTGCCACCTTGCACTCGTTGTCGTCGGTGGTGCATTCCGAGGCGGATATTGCCGCGACAGGCGCGGCGATTGCGCAGGTGCTGGAGGAGATGCCGTGAAGATCGGCATCCTCGGGGTCGGGCATCTGGCGGAATATCTGGTGCGCGGGGCTGCGGGGGTGGAGTTTGTTCTCAGCCCCGGTTCGGGCGGCAAGGCCGATCGGCTGGCGGCGCGGTTTGGCTGCACGGTGGCGGGCAGCAATCAGGCGGTGGTGGATCAGTGCGATATGGTGCTGGTCTGCCTGCCTGCGGCGACGGGATTGGCGGTATTGCAGGGCTTGCAGTTTCACGCAGGCCAGTCGGTGTGTTCTGCGATGGCGGGGGCGTCGTGGGCTGCGCTGTCGGCGGCGGTTGGTCCAGCGCAGGCGTTCTGCACCATGATGCCGGGGTTTGCCAATGCGTTCTCGGTCGGGCCGTCGCTGCTTTATCCTGATGATGCAAAGTGGGGGGCGTTTCTGGCCCTGCTTGGCCCGGTGCATCGGTTTGACGATGCCCGTAGTTTCGAGACGGCGGCGGTGTTTGGCGCGATGTCAGGCGCGTCGTTTTACCTCTTGCGGCATCTGATGCGCTGGTATGTGGCGCAGGGGCTGGAGGAAGCCGCGGCGCGGGCGCTGGTGGCCGAGACGTTTCGCGGCAATGCCGAGGTGTTCTTGCGCGCGGATGCGGGGCTGGATGCCATTGCCGATGGCGTGACGACCAAGGGCGGCATCACCGCGCAACTTGTGGGCGTGCTGGAGGGGGCGGGGGCGCTGGCGGCTTGGGATGCGGGGATGGATGCGGTGCTGGCACGGATGGTGCCGGGGCGCTGAACATTTCCATCGCCGCCCCGGACTTGATCCGGGGCCTCTGTTCACGCCAAGAGGCCCCGGATCAAGTCCGGGGCGGCGAGGTGCATTAGGTCAGCTCAGCACCAGCCCGCCCTCACGTTCCAGAAACGCCACCACATCCTTGATGCCCTTACCGTGGCGCAGTTGCGCCAGCACATAGGGGCGCTGGGCGCGCGCGGTCTGGGTGTCGCTTTCCAGCAGCGTCAGATCAACGCCGACGTAAGGCGCAAGGTCGGTCTTGTTGACCACCAGCAGGTCAGACCGCGTTACCCCCGGCCCGCGTTTGCGCGGAATGTCCTGCCCTGCGGCGGTGTCGATGACGTAGATGGTGATATCGGCCAGCTCGGGTGAGAAGGTGGCGGCAAGGTTATCGCCACCGGACTCGATCAGGATCAGGTCAAGGTCGGGGAAGGCCTGCCGCAGATCGGCCACGGCGGCAAGGTTGATGCTGGCATCCTCGCGGATCGCGGTATGCGGGCAGCCGCCAGTTTCCACTCCGCGAATGCGAGCGGCGGGCAACACCTGCGCGCGGGTCAGATAATCGGCATCCTCGCGGGTGTAGATGTCATTGGTGATCGCGGCCATCGAGCAGCGCTGGGCCAAAGCGCGGCAAAGCTGTTCGGTCAGCGTGGTCTTGCCCGCGCCAACCGGGCCGCCGATGCCAACGCGCAGGGGGCCATGAGGGTTCGTCATGTGCGGAAAATCCTTACCGGTAAAGTTTCATGGCGCATCGCGGCGATATCGGCGCGGAAGGCGCTGGAATGCAGCGCTGACAGCGGGGCCTCGGCATATTCGGCGGCCAAAGCGGTGATGCGCGGGGCAAGGCGGGCCAGCACCATCTGGCCATCGGTTTGCCCGAGCGGCACAAACCGCACGGCGGCAGAGGTTAGTTGCGCCGCAAGGCCTTGCAGCCAAAGCGTCAGAACCTCTGCGGTCGAAACGCGCAAGGGGGCGGTCGCAGCCCCCACGGCGATTGGATAGGGGCGGGCGGGATGATCAACCCCGGTGATCGCACTGATCGCAAGCGCAAAGGCGCGGCCTTGTTCCTGCAACTCGGTCACACGTTCGGCACTCGGGGCAAGCGCGAGGATCAGCGCCGTCAGCCCCGCCAGATCGGCCTGCGCTTGGCGGGCATGGGCAAGCACTATGGCGTCAATCCGGCCCGAGCCGTGGCGCAGGATGGCAGCAATCCATCCCTCCAGATCCTGCGCCGTGCGCACATCACCGTCCGAAATCGCCACCTCCAGCCCCTGCGAATAGGCAAAGGCCCCGATGGGAAAGGCGGGCGAGAGCCATTGCACAAGCCGCAGGCGGTCGGTCGGGTCAGCCATGCGTGGCCCCAAAGTTCAGCGCGAAATGGCCTGCGGGGCCATGATCATGCCCCATCGTGCGACCATGGCCATAAGCGCCACCTTCCGGGCGGAACGGCGCGATGTGCAGGGTCAGCGTTGCCCCCAGACCCTTCAGCATCGCCTCGATCACCGGATCGCGGCGGATCACCAGATGGCCCTCGGCCACCTGACAGGGCGTGTGCCGGTTGCCGATATGCCAGGCCAGCCGCGGCAGATGCCCCTCGACCCGCACCACGGGTTCTTCCGCCGCCACCACCGCGACCTTGCGGCCATCATCCAGCACAAAGGCATCGCCATCTTCAACCGAGATCGTCTCGGCCAGATCGACCATGAAACTGGCCCCGCTTTCGCAGGTCAGCCGTTTGCGGCGCAGAAAGCGTTCGTCATAGGACAGCACCACCCGATCCATCGCACCAGCGGCGGCGTTTCGCAGTAAAGATCGGGCAGGGAGCATGGGTCAGCCTTTCGGAGTAAGTGAGGTCAGCCCCAACTCACGGCTGGCATCGCCCTTGCGATCAATCACGCGGGTTTCCAAGCCAAAGCCAAGGTCGGGGAAGTAGATGAAGCGGCGGGTGAGGTCGGTGTTCTTGTTGGTGAAATGCGCCTCAACCGGCTGGATGGTATAGCTGCACCCCGACAGTTTCGCGGTCTTGGTCGGCAGATAGCTGTAGGTGACTTTATAGCTGCTGCGGGTGATCACCGGGCCGGATTGCAGGCCAGCCTCAAGGCTTTTGCGCTCTGACACCGTGGTCGCCCAAGTGGTATCGGCCTTGGGCAGCGGGGGCTTGCCGCTGAACTTATAGCTGAAATCGCCGCCCGGACCGCCGCCGACATAGTTTTCATTGGTGGGTGTCGATTGCCATTCGGAATCGTAAATGCCCAAGCGCGACAGGCGTTTGTCGCGCCATATGCCGTTGGAATTGGTCGCATAGTCGATTTCAAACATCTTGCCCGCCGCGCGGATAATGCCGGTGTGGCCATCCTCGCGCTTGAAGGTCACGCCCGTGGCAAGGCTGTCAGCGGTCACGCAATCGGCATGGGCGGGCAGGGCGATAGCAAGGCAGAAGGCAAGGGGAATGCGCAGCATAGTCATTGGGAACCTCGGCGTTGAACTGCCTCGATCATAAATCTGCCGATGCCTATCGCCCATGACAAATTCCGTCAGAACAGGAAATAGCGCTGCGCCAAGGGCAGCTCTGTCGCGGGTTCGCAGGTGAGGAGTTCGCCATCCGCGCGGACCTCGTAGGTTTCCGGGTTCACGGTGATTTCGGGCCGCGCGTTGTTCAGCACCATGTCGGCCTTGCCAATCGTCCGCGTGCCTTGCACCGCCAGAACGGTTTTGCCCAAGCCCAGCTTGCCGCCCACATCATCCGCCAAGGCCGCCTGGGAAACGAAGGTCGCAGAACTTGCCTGCATCGCGCGGCCCAAAGCGCCGAACATCGGGCGCGAATACATCGGCTGCACCGGGATCGAGCCATTGGGGTCGCCCATCTGCGCCACCACAATCATGCCGCCCATCAGCACCATTTCGGGCTTGGCCCCGAAAAACGCCGGGTTCCACAGCACGAGGTCTGCCCGCTTTCCTTCAGCAATCGAACCGATATGGGCCGAAACCCCATGCGCAATCGCCGGGTTGATGGTGTATTTCGCGACATAGCGACGGGCGCGCAGGTTGTCATTCTGCCCGGTCTCATCGGCCAGACGGCCCCGCTGGACCTTCATCTTATGCGCCGTTTGCCAGGTGCGGATGATCACCTCGCCAATCCGCCCCATCGCCTGACTGTCCGACGACAGGATGGAAAGCGCCCCCATGTCGTGCAGGATGTCTTCCGCCGCAATCGTCTCGCGCCGGATGCGGGATTCGGCGAAGGCGACATCTTCGGGGATGGATTTATCAAGGTGATGGCAGACCATCAGCATATCCAGATGCTCTTCCACCGTGTTGCGGGTGTAGGGCATCGTCGGGTTGGTCGAGGACGGGATGATATTGGCGTGGCCGACCACCCGCAGAATATCCGGGGCATGACCGCCGCCCGCGCCCTCGGTATGAAAGGCGTGGATGGTGCGGCCCTTGATCGCGGCCAAGGTGTTCTCGACAAAGCCGGATTCGTTCAGCGTGTCGGTGTGGATCATCACCTGCACGTCCATATCGTCGGCCACCGACAGGCAGCAGTCGATGGCGGCGGGGGTGGTGCCCCAATCCTCGTGCAGTTTCAGCGCCGATGCGCCTGCCTTGACCATTTCCACAAGGCCAGCAGGCTGAGATGCATTTCCCTTGCCGGAAATGCCAAAATTCATCGGAATGGAATCCAGCGCCATCAGCATCCGCCCGATATGCCACGGGCCGGGGGTGCAGGTGGTGGCCAAAGTGCCATGCGCCGGGCCGGTGCCGCCGCCGAACAGCGTGGTGACGCCGGAATGTAGCGCATCCTCGGCCTGCTGCGGGCAGATGAAATGGATATGCGCATCCATGCCGCCGGGGGTCAGGATGCGGCCTTCGCCTGCGATCACCTCGGTCGATGGCCCGATGATGATATCGACGCCCGATTGCGTATCCGGGTTGCCCGCCTTGCCGATCTTGTGGATCAGCCCATCGCGCAGGCCCACGTCGGCCTTGTAGATGCCGGAATGATCGAGGATCAGCGCGTTGGTGATCACGGTATCCACCGCCCCGCCCGCGCGCGGGATCTGGCTTTGCCCCATGCCATCGCGGATCACCTTGCCGCCGCCGAATTTGACCTCCTCACCATAGGTGGTCAGATCGCGTTCGACTTCGATGATCAGATCGGTGTCACCCAGCCGGATGCGATCCCCGGTGGTCGGGCCATACATGGCCGCATAATCGGCGCGGGCGATGCGTGTGGCCATTTACAGATCCCCCATCACGGCAGAGTTGAACCCGAACACCCGGCGCAAACCGCCATAGGGCGTTAACCGCACCTCGCGCGATTGCCCCGGCTCGAACCGCACAGCGGTGCCTGCGGCGATATCCAGCCGCATCCCGCGCGCGGCGGCACGATCAAAACTCAGGCCGGGGTTGGTTTCGGCAAAATGGTAGTGGCTGCCCACCTGCACCGGACGGTCGCCGGTGTTGGCGACCATCAGCGTGATGCTGGGCTGGCCTGCATTCAACTCTATCGTGCCTTCGGCGGGAAACACTTCGCCCGGAATGACTTTGGGGGGAATCATGGCGTCACCCTGCAAAGGCGAGCGCAAGGCCCGCCGCAGCCGTCACGCCACCCAAAGCGCGGGCGAGTTTGCCGTTCAGCGCCAGACCCAAAGCCAGCCCCGCCCCGTGCAGCAGCGCCGTGGCCGCCAGCATCGCCGCCCCAAAGGCCAGCCCGTTGCCAACCATCTCGGTCCCATGCGCCGCGCCATGGGCAAGGCCAAACAGGCCAACCAGCGGCAAAGCCACGGCCAAGGGCGCACGCAGGGCCAGCGCCACGACAGCGCCCAGCAGAATGACCGAGGCAAGGATGGCAGGCTCTACCGCCGCCGCAGCCGCACCAAGATCAAGGTTCATCGCAAAAGCGCCGCCCACGGCCATCGCAGACAGAAACGTCGCAGGCAGCGCCCAACGCGCCCGCCCGCCCAGCATCGCAGCCCAAAGCCCGACGCCGACCATCGCCAGCAGGTGATCGCTGCCGGTGAAAGGATGGGTGAAGCCCGCCAGCAAGCCCGTGCCATGCCCCGGATGCGCCAAGGCGACCGAGGGGGCCATGATCAGTGCGACAGAAAGAATACGTTTCATCTGAACCTCTTAGCGGATGGGGTGGTGGACGGTGACAAGCTTTGTCCCGTCAGGAAAGGTGGCCTCGACCTGCACCGAATGGATCATGCTGGGGATGCCATCCATGCATTGATCAGCGGTGATCACGTGCGCGCCTGCCTGCATCAGATCGGCCACGGTGCGGCCATCGCGCGCGCCTTCCACCACGAAATCGGTGATCAGCGCCACCGCCTCGGGGTGGTTCAGCTTCACCCCACGCGCCAGCCGCCCGCGCGCCACCATGGCGGCGACCGAGATCAGCAGTTTCTCACGCTCTCGCGGGGTCAGGTTCATCGCAGTCTCCTACATCTGCCAGACGCGGGGCAGCGGACCCGTCCGCAAAGCCGCCAGCGCCAGCGCCACTTGTTGCTTCAACGGCCAACCATCGCGGGCCGTGATCCGGGCGATACATTTGCCATCCCAACCCGAGGCCGCAGCCTCGCAGCCCGCATGAGTCAGCACAGTGCGCAACCGCGCCACCGCATCCTCGGCCCCCTGCGCGATCAACGCGATCACCGCAAAACCGCGCGCCTGCCCCAGCAGCGCGGCAGAGGCATCGGCCAGCACACTGGCATCCATCCGCAGCGTCTCGGCCCAGACCGTCACCCCGCCACGCCGCACCATCCGCGCATCGGTCAGCCTTGCATCGGTCAGGGCTTCGCCCATCGCGTGCCGCCCCAGAACCACGGTTTCGGCCAGCAGGCAACTCGCACCGCTTGCCAAATCCACCTGTGTATCCCGCGCCAAGTGGCTGGATTGAAACAAGATCGTCTCTTGCGGCAACCAATCCAGATGCCCGCCCGCCCCCACGCTGGCCTGCACCTTTGCCCGTGCCGCAGCACCCCGGCTGGCATAGACCCGCTCGGCCGTCTGCGTGGTGGCGGTCACGCTGCACCCCGCGCCCAAATCCAGCCGGTAGGACAGCGCATCGCCATCCGTCAGCCCGCCCGAGGTGTTCAGAAACACCACTTCCGGCACGCCCGCCACCCGTGGCAACATCGCCTTGGCCGAGCCTTGCTGCGCCAGATCGACCAATCGCGCACGCCCATCCAGACAGCGAAAGCTGGCAAAGGCAGCACCTTGGCTGCGCTGCATCGGGATCGCGGGGGTGGCCAGCATCAAGAGGACTCCTTGCCCGCGACTACAGCACCACGGATTGGGAGCGAAAATGCGCAGCCGAAGAATGGCGCGGAAAACGGCATAGTCGTGAGGGAATCCGCCCGATATAGCAGCGAAACGCCCAAATTATATGCAATAAGCCAATCGACAGTCGCGCGCTTGTGCAGCCAACTCCGGGCGGAAGCAGGAAACGCACCGCGTTTCCCCGCCCGAGTGCGTGGTCTCACCCTGTAGACGGTTCAGCACGAAACCCAATGAGGCCAGCACCCGACCCGGCGAGCGAGAAGCGCCCGCCATGGCTGCGTCGGGCGCTGGCCGGGCCTTGAAGGCCCGGCGGTTTCAGCGGCACGCGCACAGCGTGGCGAAGGCGATGGCCTTCGCCAAAACCCTAACACGGCGGGGCTGTGGTATCGCGCAGCACCAGCCGCAGCGGCAGGTCGGGCAGGGTGATCTCCTCGCCCGCCATCTGTGCCACCAGTTGCGCCACGGCCTGCGTGCCGATCTCACGCAGGGGCTGGGCAACGGTGGTCAGCGCGGGTAGCACATAGCGCGATTCCGGCAGGTCATCGAAGCCGATCACCGAGATGTCCCAAGGCACAGAAAGCCCCGCGCCAATCGCGGCATGCACCGCCCCAATGGCAGCAATATCCGTGGTGCCAATCAACGCCGTGGGGCGTTCGCCCCCCGTCAAGATCCCCGCCGCCAACGCGCGGCAGGCGTCGAAATCATGCGCGGGGCCAAGCACCACCTGCGCGCCCAACCCCGCCTCGGCCAGACGTTGCACCGCACCTTGCACACGCGCCTGCACCGGCGGGCTGTGCTGCGGCGCGCCGATCACCGCAAAACGGCGGTGGCCAAGGCCCAGCAAATGCTCGGCCATCATCCGCCCGCCCAAGTGATGATCTGCCGCCACCCGCTTCACCGATAGCCCCGGCAAGGCCCGGTCAATCGCCACAATCGGCACGCCCGCATCGACCAGCCGCTGATACTGCGCGCTATCCTCCAGCACGCTGGCCGCCAGCACGCCATCCACCTGCTGAGACAACAGCATCGAGATATACTGCGCCTCTTGATCAGCACTTTCATCGGTGCAGCAGATCAGCGCCTGCAAGCCACGGCGGAACAATTCCCGCTCGATCACATGCGCCAGAATCCCGAAGAACGGCACATCCAGCGCAGGCAACACCACGCCCACCATCCGGCTGCTGCCGCTGCGCATCCGCCGCGCGCTGGCGCTGGGGGTAAATGCCAGATCGGCAATCGCCTGCTCCACCCGAAACCGCGTCGCAGCACTGACATAGCCGCTGTTGTTGATCACCCGCGACACCGTCGTCACCGAGGCGCCCGCATATTTTGCAATGTCGCGAATACTGGTCATACGCCGCGCGCAACCCCGGTGGTCAAGATGTGCTTCCGTGCTAGTCCGATATCCGGCTTGTGTCAAAGCCGTCGCCGCCGTATCGCTGGGCCATCCGCCCTGCGGCCAGACCCGGAGTTTGACCTGATGCGCCTTCATACCCGCCTTTTCGCCACCTTGGCTGCTCTGCTGGCGCTAGCCAGTTGTCAGGTTGGCGGCGGCATGACCTCGCCGCGCGCAGCGCCGGTTCTGGGCGGTGCTTTGCAGATCGGCGTGCCGCCGGGCTATTGCATTGACGGCAAGGCCAGCCGTGAAACCCGCGACAGCGCGGTGTTTCTGATGGGTCGCTGCTCGGATGCGATGAAGGCCACGCCAGCGCTGATCACCGTGTCGATTGGCCAAGGCGGCTCGGCGGGGGTGATGACGGCGGGGGGGCCTGCGCTGGCGGCGTTCTTTGCCTCAAAGCAGGGCCGCGCCACGCTCTCGCGCTCGGGTCGGGCGGGAGATGTGAAGATCATCGCGGCCTTGGGGTCAGGCGATGCGTTTCTGCTACATCTGCAAGACCGCAATGTCGGCGAATACTGGCGCGCGGTGATCGGGGTGAAGGGCCGCCTTGTTACCCTGTCGGCCACCGGCACCGATGAGATCCGGCTGGACCCTGCCGAAGGCCGCAAAATTCTGGAACAAGCGTTGGATGCACTGCGGGCTGCCAACAAAACCGCCGCTTGATCGCGCCGACTTGCCCAGATCGCAACAGTTCTTCGCAAATCACACCGCTTTAGGGTGGAGTATTAAGAATTTTGCAGCGATAACAGCATAGTTTCCATATATTCAACAATGCACCCTCACGGGAAAATGCGGGAAGGTTTCATGGCAAAGCGATCTGGGGCAGAGCGATCAGGATCGGGTCGAATGTCAGGTTTGGTCGATCGGCTGTTGAACAAGCGCGCGCTGCGCCGCTGGGGCGAGGCTGCCGATGCCGCCCCCGCCACCGATCTGGATGGCCTGCGGTCCTTGCGCACCCGCGCCCGGGCCCTGCGCCGCAACCTTGACCGCGTTATCCACGAGGCCGACCACCGCCTTGCCCTGCCGGTGATCGGGTCAAACATCATCCGCAAACCGCTTGGCACCGATTGGGCGTGGCGACCCGAGTTGTGGAAGGGTTCGATCCCGGTGCCAGGCTTTGCAAGCGTGCCCAGCAAGGCCCCGGTTTACGACGGCGCGACGATTTTCCACGATTGCCGCCGATCAGAACTGACCGTCCGCCAGATTCGCAACACGCGAGAGGCCGATATCGCCCCGTTCGGCTTTCGGATGGACGTGTTCCGCTTTGACGGCTCTTTCCTGTCGCTGGTGGTCGATATGCCCGAAGACGCAGCGCGTGGGCTGAAACAGAACCATATCATCCGCATGGATGTGATCGTCGAGATGGAAAAGCCGCTGGAAATCTTCGCGCGGCTGAACATCAAACACGGGCCGAACATCGAACAAATCGTCCGCGAATTGCCGCTGAATGAGGAAGAGGTGATGGTGGAATTCGACCTCGCCTATTCCAAGATCAACGAAAAGCGGGTCGAGAAACTCTGGGTCGATCTGATCTTTGAAGGCCCCGAGATGAACCAGATCATCCTGCGCGACGTGACCTTCTCGCGCCGCCCCCGTGCTGAACTTTAGGCCATGCTGAACTTTGACCCGCGCCGAACTCTGAGGTTTTGATGTCTGACACTATTCTTACCAAAACCCGCATCCGCGCTGGCGTCTGGGAAGGCGTGCTGACCGGGGTTTCCGGTGCCCCGGCGCTGGATGTGCTGCATCTGGAACAACCCGTCCCTGGCATCAATGTCACCGCCATTGCGGACCGTCCCGGCGAATATGCCGTGCAGGTGCCGATCCCATCCGAATTGCTCAGCGAAGGCGTGCAGACTTTCCTGATCCGCAATCGCGGCACCGGGCAAACCTTGGCGCATTTCACCATCATCACCGGCGTCGCGATGGAAGACGATGTGCGCGCCGAGATCGACCTTCTGCGCGCCGAGTTGGACATGCTGAAGCGCGCCTTCCGCCGCCATTGCCTTGAAACCTCGATGTAAGCGGTAAGCGCTGCACCTCCGCCAATTTCTCGCCGCCCCGGACTTGATCCGGGGCCTCGTTTTCTCGCAAACCGCCAACATTGTCACAAACCGCCCGCGCCCCGTGGCCGCGGCCATCGCCGCGGCCATGCGCCCCGTCCGACCCTACCCGACCGTGGCCCAAAGGCCGCGGTCAACGCCCGCCCCCCGCAGGGCGGGTGTTCCACCCGCCGGGGCGAGCGCTGACCTACCCGGTCTTGTGTGATGAGCGGTCCAACCCCAAGGTGCCCACGCAGGCGGGGCCGAGGCAGTGCCTCGCCTTTTCCCGCCTGAAGCAATCGGCACAACGGGATGTCTGCTCTAACGACCTGATTTCAGGAACTAACCCGCCCTCCAACCTCCTGTCCCGTGACGCCGCGTTCCCGATGACAAGCCCGCAATTTCCCGCCATCCTGCGGCAAACCCGGAGGAAACCGATGCCCTATCCCCACCTGCTCGCCCCGCTTGATCTGGGCCATATCACCCTGAAAAACCGGGTGCTGATGGGCTCGATGCACACCGGGCTAGAGGAAACCGGCGACTGGAACCGCGTCGCCGAATTTTACGCCACCCGCGCCCGTGGCGGGGTTGCCCTGATGGTCACGGGCGGCATGGCCCCCAATGCCGAAGGCGGCGTGTTCCCCGGCGCTGCGGGCCTGTTCAGCCCTACCGATATCGCCAACCACCGCATCGTCACTGACCGCGTCCACGCCGCAGGTGGCCGGATCGCCATGCAGATCCTGCACGCGGGCCGCTACGCCTATTCCAAGGATTGCGTGTCAGCCTCCCCCATCAAATCGCCGATCTCGCCGTTTCCGCCGCGCGAACTCGATGAGGCGGGCATCGAAAAACAGATCAGCGATATCGTCACCGCCGCCACCCGCGCCCGCGAGGCAGGCTATGACGGGGTCGAGGTGATGGGGTCGGAAGGCTACTTCCTGAACCAGTTTCTTGTGACCCACACCAACCACCGCACTGATCGCTGGGGCGGCAGTTTTGAAAACCGCATGCGCCTGCCCGTTGAAACCGTCGCCCGTGTCCGCGCCGCCGTTGGTCCGGATTTTATCCTGATCTACCGCATCAGTCTGATCGACCTGATCCCCAATGGCCAAACCTGGGATGAGGTCACAACCCTCGCCCGCGCCATCCAATCCGCCGGGGCCAGCATCCTGAACACCGGCATCGGCTGGCACGAGGCGCGGGTGCCGACCATCGCCACCTCGGTGCCCCGCGCGGCTTTCGCGCATCTAACCGCCCGCCTGCGCCCCGAAGTATCGATCCCGGTGATCACCTCAAACCGCATCAACACCCCTGACGTGGCCGAGGCTTTGCTGGCCGAAGGCGCTGCCGATATGGTCTCAATGGCGCGGCCATTTCTGGCCGACCCGGATTTCGTCGCCAAAGCGGCGGCGGGGCAGGCGGACCGCATCGCCCCCTGCATCGCCTGCAATCAGGCCTGTCTCGACCATACCTTTTCCGGCAAGCTGACCTCCTGTCTGGTCAACCCGCGCGCCTGCCATGAAACCGTGCTCCGCTACGAACCCGCAGCCACCCCGAAATCCATCGCGGTTGTGGGCGCAGGTCCCGCTGGCATGATGGCTGCGTTGGTCGCAGCCAAGCGCGGCCATCGCGTGACGCTGTTTGACAAATCCACCACCCTCGGCGGCCAGTTGAACCTCGCACGCTTGGTGCCGGGGAAGGAAGAATTCAACGGCCTCGTCCACTGGTTCGCGGCAGAGGTTGCTGCCTCGGGGATCGAGACAAGGCTTGGTGCAACGGCAGGCATCGACGATCTGCGCGGCTTTGATGAGGTGGTCGTGGCCACCGGCGTCAGCCCGCGTGATCCGGGGATCGTGGGGCAAGCACGCGGGCTCAGCTATATCGAGGCGCTGAAAGGTGCCCCGGTGGGTCGCCGCGTCGCGGTGATCGGGGCTGGCGGCATCGGCTTTGATGTGGCTGAATTTCTGGTGGCGGGCGGTCATTCCACCACCGAACACCCTGCTGAATGGCGGCGAGAATGGGGTGTGGGCGATCCCGCCACCACGCCCGGTGGTCTTGCAGACCCCGCACCCGACGCGCCCGCCCGGCAGGTTTGGCTGTTGCAACGCAAGCCGGAAAAGCCCGGTCGCAAGCTTGGCAAGACAACCGGCTGGATCCATCGCGCTGCCCTGCAAATGAAGGGCGTCAAGATGTGGGGCGGGGTCAGCTATCTGGGCATCGAGGACGGCGGCTTGCGAATTGCGCGCGACGGGGTCGAGGAAATCTTGCCCGTGGATGATGTCATCCTCTGTGCGGGCCAAGTGCCCGAGCGCCACTTGGCCGACAGTCTGGCCGAGGCCGGGATCACCGCGCATATCATCGGTGGCGCGGATGTTGCGGCGGAATTGGACGCCAAGCGCGCGATTGATCAGGGCGCGCGGCTGGCGGCAAGTCTGTAGTTACGATTTGCCCGCCAGCAGGGCATCCATCGCGTCTTTCACCGCGCCCATCGGCTTGGCATTCGACCCCCAGCCCTTGACGAAATTGCCATCTGGGCCAATCAGCACCTTGTTGAAATTCCAGCCCGGCACAAAGCCTTGGCTGTCTTTCACCCACGCATAGAACGGGTCCACCGACCCTTTGGCGACATGCGCGATGGTCGTCATCGGCAGGGTCAGACTGTAGTTCAACTCGCAGAATTCCTTCACCTCGGCATCCGAGGACAGTTCTTGGTTGAAGTCATCGGATGGCACCGCCAGTACCACAGCCTTGTCGCCGTAATGGTCCGACAGCGCCTGAAGATCGGTATATTGCGGGGTGTAGCCGCACATCGAGGCGGTGTTGACCACCAGCACCGGCTTGCCGCGCCATTGGGCGGTGTCATAGGTGCCGCCATCAATCGAGGTGAATGTAAAGCTGGGCGCGGGATCGGCGGCTTCGGCCATCGGGATTGCTCCGGTTTGCGACAGGAAAAGTGCTGCGGCGAGAAGGGCAGGCGTGCGGTGCGGTATCATGCGGGCCTCCGGGGTTGCTTGGCAAAGATACGCTGCGGGGCGGGGATTGGATCAGTTATGGCAGGTCAGGTCCCGAACCGAGTGCAAACTCTGCGGGGCAGAGTTTGCCGGTTCGTTGCTCATAAGGCGGAACGCCGTTGAGCAAGGGGTGTGGGCCGAGGTGCTGCGCTCGGGAAATCTGGCCGCGCCTGACTGGGCTGGCGCGGTAACGCGCCTGCCGGGGGCAGGCAGGCGCGGCCAGATTTGTTTGGGAACAAATCTGGCAAGAAATTCACGCCGCGCTGCCGTATGAAAATAGGGCGCCAAACTCACCCCCGTATCGTGTCACCCTTTTGCAGCGTCGGGAACAGTTCGATCACCTCGCCGCCGATGGTGCCAGAGGCGTGTTTGCCGGCGATGATCTCTGCCGCAACCCGGCCGATTTCCAACCGGCAAGCGTCCATCGTCGCCAGTTTGCGCGGCAAACCATCCAGCAATTCAACGCCATTGAACCCAGCCAGACCGATCTGCCCCGGCACGTCGATGCCTTTCGACAGGCAATACAAAAGTCCACCTGCGCCGATCATGTCATTTGAATAATACAGGAAATCCACCTGCGGATTGCGCGTCAGCACCGCTTCGGTCATCTCGCGCCCCTTCAGCAGCGCTGATCCGCCCGAGTAAAACTCGCGCTCCACCAACGATAGCCCCGCTTTCGCCAAAGCCTCCTCGAACCCTTCCAGCCGTTTGCGCGCCCGGTGGTCGTGCGGCATCATCGTGCCAAGGAAGGCAATATTGCGATAGCCCGCGGCGATGATCGCCTCGGCCATTTGCCGTCCGGCGCGGCGGTGCGAGATGCCAACCGCGCTATCGACCGGGCTGCCGTCAATATCCATGATCTCGACAATCGGAATCCCGGCCTGCGCCAGCATCGCCTGCGACGCATCGGTATGCTCAAGCCCTGCGATGATCACGCCCGAGGGCCGCCACGACAGCATCTCATACAGCACCGATTCCTCGCGGTCGGGCGAGTAATTCGTCACCCCCACAACGGGTTGCAGGCCGGTGTCCTCCAGCGTGTCGGAAATGCCGGTCATCACCTCGGGGAACACCATGTTCGACAGCGAGGGGATGATCACCGCCACCAGATTGACCCGCTGGCTCGCCAAGGCCCCGGCGATCTTGTTCGGCACATAGCCCAGTCGGCGCGCGGCCTCCAACACCCGCTCGCGCGTGGTGTCCGACACATCGCCACGGTTGCGCAGCACGCGGCTGACCGTCATTTCGCTGACGCCTGACGCCTCGGACACATCGCGAAGGGTCAGGGTGCGGCGCGGATCAGAGATCGGGGGTTTGCTCAAGGGACTGGCCTGCAAAAGGGTTTCTTCCTTGTTATCGCCAATTGCGCATATGTCCAAGCCCCCGTTGGCCGATGCGCCCGCAGCCACGGACGCGGGCCGAAGATATGGCTTGTTTCGCGCGGCGATTTGCGCTATGTTAGCGGTAACAGCATTCGTGCTGGCGATATTCGGCGCGTCCTGCAAGCTCTCAACCCAGACGCGACGAACCCGAGGGGGAGTGGTGGGCCAAAAGTCACTCCCCCTTAATTTCCCCCCGTTGTTTTTGCCGATCTGCGCGGCCAATCCTGTTGCATCTGGCTTGGTTTTTTCGCATGAAAGGGCGTGTGACTCCGTAGCTCAGCCGGATAGAGCGGCGGTTTCCTAAACCGTAGGCCGCGTGTTCGAATCACGCCGGGGTCACCATTTTTACAAAGGAATGGTCATGCGGACGCAGGCGCTTCAAGGGTTTCTGACCGCTGTCGAGGCGGGCTTGCAGGCGACACAGGGCGTCGCGGCCGAAGTTGCGGCAACTGCCGTGGCACGCTGGCGCGGTGCTGCGGGTGTCGCCCAGCCCAAAACCGAACGCCTGCCGGTCTGCGACTGGATCGCCCCGGCACTGGCCGCCAATCCCTGCGCGCTGACCCAAAGCTTTGCCCAGATCGAGCAGCACCTGTGCTGGACCCGCAGGTCAACGGCGCGGCCCGAAGATACCGTGTTCTGGAACGGCCACGCCAATGCGTTGGTGCTGGGGCCGGGCGGACTGGAAGAGCGTGACGATGTCTGGCTGGGCGTCACGGTGATGGCCCCGAATGTGCTTTACCCCGACCACAACCACCCGCCCGCCGAGGTCTATCTGCCGATGAGCGCTGGGGAATGGTGGAACGCCGATATGAACTGGACCGACCCCGGTTTGCAGGGCTTCATCTACAATCCACCGGGGATCTTGCACGCGATGCGGTCCGGGCCAGCGCCGTTTCTGGCGCTGTGGGTGCTGCCGATCTAGCCATCGTGCGGGCTGGCCAAGATTGGCCCTTGCAGGTGGAAATCCGCCTGAACCACAACATATTGTATAAATCGGGCGAAACTCAGCCTTAAAGCACAAGTCATTCCCAGATGGGAAGGATTTTCGCCACGCCTGCGCCGCCTGCCGCAAACAAAAGGGCCCGCGTGATGCGGGCCCTTTCTATCACGCGTCCAGATGTTCGACGTTCAGCGCATTGGCCTGAATGAAGTCGCGGCGGGGTTCCACAACATCCCCCATCAGCTTGGTGAAAATGTCGTCGGCCTCGGCCAGATCATCGACCTTCACCTGCAGCAGCGTGCGCGCTTCGGGGTCAAGCGTGGTTTCCCACAGCTGTTCCGGGTTCATCTCGCCCAGACCTTTGTAGCGTTGCAGCGTCAGGCCCTTTTCCCCCTCGGCCAGCACCGATTTCAGCAGATCAATCGGGCCATGCACCAGTTGCTCGCGGTCTTTGCGGGTCAGCTTGGCGGGGTCGCGATAGACATCACGGGTCTCGCGCGAAATCGACGCCAACCGCCGCGCCTCGCCCGAGCGCAGAACCGCACCGTCCAGCGTGCGCAGCTCTTCCACACCGCGCAGCACGCGGCTCAGGCGGATGCCGTGATCTTGCGTGATGCGGCCCGTCCAGCCCTTTTCATACTCGGCAGCGATCAGGTTCAACCGTTCGGCCACGGTATTGGCCACCGCTTGCAGGTCACTGTCGGCTTGGCCCTGATCGAACGCCCCGGCCAAAGCCGCCTGTTCCAGAATCCCGCGCGGGTAGTTGGTGGGGAAGCTGTCCAGCGCCCGGCGGAAAGCCCGCGCGCCGTCGATCACCCGGCGCAGGTCGGCCCCGGCAAGTTCCTCGCCATGCGGCAGGATCAGCACGGCACCCTCAAGCCCCATGTCGATCAGGTAATCTTCCAGCGCGGATTGGTCCTTGATGTAAACCTCAGACTTGCCGCGCGCGACCTTATACAAAGGCGGCTGCGCGATATAGAGATGCCCCGCCTCAATCAGTTCCGGCATCTGCCGGAAGAAGAAGGTCAGGATCAGCGTGCGGATATGCGCGCCATCCACATCGGCATCGGTCATGATGATGATCTTGTGATAGCGCAGCTTCGCCAGATTGAACTCATCGCGGCCAATCCCGGTGCCCATCGCGGTGATCAGCGTGCCGATTTCCTGGCTGGCCAGCATCCGGTCAAACCGGGCGCGCTCGACGTTCAGGATCTTGCCCTTCAGCGGCAGCACCGCCTGATTGGCGCGGCTTCTGCCCTGCTTGGCCGACCCCCCTGCCGAGTCACCCTCGACCAGGAACAGTTCGGCCTTCGAGGCGTCTTTCTCCTGACAATCGGCCAGCTTCCCTGGCAGATTCGACACATCCAGCGCCGTCTTGCGGCGGGTCAACTCGCGCGCCTTGCGGGCAGCTTCGCGGGCCATCGCGGCCTCGATGATCTTGCCAACGATGATCTTGGCGTTCTGCGGGTTTTCTTCAAACCATTCCGCCAGCTTTTCGTTGACCATATTCTCAACCGCCGGACGCACTTCCGACGACACCAGCTTGTCTTTCGTCTGACTCGAGAATTTCGGATCAGGCACTTTCACCGACAACACGCAAGTCAGCCCCTCACGCGCATCATCGCCGGTGAAATCGACCTTCTCGCGCTTGGCGATGCCCGAGGATTGCGCATAGGCGTTGATGGTGCGGGTCAGCGCGCCCCGGAAACCGGCCAAATGCGTGCCGCCATCCCGCTGCGGGATGTTGTTGGTGAAGGGCAGAACCATCTCGTTATAGCTGTCGTTCCACCACATCGCGACTTCCACCACGATGCCGTTACGCTCACCGATCATGTAGATCGGTTCGGCCATGATCGAGGTTTTCGAACGGTCGATGTATTTGACGAATTCCTTCACACCGCCTTCATAGAAAAGCTCGGTGTGCAGGGCTTCGGCGGGGCGTTCATCTTCGATGATGATCCGCACACCCGAATTCAGGAACGCCAGTTCGCGCAGACGGTGTTCCAGCGTCTTGAAGCTGTAGTCCAGATTGGAGAACGTGCCATCCGGGATGTTGGTCTTGGCCGATGCCAGAAACCGCACCTCGGTGCCCCGCATCCCCGGCGCTGGGCCAACCTCATGCACATGCACCACGCATTCGCCATGCTCAAATCGGGCGCGATATTCGATGTCGTTGCGCCAAACCGTCAGCTCCAGCCATTCCGACAGCGCATTGACCACCGAAACGCCCACGCCATGCAAGCCGCCCGACACCTTGTAGGCATTGCCGGAATCGTCGGTGTTGTTGAATTTGCCGCCCGCGTGCAACTGGGTCATGATGACCTCGGCGGCTGACACACCCTCTTCCTTGTGCATATCGACCGGGATGCCGCGCCCGTTATCGCGCACCGAAACCGAGTTGTCGGCGTGGATTTTCACCGTCACCGCCGTGGCATGTCCGGCCAAAGCCTCATCAATGCCGTTGTCGACGACTTCATACACCATATGGTGCAGACCCGAGCCGTCGTCGGTATCGCCGATATACATGCCGGGACGCTTGCGAACAGCCTCTAGGCCTTTGAGAACTTTGATAGAATCTGCGCCATAGGATTCAGGCTTCTTGGGCTCTTCGGCCATGTGGTTTTCACCCCTTGAATTACCTGCGCAATATAGCGGTTCAGGGGGGGGATGTCACGCCTTGGGCCCAATATTTAGCGGTTTGACGCTGCAATCACCAAGCCAACGCCAATCAGCAAAATCCCCGAGATCAGGTTCAGTTTGCGGATGCTTTCCGGGCTGGACAACAGGCGGCGGGCGCGGTCGAGAAACAGCGCAAGGCCGATGTTGCCCAGCATCGGCACGGTGGCAGAAACCAGCAGGATCGCCGCGATGTCGGGGGCCTTGACGCGCGAAAGATCAAAGAACCCCGGCAGCACACCCATGTAGAACAGGATGGCCTTGGGGTTGCCGATCACCGCCGCGACGCCAACGGCAAAGCCCGCCCACATGCCCGGTTTGGTCATCCGCCCATCGGTGCTGGGGGCGACGGCAGGCTTGCGGATCAGCAGAATACCCATGACGACGAACACCACAGCCGCAACCCAGCGTAGGGCGTGCAGGAAATCGGCATAGACCGAGACGATCCAGGTCAGCCCAAAGATCGCAGCCATCGGCCAGATCAGATCGCCCAAGGCCACACCAACGGCCAGCGGCCATGCACTGGCAAAACCACCCGACAAAGCCCGCGCGGTCAGCGCCACCCAAACCGGGCCGGGGATCACCCAAAGCAAGGCCATGCCGCCCGCGTAAAGCATCAATTCGTAAAACGTGACGGTCATGATTATTCCCCCCGCGGCTTGCTTAGAAGAGCGGGCCGAGCATGTCCAGCGGGGCGGTGGCGGGCCAGATTTGGGCGCGCAGGGGCAGCACCATCAGGGTCTCCGCAGGCTCGGTGGTTATGGCAGTGGTGTGGGTGTTGGTCATCTCGACAAAGGTCAGGATGTTGCTGTGCCCAGCAAAGCCGTGGCCTGCGTAAAGCGGGGCGGTGCCGAACAGGGTCAGAAACTGGGCAGGGCTGGTGCGGCAGTGCCGGATCGCGGTTTGCAGCAGGCGGCTGGCAAGGCCTTGGCCGCGCTGGTTGGGGTGGGTGCAGACCTCGGCCAGACCGGCTGTATCGACCATGTCGGGGCCAAGCCGGACGGCGCGCAGCAGGATCGCGATATGTGCGGTGATCTGGCCCTGATCGCGGTGGATCACCCGCAGGTGCGGGCGCTGGCGCAGATAGCTGCGCTGGTCGAAATTATCGCCAAAGCAGAGGGTCAGCAGATGGGCGATCTGCGTCTCATCTGCTGCGGTCAGCGCCCATTCGGGGATGATTTCGATCATGGGCTGACCTCGGATTGGCCTTGGTGATCGCTGACATGCAGGGTTTGTCCGCGCGCGCCAAGGCTGTCGAACAGATTGGCCTCGGTTCCCGTCATCAGGGCTTGCGCACCCAAGGCGCAGATCTCGTCGTAAAGCGCGGCGCGGCGGGCGGTGTCCAAGTGAGCGGCCACCTCATCCAGCAGCAGGATCGGCGCAGCCCCGAGATCGGCGGACAGCGCGCGGGCATTGGCAAGGATCAGGCTGATTAGTAGGGCCTTTTGCTCGCCGGTAGAGCATTGCGCAGCGGGGGTGGCTTTGGCGGTAAACATCGCGGCAAGATCGGCGCGGTGCGGCCCGATCAGCGTGCGGCCCGCCGCCATGTCGCGGCGGCGGTTGTCGGCGAGGGCTGGGCCAAGATCGGCGGCATCCTCGCCGATCAGCGTCAGATCGGCGCGCGGAAAGGCGGTTTCGGCATCGGCTTGGGCGGCGTGCAGGCGGGCGAGGGCGGCCTCACGGTTGGCGGTGATCTGCGCGCCCGCCTGCGCCATCTGACTTTCCAGAGCGCCATACCAATGCGGATCGGTGATCTGGTCTTTCAGCAAACGGTTGCGGTCGCGCATGGCCTTTTCATAGGCCAGCACCGCCTCGGCATGGTCAGGCGTGAAAGACAGGGTAAGCCGATCAAGAAACCGCCGCCGCCCCTCAGCCGCCTCGATCCACAGCCGATCCATCGCGGGCACCAGCCACAGCACGCGAGCGATGCGGCCAAGCGCGGTCTGCGTGGCCAGTTTGCCGTCAATGCGCACAGCCCTGGCCTCACCGCCCTCGGCCCAGGTTTCCACCTGATGATCGGCGTCAAAGCCGTGGAGGTTGGCGGTGATCTTCCAGCCCAACGACTCGGGCTTGCGGGCAATCTCGTCGGCACCGGCGCGGCGCAGGCCACGACCGGGCGACAGCAGCGAAACCGCTTCAAGGATATTGGTCTTACCCGCACCATTCGGGCCGACAATCGCCACCGGGCGGCCATCAAACGCCAACCGCGCGGCCTTGTGGCTGCGGAAATGCGAAAGGCTCAGCGCGGTAATAGCCAGACCACTCACGCTTTAACCCTTCATCTTGGCGAAAATACTCTGGGGGTTTGGGGGCTAGCCCCCAATTCTGTCGCCCAGTTAAACCCGCATCGGCATGACGACATAGACCGCCGACATGTCATTGCCTTCACGCATCAGTGTCGGATCGCCCGAGGAATTGAACAGGAACACCGCGTTTTCGCGATCTACCTGAGACGCGATTTCCAGCAGATACTTGGCGTTAAAGCCGATCTCCAGCCGCTCATCGCCATAGGCCACGGCGAGTTCTTCTTCGGCGGCACCGGAATCCGGCGCGTTGACCGACAGGATCAGGCGGTCTTCGTCCAGCGCCAGTTTCACCGCGCGCGAGCGTTCCGACGACACCGTCGCCACGCGGTCCACCGCCTTGGCGAATTCGGTGGCATCAACTTCCAGACGGCGGGTGTTGCCGGTGGGAATGACGCGGGTGTAATCTGGGAAGGTGCCGTCGATGACCTTTGAGGTCAGCGTGATTGCCGGAGTAGCAAAGCGCACCTTGGTTTCCGACACCGAAACCGCGATTTCGGCGCTGTCGTCATCCAGCAGTTTCTTCAATTCGTTCACGGTCTTGCGCGGAACGATCACGCCGGGCATCCCCTGCGCGCCTTCGGGCAAGGGGGCGTCAATGCGGGCAAGGCGGTGGCCGTCGGTGGCCACACAGCGCAACACCGCGCCCACGTCACCTGTCGAGACATGCATGTAAACGCCGTTCAGGTAGTAGCGGGTTTCCTCGGTGGAAATCGCGAACTTTGCCTTGTCGAACAGGCGGCGCAGCACCGGCGCGGGGGCCGCGAAGTTCGAGGAATATTCCGAACTTGCCATCACCGGGAAATCTTCACGCGGCAGGGTGGCAAGGCTGAAGGTCGATTTGCCTGCAGCAATGGTCAGACGGCCGGAAGCCGCGTCCTCGGTCAGCGCCACCAGCGCGCCATCGGGTAGCTTGCGGATGATTTCGTGCAGCATCACGGCAGATACTGTGGTGGCGCCGGGGCGTTCCACCATCGCGGGCGCACGGTCGACCACTTCGATATCCAGATCGGTGGCGCGGAAGGACACAGTGTTGCCTTCGGCCTCGATCAGCACGTTGGCCAGGATCGGAATGGTGTTGCGGCGTTCCACCACCGATTGCGCCTGTGCCAGCGCCTTGAGCAGAGTTGCGCGTTCGATGCTGATCTTCATGTCATTCCCCTTGGCGGCACCCCCGGTCGGGGAGGCCAAAATTACCCGGATTTTGCCGGTTCACAAGCATTTTCGGGCGGTTGCAACCGAATCCGCGGCAGGCGATGCCCCAGCCGCGCGTGTTACGACTGCAATTGCCGCCGGAGCAGTTGCAGATCGTCGGAAAGCTGCGAATCGGTGGTCATCAACTCTTCGATCTTGCGCACGCCATGCATGATCGTCGTGTGATCGCGGCCACCAAAGCGACGGCCAATTTCAGGCAGACTGCGCGAGGTCAGTTGCTTGGCAAAATACATCGCCACCTGACGCGGACGCGCGATGTTGCGCAGCCGTTTCGGGCCGATCATGTCGGACAGGCGGATGTTGTAATGCTCGGCCACTTTGCGCTGGATTTCTTCGATGGTCAGCTTGCGGTCCGAGGCGCGCAGGATGTCGGCGAGGCAATCTTGCGCCAGTTCCAGCGTGATTTCACGGCCCACGAGGCTGGCAAAGGCGAACAGCCGGGTTAATGCGCCTTCCAGCACGCGGACATTGGTGGTGATGCGGTGGGCAAGGAATTCCAGCACTCCGGTGGAAATCGCCAAACCCTTGTATTGCTGGCGATAAAACTCGGCCTTCTGTTGCAGAATGCCCAAGCGCAGTTCGTAATCGGTAGGGTGCAGATCGACGACAAGGCCGGATTGCAGGCGCGATTTGATGCGGTCTTCCAAATCCTTGATCTCACCCGGCGCGCGGTCGGCGGAAATCACGATCTGTTTGTTTTGGTCAATCAAGGCGTTGAAGGTGTGGAAGAATTCCTCTTGGGTGCTGTCTTTGCCCGCGATGAATTGCACATCATCGACCATCAGCACATCGACCGAGCGGAACAATTCCTTGAAATCCATGATTTGTTTGTCGCGCAGGGCTTGGACGAAGCGATACATGAATTGCTCGGCAGACAGATACAGCACGCGCAGTTGCGGCTGGCGCGACTGAAGCTCATGCGCAATCGCGTGCATCAGGTGAGTTTTCCCCAAGCCGACGCCACCATACAGAAACAACGGGTTGAAGGTGACGGGGCCACCTTCGGCAACACGGCGGGCGGCGGCATGGGCGAGTTCGTTGGGCTTGCCGACGACAAAGCTGTCAAAGGTAAAGCGGGCATCCAGCGTGGCACCCGGCAGGTCTTCATCGCTGCGCGCACGGGTTGCTTTGGCAGTGGCCGGGCGGGCGGGCTTTTCCGGCGTGGGGGCTGCGGCGGGGGTATTCAGCGGCACGAAAAACTCGGTGCGGCCAGCGGCATGGCCCTCGGCATTCAAGAGGCCAAGGATATGATCGGAATAGTTGCGCGACACCCAGTCGCCGAAAAAGGTGGTGGGCACTTCAAACCGCGCGACACCATCGCGCAGACCGGCCCAGCGCAGGGGTTCGATCCAACTGGTAAAATTGTTCTTGCCGATCCGCTTTGCCAGCGTCTCGCGTACCTTGCCCCAGGCCTCGTGCGTCATTCTCTTGTCTTCCCCAAGCGCCTTACGCGGATGCGATGGCGCCTTCTGTTTGTCCCACGTTCCCACGCGGTTCAGCACGACTGTTTCCACCGGAAAAACACTCTGGGTACGCAGGGCAAAGACCCGCACACACAAGAGCGCCCCAACCCGGTGGAGGGGACAAAACTTTAACGTCCGCTTCCCTAAGATCGGGGGCGGTGTTTTGAAATTCTGTTGGCCAAATTCTGGCGCAAGCAGTGTAACATTCGGACGGAAAAGGATAATTTCAGGTTGTTTTACGTTTGGCTTGGCAGCAACGCCCCTGATTTTTCTACTTTTACGGCCTCATGTCCCCCAGACGAAGTGAATCGCTTGGGCAAGTTAGCAAGCCGTCGCGGGGCGCTGCAACCGAACTTGTTGCTTGACAGGAGTTTGCTTTCGCGAATCCCCCGGACCGTGCAATTCGGCAACGCTGCGGGCAGAAACCGCGAAAAATTGCGTCTTGGAATCGGGCTGACGCTTGCGTTTTGCGATTTCAGGACAGTGCGGATGACCGATTCTACGACCCGCTTGCGGGCCGGTTTCTGTGCGGAAATGCGATAGGGCGCGGCCTTTCGGCGCGCGCCCTATCGTGACGTAAGGTCAGCTTGGGCTTGGCAGCCCGATCAGTTCAGGCAGCCGGGGTTGCCAGCGCTTTGACGCGCGATGCCAGACGCGAGATTTTGCGCGACACTGTGTTCTTGTGCATGACACCTTTCGAGACGCCGCGTGCCAGTTCCGGCTGTGCGTTCTTCAGGGCCAGAGCAGCGGCTTCTTGGTTGCCGGAAGCCAGAGCTTCTTCAACTTTGCGCAGGAAGGTGCGGATGCGCGAACGGCGGGCTTTGTTGATGTCTTGACGGGCTTCAGCCTGACGAGCGCGTTTTTTAGACTGGGCAGTGTTTGCCATGGGTGGTGTATCCTTGGGGTCGGTTAAATTCGGTCGCGCAAAAACCCCAAGGCCCCCTCAAAGGTGAAGGGATGATTCTGCCTAGAAGCGGGCTCACACGCATGTAACGCAGGCCTATAGGGCAAGTGGGGCCGAAAGGAAACAGCTAATCTGCCGCTGATTGCGGGCGTTGACCCGGCATGGGTCGCGCGCGATGATGGCTGCAACCGATGATGACGGACATTTGCCCATGGATATGACTCGCCCGCCCGCCCATCTGTCTGCAACGGCGCTGGCGATGATTGCAAGCCCGGACCTGTTCAGCAATCTGCGCCGCACGCGGATCACCCGCACGGTTTACGATGGCACGCCGATTTTCTTCACGGTGGCTGATCGCAAAGACCGCATTCAGGCGCGCCATGCCAAGGGGCGGTTTTACGAGCCCGAGGAGTTGAAACTGATCGCACAGCACTTTCCGCGCGGCGGGGTGTTTTGTGATGCCGGGGCGAATATCGGCAATCATTCGATCTATGCGCTGAAACTGCTGGGTGCGTCGGCCAGTATCCCGTTTGAACCAAATCCGGCGGCCTATGAATTGTTTCTGTCGAACATGATCCTGAACGGGTGTCTGGATCAGGTGAACCTTTCGACGCTGGGTTACGGTCTGTCAGACAGCAGCGATGTGCCGTCGATGAATCTTGAGGCGCGCGAGAAAAATCTGGGTGCGACGCGGCTGGTGGCCTCGGATGAAGGTCAGATCACCATGGCGGCGGGTGATGCGCTGCTGGCGGGCGCGCGGATTGATTTTCTGAAGGTGGATGTCGAGGGGATGGAACTGGAGGTGCTGCGCGGGTTTGAGCAAACCATCGCGGCCCATCGTCCGCCGATCTTTCTTGAGGTCGATCACAAGAACAATGACGCGCTGATGGCATGGGCTGGGGCGCACGGCTATGGCGTGCTGGTCGAGGGGCGGTCGTTCAAGATGAACCGCAACGTGCTGTTGGGGCCGGTCGGATAGCGCAACGCTATGTAAAATGGCCGCCACGTTTCTGCGCGGCGGCCATGTGTTTGCAAGTCAAGGCTCAGGCGTTTTCTTTCGCCATCAGTGTTTCGGTCGAGGCGAAGAACATCGCCTGACTGACGGCAGAGCGCACTTGTTCTTCGGTATAGGGCTTGTTGATCAGGAAAGCGGGTTCGGGGCGTTTGCCGGTCAGCAGACGTTCCGGGAAGGCGGTGATAAAGATCACCGGAATCTGATCGAAACCGCCGAGAATGTCGTTCACCGCATCAATGCCCGACGAACTGTCGGCCAGATGAATGTCAGCCAGAATCAGATCAGGCATTTCTGCCTTGGCCAAAGCCACGGCTTCCTTGCGGGTGCGTGCCACGCCCGTGATCTGATGGCCCATGCCTTCGACGATGCCGATGATGTCCATGGCGATGATCGCCTCGTCCTCGATGATCATCACGCGGCCGCTGACGGTATCCGTCATCTCACGCAGGGCGAGCGTGATCAGGCCTTGGGCTTCTTCGGCGTCGATCTGCATGATGGCTGCGATCTGTTCCAGCGAGAAGCTTTCGATGTAGTGCAGCAGCAATGCCTCGCGGCTGTTCGGTGTCAGATCAGCCATATGCGCTTGGGCTGCGGCAGAAAGCCGATCATCCGCTTGGCCCAAAGGTGCGCCAGAACTTGCCCAAACCATGTGGAAAACATTGAACAACGCAACTTTTGCATCATCTGCTTCACCGATCAGCGCGGGTTCGGCCAACACGGTTTCCAAGGCCGCAACCGCATACTGATCGCCGCTGGTCTGATTTCCCGTCAAAGCGCGCGCATAGCGGCGAAGGCTGGGCAGATGCGCCGCAACCAGATCGGAAAGATTTGCCTTTGCTTCGGCGCTCATTATTTTACTCCCACTTCGATTTTCTTGGGAACCAAACGCACCGGACCGCGTTTGGTTCCCCGAGTAGAACGGGAATTTGTAAAATGCGCAATCATGGTTCGAGGCCGGAGCAGGACGGTCAATCAGACCAGATCAAGGCTCAGATCGAAGAAAACCTAAAGCGGGTGTACCAGTCGGCTTTGGTCGAGGAAGTGCCTGACCGCTTCAAAATGCTGTTGCAGCAGTTGAAAGAAAAAGACGCTGGTAAGAACGAGGCTCAGAAATGAACTCGGATCCGGCAGCTGAAACGGATCCGCGTGATCAGCTTGTGGAGCATTTGCGCCCCCTGCGCGCCTTTGCTATCAGCTTGACGCGGAATGTGGCCGCAGCGGATGACCTGGTGCAAGATACCATTTTGAAGGCCTGGGCCAGCATCGACAAGTTTCAACGCGGCAGCAATTTGCAGGCCTGGCTGTTCACGATTCTGCGCAACACCTATTATTCCAGCTTGCGCAAATCCCGCCGCGAGGTTTCTGACCCGGATGGGGCCTATGCCGCTGGCTTGAGCGTGAAACCAGATCACGATGGTCGCATGGCTTTCACCGACTTTTTGCGGGCATTTGATGCCTTGTCGGATGAACACCGCGAAGTGCTGATCCTTGTGGGTGCCTCGGGGTTTTCCACCGAGGAAGCCGCCGAGATGATGGGTGTCGCTGCGGGCACCGTCAAAAGCCGGGCTTCGCGGGCGCGCAAACGGTTGGCGCAACTGCTGGGGCTGGCCGATGGTGAGGGCATGTTTTCCGGCATAGATGCCATCACCGACGCAGTTATAGGACGGGGTGCGGCCGCCACCGGATGAACACGCACAAATCTCCTTCGCAGCAACCAGCAGCGCGTCCGCCGTTTCACAACCGGCTGGGCGCGCGTTTGGCTTTAATGGTCGCAGTGGCAATGTTGCCGCTGGGATTGCTGGGGCTTGTGCAATCGCGTGCCGCCAATGACGAGGCCGGACAGCGCGCAAATCTGGCGATCATGGACGAAACCTTGCGCGCAGCAACGCCGCAGATCCGGCTTATTCTGGCAGCGCAGGTGATGGCCTCGACGCTGGCGAAATCGGTGTCAGTCGCCGAGATTACCGAGGATACCACGCGTTGTCGGCAACTGATGGCGCAGGTGGCGGCAGAGGAACCTGCATTGTCGCTGGTGTCTTATGTGCCGCTGTCGGGCAAGCTGACCTGTTCCTCGGTTGGGCGCGATTTTGATCTAAGCCAGAGTGACGGCTTTCTGAAGGTGCGCGATCTGCTGAAGCCGGCCTTTAGCGTCAGCGCGAAAGGCCCGGTTTCAGGCGTTTCGGTTTTGTCGGTGACGCATCCGGTGTATGACGCGGCGGGGGTGCGGGTGGGGTTTGTCGCGCTTTCGATGCCGCATAAATCCTTGGGTGACGCGGCCATTCAGCATGACGTGGCAGAAGGTCATCAACCGCTGGCGCTGCTGACATTTGATGCCGATGGCGAGGTGCTGACCTCGTCGGTCGGTTTGCAAGAAGCGCCGCAAAGTCTGCCGGTGAACACCACGCTAAAGGGTCTGGCGCAGGGCAACGCACGAACCTTTGTGGCCGAAACCGTCGGGGGCGAGCGGCGGATATTTTCGGTCTTGCCGATGGCAGATGGTCTGTTCCTGCTCGGGTCGTGGCAACGCCCCAGCGGGATCACCGTTCTGGGTCAAGATATCGGGCCCTATGTGGTGCCATCGCTGATGTGGATTGCCGCCATGATGGTGGCGTTACTGGGTGCAGAAAGCCTGGTGGCGCGGCATATGCGGCGTGTGGTGGGGGCAATGACAGCCTTTGCTGGCGGTGATCGCAAGCGGGTGACGCTGGATCTGGCGAAAAGCCCCGCCGAGATCAAGGAACTGGGCCGCGCATTTTCTGTGATGACCGAGACGATCCTGCGCGACGAGGCCGAGCTTGAAGACATGCTGCGGCAAAAGGAAATCCTGCTGCGCGAGGTGCATCACCGCACCGGCAACAGCCTGCAACTGATCGCCTCGATCATGCGGATTCATATCCGGCAAGAAAAATCCGTGACCGTGCGGATGATTCTGGAAGGCTTGCATGATCGGGTGATGGCACTGGCGACGGTGCATATGGGGCTTTATGAGACCGCCGGTCAAAAAGATGTCAAAATGGATGCGCTGTTTTCGGGCGTGATCCGGCAGATCAGCGGTTTGGGCAAGAAAGCCAGCGCCAAGCCGCATATTGCGACCGATTTCCAGCCGATCCAATTGATCCCCGATCAGGCAGTGCCCTTGGCTTTGCTGCTGACCGAATTGCTGGCTGGTATGCCCCAATCCGAGGCGCAGGCGGGGCAGGTTGAAGTGTCGTTGCTGCTGCTGGATGGTGGCCAGCGCGCGCGGCTGCATATCAAAGGGCCGGCCAGCCTTGGCACCGCGGCGTCTGATCAGCCAACGCCGACGGCGATTGGCACGCAGTTGGTGCGCGGCTTTGCCCAGCAGATCGGCGGCGCGGTGACGGTAGCCAACACCAAGGAAGTGGTGGATGTGACCGTCGATTTCCCGATCCGCGAGGCGTTTGACGTCTGAAGATCGCCGCGCTGGGGTGGACGGACAGGCGCCCGCGTGGGCGGTTTGCCCCTGAAGTCAGGCCAGCCATAAATCCACTCAGGTCCGCTCCGGGCGCTGACCGGGCCTTTGGTGCCCGGCGCTTACAGCGGCACTTGCATCGCGTGGCGACTGCGGTGGCCATAGCCATATTGTTCAAGATGAATGTCGATCAGCCCTCGTTCGGCTGGCAAACATAGCAGGTTTGCCAACAAGAACGGAGACCAACAAAAACAGGCACCGCTGTCTTGCGACAGCGGTGCCTTATCGGGCAGGTTCAGCGACGGTCTACGCTACGAGGAGTTACGCAGACCGCGGCTTCCGGCCAGAATGTCCATCGCCTCATGCGCGCGGCGACGCTCATGCGCCAGCAGGCGCCGGGTTTCTTCCAACAAACGGTCCCGCTCTTTTGCCAGTTTGCGCTCTTGCGACGGCTGGCGCAGCCAAGCGGCCGTGACTGCGGCCCCCAAGGCCAAAGCCGCGCTGGTGACGGCTACGGGGTGATCGTTGACCACCTTTGCGGTCGAATTGCGCAGGGAAAGCTGTGCCTCATAAGCGGCTTCGCGTGCGGCGAGGATACGATCCTGAGCCGAGCTCGAAAGCTGCTCCAACCCGCGACGCATGGCCTTGCGCACATCCTGCGCCAGATCGGCCAGCACGGCTGCGCGCTGTTTGGCATAGTCCAGACCATCAAGCGCCAAGGATTCCAGCTTGTGCAGGCTGACATTGGCCTGCGCGCGCAAAGCCTCGGCTTCTTCGATCCAATCGAAATCATCATCTTCGATGGGCTGAGCCGGGCCACCTTCGTCTTCCCAGCGCGCCTTGGCCTCAAAGCTGGTGCCGCTGAGGCCATTCTCCAAAACAGGCTCGGGCTTGCGCCGCAGCATGTACCACGCCAGACCAGCCCCCAGCACCGAAACGATAACTGGATTGGCACGGGCAACCTGACCCACGGTTTGCGCATGGTTCAGCAGATCGGTGGCCACGCCGGGGCGGGCAAAGCGATCACCCAAGGCAGACAGCGAAGCTTTCAAAGCGGCGCGATCTTGCTGCATCCGCTCTTTCACCAGATGGGGTTCAATTTTATCCATTCGCATCGGACTCTCCTGTCGTTGCGCCTATTCGGCGGGGACACTGGGTTTGAAGCGGGTCAGACCCTTGCCCACATTTTGAAACGTTTGCGTTGCTTGCGGGCGCGGCTGTTCAAGCAGCGACAACCCCCAGCTTATGCAGAGATATGCCGCCATCAGCAGCACCGCGCCAACCGTCAAGCCGGCAGTCCCAGCTGTCAGCCCCATCGCGACCAAAGCCGCGACGCTTGCCCCGGCAAGCAGGTTCAGCGCAATCACGCCAAACATCGCTGCCATGACGAACTGAACCGCAGATCGCCGCATCGCACGCATGTTTTGCCGCACTTCGGTCTTGGCCACGGCAGCTTCGCCGCGCACCACCCGGTCCACTCCGTTCAGCACGTCGCTGAACAGAACGAAGCTGTCGCGGGACTGCGGCGCGCTCATCCGCGGCGACCGGGATTGCGGGATTTCGATTGCAGCAGTTGTGCAAACACGAAGCCCAATGCGGCTGCACCAATCGCGACGGTGCCGGGGTTGCGGCGGGCGTAGGCCTTGGTGCTGGACACCAGATCGCTGATCGAGCCTGCGCGCAAATGGTCGGCCACGTCAGACACGCCACCGGCAACGGCTTCTACCAC
This sequence comes from Cypionkella sinensis, assembly GCF_042646385.1. Lineage (NCBI taxonomy): Bacteria > Pseudomonadati > Pseudomonadota > Alphaproteobacteria > Rhodobacterales > Paracoccaceae > Cypionkella > Cypionkella sinensis. The sequence continues at coordinate 700,086 of NZ_JBHRTO010000002.1, read as the reverse complement.
GCGGCCAGACGCGGCGCGGGTGCCATCGGCGGCATCATGCAGCGCCTTGGCCAAGCGATCACCGCCATCAGCCAGTTTCGATTTCGCCGAACGGAAGCCCGATTGCGCGGCATTGCTGAGATCGTCCAGGCGGTCTTCGGCAGCCGCGGCGGCTTCAGAGGCCTGCGCACGGATTTTGCGCGATGCGGTCTGACCAAATTCTTTCGCGTCATCCACCACATCGGCCGCATTGTCGCGTGCTTTGCGGCCCAGTTGAGACGCTTTCTCGGCTGCGGTATCGACAGCCTCATCAGCCACAGCTTTGGCGTTTGCGACGGAGTCTTTCAGGGAGTTCGCGTTCATCTTCTGTCCTTTGTCTCATAACGCAGCCATGCGTCTGGAGAAGCCCCAGACGGGCAGGCCGCAGATCACAGTTGAAACCTTGGCAGCAGGGCGGGCCGTGCCACCGCGATACGGACGGTTCAAGTCCTGGGCGCAGGATTGGGGTGCTGGCCCGAGATAGTGCCGTCCTTGGCATCACTGACCCGATAACGTCGCTTGCCTTGAATTGGTTCCCAAGAAAAAGCGATCGTTGGTGGAATGATCGCAGCCCGATGATTGCCCGCACCCTGCATGACATCTGTTCGCTCAGACATGCAGAATAGGGCGCAGCCGAAATCTTATAAAGCTTCGCCGCCTGGCATCGGAATCTGCCATGGGAACCAGACACTGGCCTGCGTGTTGATACAGCATCACTGCACCGACAGCCGCCGCAACGCTGTCACATCCTACAGGAGAATGATCATGTTGAGCTGGGCTTTGACCTTTCTTGTTATCGCGCTGATCGCCGCTGCTTTGGGTTTTGGCGGCATCGCCGGCACCTCTGCCGGGATCGCTCAGATCCTGTTTTTCATCTTCTTGGCGCTGTTCGTCATCTCGATGATCGCGCGTTTGATGAACGGGCGTTCGCGATTCTGACACGCCTTTCTGACCTCCCAAGCCTTCTGCCCGGAAGGACACCTTAAGGCCGCAGGTTCGCCCTGCGGTCTTTTTTGCATGTTTCAGACTGTTTCAGCGATGTGTGGCGGGGGACATATCTCTGCCAACGGTTGATCTGCAAATTTCTTCAAAAATCAGAATGCGTATTTCAAAACGCGTAGATTTAATTCATGTATGCAAAACCGCGATGTGAATCGGCTTTAGATGCAAGGTAGGCGAGATATGAACGGGATCGAAGCCCCCTCGCAAGTCTGGGTGTGCCCGACCGAGAAGTCGCAGGGTATTCTGGGGTTTGTCACGGCGATGACGCTGGCCAAGCGTAGCTTGCCTTACGAGGTGGGCTTCGCCAGTTGTGCCTTTGGTCTGGCCTTGTACATCCGCTTTCTGTGCGATCCGATCCTGCCGCCCGGTTTCCCGTTTTTGACCTTCTTCCCGGCGGTGTTGCTGACATCGGCCTTTGCCTCCGTGCGGGCGGGAACGGTCGTTGCGGTGGCAAGCGGTTTGGCATCGCGCTATTTCTTCATCGCGCCAGTGGCCTCGTTTGGCCTGAGCGGGGCTTCCGCCGTGGCGATGGCGTTTTACACGCTGGTCGTGATGACCGAGATCTTGCTGATCACGGCGATCAAGCAAACCCTGTTGCGCCTGCGCGCGTCGCAGCAGCGCAGCGCCGATCTCGCAACCTCGCGTGAGTTGATGTTTTCTGAATTGCAGCATCGGGTATCGAACAATCTTGGCACGGTGGCAGCACTTTTGCGGCTTCAGGCAAGCCAGACCAAGGATGCCGAGGCCAAGCAGGTGCTGTCGATGGCGCAGGTGCGGATCGCCACGATCTCGCGGCTGCAACGCAGGCTGCATTCGCCCAACATCCAATCTGTCGCCGTGGCCGATTTCATTCGGGACATGGCGGCAGATACGATTGATGCGGCAGGGGCAGGCAGCAATGTCTCGCTGCAATTCAATCTGGTCCCCGTGCAAGTGGTCCACGAAAAGGCCATCCCGCTGGGGCTGATTGTCAGCGAGTTGCTGATGAATGCGGTCGAACACAGCGCGGGGCGCGATGCAGAATCGGTGGTGATCACCATTTCCCTGTCACAGCACCCGCGCGAGGGTGGCGGAAATCTGGTGACGCTGGATGTGAACGATTCCGGCAAAGGCGTGCCCGAGGGCTTTGATATCGAGACATCGAAAAGCCTTGGCATCAGCATTGCCCGGCAATTTGCCACGCAGTTGTCGGGCAAACTAAGCCTGTTCAACGCCCCCGATGGTGGCGCGATCGCGCGGTTGCAGTTCGAGAATTAAGGCAAGCTGCCGCAATAGCCCCTTGTTTCGATGTTTCCATGCCATCAACGATGCGCGGTAATACCCCGGATAGAACGCAAGCGCGCCCCGATCCTGCCCGATTTGGGATCAATAAGGGTCCATCTGCCCACTCTGCTCGCTTGGGGAAAACAATGGACCGACTAACCGAAATGGAAGCCTTTGCCACGGTCGTAGACCAAGGCGGCTTCACCGATGCTGCGAAGAAGATGGGGATTTCGAAATCTGCCGTTTCGAAACACGTCTCTGCGCTGGAGGCCCGCCTTGGCGCGCGTCTTTTGAACCGAACCACTCGCCGTGTCTCACCCACCGAGATCGGCCTTGCCTATTACGACCGCGCCCGCCGCGTGCTGAACGATGCCGGAGAGGCCGACGCCTTGGTGACGTCGATGCAATCCGCACCTTCGGGCCTGCTGCGAATTTCTGTCGCGACCGATTTCGGCGTTAACCTGCTGTCGCCAATTCTGGGCGATTTCCTGCTGGAATACCCCGACATCACCGTCAACATGGTGCTGAACAACCGCTATGTGGAATTGATCAGCGAAGGCTTTGATATGGCTATTCGGGTTGGGGAACTCGAAGACAGCTCACTCCGGGCCCGCAAGCTGACCGACACCACCAAGCGGATGATCGGCAGCCCGTCGTATTTCCAGAAATACGGTCGCCCGATGAAGATCGACGATCTGAACGACCACAAGCTGCTGCACTATTCCAACCAGGCCAATGGCAACGTCTGGAAGGTCATCGCGCCGTCAGGTGAAAAGCGTCAGGTGCGCACGGCTGGCTGGCTGACCGTCAACGATGGCCAAAGCCTGCTGAACGCGGCGATTTCGGGCCTTGGCATCGCCTATCTGCCCAGCTTCCTTTATGCTGATGCGATGAAAGCCGGTCAGGTGGAAGAGGCCATTCCGGGCCTGCCAGTGGAAACCCTGGGCATCTACGCCGTCTATCCGCCGGGTCGGTTCACTCAGCCGAAAGTGCGCGCCTTCATCGACTTTCTGGCGCGGCGGTATCTCGATAAAGGCCCCGATCTTTGGTGACACCAAAGCCATTCCCAAGCGCCAAGACAGTTTTGTAAGTGGTGCGATGGTTATTGCAGGGTCGAGGTCAGCACGACCTCGACCCTGCGATTTTGTTGCTGGCCTTCCGGCGTCTGATTGCTGGCGCGCGGCGCAAGTGGCCCCACGCCATTGGCGCTGACCTGCGCTGCCGCAACGCCATATTGCGCAATCAGACTTTGCCGCACACTTTCGGCGCGTTTCTTTGACAGCGCGATATTGCTGGCCATGCCGCCCGAAGCATCGGTGTGGCCCACCAAGGTCACGGCTTGGCTGGGGTTGGCCTGCAACCACTGCGCCAGCGCGGTAAGCGATGGATAAGTGCCGTCGCTCAGCGCCGAAGACCCCGATCCGAACACCAGATCGTCCAGCACCATCGCCTGCCCAAGGTCCAGCGTTTTGCCAATATCCGTATCGGATTGGGACGGTGCAGCGGGCTTTGCCGCAGGTGTCAGCGCAAAATTCCCGGTCTGCGGCGAAGTGATTGCAGCAGTAGCAGCCTTCGCCGCACCGCCGATCTGCGTCAATTGCACATAGGCGTTTTCCGGCGATTTGCTGACCATCAGGCCCAGGTATTCCTGCCCATTCGCCCCCACGCGCTGCGCCGCCAAATAGCGGTAATCGCCCAGATCAACATGCATATCCGGTTCGGCCACCACTTCGCTGCCATAGCGGAAATCATAGCCACCGCAGGCTTCGGTTTCGCATTCAAAGATCACCTTGAAACCCGCCGCCGCGATCTGCTGGCGCAAGGCATTTGTCACCTCAAGCGTCGAAGCTGCGGGCAGCGCAATCCGCCACGCGGTTTGCTCCAGATTGCCTTCGGTCAGTTCTGACGCGATCTGGCCATTCTGAAACGGGCCTACGGCCAGGCGGAAAGAGGCCAGCGCCTCGCTGCGTTCGGCGGTTGTGACGGCGGGGGCGGGAAACTGCAGCTTCAACTGCGGGGCCGCCTGCGCCGATGCGGCACAAAGGCTTAGGCAAAACGCCACGGGCAACGGGCTGATGTTCATGGTTCTGGCCTCTGTCGGGCTCATTTCTGTCGATAGTGATACTGTCCCACAATCGTCATCCCCAAGGAAGCATAAAGCCTGCGCGCCGGATCATTGGCGACCGTCACCACCAAAGACAGCGTATCTGCCCCATTTTGTTGCGCCCACACCGCCGCCGCCCGCAAGATATTGTGCGCGGAACCCTGCCGACGTTGGCTGGGTGTCACCTCAAGCGCGTGCAGCATCGCAACATTGTCATGGATCGCCACAAACGCCGCGCCCGCCGCGCGATCCTGCGCACGGCCCAGAATGACGGTTTTTGGCCCCTGCACCCGCTCCATCACCGCCAAACGTGCCGGACCAATCCCACCTTCGACCCAAAGATCGGCAGCAATCGCCATCGGCGGCCAATGCGGAAAGGTGGTCATATGTTCGGGCGGCTGTGTCATTCCCGCAAGGGCGGCGGCATAGGCCACCACCGGATCAACGATCCGATACCCGCGCGCCATCAGCGCCTGATCCAGCGCGCCATCACCCTCGCGGATCAGGAAAAGCGCCGGCTGCTGCAAGCCGGCCATCGCGGCTTCCGCCTGCGGAATGTCAGTGTCTTGCCAAGTGCCCTCTGCCGTCGTGGCCGATACCCGCTTGCCGCCGCCCTGACCGTTGCGAATGGTCCAAGGCCCCAGTGCCGATGTGGCGGCTGGCCCCCAAGTGGCCTCCATCACCGCCAAAAGGTGTTCAGGCGTCATCCAAACAGCTCCGTCAACTGCACCATCGCCGCGTTCAGCCGCGCGGCATCGGTGCCCCGGATCACCAGATTGGTGCCATAAGCGCCGTTCTGGGTGAACGGATATGACCCCATCGACAGATCGGGAAATGCCGCCGCCAAAGCGCCAAACTGCGCCGCAATCTCACCCTCGCCCCGCAAAACGCGCAAATTCTGGCTCAGCAGCGGCGGTCCTCCCGTCAGTTGCGGCAGCACCGAGGCCAGCATTGCCTCAAAGATATTCGGCACCCCCGCCATCACATGCACATTGCCAAGGCTGAACCCCGGCGCGATGGAAACCGGATTTTCGATCAGCACCGCGCCATCGGGGATGCGCGCCATCCGCTGCCGCGCCTCGTTGAACGGCAAGTTCTGGCGCTGATAATGCGCCGTCAGCAGCGCCACCGCATCATCGCGCAAGCCAATATGCACGCCAAAAGCCGCTGCGATCGCATCGGCGGTGATGTCGTCATGGGTGGGGCCAATACCGCCAGATGTGAACAGATGGTCATATTTGCCGCGCAACGCATTCACGGCGGCCACAATCTCGGCATGGTCATCCGACACCACCCGCGCCTCGGCCAGCGTGATGCCGTGCTTGGTCAGCGCGCCCGCAATATAATGCAGGTTGGAATCGCGGGTGCGGCCTGACAGAATCTCGTCACCGATCACCAGCATCGCGGCAGTAGGGTTGGGCATGGAACGCTCCTTTTCTTGTGGGCAGCATAGGTCAACTGGGGCGCAACAGGCCAGAGCGCACTGCACCTCTGGCAAACTGCCGCTGCATCGCTTATTTAAGCCGAAACCGGAGGATGACCCGTGGAAGAGATCCGTGGCCGCGTGACCAAGAATGGCATTCGCATTTATGAAGATGCGGATTTCGCAGGCATGCGCGCGGCGGGCCGATGTGCGGCGGAAATTCTGGATATGGTGGCCGATCTGGTCAAGCCGGGGGTGACGACCGCCGCCATCGACGATTTCATTCGCGAAGAGATCGAGCGGCGCGGCGTGGTCTCGGCCACGATTGGCTACAAGGGCTATCAACACGCCTCGTGCATCAGCGTCAACCACGTGGTCTGCCACGGGATTCCGGGTGCCAAGGTGTTGGCGGACGGCGATATTCTCAACGTCGATGTGACGGTGATCGTCGATGGCTGGTTCGGCGATACCAGCCGGATGTATGTGGCAGGCGCTGTGCCGCGCAAGGCCGAACGGCTGATCGAGGTCACGCATGAATCGCTGATGCGCGGTATTGCGGCGGTGAAGCCGGGCAATACCTTTGGCGATATCGGTTATGCCATTCAGTCTTATGTCGAGGCCAACCGCATGTCGGTGGTGCGCGATTTCTGCGGCCATGGGCTGGGGCTGGTGTTCCACGCGCCGCCAAACGTGCTGCACTATGGCCGCCCCGGCACGGGGGCTGTGCTGGAAGAAGGCATGATCTTCACCATCGAGCCTATGGTGAACCTGGGTCGCCCCGAAACCAAAGTGCTGGCAGATGACTGGACGGCGGTGACGCGCGACAAGTCGTTGTCGGCGCAGTTTGAACATTCGGTCGGCGTGACGGCAACGGGGTGTGAGATTTTCACCCTGTCACCCGCAGGCAAATTCCACCCAACCTGGGGCTGATCGGCGGGCTAAAGACCCAACAATCCCGGCAAGTCTTTCATATCGCTGAACAGAATCGCCCCCTCGGCGGCAAGGGCCTCGCCGCCATGTGCGGCATAACCATAGCAGCGCATCCCGGCACGCGCCGCCGCCCGCGCGCCGGTGGCGCTGTCCTCGATCACCACGCAATCGGCGGGGGCGGTCTGCATCGCCTCGGCGGCCAGCAGATAGACATCCGGCGCGGGTTTCGGTTTGCCGATGCTTTGGCCTGAAAACAGCCCTTTGAAGCGCTCGGTCAACCCATGCTGCCCCAAGGTGATTTGCATCTTCTCTGCCGAGCCGTTTGATCCCATCGCAAACGGAATCCCCGCCGCATCCAAGGCATCCAGCACCGCCAGAATCCCCGGCACCAACGGCGTGCCCAACCGCAGTTCAGCATAAAGCCGGGCGTAGAAATCATCGCACCAATCGGCGGGCAGGCTGGCCCCCATGCCGTTGGCCTTCTCGCGCAGGCCTTGCAGCGTCATGCCCAGAAAGATCTGCGGTAGATCGCCGATCGGCAGCGGCAGGCCAAATCGGGTCAGATCGCGCGACAGCATCTCAAACAACATCGGTTCGCTGTCCACGACAACGCCGTCACAGTCGAAAATTACAGCTTTCGGGGTCATTCCGGGGCTTTCAGGATGGTGACAAGCGTGTCACCATATTTGCGTTGATCCATCTGCGCGAAGCCAGAAGGAGGGTTGGGAGGAAGGCTTTCCTCCCATATAACAAGAGCTTCCGGCACAAGCCACGGTGTCAAAGCGGCCAGCGCCACCTCACCCATCGCCTTGCCATAAGGTGGGTCAAGGAAAACCACGTCAAACGCAGCGCCTAGGTTCAGGCCGGGTTTGGTAGCATCGCGGCGCAGGATCTCGCAGCGATCCTTGGCCCGCATCAGCGCGATATTGCGCTTCAGCAGCGCCAAACCCGCAGCACCATTCTCGATGAAACTGGCCGAAGCAGCGCCCCGCGACACCGCCTCCAGCCCCAACGCGCCGGTGCCCGCGAACACATCCAACACCCGCGCGCCCTGCAACGGATTGCCATAGCCGCCATTGATCAGCAGGTTAAAGATCGACTCGCGCACGCGGTCCGAGGTGGGGCGCAGATGCGCTTTCGCATCGCCCGTCCCAACCTCTGCCAGATGCAGTCCGCGCGCCGATCCGCCGATGATCCTCATGCTTTCAGCAGCGATTTCATCTCAGTGGCGGGGTCGGCCAGCGCGGCTTTCGACGGCGATTTACCGCTTTCAATCAACCGCTTGCCGACCATATAGGCCCGCGGATCGTTCATCGCATCGACGGCGAGCAAAGTATCGCCCTGGAAATACCAGAAGCTCACGCTGCCGCCATCCGGTCCACGGGTGACGATGTTGTCATAGCCCACGTTCAGCCCGGCGATTTGCAGCTTGCAGTCGTATTGATCCGACCAGAACCACGGCTGCGCCTCATAGACCACGCCCGCGCCCAGGATATTCTCGGCCACAGTTTCGGCCTGATGGATCGCATTGCCTACCGATTCCAACCGCCAGCGCCCGCCCTTGTGCGGGAAACTGGCGCAATCGCCTGCAGCCCAAATGTGCGGATCGGTGGTGCGGCCAAACTCATCGGTCTTGATGCCGTTCTCAATCGCCAGCCCCGCCGCCTCGGCAAGGCCTGTGCCGGGCAGAATGCCGACACCTGCGATGATGAAATCGGCGGGCAGTTCGGTGCCATCGCTGAGCCTCACGCCCGAAACCCGGCCCTCACCCAAGATCTGCTCCAACCCCGTCGATTCAAGGATCTTCACGCCATGCGCCGTGTGCAGCGCGCGGAAGTAATCGGAGGTTTCAGGTGCCGCGACCCGTTGCAGAATGCGCGGGGCCATCTCGATCACCGTCACATCCAGCCCAAGTTTCGCGCCCACCGCTGCCGCTTCCAGCCCGATATAGCCGCCACCGATCACCACCAGCCGCCGCCCCGGCGCGAATTCCGGCTTCATCGCATCGACATCCGCCAGACTGCGCACCGTATAAATCCCGGCCAAGTCGCCGCCGATCTTGCCGGGCAGCCGCCGCGGATATGACCCGGTGGTCAGCACCAGCGCATCATAGGAAATCACATCATTGCCGATCATCACCTTGCGGGTAATCGGCTCAATCGCCGAGACTTTTTCGCCCAGTTTCAAGGTGATATCATGCTCGGCATAGAAATCTGGGCCGCGCAGCCACAGCCGTTCTTCCTCCATCTCGCCCAGCAGATAGGCCTTCGACAACGGCGGGCGTTGATAGGGTGGCGCGGCTTCATCGCCGATCAGCGTGATGCCGCCTTGATGACCCAACGCGCGCAATTTGGCGACCAGGGCCGCTCCAGCCTGACCTGCTCCGATGACGACGATATCCATGCTGCGCACTCCCTCTGGTCGAATGTTCGCGCGGACCCTATATCCCGCAGGACAGGTAACGCAACGCGAGAGGGATAGAATATGACGATTTCTGTTGGGGCCAAACTGCCGGACGCATCCTTGCAGATCATGGGCGGAAACGGGCCAGAGGCCGTATCGCTGGCCTCGAAACTGGCTGGCCGCAATGTGGTGATCTTTGGGCTTCCCGGCGCTTACACTGGCACCTGCACCACTGCCCACGTGCCAAGCTTTATCCGCACCAAGGAAAAACTCGCCGCCAAAGGCGTGGACGAGGTGATCTGCCTGTCGGTGAACGACGCCTTCGTGATGAAGGCTTGGGGCGATTCGACCGGGGCCACCAACGCGGGCATCACCATGGCGGGCGATGTGGATGCGGGTTTCACCAAGGCCATCGGCATGGAATTTTCCGTGCCCGCAATCGGCTTCTTTGACCGCTCCAAGCGGTATGCTCTCTATGCAGTCGATGGCGTTGTGAAGGTGCTGCACGCTGAAGAAAACGCCGGTCAGTGCGATATCTCCGGCGGCGAAGCCATGCTGGCAGCGATCTGAGCAATTTGTGACTCTGCGTTCGCATCAATATGAATGCAGAGTCACAAACCCTAAGCGATCCGGTTTGCGCGGGTTTCGCAGAGGCAGGAAATCGGCTCGGAATGGTTGCGAACAACCTCGACCCCGCCCGCGATCTTGTCCATCTGTTTCGCCAAGGTGATGTCCAACGCCGACAACCCGTTGCAATCGTGTGTGACCAGCGTGACATCCACGATGTTGAATTTATTCGACCATTCCGGGTGATGGTTCAACTTTTCCGCCGCCAGTGCCGCGCGCGACATAAATCCCCAGGCTTCGGAAAAATTCTTGAATTTCCAAACCTTGCGGATTGCATCGCGGTCTGGCACCGCGCCCCAGCCGGTTTCGCCCAAGGCGGGCAGCGCAGCGCGATCTTCGGTGCTCAGCAGTTCAGCCATTGGGTTTCCTTTCAATCTTCTGAGGACACGCGCCGGAATGGTCCGTAGGCGGTGAGAACCTCGATTTCCTCATCAACAGCGCGGCGTTCTTCGACAAGATAGCGCGCCACCGCGTCGCGGAAAGCCGGATCGGCGATGTAGTGCAGCGAATGCACCGGCATCGGCAGATAGCCGCGCGCCAGCTTGTGTTCCCCCTGCGCCCCAGCTTCAACCCGTAACAGGCCCTGCGCAATCGCCCAGTCAATCGCCTGATAATAGCACAACTCGAAATGCAGGCAGGGGTGATCCTCGATACAGCCCCAATAGCGGCCATAAAGCGTATCCCGCCCGATGAAATTTAGCGCGCCCGCAACCGGAATTTCGCCGTTGAACGCCAGCACAAGCAACACATCCTCGCGCATCGTGGCTTGAATTTCATCGAAGAACGCGCGCGTCAGGTATGGCGTCCCCCATTTGCGGCTGCCCGTATCCTGATAGAAAATCCAGAACGCATCCCAATGCGCAGGCTCGATCTCATCCCCCGTCAGCGCGCGGATGGTCAGCCCCGACGCACGCGCAGTTTCGCGTTCCTTGCGGATCATCTTGCGTTTGCGGCTGGAGAGATCGGCAAGAAAATCATCAAAGCCCGCATAGCCGCGATTCTCCCAGTGAAACTGCTGGGTGATGCGGTGCAACATGCCATGCTGGCCCGCCAAAGCCTCGGCCTCGTCCTGAGTGCAGAAGGTGATGTGCAGCGATGACAGCTTGTTCTGCTCGGTCACGCCAATCGCGGCTTCCAGCAGGGTTTCGCGCAAGCCGGGATCGCCCAAAAAACGCGGCCCCGTGGCTGGGGTGAAGGGCACCGCCGCTTGCAGTTTCGGATAATACCGCCCGCCCGCGCGTTCGAATGCCTGCGCCCAGCCGTGATCGAAGATATATTCGCCCTGACTGTGCGATTTCACGTAAAGCGGCAGGGCCGCAACCGGGGCCTGATCGCGCAGGATCAACGGGCGCGGCTGCCAGCCCGTGCCTTTGCCGGTGGAATGTGAACGCTCCAGTGCCGACAAAAACCGATATGTGGTGAACGGGTCAGCCGGGCGACCGGGTTCGGGGCAGGCAAGGGCATCCCATTCCGCCGCCGTCAGCTCTGCCATGCCGTCAAGAAGCTCTGCCTGCATCATCCGCCTGTGTTTTAAGCCAAGGCTGGGGGCCGTGTGGCCCCCAGACCCCGATGAGTTCTGCCTGTGCAGCAGATGGGGTGGGGCCTGATTTCGTCAAGCGCTCAGGGCTGCGGCATAGCCTTCGAAGGTGACATTCTGTGCCACCTTGCGCGCCTCTGCCTCGGCTGCCGGGGATCGGATCGTCCAGCACAAAATTGCAGCACCTTGCGCTTTCAGATCAGCCACGCGGGGGCGGGACAGGTCGGCGGCTTCGTGGCTGATAAAGCTGGACAAAGTGCGGTCGTAATCGGGGATCGCGCGCAGTTGACTGCAGGTTTCAGCCGCCAGCGGCGCCCAGTCCGTCGGATCATAGGCCGAGGTGGTCAGCCCGCGCGGGATGGCGGGGGCAAGGCGCGCCATATGCGCGATGGAATGCGGATTGAACGACATCACCGCGACCGGACCTTTGTCATCAGCCAGCAGCGCGGCGGTCGCAGCCTCGAGCCGGCCATCGGTGTCAGACATGGTGTCGGTCTGGTCCTTGATCTCGATCAGCAGCGGGGTGCGGCCCGCCACCAGCGTCAGGATTTCCGCCAGCGTCGGGATTGTCTCGGCGCTGTCGCGCAAGCTGATCCGCGACAGTTCTGCGGCGGTGTGATCCTTGACCAGCCCGGTCGCAGGCGTAAGCCGATCCAGCGCCTCATCATGGAACACCATCGCCACGCCATCGCTGGACAGTTGCAGGTCGATCTCGATGCCATAGCCCGCCGCAATGGCCGCCGTGATGGCCGCCCGAGAATTCTCGGGGCGGCCTTGTGCGCGGTCATGGTAGGCGCGGTGGGCGAGGGGGGCGGTGAGAAACCCGGCGGGCAGGGGCGCGCGCATCACTTGATCTCGAAGATGCCTTCGATCTCCACCGCCACCCCGAACGGCAACGACGCTGCGGAAACCGCCGAGCGGGCGTGGCGGCCTGCATCCCCCAGCACGGCAACCATGAAATCGGATGCGCCGTTGATCACCTTGGGTTGGTCAACGAAATCGGCGGTGGAGTTCACGAAGCCCACCAGTTTCACTGCCCGCACCACGCGGGAAAGATCGCCGCCGCAGGCCTTCTTCAACTGCGCCAGCAGGGAAATCGCGCAGGCCTTCGCGGCTTCGGCCCCTTGTTCAATCGAAAGATCCGCCCCCAGCTTGCCCTTGATCTGGCCGCTGGCATTGGCGCTGATCTGGCCCGAGATATGCACCAGATTGCCGGTCTGAACGAAAGGCACGTAATTGGCCGCAGGCGCTGGGGCGTCGGGCAGGGTGACGCCAAGTTCGGCGAGGCGGGCTTCGATGCTGGACATGGTCGGGCTCCTGATCTGGTTTGGCGCAGGCTATCCGGGGCAGAGCATGGGGGCAAGACTTGGCTGGTCCCAACTCGGGACCTTTTTTGATATGACTAATCAATGGGTTAGCATAGTGGATTTAAGGAAATCTTAACGATTTGGCCCGTTCACAGGCTTTGGCAATGGCAGGGCGCGGCCATCCGGGTGCGCGGAAGGGGTACGGGGAGGGCTTGGCCCTCCCCGTATGCCGTCAGCCCTCGCGGAACGCCATTTTGAAGTAATCGGTGAACGGCTTCAAAAGATAGCTCATCGGAGAGCGTGCGCCAGTCTCGATAAACGCCTCCACCGGCATACCGGGCAGCAGGGTTTGCTCTTTCAGCTTGGCCAATTCGCCCTCATCCAGCAAAATCTCGGCGCGGAAATAGCTGGCTTGGGTGCGTTGATCGACCAAGGCATCGGCAGAGATCGTCGCCACATGGCCGAAAATCTCGGGCGTGGTGCGGGCCGAAAACGCCGGGAAGGCAAGGCGCACCTTTTGGCCGACATGCACCTCGTCGATATGGATCGGCTGCACCTGCGCGGTGATCACCAAGGGGCGGTCTTGCGGGATGATGTAAAGCACAGGCTCTGCCGGGCGCAGCACCGAGCGTGGCGAGGTGACTTGCAGCCCCAACACCAGCCCTGCCACCGGCGCGCGAATGTCCAGACGCGCGATGCGTTCGATCAACGCGCGGCGACGCTCGACAAGTTCCAGCACTTGCGGGCCAAGATCGCGCAACTGGGTGTTCGCCTCTTCGCGCCGGACCGCAGCCAGACGCAACACCTCCAGATCAATCTCGGTGCCGCGACCTTCGGCTTGGGCTTTCGAGGCGATCAACTCACCCATGCTGCCTTGCAACGAGGCCTTGTTGCGCTCCAGTTCCAGCACCCGGCTGGATTGGGCAAGGCCCTTGTCCAGCAGCGTTTGCTGCGCGGTCAGTTCCTGTTCGATCAGGGCAAGCTGTTGCTGCAAGGCTGCGATCTGCGCATTCACGCCATCAATCTGCGAGGCGATCTGACCTGCGCGTTTGCCCAGTTGCTCGGTCTGCCGGGCAAGACTTTCCTTGCGGGCGGCGAAAAGCTTGCGCTGGCCTTCGATTTGCTCGGCCACATCGGGGCGGGTTTTGGCCAGATCGACCAGTTCGCCGGTAAAGCTGGGCGCGTCTTTGTCGTCACGCTCTGCCTCCATCCGGGCGCGGCGGGCGAGCATCTCGAAAAGCTGGCCCTCGACAATGGCCAGTTCCGATTGCAGCAGGCTGCCATCCAGCCGGATCAACAGATCGCCAGCTTTCACCGCCTGTGCCTCTTTCACCGCGATTTCCGCGACAACGCCGCCGTCGGGGTGGTTCACAATCTGCTTGTTCTTTTCGACCTCAAGCTGGCCATTGGCCACGATGGCACCGTCGATTTCGGTGGTCAGGGACCAGCCACCAAAGCCGAACACCAGCAGGGCGACAGTGACAAGCCCGATGATCACCGGGCGCTTGGCCGACCATGCCGGGGCAAGGGTAGAGGGCGGATTGGCTGCGGATGCCACGGGGGCAACAGCGGTCGGTTTCACCGGGGCGGGGGTTTGGTTCATGATACGCCTCCGGGCGCGGTCGCAGTTGTGATCTGGTTATGGTTCTTCACCATCTCACGCAGGACGGCATCGCGGGGGCCAAAGGCGCGGCGCATCCCGTCTTCCAGCACCAAAAGCAGTTCACATTCCTGAATGGCGGCGGGGCGGTGGGCCATGATCAACACAGCGCCTCCTGCCTCTTTGGTGGTGCGAATGGCGGTGTTCAGCGCAATTGTGCCGTCGTTGTCGAGGTTGGAATTCGGCTCGTCCAGCACCAGAATCACCGGGTTGTTGTAAAGCGCACGCGCAAGGCCGATGCGCTGGATCTGCCCGCCCGACAGGCGGCCGCCGATCTGGGAAATCCGGGTGTCATAGCCTTCGGGCAGTTTGATGATCATGTCATGCGCTGCGGCCCGCTTTGCAGCGTCAACGATCTTGGCGGCATCGGCATGGTCTTGCAGGCGGGCGATGTTCTCGGCAATCGTGCCGTCAAACAGGGTGATGCGCTGCGGCAGATAGCCGATGTAGCTGCCGAGGATGTCGGGGTCGTATTGATCCAGCGTTGCGCCATCCAGACGCACCTTGCCGCCTGCGGGCTTCCAGACGTTGATCAACGCGCGGGCAAGGGTGGATTTGCCCGCACCTGATGGCCCGATCACACCCAAAGCCTGCCCCGGCTCCAGCCGGAAGTTGATCGCCCGCAGCACGGCTTGCTGTTCGCCGGGGGGGATCACGGTCAGGTTCTGCGCCTCAAGCACGGCTTTCGGATGCGGCAGGGCGGTGCGCGGTTGTTCTTCCGGCACGCGCGACAGCAGGTCCGACAGGCGGCGGTTGGCTTCCTGCGCGCGGGTGATGATCGCCCATTGGCCGATGACTTGCTCGATCGGTGACAGCGCGCGGCCCATCAGGATCGAGCCTGCGATCATCGCCCCCGAGGAAAGTTCGCCCTTCAGCACCAGCCAGGCCCCCATGCCCAGCATCGCCGATTGCAGAAACACCCGGAAGGTCTTGCTGATGCCGCCAAAGCTGCCCGCCAGATCGCCCGCCTTGATGCTGGCGGCAAGGGCCGCCCCGCGCGCCTTTTGCCAGCGGTCAAAGGCGGCGGTGGTCATGCCAAGCGCCTGCACGGTTTCGGACTCGCCCTTGATCAGGTCAGACATCCGCTCTGCCCCCAAGGTCAGGTTGTTGGTGCGGGTGAGTGGCGCAAGGGTCAGGCGCTGGTTCAGGATGGTGACGATCACCAGAATGATGCCACCCACCAGCGACAGGATGAACAGATAGGGGTGGAAGATGTAGATCGCGATGAAGAACAACGGCATGAACGGCAGATCGAAAAGCGCCAGCAGCACGGGTGAGGCCCAAAGCCGCTGGATCGCCTCCAGATCGCGCTGCGCGGCGATGGCGGTGGGCTCGTTCGGTTGCAGGGTCAGGCGGCGCATCGCGGCAGAGAACACCCGGCGGTCGAGCCGATCCTGCATCTTTGCACCGATGCGCGCCATGACGCGGGCGCGGACGTTATCCAGAATACCAAGCGCGAGGAACAGGAAGGTGACAAGCACCGACAGCGCCACCAGCGTCGCCTCGGATCGGCTGCCCAGCACCCGGTCATAGACCTGCAGCATATACAGCGACCCGGTCAGCTGTAGTGCGTTTGCGAACACCGAGAACAGCGCAACAGCCCACAACAGGCCGCGTTGATCGGCCCGCGCCGCGCGAAGCTCTGCTTCCCCGCGACGGTTATCCATTTGGCTCATCGCCATCTCCGTTTCTGCCCGTAGCCTGTCTGGCCGCAGCCCATTTTTATGGCCAAAGGATCGGCGGAAATCATCCAGCGTCACCGCTTGGCCACGTTTGGCCGTTGTCTTAACCTCTTGCGCCGCTTATCCCTTGTCTTTCACCGACAAAATCTATGTGTGACGCGTAAAGCTCGGCGGGAATGTAGAAGTATGGCGCAAGTGATTCCATCTCTTTCTGAAACAATCCGCCGATTTAGCGCGGTTTGTGTTGGGATTGCATTAACGCTGGCAATAGCGGGGTGCGCCAAGGCTCCGGTATCGGACACGGTGAATGATCCGGCCGAGGGATTTAACCGCAAGGTGTTTGCCTTCAACGTCGCCGTCGACAAGGCCGTCTTGCAGCCTGCTTCGGATGTGGCGGGGTCCGGGCGCGGCCCGATCCTGACCGGCGTGCATAACTTTGCGGCCAACCTCGACACCCCCGGCGATATTCTGAACAACGTGCTGCAGGGCCGTTTGATGAAGGCTGCGGCCAACACGCTGCGCTTTGGCGTCAACACCACGGCGGGGATCGGCGGGCTGTTCGACCCCTCAACTGCGCTTGGCCTGCCCGCACAGGAAACCGACTTTGGCGAGACGCTGTATGTCTGGGGTGTGGGCGAGGGCAACTATCAGATGTTGCCGCTCATCGGCCCCTCGACCGAGCGCGACACCGCTGGCCTGATCGTCGATTACGCGATCAACCCGCTGCGCTTTGCCATCAAATCGCCGGAAAGTGATTATGTGACGGGCGCGAAGGTGATTGATAAGATTGGATCACGCGCACGCCATAGTGATACGGTGGATTCGATCCTATATGACAGCGCAGACCCCTACGCGCAGGCCCGCCTGCTGTATCTGCAAAATCGACACTACACGCTGGGCGAGGCCCCATCGGATGCAAACTTTGAGGACCCTTATGCACAATAACCATTCCATGATGTCGCGTCGCCGCTTTGCAGCAGGCTTTGCGCTGGGTTCGGTTGCACTGGCCCTGCCGCTGCCGTCGCTGGCGCTGACGGTGGATGATGCCAAGGACATGATCGGCAAGGCTGTGGCCGAGATCAACACGACCATCGCCAGCGGCAAATCGCAAACCGCGATGTATGGCGATTTTGAGCGGATTTTCAGCCGCTACGCTGACGTTCCGACGATTGCACGTTCGGCTTTGGGTGTGGCGGCGAAAAAGGCTTCGTCTGCGCAGATGGCCAGCTTTACCAAGGCGTTTCAGGGCTACATCAGCCGCAAATATGGCTCGCGCTTCCGCGAATTCATTGGCGGCTCGATCGAAGTCACCGACGCCCGCCCGATCAAGAGCTATTACGAGGTGATCTCGGTGGCGCATCTGAAGGGGCAGGCACCGTTCGATCTGCGTTGGCATGTGTCGGACAAGTCTGGCAAGAACCTGTTCTTCAATATCATCATTGAAGGCGTGAACATGCTGGCGTCCGAGCGCACCGAGATTGGCGCTATGTTGGACAAGCGCGGCGGTGATATCGACAAGCTGATCGCGGATTTGAAGACGGCCTAAGGATGGCATGAAGAAGGTGCGTGCAAGCACGCACCCTACGGCCAAGCAGACAGCCTAAGCCCGGAATCAAGGCGCTTTAGCGCCGCCGGGCAGCGCCAGACCGCCCCCTCGGGCGGGCGCTATTGCGATCTCTCGCCTAGAATCTCTGGGGGGTTGGCTGACCCATAAACCGCCTAGAACCTATGTAGTTCGCCCACCCGGCGGTCAGGCGCTGCCCTGTGTTGCGCGCACAAACGAGCCCCCATCACCCCGCCGCCCCGGACTTGATCCGGGGCCTCATGGCGGATGAAGCGAGGCCCCGGATCAAGTCCGGGGCGGCGGGGGTTAGGGGATGGAAACAGCGCGGGATAACCCGTGCAAAATGCCACTCACCACAACATCTTGTGGAATCCGGGCTTAAACCCGCCCGAAACCACAAGTCATTCCCAGATGGGAAGCGATTTCCACCGCCCTGCCACCACGCCCTCGCTGCCAAAACCAGCGTCAGTTGCCGCTTTTCAGGATGTCTTTCAACAACGCTTCAACCTGATCATCGCTGGGGTTCATCAGCGGCACAGAAGGCTCGGACGGCTGCTGCTGATAGCTGGGGTCTTCCGCATAGGGGTCAACCGGCTGGCTAGAGGCGTTGGCAGCATTCGGCGGCGCGCGGTATTCCGGCACGATCAGCGGCAGTTCGGTGACAGGCACGCCATCTTCCACCCGTGTCATCACCTCGTGCCAGATCTCGGCAGGCAGACCGCCGCCCGTCACACCCTTCAACGGCGTGTTGTCATCATAGCCGATCCAGACACCCGCCACATAATCGGCGGTAAAGCCGATGAACCACGCATCCCGCGCAGCACTGGTGGTGCCGGTCTTGCCCGCAGCAGGGCGGCCATCCAGCCGCGCACGGGTGCCGGTGCCACTATCGACGACCTTTTCCATCATGAAGGTCAGCAGTTTGGCGGCCTTTTCCGAGATCACCCGTTCGCCAATACCCCCGCCCGCACCCATCAGGCTTTCGTCCTCGCCTTTCAGCTTCAACTCGACCAAGCCATAGGGCGTTACCGACGAGCCACCGTTCAGGATGCCGGCATAGGCCCCGGTCATCTCGATCAGCGTCGATTCTGATGCCCCCAGTGCCAGCGCGGGGCCAGCGGCCAGGTCAGACTGAATGCCAAAACCCTTGGCAATTGCCGCCACCGCATCGCGCCCGACTGCTTCGGAAACCTTCACCGCCGGAATATTGCGGCTTTCCTCCAAGGCTTGCGTCAGGGTGATCAGGCCTTTGAACTTGTGATCGTAGTTATCCGGTGTCCAGGCTCCTGATCCGGGGATATGCAGGGTCAGCGGCACGTCCTCGACATAGTCCGAAGGCGACCAGCCCAGATCAAGCGCGGCGGCATAGACAAAGGGTTTGAACGACGATCCGGTCTGGCGCAGCGCTTGCGTCGCGCGGTTGAACGCGCCCGCACTTTCGGTTTTGCGCCCGCCAACCATGGCACGCACGGCGCCATCCGCGCTCATCACCACAATCGCGGCTTGGGCCTTGGAGCCCTTGGCCACCTTGTTGTCGAACACCCAAGCAAGGGCATCTTCTGCGTCTTTTTGCAGTTTCTGGTCTAGCGTGGTGCGCATCACAACGTCTTCGGTGGTGGTCTTGGTCAGGAAGTCGGGCGCGGTCTCCATCACCCAATCGGCAAAAAAGCCGCCAGATTTGGTCTGCGCCGCCTCGGAAAGTTGGGCCGGGTGCGCATGGGCATCGGCGGCTTCCTCCGGCGTGAGATAGCCCTGCTCAGCCATCAGGTCGATGATCACATCCGCACGATCCTGCGCGCGTTTCAGGCTGTTGGTGGGCGCGTATTTCGACGGCGCTTTCAGAAGCCCCGCCAGCATCGCGGCCTGTGCCGGGGTCAGATCATTGGCCGAAGTGCCGAAATAACGCTGGGCGGCGGCCTCAAAACCCCGCGCACCGGCACCCAGATAGGCGCGGTTGAAGTAGATCGTTAGGATTTCTTCCTTGGTATATTTGGCTTCCATCGCGATGGCATAGGGGATCTCTTTCAGCTTGCGCTTCACCCCGCCGGATCGGCAGTCAGCTTCATAGTCCGCTTCGGATTTCCATTGTTTCGGGTCATAGGGCACGCCCAGACACAGAAGTTTCGCCACCTGCTGCGTGATGGTCGAACCGCCGTTGCCTTCCAGCGGCCCACGCCCTGCCGCGAGGTTGATGCTGATCGCCGAGGCAATACCGCGGGGCGAGACGCCAAAGTGGTGGTAAAACCGCTTGTCTTCGGTCGCGATCACCGCATTTTTCAGATAGGGTGAAACCGTGTCGGCGGTGATCTGGCCACCAAACGTCTCACCGCGCCAGGCGAACACGGTATCGTTGCGGTCCAGAAGGGTGACAGAGCCTTTGGCCCGGCCATCGAGCAGCGCCTCAACTGGCGGCAGTTGCTGGTAGAAGTAGAACACGATGCCCGCCAGCACCATGCCGCCCACCGCCGCGATGCGCCAGAACGTGCCCCAGATGATCCGCCAGATCGCGCGCACAAACCGCGTCAGGATGTTGCCCGAGCGTGGCGCAGGCGTCTTGCGTGGGGCAGGTTTCTTCGGCGGCGGAGTGCCGCGCCCGCCAGTGGTGGCTGCCTTTTGCGTGATATACCGCCGGTCTGCCACCAGCGATTTTCCGCCTTTGCCCGATGTCGCCATGCCTGTTTGTGCCCTTTTAAGCGGTTTTCAGCACTCTACCCGGTTCGGCGGGGAATGCGAAGCGGGGCGGCGTCCGATTCGCGGTTCCTTGCCGCTTAAATTTGCGCCGCGTGGTGGCTATCGAGATTAAATTTTAGGCAATACCCCGGCGCGCCCATTTTTTACGCCGCCGAAAACTTGTGCTGCACCTGCGAACGCCGCCTGATCATCGGCGAGGGCCGCCAAGGGCCTTGGGAAACAAAGGGGTGCATCGTGAAAATGATCATAGCCGCCATCAAGCCCTACAAGCTGGACGAGGTGCGCGAAGCGCTGACCGCGATCGGCGTGCAAGGGATGATGGTGACGGAAATCAAGGGCTTCGGCATGCAGTCGGGCCACACTGAAATCTACCGTGGTGCAGAATATGCGGTGAATTTCGTGCCGAAGATGCGGCTGGAGATCGTGGTCAGCGATGCGCTGGCCGATACGGTTGTGGACGCGATCACCAAGACAGCGCGCACCGGCAAGATCGGTGACGGCAAGATTTTCGTGTTGGATGTGGAGCGTGCCTTGCGGGTGCGCACCGGCGACGTCGATGACGACGCGCTGTGAGAGGGGACAGAACATGCTGAAGAAACTAGGACTTACGGCGGCGGCGATCATGGCGGCCTTGCCTGCTTTGGCGCAGACCGCGACGGATGCCACCGCTCCGGTGGTTGAGGCTGTGGCCGAGGCTGCGGCCCCGGTGATGGACAAGGGCGACGTGTCGTGGATGATGACCTCGACCGCCCTTGTGCTGTTCATGACCATTCCCGGCCTTGCGCTGTTCTACGGCGGCTTGGTGCGCAGCAAGAACATGCTGTCGATCCTGATGCAGACCACGCTGATCGCCTGCCTCGTCATGGTGATCTGGGCGGTTTACGGCTATTCGGTGACGTTCGGCGGCGGCACCTCGCCCTATTGGGGCGGCTTCGGCAAACTGTTCCTGTCGGGCGTGACCGCTGACAGCATGTCGGCGACGTTCTCGGCGGGCTATGTGATCCCGGAATATCTGTTCATCGCCTTCCAGATGACCTTTGCCGCAATCACGCCCGGTCTGATCATTGGTGCCTTCGCCGAGCGCGTGAAGTTCACCGCTGTTCTTGCCTTCTGTGCACTGTGGGTGACGTTCGTCTATTTCCCGGTCGCGCATATGGTCTGGGATGCTTCGGGCCTGATCTTCAACATGGGCGCGATTGACTTTGCAGGCGGCACGGTTGTGCATATCAACGCCGGTATTGCGGCCTTGGTCGGTTGCCTTGTGATCGGCAAGCGCGTCGGCTACGGCAAGGAAAACATGGCACCGCATTCGATGGTGATGACCATGATCGGCGCGTCGATGCTGTGGGTTGGCTGGTTTGGTTTCAACGTCGGCTCCAACCTGGAAGCCAACGGCGGTGCGACGCTGGCGATGATCAACACTTTCCTCGCGACTGCTGCGGCTACGCTGGCTTGGTCGGTGCTGGAAGGCATTCAGCGCGGCAAGGCTTCGATGTTGGGGGCTGCTTCGGGTATGGTGGCTGGTCTGGTCGCGATCACCCCGGCTTGTGGCACGGTTGGCCCGATGGGCGCGATTGCGCTGGGCATCATCGCGGTGCTGGGCTGCTATTTCTTCGTCACCGTGGTGAAGAACAAGCTGAAATATGACGACAGCCTTGACGTGTTCGGCGTGCATGGCGTGGGCGGCATCATCGGTGCCGTGCTGACGGGTGTGTTCTCGGCAGGCAGCTTGGGCGGTGTGAAGGGCGATGACTATTCCATCGCAGCACAGACCTGGATCCAGATCGAGGCTGTGGCAATCACGCTGGTCTGGTCGGGTGTGATCTCGTTCATCCTCTACAAGCTGGTGGATATGACCATCGGTCTGCGCGTGGATGCCGACACCGAGCGTCAGGGGCTGGACCTCGCCAGCCACGGCGAAGCGGCTTACCACGGCTAATCTGAGGCTTTACAGGCAAGCAAACGGCAAAGGCCCGCAGATTTCTGCGGGCCTTTGGCATGGGGGTGTCGACAATTTATCTCGGGTAGTCTGGCGAAGGCCATTGCCTTCGCCATGCGGTGCAGGTGCCGTTGAAACCGCCGGGCCTCTATGGCCCGGCCAGCGCCCGACCCGCCCTCGGCGGGCGCTTCTCGCCCACCGGGTCGGGCGCTGGCCTCAATGGGTTTCTCGCTGACGTGACTTCAGAGGCAAACCGCGCAAGCGGGCGGGGAAACGCAATGCGTTTCCTGCTCCCGCCCGGATTTGACTAGCTGCAAGCGTGTGAATGTTGATCGGCTCTAGGCGGCGAGGCTGATGACGGCGGTGCCTGCCACGGCGAGGATGGCACCGAGCCATGCCCAGAGGCCGGGGGCGCGGCGGCTGGTGGCCCAGATCATTGGCAGGATCAGGATCGGCGTCATCGAGGACAGGGTGGTGACGATGCCGACCTCTCCATAAGACAGCGCCGCCATCATCAAGGACATGCCCAGAAACATGCCGAACAGGGCAGAGAGGCTGACATCCCGCATCGCGCGTGGCCCCGGCAGCCGGGCAGCGCGGGCGAAGGGAAAGGCCATCAGCAGGATGTAGAACGCCACGCCAAGACCCGAGCGGATCGCCATGGCGGTGAAGGGATCAACGCCGCTGGCCATCGCGGGGCGGGCGAACAGGCTGCCCCCGGCTTGGCCTATCGCGGTGATCAGGCCCAGTGCCACGCCCAGCAGGGGCACGCGGCGGGGTGGGGCATCGGCGGTTTTCTCGGGCATGGCGACGGCGAACAGGATGCCCGCGACGATCATCGCGATGCCAAGCCCTTGGGTGGCATTGATCGTCTCACCCAGAAACAGATAGCCGAGCAGAAGGGCGAAGGGCGAGGCCAGTGCGAAGAACATCGCGGTGACGCGGGGGCCGGTGACGTAGATGGTGGCGAAGAAGGTGGTCGAGGCCAGCATGATGCCAGAGGCGGACGATGCGCTGAGCAGGCCGAATTGCGTCAGTGTCAGCCCGCGCCAGCCGCCGATGGCGATGGATGCGGTGGCGGTCAGGGCAAAGGCGATGCTCATTTGCCAACGCGCCAGTTGAAACAGGCCCATGCGGGTGCTGACCGAACTGATCAGCATCGACGACAGGGCAAAGCTGCTCGCCGCTGCCAGCGACAGGGCAATGGCGAGCATGTTTCTAGCCGAGCGATGCGATGGCAGCGGCGAGGATCGGCACGGTTTTGGCGTTCAGGCCGGCGATGTTGATGCGTGAATCGCCCACCATGTAGATGCCGTGTTTCTCGCGCAGGGTGTTCACCTGTGCTTCGGTCAGGCCCAAGCGGCTGAACATCCCGCGGTGGCTGGCGACGAAATCAAAGCGATCCGAGTTGGTGGCGCGGCGCAACTCATCCGCAAGGCTTTGGCGCAGGGTCAGCATGTTGAGGCGGACTTCCTCCAGTTCTGCCTGCCAATCGGCGCGCAGGGTGTCGTCCTCGAGGATCATCGTCACCAGCCGCGCGCCATGGTCGGGCGGGAAGCTGTAGTTCTGCCGGTTCAGGAAGGCGAGATTGCCTTGGGTGACAGCGCGGCGGGAAGGCTCGCCAAGGGCGATCAGGATGCCGGTGCGCTCGCGGTAGATGCCGAAGTTCTTGCTGCACGAGGCGGCGATCAGCACCTCGGGGAAGGTTTCGGCGATCATACGGGTGGCGGCGGCGTCTTGTTGCAGACCGTCGCCGAAGCCTTGATAGGCAAGGTCGATGAAGGGGATAGCACCACGCGCCAGCAGCAGGTTGGCGACCTCGACCCATTGCGGGGCCGACAGGTTCGCGCCGGTGGGGTTATGGCAGCAGCCGTGCAGCAGCACCGCATCGCCCGCCTTCACCGCGCCCAGGTCTTCAATCAGGCCCGCGAAGTCGATGCCACGGGTTGCGGCGTCGAAATAGCGATACTCGGCCATGTTCATGCCAAGGTATTTGATGATCGAGGGATGGTTCGGCCAGGTCGGGTTCGACAGCCAGACGGTAGCGGTGGGCGAGGCCAGCTTGATCAGTTCCAGCGCTTGCCGGATCGCCCCGGTGCCGCCGGGGGTTGCGACTGAAGCGGCGCGGTCTGCGTAGCCGTCGCCAAGGATCATCTTCACCATGGCCGCGTTATAGGCAGGCTCGCCCGCAAGGCCGGTGTAGGTCTTGGTGGTCTCAACCTCCCACAGCTTTTTCTCGGCGGCTTTCACGGCGCGCATCACTGGAGTCAGGCCGGTGGCGTCTTTGTAAACGCCGACGCCAAGGTCGATCTTACCGTCGCGCGGATCGTCCTTATACATCTGGATCAGTTGCAGGATTTTGTCCTGCGGCTGCGGGTTCAGCGACTCAAGCATTGATTTATCCTTTTTCGACCGCAAGGTCGTCATACATGCCCCATTCGGCCCAGGAACCGTCATAAAGCGCATGGTTGCGGTGGCCGATGCGTTCCAGCGCGAGGCTGAGAATCGCAGCGGTGACACCCGATCCGCAGGAAGTGATTGCGGGTTTTGAAAGGTTCACCCCAGCAGCCTCGAACACCGCGCGCAGGGCGTCGGGGGATTTCATCGTGCCGTCGGGGTTCAGCAGCGTGGTGTAGGGCACGTTTTTGGCACCCGGAATATGGCCCGAGCGCAGGCCGGGGCGGGGCTCGGGCACTTCACCGCGAAAGCGCGGTGCGCCACGGGCGTCGATGATTTCGGCCTCGCCCAGTTTGGCGGCATGGGCGACTTGGGTGACGTCTTTCACCAGATGGTTCTGGCGGCTGACGGTCATGTGGCGGTCGCGCACGATCGGCGGCATATCTTCAATCTCGCGCCCCTCGGCCCGCCATTTCGGCAAACCGCCGTCCAGCACGGCCACGTCGGTCTTGCCCATCAGCCGGAAGGTCCACCACACGCGGGCGGCGGAAAACAGGCCAGAGCCATCATAGATCACCACCTGATGCCCGTCACCGATGCCCATGGCGCGCAGGCGCGAGATGAATTTCTCAGGCGGCGGGGCCATATGTGGCAGGGTCGAGCGGTGATCGGTGATTTCATCAATGTCGAAGAACCGTGCGCCGGGGATATGGGCTGCGGCATATTCAGCCTTCGCATCGCGGCCCGCGTCGGGCAGATACCAACTGGCGTCGATCAGCCGCAGATCGGGGTCAGCGCGATGCGCGGCCAGCCAAGCGGTGCTGACGAGGGTTTTCGGATCATCGGCGGGGGATGGGGTCATCTGGGGCCTCGGGGCTGCGGGGATCGGCAGGATGCCGTTGCAGTTAAACCGATGGAGCCTGCCAGACAAGAGACGGCGGGCGCGGCAAGGCGCGCCCGCGCAAGAATATTAGCTTTTCGCCATCGCGTTCTTCACGGCACCAATGATCGCCATCAGCACGCCGCCACCGACGCCGCCCGAAGCCAGCGAGGCGATGATCGAGCCGACATCGGTGCCGCCGGTGGTCGCCGCCGCTGCACCCGCGCCGCCCAGCATCGACAGGATCTGCCCGCCGAGTCCGCCGCCCAGAATACCGACAATCGAATTGCCCAAGGTGCCGAGGTTGAGGTTCTTCAAAACCGCACCAGCCGCATTGCCACCCAGCGCACCAGCGATAAGCTGAATGATCAGATTCATATCCATAATACTCTTTCCTTACCCTATCCATGCCCGCCGTTGTAGCGTGACATTTCACAGGTTTTTCTGGACCTGAAAGCGGCCTGTCGCATAGGGGGAAATATTGCAGAGGTTCCGCAGAGTATCGGCCTCGTCAGCCAAGCCCTATAGCTTGGCCTTCATGCCCTCTTTCATGATACGGGATTTTTGACGATCCCAATCACGCTTGGCAGAGGTCTCGCGCTTGTCGGCCAGCTTTTTGCCCTTGGCGACCCCCAGCTTCAGCTTCACCATACCGCGTTCGTTGAAATACATCTTCAACGGCACGATGGTCATGCCTTCACGGCCCACGGCGTTCCACAGCCGCGACAGTTCCTTCTTGGAAACCAGCAGCTTGCGGCGGCGGCGTTCTTCGTGAGGAAACATCACCGCTTGCAGATAGGGCGCGATATAGCCGTTGATCAGCCACAACTCGCCACCTTCGACGCTGGCATAGCTTTCGGCGATGTTGGACCCGCCCTTGCGCAGCGATTTCACCTCGGAGCCGTGCAGCATGATGCCAGCCTCCAGATCCCACTCGATGGCGTAATCGAAGCGGGCGCGGCGGTTTTCGGCGATCAGTTTAGAGTTGGGGTCTGATTTTTCTACCATAATACGCCCGAAATAGGGGTTCGGGGACGCAGAGTCCAGCTTTCGGGGCGGGAAGTTTTGGTGGCAGCGGGGATGGGCTGCACCCACCGCTCCACTGCGGGCGGTCAGGCGGCAAGGCGTTTGGCGCGGCGCGACAGCAGGGCGCGCGCCGCTGCCAGATCAAGGCGGGGAAAGAAGCTATCCTCGGGAAACCGGTTCGCGCCGTCAAGCAGGCCGGGGCAGTGCAGCAAGACACCAGTGTTGGCGTAGATCACTTCCTCATCCGCGAAAAGCGGCGTGATGATCTGCAACGGGGCTTGCGGGCGATGCGGCTCTGCGGGTGCGTTGAGCAGCGCCAATGCAGGGATCAGGGCGTACGGGGTTGCATCGGTTGTGGCATCATCCAGCGTGTCGATCAGCAAATGCTGACCGGGCAGCAGGATCAGATCAGAGCAGGCATCGTAGTGGCCACCCGGCAAGGTCAGAACGCTGGTTTCTTGCGCAGGAAATAGCCAGCGGCGATCCATCCGCAGGATGCGGGCCAAGCCACCATCCAAAGTTTGGACACAATCTCCGGCCTTGAGGGCGTCAATCGGTTGCCAGCCTTGCGCTGTTTCGACCAAAGTGCCCGCGACAAGGCCGGTTGTCAGAGGGGAAAGCACCGTCTCGACCGGTGAGAAATCAGTGAGGCTGCGAGAAATATCCTGCATAAACATGCTGTTGTCCCTTCGTGTTAAGATGTGTGGCGGTGATGTCTGATTGCGGCCCAATAAGAACCTGAATTTCGCCATTTTTTCGACACGGGCGCGGCAGGGGTTTGTCACTGTTCTTCTATTCGAAACAGTATCTCGGAAACTGGCCGAGACTTGGCCGTTTCAGCGACGGATTAGCGCCTTGTTAAGCAACAATCCGGGGGAGTTCAGGTGATTCGGCGACTTTGGCCGAGGATGATCACGCCGCAGGCGACGATGATCGCGGCACCGGTCAGGGTCGCTGCGTCGGGGCGCTCGCCAAAAACCGTCACGCCGAGGATCATCGCGAACAGCAAGCGGGTGTAGCGGAACGGGGTGACGACGGCGATTTCGCCTGCGCGCATCGCGGTGGTTAGTGCGGCATAGGCGCTGATGCCAAAAGCGGCGGCCCCGGCGATCAGCGCCATGGCGTTTGGGCCGGGCATTGCCGCCTTGCCGGTGACGGCGGTGATGATCACGCCCGACAGCGCCAGCATGATAAAGCCGGTGACGCCAAGCTGTGCGTTTGACAGCGCGGGCGGCGCGGCGCGGGTGGCAAGATCGCGGCCGGCAAAGCCAAGCATGGCGACCAGTGCCAGCAGCGATAGTGCCGAAAAGCCGCTGAGACCGGGGCGCAGGATGATCATGACGCCCAGAAAGCCCAGCAGGATCAGCAGCCAGCGCTTCAGCCCAACGGTTTCGCCAAAGAACAGCGCGGCCCCCAGCACCACCACCAAGGGCGTGGCTTGCAGGATCGCCGAGGCGACGGAAATTGGCGTCAGCGCGATGGCCAGTGCGTAGAACAGCCGCCCGGTGATCTCAAACCCCGAGCGCAGCGCCATGGTGCGGGTGAACATCGCAGCGGGGATCGGGGCGTGGCCCGCGCGCAGGGCGAGGCCGGAAAACACCGCGATGCCGATCAGCCCCATGATCAGAATGGCCTCGCCCACCGGAATCGTCTGGCTGGCGGCTTTCAGAAACGCATCCTCGACCGCGAAGCCCGCCATGGATGCGGTCATATAGAGGCTGCCGCGCAGGTTGGGGGTCATCAGGCGGCCTTTCGCTTCATCTTGGCGCAAATACTCCCGCCGGAGGCTCCGCCGCAAGCGAAAGGCGCCTCCGGCGGGAGTATTTTACCAAGATGAAGACCAAAGATGGATCAGATCAGCCCAGCATGCTGCATGGCAGCTTTGATGCGGGTTTTGGTCGGATCAGTCAGTGTGAGCAAAGGCAGGCGGACTTCTTCGGCGCAGAGACCCAGCAGCGACAGGCCGTATTTGGCACCGGCAAGGCCCGGCTCAAGGAAGATCGCTTCGTGCAGCGGCATCAGTTTATCCTGATAGGCCAAGGCTTTTGTATAATCGCCCGCCAAAGTCGCCGCCTGAAATTCGGCGCAGAGGCGCGGCGCGACGTTGGCTGTGACCGAGATGCAGCCAACCCCACCATGGGCGTTGAAGCCCAAGGCGGTGTCGTCATTGCCCGAAAGCTGGATGAAATCGGCACCGCAGGTTGCGCGTTGCTGGCTGACCCGCTCGATCTTGCCGGTAGCGTCTTTGACGCCGATGATACGCGGCAGTTTTGCCAGTTGGCCCATGGTTTCCGGTGTCATATCGACGACCGAGCGGCCGGGGATGTTGTAGATCACGATCGGCAAAGCGCAGCAGTCGTGCAGGGTGGTGAAATGCGCGACGAGGCCTGCTTGCGTGGGCCTGTTGTAGTAGGGCGTCACCACAAGGGCTGCATCGGCACCAACTTTTTCGGCAAAGCGGATCAGCGAGATGCCTTCAACGGTGTTGTTCGACCCGGCACCCGCGATCACCGGCACGCGGCCCGCAGCGGTTTCCACCACCACCTCGATGACTTTCTGGTGTTCTTCGTGGGAAAGCGTCGGGCTTTCGCCGGTCGTGCCGACCGGAACCAGCCCGGTCGAGCCTTCGGCGATGTGCCATTCGACCAGCTTCTTCAGCGTCACCAGATCGAGTTCACCGTTCTTGAACGGCGTAACCAGTGCGGGAATGGACCCTTTGATCATGGTGCGCGTCTCCTCTGGAAGGGCGATTGGAATCGCCGTGTGTAAGCGCTGCCTACCTAACGGGGCTTCGGCGTTTTGCCAAGTATACGCGACGAATTGCCGGGTCACGGGGTTTTGGGTTGTGGGAAACCGGGGCTTCCGGCAAAGTTCGGCCATGAGCAGAATAAGCAAGATCGCAAAAGCGGTCACGATTGGCATTTTACTGGTGATGTCTCCTATGGCGCGGGCGGATGAGTCTGCGTCGCTGTCGGCTGCGCTGAAGGCGG
This sequence comes from Cypionkella sinensis, assembly GCF_042646385.1. Classification (NCBI taxonomy): domain Bacteria; kingdom Pseudomonadati; phylum Pseudomonadota; class Alphaproteobacteria; order Rhodobacterales; family Paracoccaceae; genus Cypionkella; species Cypionkella sinensis. The sequence goes on along the minus strand of NZ_JBHRTO010000002.1, from coordinate 670,643 downwards.
CGGCGCGGCAGGATTGGCCTGCCGCGTTGACGGCGGCGCAGGGGGCGGGCGCGGTGGGAGGCGACGTGATCTTGTGGCAATGGCTGCGTGACGGTCAGGGCAAGCTGGGGGATTACGAAAGCTTCATCGCCCGCAGGCCGGATTGGCCGGGTTTGGCACTGCTGCGCGAAAAGGGCGAGGTGGCGGCGGCACGCTCGACCGACCCTGCGCGGGTGGTGGCGTATTTCGGCAAGGGCTCGCCGAAAACTGGCGCTGGGGCGGTGGCTTTGGTGCGGGCTTTGCAGGCGCTGGGGCGGAAAAGCGATGCCGAGGCGGTGGCGTTTCAGGCCTGGGTCGATCTGAAATTCACGTTGGAAGATGAGCAGGCGATGCTGGCGCTGGAGGGCGATGCGTTGTCGGTCGCGCATGAGGTGCGGCTGGATCGCATCCTGTGGCAAGGCGGGCGCAAGGCCGAGGCCGAGCGGATGATCCCGCGGGTGTCAAAGAACTGGCAGGCGCTGGCAAAGGCTCGGCTGGCGTTGCGCGACGACAGCCCCTTGGCGGTGGCTTTGGTCGATGCGGTGCCCAAGGATGTGTTGGGCGATCCGGGGCTGGCGTTTGCGCGGTTTGATTACCGGATGCGGGCGGATCGTTATGACGATGCCGCGACGCTTATCCTAGAGCGTAGCAAGACCGCTGCGGGCTTGGGCGACCCCGATGCCTGGGGTAAGCGGCGGGCAGATTTGGCGCGGGTTCTTCTGCGGCAGGGCGAGCCGAAGCTGGCGCTGCGGGTGGCAGCGAACCATCAGATGACCAAGGGCAACGACTATGTCGATCTGGAGTTTCTGGCGGGCTTCATCGCATTGCGGAAACTGGGCGAGCCGGATGTGGCGATCAAGCATTTCAAGCATTTGAAGGAAGCGGTGGCGACGCCGATCTCGGTGGCGCGGGCGGAATACTGGATGGGCCGCGCGCTGGAGGCCAAGGGCGACAAGGCGGGCGCGGATGTGGCCTATGCGCGGGCGGCGCGCAATCAGACGGCGTATTATGGCATGCTCGCGTCGGAAAAGATCGGGCTGCCGCTGGATCCGGCCTTGGTGAATGTGGGCGAACCGACGCCCGCTTGGCGGACCGCCGGGTTCGCGGGCAGTTCGGTGCTGGCGGCGGGGATGGCTTTGGCCGAGGCCGGGGATCGGACCTTGGCGAAGCGGTTTTTCTTGCAGGTGGCCGAGGGGCTGGATGCCACGGGCTTGCAGCAACTGGCCGATCTGGCGCTGCGGATGGATGAACCGCATATCGCGCTTTTGGTGGCCAAACAGGCCGCAGAGCGCGGCGTGATCCTGCCGCGCGCCTATTACCCAATGCCCGCGATGGTGCCGGATGGCTTGGCGGTCAGCCGGGCTTTGGCACTGTCGATCTCGCGCCGGGAGAGCGAGTTTGATCCGGCGGCGCAAAGCAAGGTGGGGGCGCGTGGCTTGATGCAGGTGATGCCTGCCACGGCCGAGCATGTGGCGAAAGGTTTGGGCGAGGCAGCTTCATCGGCCAGCCGGTTGATCACCGATCCGCCGTATAACGTGCGGATGGGGTCGATTTACCTGAGCCATATGATCGAGAAATTCGGCCCGTCGATTGCCCTGATCGCCTCGGGCTATAACGCAGGGCCGGGGCGGCCGGGGAAGTGGATCGACCAGTTCGGCGATCCGCGGAAGGAGAGTGTCGATGTGGTGGATTGGGTCGAGATGATCCCGTTTGGAGAGACCCGCACCTATGTGATGCGGGTGGCCGAGGGGGTGGTGATCTACCGCGCCAAGCTGAAAGGCGTGGCGGGGCCGGTGCGGATCACGGCGGAGTTGACGGGGCGGTAGCGCGCGACGCAATGCAGTTTGAACGCAGGCCAAGCAAACCGACGAAGCCCGGAATCAAGGGCGAAGCCCGCCGGGCAGCGCCCGACCGCCCCACCGGGCGGGCGCTATTGTCATGGTTCGCCTAGAAATTCTGTGGAGTTGGCTGATCTATAAAGTGCCTAGACGATCGGTGGCTCGCCCACCCGGCGGTCGGGCGCTGCCCTTTGTTGTGTTACACTTGCGGCGGTCCTTGCTGTTTTACTCATTGTCGCCCCGGATTAAGTTGGGGTGGCGGATGAGGGAGGTGGCGACGCCTCAGATCTGCGGCGGTTCCACCGCTTTCACCCGTTGCCGCCAGAGCGTGAACAGGCCGGCGGCGACGACCACGCAGGCGCCGATGGCTACATTCGGGCGCAGGGTTTCGCCAAACAGGAACACGCCCAACAAAGCGATGAACATCAGTTGCAGATAGGCAAAGGGCTGCACGGCAGAGGCTTCGGCCACGGCATAGGCTTTGATCAGCAACCAGTGGCCGATGATCGCGGTGCAGCAGAGCGCGCCCATCCACAGCCAATCGCCGGGCAGCATCGGTTGCCAGTGCCACAGGCCGATGGGCGTCATGGCGACGGCGCCGACCACGCCTGTCCAGAAGAATGACACCGAGGCCGGGTCTTTGCGGGCGACAAAGCGGGTGAGCAGGCCGTAAACCGCGAACATCAGCGCGCTGATGAAGGGGATCAGCGCCCAGGGCGAGAATACGGCAAATCCGGGCTCAAGGATGATCAGTACGCCGACAAAGCCGATGGCGATGGCAGTCCAGCGCCGCCAGCCGACTTTCTCACCCAGCACCGGGCCAGAGAGGGCTGCGACCAGCAGGGGATAGCAGGCGAACACCGCATGGCTTTGGATCAGACCCAGATGGATGAATGCCAGCACCATGGCGCAGACCTCGGCGACCAGAATCACGCCTCGGGTGATTTGTTGGGCGGGAAAGCGGGTGCGGGTGGCCGCACGAATGCCGCCGGGACTGCGCGCGGCGAGCGTGACGACGAAGGCTGCAAACACCCAGAAGCGAAGCATCACCACCATATAGACGTTATAGGTGCCGCCCAGATGGCGAGAGATCCCGTCTTGCAGAGCGAACACCACGGTGCTGGCCACCATCAGCCAGATGCCCAGCTTGAGATTTTGTGCAGTTTTCATGGCGTTACCTGATTGGTTGCATCGCCGGGCGCGGCGCGGGTTTGCCACAACGAATAGATGCCAGCGGCGATGATCAGGGCAGCCCCGATCAGCACGGGAAGGGCCAATTCCTCACCAAAGAAGGTGATCCCAAGCAAAGCGATGAACACGAAATGCAGATAGGCGAAGGGCTGCACGGCAGAGGCCTCGGCGACTTCGTAGGTCTTTTGCAGCAGCCAGTTCGACAGGATGGAAATGGTGGCATAGGTGGCGAAGATCGGCCAATCCTGCGCTTGGATCGGCTGCCACTGTGGCAGGCCAAGCGCGGTCATCATGATCGCTCCCAAAAACGCAGGCCAGAAAAAGCTGGGGAAGAAGGCTTCGTCCCGCGCGGTGAGGCGGGTCAGCACACTGTAGGACGCGAAGAAGAATGCGGTGATCAGCGGCAGCAGGGCGGGCCACGAGAACACGCCCTGGCCGGGGCGCAGGATGATCAGCACGCCGATCAGGCCGACGCCGACGGTAGCCCAGCGTTGCCATGTCAGCCTTTCACCCAGGATAGGGCCGGAAAGAGCGACGACGATCAAGGGGCAGACGGCAAACACGGCATGGGCGTTGATCAGGCCGATCAGCGTGTAGGCATAGACCATGACGCAGATTTCAATCACCAGCATGGTGGCGCGCAGAAATTGGGCAAAGGGCCGACGGCTGCGCAGGGCGGCGCGCAGGCCCTCGGGGCGGCGCAGCGCGAGGGTGATCACGAAGGCGGCAAACACCCAATAGCGGATCATCACCACCATCAGCGTGTTGTAATTGCCCGCGAGCAACCGTGACAGCGCGTCTTGCACCGCGAAGGCCGCAATGGCGGCGATCATCAGCAGGATACCTTTGCGGTTGTTCATCGAAGGATTCCTGCCGACATATGGCGTTTGCGGCCATGGCCGGGGCGGCGTTCTACCGCGAAGCCTGCGTCTTGCAAGGCGCGGCGGACGTGGCCTGCGGCGGTATAGGTGGCGAATGTGCCGCCCGTCGCGGTGTGGCGGGCGACTTGCGTCAAGATTTCGGGCGACCAGAGTTCGGGGTTTTTCGCGGGCGAAAAACCGTCAAGAAACCATGCGTTGGCTTTGTGCGGCCATTGGGCAAGGGTCTCGCGGGCATCACCGAGGATGATTTCGACGCTGATCGGGCCAAGCTGAAACCGGGTTTCGCCTGCGGCCCATGCGGCCAGAAAGGGGTCTGCCACGGCGCGGGCTTCGGGGAAGTGATCCAATGCGCGGGCGATGTCTGCGGCGGGTAGCGGGAAGGCTTCAAAGCTGGTGAAGCGGATCGGGGTCTTGGTGATCAGCGACAGGGCGAGCAGGTTCAGGCCAGTGCCAAAGCCGAGTTCTGCGACATGGAAGTCTGGGGTCAGGCGGGCGGGCAGGTCGTTGCCCGCCAGAAAGACGTGGCGGGTCTCGGACAGGCCATCGTTCAGCGAGAAGTAAGGGTCGTCAAAGCGGGTCGAGACCGGGATTGCGCCGTCTTGCCACGTCAGGGCTGATTGTGAGGAGGTGGTCATTGTCATATGCCCTTGGTCGGGCGGACCATGGGGAAGGCGGCGCGGAATGGCAAGAGTTGATCTGACGGTGCGGGGCGCTGGGATTTTCGGGCTGTCGGTGGCATGGGAGGCGACGCGACGTGGTGCGCGGGTGCGGGTGATCGAGGCGGTGGGCGTGGGGGCCGGGTCTTCGGGCGGCGTCGTTGGCGCGCTCAGCCCGCACGTGCCCGAGAACTGGAACGAGAAGAAGGCATTTCAGCTCGACAGCCTGTTGATGGCCGAGGGTTGGTGGCGCGAGGTTGAGGCGGCGTCGGGGTTACGGTCGGGCTATGCGCGGCTGGGGCGGTTGCAACCCTTGGCGGATGAGGCGGCGGTGGCGCTGGCGCTGGCGCGTGGGGCCGAGGCGGCAGAGTTGTGGCGCGGGCAGGCGGCTTGGCGGGTGGTGGCTGCGACGGGAGCGGCGTGGGAGCCTGTTTCGCCCTCGGGCTGGCTGGTCGCCGACGATCTGAGCGCGCGGCTGCATCCCCGGCTGGCCTGTGCGGCGCTGGTTGGGGCGATCAGGGCGGAGGGGGGTGAAGTTATTATGGGCGCGGCCGAGGATGCTGGGCCTGTGGTCTGGGCCACGGGGGCTTCGGGGCTTGCGGAGTTGGGGGCTGATCTGGGGCGCGACATGGGCGGGGCCGAGAAGGGGCAGGCGATCTTGCTGCGCCATGCCGCGCCGGAGTTGCCGCAGCTATTGGTCGCGGGGCTGCATGTGGTGCCGCATGTGGATGGTACGGTGGCGGTGGGGTCGACATCCGAGCGGGACTACCAGGATCTGGGCGTCGATCACCGGGCTGACGATCTGCATGCGCGGGCCGTGGCGGCGCTGCCGGTGTTGGCGGGGGCCGAGGTAGTGGAGCGCTGGGCGGGGCTTCGGCCCAGATCAAAGTCTCGCGCGCCGGTGCTGGGGGCCTGGGCGGGGCGGGCGGGGCATTTCATCGCCAATGGCGGCTTCAAGATCGGGTTCGGGATGGCCCCGAAAGTGGCCGAGGTGATGGTCGATCTGGTGCTGGAGGGGCGCGATGCGGTGCCGGAGGGATTTCGGGTTTAAGGGCGGTCCCGAGTTGGGACCTGAATTGTCTTGTTTGACAACAGGGAGTTGGTTTGTGGCGTTAACGCCTTGTTCAGATTTGGTACAGCAGGCGGGCATCTGCGCGGGTTGACGCCATGTGGCCCGGATCAAGTCCGGAGCGGCTTGGGAGGGGCGCAGATGTTGGGACTGACCGGCTGAGCGGGCTTGAACAACGGGCGTTGCGCTTTGGGCGACTGTGGGAGCCTCCGGCGGGAGTATTTGGGCCAATGTGAAATGCCAAAGGAGAGGCTTTTGGTCATCCTCTGCGCTTAAATATCCCCGCCGGAGGCATCCGCGGCTGCCGCAGGCGGTCACGCTAGCAGGCGCGCGCCCTCAATCCCGCTGATCGTTGCGGTCAGGATTTGGCCCTCGGACTGATCGGTGGCGAAGGCGACTTCGGTGAATTGCTCGGTGCGGCCCAGGCGGGGGCCTTCCAGCAGGATGCGGTGGGTGACGCCTATTTGCGCGGTCAGGTGGCGGGTGAGGGCGGCGTCACCCGCGGCGCGCAGGCGGGCGGCGCGGGATTTGATCTCGGGGCCTTTCACTTGCGGCATCCGCGCCGCGGGGGTGCCTTTGCGCGGGCTGAACGGGAAGACGTGCAGGAAGGTCAGGTTGCAGTCAGTCACCAGTTTCAGGGAGTTTTCGAACATCGCCTCGGTTTCGGTCGGAAAGCCTGCGATGATATCGGCGCCGAAGATCATGTCGGGGCGGAGTTTTTGCGCGTCTTCGCAGAAGCGGATGGCATCATCGCGCAGGTGGCGGCGCTTCATGCGTTTCAGGATCATGTCGTCGCCCGCCTGAAGTGACAGGTGCAGGTGGGGCATCAGGCGGGGCTCAGACGCGATGGCCGCCATCAGGGCATCGTCGGCCTCAATGCTGTCGATGGAGGAAATCCGCAGCCGGGGCAGGTCGGGCACAAGGCGCAGGATACGCATGACCAGATCGCCAAGCCGGGGTTGGGCGGGCAGGTCGGCACCCCATGAGGTGAGGTCAACGCCGGTGAGGACGATCTCGTTAAAGCCCTTGTCCACGAGGCGTTTGATCTGTTCGACCACGACTCCGGCGGGAACCGAGCGGGAATTGCCGCGGCCATAGGGGATGATGCAGAAGGTGCAGCGGTGGTCGCAGCCGTTTTGCACCTGCACATAGGCGCGGTGGCGGCCAAAGCCGTCGATCAGGTGGCCTGCGGTTTCCTTGACCGACATGATGTCATCGACCTGCACCTTTTCGGTGATGCCGATCAGGTCGGGGGCCTTCAGGCTGGCCCAAGTGGAAGCCTGCATTTTCTCGGTGTTGCCGATGACCTTGGTGACCTCGGACATGGCGGCGAAGGTTTCGGGCTCGGTTTGTGCGGCGCATCCGGTGACGATGATCTGTGCGCCGGGGTTTTCGCGGGCGAGTTTGCGGATTTCCTGTTTGGCCTGGCGCACGGCCTCTGCGGTGACGGCGCAGGTGTTGACCACGACAGCACCTTCGACACCTGCGGCGGCGGCGAGTTCCTTCATCGCCTCGGTTTCATAGGCGTTCAGGCGGCAACCGAGGGTGGCGAAGATCGGTGGGGCGGCGTTCATAGCGCGGCCAGAAAGGCGGGGGTCAGGGTGCCGCTGAACACGTGGGCGGTGGGGCCGGTCAGCCAGACGCCGTCGTCGCGCCAATCGACCTGCAGGGTGCCGCCGTCAGCCTCGACCGTCACCGCGCGCCCTGTGAGGCCGCGCAGATGGGCGGCTACGACGGTGGCGCAGGTGCCGGAACCGCAGGCGAGGGTAATGCCTGCGCCACGCTCCCACACCCGCATGCGCAGATGGTCGGGGGCGATGAGATGGGCGAATTCGACATTGGTGCGCTGTGGGAACAGCGGGTGATGTTCGATGCCGGGGCCTTCGGCGGGCAGGTCAACCGCTTCGGCGTCTTTGACGAAGAACACGCAATGTGGGTTGCCCATGCCCACGGCGGCGGGGGTGCCGGGCAGCGGCAGGTTTAAGGTATCGACGGCGTGGGACAGCGGGATCTCGGACCAATCGCGCTGCGGGTGGCCCATGTTCACCGAGACGCGGCCATCGGGCAGGCGTTTGGCATGCAGGGTGCCGCGTTGCGTGGTGAGGCTGAGGGCGTCGCTGCCAAGTTCGTGCATCATGTAATCGGACACGCAGCGGGTGGCGTTGCCGCAGGCCCCGGCGCGGGAGCCGTCGCTGTTCCAGAAATCCAAGGTGAAATCGGTGTCTTGCGAATCGCTGATCTCGGCCAGTTGGTCAAAGCCCGTGCCACGGTGGCGGTCGCCCAAAGCTTGTGCCAGTTTGGCGGTCACGACGGTATCGCGACCGCGTGAGTCGATGATGACAAAGTCGTTTCCGGCTCCGTGCATCTTCATAAAGGCAATCTGGCTTGGTGCTTTGCGGTTTTCCATGGCCCGCATATACGCCGCGCCGCAGCTTTTTGCCAGAGGGCGGCGTTTTGCCCCTTGACCCCATCCGCCCCGCCCCCTAATCAGCGCGGCAGTTGTGGGCCGGTAGCTCAGTTGGTAGAGCAGCTGACTTTTAATCAGCGGGTCATGGGTTCGAGTCCCGTCCGGCTCACCACCACACCTTAAGGCCCGACCGGAAACGGTTGGGCCTTTGGTTTTTCCGGGATCGAAATCAGCAACACTTACCGATGCAGGTCGACGATTCTGCGGGATCAGGCGCGCGGGATGGTCTGAAAAACGTCACGAGTTTTGCGGCTGATTTTCTGCCTGCGAATCGGGCTTCTTGCTTTGGATCGGCGGGGATTTATGGCAAGGTCTTTGATGTATCGGCAGAGGTCGTAAATGATCTATCCCGACATGCGGGGCCGTGATTTATGAGCGTTGTAAGGTGCCATTCGCAAGGATGGAGAATTGGGAAGCCGGTGTAATGCCGGCGCTGCCCCCGCAACGGTGATGAAGTTAAAGGCGTGACAGGAGGCCACTGAGGCGCAAGCTTTGGGAAGGTGTCGCGCTGGGGGTGAAAGTCCCGATTTCGCAGCCCGGAAACCAGCCTTGCCCCGAAAGATCAGCCCAGCCGGATGCGTCCGGTTTGCCAACACAACTGTCCGCGCGGGAGGCGGGGACTCATGAGGTGCCAGATGCTTAATTCAGCCGAAATCCATTCCGAACTGCTTGCCCGCCGCAAGGATTATGCCCTGAGCCATGCGCTTTATTGCGATGACGGGGTTTATGCCGCCGATCTGGAGCAGATCTGGTATCGCGAGTGGCTGTTTGCCGCCCCTGCTGCATCTCTGCCGAAAGCGGGCGCGTTCATGACCATGCAGGTCGGTGCCTATCCGGTGGTGATCACGCGCGGCAACGATGGCATGATCCGGGCGTTTCATAACGTTTGCCGCCATCGCGGCCAGCGGCTGTGCGCCAAAGAAACCGGGTCTTCGCCGAAACTCGTCTGCCCCTATCACCAATGGACCTATGATCTGGACGGCAAGCTGCAATATGCCCGCGACATGCAGGAAGGCTTCAACCCCGCCGAGCATGGCTTGAAGAAGGTGCATTGCGTCGATCTGGGCGGGATGGTTTTTATCTGCCTTGCGCAAGTGCCGCCGCCGATTGCCGAACTGGCCAAGACCATGCCGGGGTTCCTTGCCCCTTCGGGGTTGAAGGATGCCAAGGTGGCGTTCAGCTCGACCATCGTCGAGAATGGCAACTGGAAGCTGGTGATCGAGAATAACCGCGAATGCTATCATTGTGGCGGCTCGCATCCGTCTTTGTGCAGGACGTTCAGCGACAATCCGAAAATCGCGGCGATGAATGGCCCGAATGAGGCCAGCGGCGAGATTCTGGCGCATTGGACCCGGTGTGAGGCTGCAGGCCTGCCGTCGCGCTTCACCCATGACAAAGCGATGCAGTGGCGGTTGGCGCGGGTGCCTTTGTTGAACAACGCCGAAAGCTATACGATGGATACCAAGGCGGCGGTGGCCAAGCGGATGGGCGCGATGCCGTTCAATGATGCGGGCACGCTGTTGTTCTATCACTACCCGAACACTTGGAATCACTTCCTGGGCGATCATGCGATCACCTTCCGGGTGCTGCCGATCTCGGCCACCGAAACGCAGGTTACGACGACTTGGCTGGTGCATAAGGATGCGGTGGAAGGCGTGGATTACGATCTGAACCGGCTGACCGAGGTCTGGATGCACACCAATGACGAAGATCGTCTGGTGGTCGAGGAAAACCAGAAGGGCATTCTTTCACCTGCTTATGAGCCGGGGCCCTATTCGACGTTTCAGGAAGAAGGCGTGATCCAGTTCATTGACTGGTATTGCAACGTGATGACCGAGCGGATGGCGCCGAAGCCCGCCTTGGCGGCGGAGTAGATCATGGCGAAAACGCGTGCCAACTGGACTGCCGAGCCGTGGAACGACAGCCAGATGCTGGAATGTTCAATGGTGGTGCCGGAGAATGACGACACCGCTACCTTTGCCTTCCGCGCGCCGAATGGGGCGTGGTTTGATTATCAGCCGGGGCAGTTCATAACTTTGGACTTGCCAGTTCCGGGCGGCAATGTGCAGCGGACCTATACGCTGTCGTCCTCGCCGTCGCGGCCCCTGTCGATCACCATCACGGTGAAGGCGCAAAGCACGTCTGTTGGCACGCGTTGGATGCTGGATAACTTGCGTCCGGGGATGATGATCAAGGCTTATGGGCCGTCGGGTATTTTCAGTTTCCACCGCCATCCCTCGCCGAAATATCTGATGATCTCGGCAGGGTCGGGGATTACGCCGATGATGTCGATGACCACTTGGGCGTGGGATTCGGGGCAGATGCCGGACATCGTATTCGTGCATGCGGCGCGGCGTCCGTCCGAGATTATTTTCCGCGAGCGGCTTGAGCAGTTTGCCAACCGCGTGCCGGGGTTGCAGTTGCGCTTTACGGTCGAGGAGGCTGATCCGTTCCGGGCTTGGCCGGGGTATAAGGGGCGGCTGAGCCAGATCATGCTGGGGCTGATGGCGCCGGACTATCTGGAGCGTGAGGTGTTCTGCTGTGGCCCCGAGCCATTCATGCAGGCGGTGCGCGAGATGCTGCAAAGCCTGGGCTTTGACATGGCGCGCTATCATCAGGAAAGCTTTGGGCTGGCGGTGGGCAGCGAGGCCGATGCGCCAGTGCTGGACGATGTGACGCCCGAGGAGGGGGCGCAGGCCGAGATAACCTTTGCCGACAGTGGCGTGGTGGCTGCTTGTGGCGAGACCGATACCGTTTTGGCGGTGGCCAAGCGGTCGGGGCTGAACATTCCGTCGGGCTGCACCTTTGGGTTGTGCGGGACGTGCAAGGTCAAGAAGCTGTCGGGCGATGTGCATATGGTGCATAACGGCGGGATCTCGGATGATGATATCGCCGAAGGCTATATTCTGGCCTGCTGTTCGCATCCGATGGGCAAGGTGGCACTGGCGGTCTAAGGGCTGAAGTGGGGTTTTGCCCGACTTGGCCGCAGACAAATCGGGTTGCGGCACAATGCCCCTTGCTCAACGGCCTTCAGCCTTATGAGCAACGAACCGGCAAACTCTGCCCCGCAGAGTTTGCTTTCGGTTCGGGCCTATGCGGCATTTGCCACTATTCCTTTGGCTTGCCGCCCAGAAACATCCCCAGCAGGGCCGCAGCCAAGGCGGGGCCGATCAGGCTGAACAGGCTGGCTTCGGCGTTGTGCGCTTTCAACTCGGCCAGCAGCGTTTGCGCGGCAGGGGATTGCAGCGGGCTGGCGGTGCGCAATCTGATCCGCGCCAGCAGGCCGCAGATCAACGCCAGCACAAGCCCCGCAGCGCCAACCAGCAAAGCGGCCCCGATCGGGCCAAGCAGATGCGCCAGCCAGATCCACAGCGCGGCGGCAAAGCCAATCAGGGCGATGATGGCAAATACCACCGATGCGGCAAACAGGGCTGATGCCTGTGCCATCCGGCGCGCGGCATGGGCCATGGCAAGGCGGGCAGCGAGGGTGATCAGCGCCAGCATTTACCGACGCCCCCAGAGCAACCCGACCAGCAGACCCACCCCACCGGCCAGCGCCAGCGCTTGCCACGGGTTGCGGCGGGCTTGATCGGTCAGGTCGGCCAATTTCGCCTCGGCGCTGCCGCCGATATCGGCCAAGCGGGCGGCCCCACTTTGGCGCAGGGTCTCGGCATGAGCAGACAGGCTGGCACGCAGGGATTCTGCGCTGGTGTGGCGCAGATCGCCCAAGGTTGTCACGATATGCGCGATGTCATCGCGCAGCGCCGCAATCTGCGCTTCGAGTAGGGCAAGGTCTTGATCGGTATCAGATTTTGACATGGCTTCCTCTTAGGCTGGGATCTTGCTGCGGCGGCGCGATACGACGCGCGGCGTGGGTTTGTGGGTGTCTGGCACCGGCTTTGGCGCTTCGCGCTGCCAAGCGGCCTCTAACGCGGCTTCAAGGCTGGTTACGGCAAAATCGGCACCGATATCTTCGGCCTCGGCCAATTTCGAGGGCGAGACCGCCTGAAGATGCCGCAGACCCGAGGCGCTGTCGACCAGATCCGGGGGCATTTGCAGGATCACCACGCCCACGCGCAGATGCGGCGCGGCGCGTTTTATGCGGCGGATGTGCAGCAGCGAGGCGCGGGCGGGGCGGTGATCGAGATAGCAGAGCAGCAGGCAATCGGCGTTGTCGGTATCGAGCGCCGCCAGTCGGGACGGGGCGAGATCAAGATGCGGCGAAAACTCAGCCGCGGCGCCCTCGGCTTGCAACACCTGCGCCAGAACTGCGGCGGAGACATCATCCAGTGCCGAACGACCGCCGACGACGCGGAACCGCAGGCCAAGGCCGGGCAGCGGCGTTTCGGTGACGGCATCGCGCTCGGCCTCCATTTCGGCTTGCAAGTCGGCCACGACTTCAAACGCCACCGTGGCCAAGCGGGCCTGTTGTTCGGCAGTCAGCACGCCGCGCTCGGAATCGTCTTGCGCCAGCAGAAGGGCGGGGACCATTGCGGTTTGGTGGTAATCGACGACATCCAATTCCTCCAGCGCCTCGGTAGCACCAAAGGTGGCCTCCATCGCATCGCCTGCCAGCATCCGCTGATAGAGTTTCGCATGCGGGGCCAGAACGGGCTCGTCACCGAACAGGATGTCAAACAGCGCGAATTGCGGGATGTGGCGGCCCAGCACGACAAGGCACACCGTCAGCGGGGTGGACAGGATCAGGCCAAGTGGCCCCCAGAGGAAGGTCCAGAAGATCGCCGCGACGATGATCGCAAGCGGGCTGACCCCGGTGCGCGAGCCGTAAAGCCAAGGCTCGATCACGTTTGAGGTGACAAGTTCTACGACCGCAAACAGCGCGCCCGTCCACAGCACGGCCGACCAGTCGGGCGATACCGCGAAGGCCAGAAACAGCGGGAAGGCGGCGGCGAGGACAGAGCCGATATAAGGCACAAAGCGCAGGATCAGCGTCAGCATCCCCCACAGGGCGGCGTTGGGAACGCCGATGAAATACAGACCGATGCCGATGGGCACGGCATAGATGGTGTTCACCAGCAGTTGCACCAGCAGGTAATTGGCGACGCGGCCCCCGGCCTCTTCCAGCACTTGGGTGGTGCGATACAGGTCATTGGTGCCGACAAGGCGGATGAAGCGGTCGCGCAGGTCTTCACGTTCCAGCAGCATGAAGATCACCACGACGATGACAAGGCCAACGGTGGCAATCGGGCTGATCAGCGGGATGACGAGATTTTCTAGAAACGCCAATGCGTTGGAGGATTGAACCACCTCGACCGGCATCGGCTTTTCGATGCCCGAGGGCAGGGCCGCGCCGATTTCGGTGTTGATTGCGCTGATCATGTCCGACAGGCGCGAGGCGAGGCCATGCTCACCCCCGGTGGCCTTCAGGCTTTCAACCTTGTGGATGATATTGGCCTGAAAGATCGGTAGGTTCTGCGCCAGTTGCGCCAACTGGCTGGCCACAACAAAGGAAAAGATCGCGATCAGGCTGAACGCCAAAGCGACGACGATCAATACGCTCCATAACAGCGGCAGACCCCGGCGGCGCATCGCGGTGACAAGCGGTGACAATGCGAAGGTGATCAGCATGGCGATGGCCAGCGGCACGAACACATCTTGCGCAACAAACAGCACGATGGCGACGGCGACCACGGTGGCCAGTTGCGGCATGGTGATCCGGGACGCACCGCCGGGTTGCGGTGGCGGCAAGAAGCTGGCCTCAGACATTTGCGCCCCTTTGAAACAGGTAAGCTCACGCAGCCATGGTGCGGTGAGTGGGCATGTTGTCAAGCCCGTTACCAGAACGCACGGGCGGGGTGTCGGTTCCCTTTCGTTGGGCGGTCAGACCGAGACTTCTGCCCGCAGATCCTCTCGGCTGAAATCGCTGCGGGAACCGGATTTGGCGACAGCGCCCCGGCGCAGGACGTAGAACTGATCGGCAAGGTTGTAGGCAAAGTCGAAGTATTGCTCGACCAAGATGATCGCCATGTCGCCTTTGCCTTTCAGATATTCGATGACGCGGCCGATTTGCTGGATGATGTTGGGCTGGATTCCTTCCGTCGGCTCATCAAGCAGCAGGACTTTCGGGCGCATGATCATTGCGCGGGCGATGGCAAGTTGCTGTTGCTGGCCGCCCGACAGATCGCCGCCACGGCGGGCTGTCATGTCTTTCAGGACGGGGAAGAGGTCGTAGATTTCCTGTGGGATTTTGTGGTCGGGTTTTGGCAGCAGGGCGAAGGCGGTTTCCAGATTTTCTTTGACGGTGAGCAGCGGGAAGATCATCCGGCCTTGTGGCACCACGGCCAAACCGCGCTGGGCCATGTCCTGCGGGCGCAGTTTTCCCAAGTTTTCACCGTCGAGTTCCACCGTTCCGGCAGAGCGGATATGGGTGCCGGCAAGGGCCTTCAGAAAGCTGGTCTTGCCGACGCCATTGGTGCCCATGATGCAGGTGACTTCGCCAGCGCGGGCGGCAAAATCAATGCCGTGCAGGATTTGCGATCCGCCGTAATGCAGGGTCAGGCCTTGGGTTTTGATCATCATCCGCGCCCCAGATAAACGTCGATCACATCCTGGTTTTTCGTCACGTGGTCGAGGCTGCCTTCGGCCAGAACCGAGCCGTCGTGCAGCACCGTCACTCGGCAATTCAGGCGGCGAACGAATTCCATATCGTGTTCCACCACCACCACCGCGCGGGTTTTGGCGATATCGACCAAGAGTTCGGTGGTCTTTTCTCGCTCGGCCAATGTCATGCCTGCGGCGGGTTCATCGACCAGCAGCAGGCGGGGTTCTTGGGCGAGGAGCATGGCGATTTCCAGCCATTGCTTTTGGCCGTGACTGAGTTCGCCCGCCTTGCGCGGCAGGTGGTCGGAGAGGCCGACTTGAGCGGCGAGGGCTGCGATGCGGTCATGGTCGGCGGGCTTGCTGCGCCAGCCGAGGACGCGCCAAGGGTTGCGGCCGGCTTTCAGGGCAAGAGTGAGGTTTTCTGTCACCGTCTGATCTTCAAACACCGTCGGGCGCTGGAATTTGCGGCCCACGCCAGCGCGGGCGATCTTGGCTTCGGACAGTTTCAGAAGCGAGGCGGATTTTTCGCCGAAGGTGACGGTGCCGGAATCGGGTTTGGTTTTGCCGGTGACGATATCCATGAAGGTGGATTTGCCTGCGCCGTTGGGGCCGATGATGGCGCGCAACTCCGCCGGGCCGATCGAGAAGGTCAGGTTGTTTATGGCGCGGAAGCCGTCGAAGCTGACGGTGACGCCGGAGACTTCTAGAAGTTGGCTCATTCCAGTGCCTCCTGCTCTTGCAGCGATCCTTGGTCGGGGCCGAGGGGCGCGCCTTTGCGGTCAGGGGCATGGCTGCCGGTAAAGTAATCGAACAAGCCGCCGATGCCTTTCGGGGCGAACAGGGTGACGCAGACGAAGGCAGCGCCGAGCAGGACTTGCCACCAATCGACCCAGTTGATCGTAGCGAAACCCAGCGGGATCGAGGGGGCGCGGCCACCGGTGAACCAGCTTGAGAGCAGCGAGACGACGGCAGCGCCGATCACCGCGCCATACAGGCGGCCTCGGCCCCCGATGGCGACCCAGACGGCGAGATAGATTGAGGCGATGGGGGCGAGTTCGGCGGGGTTGATGATGCCGGCTTGCGGGTAGTAGAGCGCGCCTGCGAGGGCGGTGATCACTGCGGTCAGGGTGAACACGAACAGTTTGTAGCCTTCGACCGAATAGCCAAGGAAGCGAACACGGGCTTCGTCATCGCGGATCGCGCGGATCACCGAGCCGAATTTGCCGGAAACGATCCAGCTTAGGGTGAGGTAGGCTGCGCCCAAGGCTGCGGCAGAGGCCCAGAAGAACCACAGGCTGATGCTGTCTTGGCTGACGGCATCAAGGCCCGGCAGGTTTTGCAGGCCGGAGAGGCCGTTGTTACCGCGCAATCCGCTGTCATTCTGGAACAGGTAAAGCGCGAGGGCGAGGGTCATGGCTTGGGTCAGTATCGACAGATAAACCCCGGTGACGCGGCTGCGGAAGGCGAGCCAGCCAAAAATCAGGGCCAAGAGGCCCGGCAGCGCCACGACAAGCAGCAGTTGCAGCGGCAGGCTGTGCGCAAAGGCCCAGATCGTTGGCAGATCGGATGCGCCGACGACGCCGAAGATCTGGCTTGCGATGCCTTGCTGGATTTCCTGCGCCGTGGCGGGCAGGCCGGAATTGGCCAGCGAGGCGATGACGATTTCCTCGGTGCGGGCATACATCAGCCACATGCCGATCATGTAGCCACCCAAGGCAAAGAAGGCCATGTGACCGAGGCTGAGGATGCCTGCATAGCCCCAAATCAGATCCATCGCCAAGGCGGCAAGGCAGAGGCAGAGGGTTTTGCCCAATGTTTTGACGAAAGAGGTCGAGATCAGCCCGTAATGCGCGGCGAAGGTGGTGAGCAGGGTGAAGATCGCAAGGCAGGCGATGAAGATCAGCAGCGACGGCGTGCGGGTGAGGAATGAGCGGGTCATGCGATTTCCTTGCCCGAAGGCCGGGGGCCAGCCCCCGGACCCCCGGAGTATTTTTGCCAAGATGAAGGGGCTAAGGTGTGCTGCATATTCAATCTCCTGCCGCGCGGCCCTTGAGGGCGATGATGCCGCGGGGGCGGAACTGGATGAACAGGATGATGAACAGGATCATGTAGGTTTGCGCCGCGAGGGTGTTCGAGGGGTTGAGGAACTCGATCATCTTTTGCAGCCCGCCGATCATGGTCGCGCCCGCAAGTGCGCCCCAGATGTTGCCGACGCCGCCGACCACCACGGTCATGAAGCTTTGCACGATGTAGTCGGTGCCGAGTTCGGAGGTGACTTTGGCGAACAGGCCGATGGCCACGCCCGCGATGCCTGCGATGCCGGAACCAAGGCCGAAGGTCAGCATGTTGATGCGGTCGGGGTTGATGCCCATGCTGGCGGCCATGGTGGGGTTTTGCGTGACGGCGCGTACTTCGAGACCCAAACGCGTGCGCTTCATCAGCCAGAGGAAGAACGACAGGAATAGCAGGGCCAGCACGAAAATGGCGATGCGGATATAGCTGATCGAGACCACATCGTTCAGGGTCAGCGCGCCGTCCAGCCATGCCGGAGAGGTCAGCGGGCGGGCTTGGGTGCCGAAGACGTTTTTCAGGATCTGTTGCAGCGCAATCGAGATGCCGAAGGTGGCAAGCAAAGTCTCCAACGGGCGTTTGTAAAGGTGGCGGATCACCAGACGCTCCATCGCCACGCCTGCGGCGAAGGTGACGGCGAAGGCTAGCGGCAGGGCGATCAGGATCGAGGCGGTGTAGTTCGGGACGTAGAGTTGCACGACATAGCCGGTGTACGCGCCCATGGTGATGAACTCGCCATGAGCCATATTGATCACGCCCATGACGCCGAAGGTGATGGCAAGGCCGATGGCGGCAAGGAAGTAGATCGAGGCCAGCGAGAGGCCGTCTAGGGCGAGGTCGGCGGCCTGCATAGCGGCGACCTTATGGCCGATGGATTTCAGCGCGGCACTGGCGGCTGTGGTCACGGCGGGGTCCGGCTCGGTGTAGATGTCGTAGAAATGATGGGCATTCAGCGCGGCTGCGGCCTCATCATCGGTGGCGGCTTGCGGCACGGTGCCTGCGGCTTCCAGCGCGGTATAGGCGCGGTCGCGGGCGGCTTGGGTGTCGAGATCAGCGAGGGGGATGCCGCCGACTGCACCGTTGGCCAGGTTGGCGATCAGGGCGGCGCGTTGGGCTTCGATGGTCAGACGGGCAGGGGCGAGGTTGGCGTCAACCAGCAGGTCGTAGGCCTCGGCTTCAGTCAGATCGCGGCCGGGCTTCAACTCGCGCGCGATGTTGGCGGTAGGGGGCGTGGCGGCGGCCAGTTTGGTGATGGCCAGCAGCGGGTTCAACGCGCCGCGCAGATCAAGGCCAAGGTCGGCACCAAAGCTGTTGATGGCGGCGATGCGGGCGGCAGAGTCGGGGTCAAAGCGCAGGGTCAACAGGCGTTCGAGGCGCTGTTTCTGGGCTTTCAGCGAGGTGTCAGGTTCGGTGTCGATGGCGGCGCGCAGGGGGGCGAGGGCCTCGGGCTTGGGGTCTTTCGCGATGGAGTCCAGGGCTGCGGCGCGTTTGGCGCGATCAGGGTCGGACAGGGTGAATTGCACCAAAGCGGTGGCGATCATGCCGCGCACGCCGGCGTTGGGCTTCAACTCGGTGATGTCGGATTTCGCGGCCTGGCCTGCGGCAGCACCTGTCAGATCGCGCAGGGCGTAGCCGCCTTCGGTGGGCGTTATCAGAAAGAACATGCCATCGGATTTGCGGATGCCGAGGCCCTTGTTCGCCCAAGCCTCCAACACTTCTGCGGCGGCGGGGTCGCCACTGGCCCCCAAGGCATCAATCACCGGGGCGATGGTCTGGCGCGAGGCTTTCTGCACCAAAGCTGCGTTGCTGGCGAGGATTTCGGCGGCGGTTTCGGCGCGCAGAGGGGCGACGAACAGGAGTGCCAGAAGGCAGGCCAGCAGAAAGCGCATGGGGAAGTTTCCGGTGGGGGAGGAGGGGAGGGGCCGGATGGCCCCTCCGCGCTGCTTAGTAGTTGGATTTCAACTGCACGCAGGTCTTGGTTTCTTTGTTATACATGCCGCATTTCAGATCTTTCCAATCAGCCTCCAGCACTGCCGACTCGGGAAGGAAATCGGTCCATGCGTCGCCCGGAACCGGATCGGTCTGGCTGATGATGTCGAACTGACCATCGGCGCGGATCTCGCCGATCAGCACCGGCTTGGTCAGGTGGTGGTTCGGCAGCATCTCGGCGGTGGTTCCCGTCAGGTTGGGGAATTTCTGGCCGATCATCGCATCGGACACCGCATCGACAGCGGTGGTGCCTGCGGCTGTCACCGCGTTCACCCACATGTTGAAGCCGATGTAATGCGCCTCCATCGGGTCATTGGTCGGGCGCTTTTCGTCTTTGATATAGGCGTGCCATTGCTCGATGAACGCCTTATTTTCCGGGGTGTCAGCGGACATGAAATAGTTCCAGGCCGCCAGATGGCCGACGAGGTTCGAGGTATCGAGGCCCGCCAGTTCCTCCTCACCCACCGAAAACGCGCAGACCGGGAGTTTATCGGCGGTGACACCTGCGGCGGCGAGTTCTTTGTAGAAACCGATGTTGGCGTCGCCATTGATGGTGGAAATCACCCCGGTCTTTTTGCCGTCCGCACCCAAGGCCACCACATCGGCCACGATCTTCGACCAGTCGGAATGGCCGAACGGGGTGTAGTTGACGAAGATATCCTCTTTCGGGATGCCTTTCGAGATCAGGTAAGCCTCAAGAATGTTGTTGGTGGTGCGCGGATAGACGTAATCGGTGCCGAGCAGGGCGAATTTCTTCACGCCGAGTTCTTCAAGGTAATAGTCCACCGCCGGGATGGCTTGCTGGTTCGGGGCAGCGCCGGTGTAGAACACGTTCTTCGAGGATTCCTCGCCTTCATACTGCACCGGGTAGAACAGCAGGCCGTTCAGTTCCTCGATCACCGGCAGCACGGATTTGCGCGACACGGATGTCCAGCAGCCGAACATCACATCGACCTTGGAAACGGTCAGCAGTTCGCGTGCCTTCTCGGCGAACAGCGGCCAGTCGGAGGCCGGATCGACCACGACGGCCTCCAGCTTTTTGCCCAACACGCCGCCCTTGGCGTTTTGCGCCTCGATCAGCATCAGCATGGTGTCTTTCAGCGTGGTTTCCGAAATCGCCATCGTGCCCGACAACGAGTGCAGCACGCCGATCTTGATGGTTTCACCGGCAGCGAAAGCCGCGCGCGGCAGCGCCATGGCGGCGATGCCCGAGGCCAAAAGCGAACGTCTGGTCAGTTTCATATTGTGTCCCCTGTTGGGCCCGCTCTGGCGCTTCCATTCTGGGGAAGAACGTCCATGGTGAGAGGGCAGTTTTGTTGCAACCCTGCGGTGGCGCGGTTGTGAAACCGCCGCGCGACCACCGGCTTGTGCCTGAGCAGACCCAAGCAGATGCAGCAAAGGCCGGGGCTAACCCTGCGGCAACGGTCTTGCGGGCGAAACGGGCGGCAAATGCGGATGGGTCAGGGCTTCTGCCTGTTTTGTGGGCGCGGCGCGATGCTGCGGCGCAGAAAGTGGGCGCTGCATGTGTGAATCGGTGGCGTTGGGCGACGCAGAACGGCGGGAAACCGACATATCGGGTCGCAGGGCGGGGTGGACGGCGGCGGCGCGCTGCCTATGCTTGGGGCAAACAGGCAGGCCAAATGGGGCAGGGGTAAGCGATGACGGTTCACGGACAGACCACGGCAGAGTTTGCGCCGCTGCGGGCAGCGTTTGAGGATTGCTTTGCGCTGGGCCAGCATGGCGGCTCGGTCGCGGTGGTGCATCGCGGCAAGCTAGTGGCCGAGTTGTGGGGCGGTTTTGCCGATGCGGCGGGTCAGCGCGCCTGGGCGCAGGATACGCTGGTGAATGTGTGGTCTTGCACCAAGGGCATCGCGGCAGTGGCGATGGCGATGTTGGTAGACCGGGGGCTGGTCGATTACGATCAGCCGATGGCGCGCTATTGGCCCGAGTTCGCAGCGGGCGGCAAGGCTGATCTGACGGTGGGAGAATGTCTGTCGCATCAGGCCGGGCTGGATGGGCTGGCGGTGCCGATGGATCTGGCGGGGCTTTACGCCGGTGCGCCATATGCGCAGGCGCTGGCGGCGATGGCGCCGTTGTGGCCGCCGCGCTGCACTTCGGTCTATCACGCGATCTCACTGGGCACACTGGTGGCCGAGCCGTTGCGGCGTGTGACGGGGCAAAGCTTTGGCGCGTTTCTGCGCGATCAGATCGCGGGGCCGATGGCGGCGGATATCCATGTCGGATTGCCCGAGGCGCATGAGGCGCGGCTGGCCGAGGTTATCGCCGGTCCGGGGATCATGGATGGCATCCATCAGGTGCTGGAGTCGGCGCATCCGCATGCCTGGCGCAACCCGGCGATTGGCCCGACCGAGCCGAACAGCCGCGCTTGGCGGGCGGCTGAAATTCCGGGGGCGAATGGGCACGCAACGGCCAAGGCGATGGCGCTGATTTACGGCGATCTGGTGTCGGATGCGCCCAAGCTGTTGTCGCGCCGCGCATTGGCCGAGGCGACCAAGCCGCGTTTCATCGGGCTGGATGCGGCGTTGGGCGGCGAGGCGTCTTATGGCGCGGGGTTTGGCCTGATGCAGCAAGGCGCGGCAGCGGGCAGTTTCGGCCATGGTGGCTGGGGTGGCAGCTTTGGCTTTGCCGATCCTGCGGCGCAGTTTGGCATCGGCTTTACCACCAATCACATGATGGGCTTTGGCGACGATATCGACCCGCGCCGCAAGCGGCTTGTCGATTGCGTTTACAATGTGCTTGCTGGGCTGAAATAGGAGGATACCATGCAAAAACCTCGTGCCCGCGATCTTGGCTTGCCGTTTCCGGGCCACCCCGGGCCGCTGAATGCGATCACCGATGTGGCCGGTGTCACGGTGGGCTTTACCACGTTGACCGATCCGGCACAGCGGATGCGCACCGGGGTGACGGCGATCCGGCCCCGCGATGATGCCGGTGTTCCGGTGCCGATTTGGGCGGGGCATTATGCTCTGAACGGCAATGGCGAGATGACCGGCACGCATTGGATTGATGATGCGGGTTATATGATCGGCCCGGTTTGCATCACCAACACGCATGGCGTCGGTGCGGTGCATCATGGTGTGACCAAATGGATGATCGAGCATTATGCCGAGTTTTTCCAGAAAGATCACGGCTGGGCAATGCCTGTGGTGGCCGAGACTTATGACGGCGTGTTGAACGATATCAACGCGCTGCACGTCACATCGGATCACGCCATCGCGGCACTATGGGCGGCGAAGGGCGGGCCGGTGGCCGAAGGCTCGGTTGGCGGCGGCAATGGCATGATTGCCTATCAGTTCAAGGCGGGGACGGGCACGTCATCGCGCCTGTTCGAGATTGGCGGGCAAAGCTATACGATGGGCTGTCTGGTGCAGGCCAACCACGGGCGGCGGCCGGATTTTCAGGTGTTGGGCAAGCCGGTGGGGCAGTTGATGCCGGAAGGCATGTTCGACCGCGGCACGCCGCAGAAGGAAATGGGCTCGATCATCGTGGTGCTGATCACCGATGCACCGCTGTCGGGGCTGTCGCTGCGGCAAGTGGCCAAGCGGGCGGCTTTGGGGATCGGGCGCGGTGGCACGCCGGGGGGCAATTCGTCGGGCGATATCTTTTTGGCGCTGTCCACCGCCAATCCGGGGCCGATGCCGCAACGGGCGGCGGCGGTGCTGACCAAAGCCGAGATCAATGGCGAGTTGATTGATCCTTTGTATCTGGCGGCGGTGCAGGCGGTCGAGGAGGCCGTGGTCAATGCCATCGTCGCAGGCGAGGATGTGGCGACGGTCAAGCCTGTGGGGCAGGTGGTGCCGGGGATTGATACCAAACGGCTGGCCGCGTTGTTCTGATGTTTGATCTGGTGATCTTTGATTGTGACGGCGTGTTGATTGATAGCGAGATCATCTCGGCGCAGATGCTGATTGACGCGCTGGCGGAGCGGGGCGTGCAGATTGATCTGGCCTATGTCGCGCAGCACTTTCTGGGGCGCAGCTATCCCACCGTGATGAACACCATCCGCGAGGCGTTCAACCTGACGCTGCCACCGGATTTCGAGGATCAGTATCGGGCGCGTCTGCTGGCGCGGTTTGAAAGCGAATTGAAGATCATGCCGGGGGTGGCCGAGGTGATTGCCGAAATGGGGGTGCCCTATTGCATCGCCACCTCATCCAGCCCGATGCGGGCGGCGCGGTCTTTGACCATGGTGGGGTTGGGGCATCTGGCGGATGCGCGGCTGTTCACCTCGACCCTTGTGGCGCGCGGCAAGCCTGCGCCGGATCTGTTCCTGTATGCCGCGGCAAAGATGGGGGCCGATCCGGCGCGCTGTCTGGTGATCGAAGACAGTCTGACCGGCATCAGGGCGGGGCTTGCGGCAGGCATGGTGGTTTGGCGGTTTACCGGCGGCAGTCACTTGCGGGACCGGGCTTTGGATGAGCCGGAAGATGCGCGCCCACACTTGAGGTTTGCATCCTTCGCCGACTTCTACGACATTGCGCCCGAATTGAAGGGGCACAGATGAGCCGGACCGATCCAGAACCGACGCTGAACGATGAAGCCGCGCGCGCGGGCTGGCTGTATTACGTCGGTGGTCTGACGCAGGATCAGATTGCAGCAGAGCTTGGGGTATCCCGCCAGCGCGCGCAGCGTCTTGTCAGCCGGGCCATGGCCGAAGGGCTGATCCATGTGCGGCTGAATCACCCGATTGGCGCCTGTCTGGATATGGAGGCCGAACTGACACGCCGCTTTGGCCTGCTGCGCTGCCGGGTGGCACCCAGTCTTGGGCCGGGGGCGGATGGGGTGCGGGCTATTGGGCCAGCGGCTGCGGCGGAACTGGAGCGGTTCTTGCGGATGCCCGCGCCTTCGGTGATTGCCTTGGGCACCGGGCGCGCGATGCGCGGCATGGTCGATGCGATGACGCCGATGGATGCCGATCAGCACCGATTGGTGTCGCTGATCGGAAACATCGCGCCGGATGGCTCGGCGTCTTTCTTTGACGTTGTGATGCGGATTGCCGACAAGGTGCGCGCGCCGCACTATCCCATGCCGGTGCCGGTGATCAGCCCGACGCCTGCGGAGAACGCGGCATTTCACGCGCTGGGGCCGGTGAAAAAGGTGGTCGATCTGGCACAGGCGGCGGATGTGGTTTTTGTGGGCGTCGGCCAGATGAGCAATGACGCGCCGCTGCTGAAGGATGGCTTTGTCAGCCGCGCGGAACTGGACGAGATGCAGGCGGCGGGCGCGGTCGGCGAGGTCGCCGGTTGGGTGTTCGACTCGCAGGGGATTTATTTGGATGTGGGCACGAACACACGCACAGGTGGTGTTCGAGTCGCGCCGGGGTTGGATCGACCATCCATCGGGATTGCTGCGGGTGCATCGAAGGTTCCGGCGATTGCTGGGGCATTGAAATCACGCATTATCAACGGCTTGGTGACAGACGAGCCAACCGCGCGGGCGTTATTAAACCGCCTATAATCTTTGCAGATGCGGCGGAAAATGGGGCTTGACGGATCACACCTTTTTGTGAGCAATTACTCACTAAGCGATGAAATGCTCAATCGCTGATCTGGGAGGATACCAATGAACATGACGCTTCGCGCGCTGCTTGGCGCGACGGCTTTGCTTACCCTTGCGGGTCTTGCATCGGCCGAAACCACGATCACTGTCGCCACCGTGAACAACGGCGACATGGTTCGCATGCAAGGGCTGATGGACGATTTCTACGCCAAGAACCCCGACATCAAAGTTGAGTGGGTTACGCTGGAAGAAAACGTTCTGCGCCAGAACGTGACCACCGATATCGCGACCGGCGGTGGCCAATACGACGTGATGACCATCGGCACCTATGAAGTTCCGATCTGGGGCAAGCAAGGTTGGCTCGCCAGCCTGAACGATCTGCCCGCCGATTACGATGCCGCCGACATCCTGCCCGCCATCGCTGGCGGTCTGACTGTTGATGGCAATCTGCTGGCTGCACCGTTCTACGGTGAATCCTCGATGGTTATGTATCGCAAAGACCTGATGGATGCTGCTGGCCTGAAGATGCCTGACGCGCCGACCTGGACCGATATCGAAGCTGCGGCCAAGGCGATGACCAATCGCGACGCTGGCATCAACGGCATTTGCCTGCGCGGCAAAGCCGGTTGGGGCGAGAACATGGCCTTCCTGACCGCGATGTCGAACTCTTTCGGCGCGCGTTGGTTTGATGAAAACTGGGTTGCCCAGTTCGATCAGCCGGAATGGAAAGCCACGCTGGATTTCTATTTGAACCTGATGACCAACTACGGCCCGGCTGGCGCATCGAACAACGGTTTCAACGAAAACCTGACGCTGTTCCAACAAGGCAAGTGCGGCATGTGGATCGACGCCACTGTGGCAGCTTCGTTCGTGACCGGCAAAGACAGCACCGTGGCTGACAAGGTTGGCTTCGCTCTGGCACCGGATAACGGTCTGGGCAAGCGCGGCAACTGGCTGTGGGCATGGTCTTTGGCAATCCCGGCTTCGTCGCAAAAGCAAGAGGCTGCCAAGGCGTTCATCAACTGGGCAACCAACAAAGACTATCTGGCGCTTGTCGCTTCGAAAGAAGGCTGGGCAAACGTGCCTCCGGGCACCCGTGCGTCGCTTTATGCGAACCCGGAATACCAGAAAGTGCCGTTCGCCAAGATGACGCTGGACAGCATCAACTCGGCTGACCCGACGCATCCGACCGTCAAGCCGGTGCCTTATGTCGGCGTGCAGTTCGTCGCTATCCCGGAATTTGCGGGCATGGCAACCAGCGTGGGTGAGTTGTTCTCGGCAGCTTTGGCTGGCCAGAAAACCGGCGATGAGGCTTTGGCCGAAGCACAGGCGCTTGTGGCCGACGAGATGACCTCGGCTGGTTATACCAAGTAACGTCGAAAGCTACGACCGAAGGCCAACACCTCCTCGATTGGCCTTCCTGCCTTCCCCGCAATCTCCCAAGGTGCGGGGAAGGCTTTCAGCCAAGCTGACCCACTCTCCCCCTTACGTTCCCGGTCTTTGTTCGGAGAATTATCATGGCGACGCAATCTTCTCGCGCCACTGCACGACTTATGGTCGCGCCATCAGTTATCCTGCTGTTCATCTGGATGATTGTGCCGCTGGCAATGACGATCTGGTTTTCCTTCCGTATCTACCGCTTGCTGTCGCCCGATCGCACTGGCTGGGCCGGTGTGCGCAACTACACCTGGTTTTTCAACGCGCCGGATTTCTGGCTGGGCATGAGCAACACGCTGTTGCTGGTAGGCGGCGTGCTGGTCATCACCATCGTTTTCGGGGTGCTGATCGCGATGCTGATTGATCAGCCGGTCTGGGGCCAAGGCCCGCTGCGGATTCTGGTGATCTCGCCGTTCTTCGTGATGCCGCCTGTGGCCGCGTCGATCTGGAAGAACCTGTTCATGCATCCGCAGAACGGCCTGCTGGCATCTGCCGCGCATGGGCTGGGGATGGAGCCGATCTTATTCCTGCAATCCTATCCGATGGCGTCAATCATCTTTATCACCTCATGGGAGTGGTTGCCGTTTGCCACGCTGATCTTGCTGACCGCGTTGCAATCCTTGTCGTCCGAGCAGCTTGAGGCCGCAGAGATGGATGGCGCCTCGGCGCTCAACCGGTTCCGCTTTATCACCTTGCCACATATGACCCGCGCCATCACCGTGGTGATCCTGATCCAGACGATCTTCCTGTTGAGCATCTTTGGTGAGATTTTCACCACCACGCAGGGCGGGCCCGGATCGGCCTCTACCACGCTGCCCTACATGATCTATAAGCAAGCGCTGATCGCCAAAGACATCGGCCGCGCCGCTGCGGGTGGGATCATTGCCGTCATTCTTGCCAATATTGTCGCCTTCTTCCTCATGCGCAGCATGGGCAAGCACCTAGACGCTTAACAGACGGAGATCACCTGATGGCCCGCTCAGTCTCAACCCGCCGCAAGCTCTTCTTCACGCTCGCCGCTTGGTCAGTCGCCTTTCTTATCTTCTTTCCCGTGTTGTGGACGATCCTGACCAGCTTCAAAACCGAAGCCAGTGCCGTGGCCTCGCCGCCCGAATTGTTCAGCGCGGATTGGACATTGCAAAACTACGCCGATGTCTGGGCGCGTTCGGATTATCCGCGCTTCTTCATGAACTCGGTGATCATCTCGATCGGTTCGACCGTCTTGGGTCTGCTGATCGCCATTCCGGCGGCCTGGTCGATGGCATTCGTGCCGGGCAACAAGACCAAAGACCTGCTGATGTGGATGTTGTCGACCAAGATGATGCCCGCAGCGGCTGTGCTGATCCCGATGTATCTGATCTTTCAGAAAACCGGGCTGTTTGATACCCGCACCGGGCTGGTTCTGGCGCTGATGCTGATGAACCTGCCGGTCATCATCTGGATGCTTTACACCTACTTCAAGGAAATCCCCGGCGAGATCCTTGAGGCCGCGCGGATGGACGGAGCCAGCCTGAAAAACGAGGTGCTGTATATCCTCACCCCGATGGCGGTACCGGGCATCGCTTCGACCATGCTCTTGAACATCATCCTGGCATGGAATGAAGCGTTCTGGACGATCACGCTGACCACGGTAAACGCCGCCCCGCTTTCGGCCTTTATCGCCAGCTTTTCAGCACCGCAGGGCCTGTTCTACGCCAAGCTTTCGGCGGCTTCCACAATGGCCATCGCGCCAATTCTGATCATGGGCTGGTTTGGCCAGAAACAACTCGTCCGCGGTTTGACCTTCGGCGCGGTGAAGTGAGGATATCATGGGTAAGATCGTTCTAAAAAAAGTCCGCAAGTCTTTCGGCGATGTGCATGTCATCCCTTCGGTCGATCTGACGATTGAAAATGGCGAGTTCGTGGTGTTCGTCGGCCCCTCGGGCTGCGGCAAATCCACCTTGCTGCGGCTGATCGCGGGGCTGGAAGATACCTCCTCCGGCATCATCGAGATTGACGGCAAAGATGCCACCGCGCTGCCCCCCGCCAAGCGCGGGCTGGCAATGGTGTTCCAGTCTTATGCTCTCTATCCGCATATGTCGGTGCGCAAGAACATCGCGTTTCCGCTGAAAATGGCGGGGATGGATCAGGCTGCCATCGACAAGAAGGTCGAAGGCGCCGCCAAGGTGTTGAACCTGACCGGCTATCTAGAGCGTCGCCCCGGCCAGCTTTCGGGTGGTCAGCGCCAACGGGTCGCCATTGGGCGGGCGATTGTGCGTGAACCCGCAGCTTTCCTTTTTGACGAGCCGCTGTCGAACCTTGACGCCGCGCTGCGTGGCAACATGCGGTTGGAAATCACCGAACTGCACCAGAACCTGAAAACCACGATGATCTATGTGACACATGATCAGGTCGAAGCGATGACGATGGCCGATAAGATCGTGGTGCTTCAGGCTGGCAATATCGAGCAGGTCGGCAGCCCGCTGGAGCTTTATAACCATCCGGCGAACGTGTTCGTGGCAGGCTTTATCGGCAGCCCGCGCATGAACCTGATGACAGGCGCAGACGCGCAGTCGATGGGGGCGACGACAATTGGCGTGCGTCCCGAGCATATGGAGATCTCGACCACCGCCGGGATGTGGAAGGGCACGGTTTCTGTGGCCGAACTGCTGGGCTCGGATACTTTCCTGCACGTCAATGTCGAAGGCCAAGGCTCTGTCACCGTGCGTGCCGGTGGCGACGTGAACCTGCGCCACGGCGATACCGTGTTCCTGTCACCGCAGGCCGGCAAGGTGCATCGCTTTGGTGCCGACGGAAAGGCTATGGCATGAGGCTGGAAGGTAAAACCGCACTGATTACAGGCTCGGCCCGTGGTATCGGGTTGGAGTTTGCCCGGGCCTATATCGCCGAGGGGGCCACGGTCGCCTTGGCCGACATCAATGCCGAGGCAGTTGCGAAAGCTGCCGCCGCGCTGGGGCCAAAGGCGATTGGCGTGCAGATGGATATCACCTCGCAAGCCTCGATTGACGCGGGGTTTGCTATGGCGATCGACAAGATGGGCGGCCTCGACATTCTGGTCAACAACGCGGCCCTGTTCACCGCTGCCCCGATTTCCGAGATCACCCGCACTGATTATGAACGTTTGTTCGCCGTCAATGTATCGGGTACGCTGTTTTGCATGCAGGCCGCGGCCAAGCATATGATCGCGCGCGGAAAAGGTGGCAAAATCATTAACATGGCCAGCCAGGCCGGTCGTCGCGGTGAAGGGTTGGTCGCGGTTTATTGCGCCACCAAGGCGGCGGTGATCAGCCTGACCCAAAGCGCGGGGCTGGGGTTGATCGAGCATAAGATCAACGTCAACGCCATCGCTCCCGGTGTGGTGGATGGCGAGCATTGGGATGGCGTTGATGCGTTCTTCGCCAAATATGAAAACAAGCAACCCGGCCAGAAAAAGCGCGAAGTGGGGGCCGCCGTGCCGTTTGGCCGGATGGGAACCGCTGCCGATCTGACAGGCATGGCGATCTTCCTCGCCACGCCCGAAGCTGAATATATCGTCGCGCAATGCTTCGGCGTTGACGGCGGCAACTGGATGGCATGAACATGAACGACAGTTCGCAAACCGCAAACCTGCCCGCCTATGACCGCAGCAAACTGACGCCGGGGATCGTGCATATCGGCTTGGGCAACTTCCACCGCGCACATATGGCGGTGTATCTCGACGATCTGTTCGCCATGGGTCTGGCGCATGATTGGGCCATTTTGGGTGCCGGTGTGCGTGAGGGCGATGCGCGGATGCGTGATGCGCTGATGGCGCAGGATTGTCTGTCCTCGATCATCGAGCTTGACCCCAAAGGCAAATCTGCGCGTCGCGTGGGCGCGATGATCGGCTTTGTCGAGGTGCAGCCGGATAACGCCGCGCTGATCGCCGCGATGGCCAAGCCCGAAATCCGCATCGTCTCGCTGACTGTGACCGAAGGCGGTTATTTCATTGATCCGGCGACAGGGCAGTTTGACCCCACCGCGCCCGAAATCGCCGCCGATGCCGCCAACCCGCACCGCACCGCCTTTGGCGCTATCATCGCGGCGCTGAAGGCGCGGCGTGCGGCGGGTATCCAACCCTTTACCGTGATGTCCTGTGATAACCTGCCCGGCAACGGCCATGTCACCGAAGCTGCCGTGGTGGGGCTGGCGCGGCTGTCCGATCCGGCCTTGGCCGATTGGATCAAGGCCAATGTCGCTTTCCCAAATGGCATGGTCGACCGCATCACCCCCGCCACCGGCCCGCGCGAGCGTGCCATGGCAGCGGCGTTTGGCTTGGGCGACGATCCGGTGCCTGTCACCTGCGAGCCGTTCCGCCAATGGGTGCTGGAGGATAACTTCCCCGCAGGCCGCCCGCCGCTGGAAAAAGTCGGCGTGACCTTCAGCAACCACGTTCACGCCTATGAGGCGATGAAAATCCGCATCCTGAACGGCGGCCATGCCACCATCGCTTATCCCGGCGGTCTGATGGATATCGAATATGTGCATGAGGCGATGGCGCATCCGCTGATCCTTGGCTTCCTCAATAAGCTGGAAACCACCGAGATCATCCCGACCGTCGCGCCGGTGCCGGATACCAATCTGGTCGACTACTACGCCAAGATAGTCGAGCGGTTCTCGAACCCCGAGGTCGCCGATACCGAGCGGCGGCTGTGTCTGGATGGATCGAACCGCCAGCCAAAGTTCATCGTGCCGCCGCTGCGGGATCGGCTGGCTGCGGGGCAATCCTGTGATGGGTTGGCGCTGGTGTCGGCGCTGTGGTGCCGCTACTGCAATGGAGTGTCTGACAATGGCACGCTGATCGCGCCGAATGATCCGAACTGGGATGCGTTGCAGGTCATCGCCAAGACAGCGCAGAGCAATCCGCAGGCTTGGCTGGATCAGCGCACGATCTATGGCGATCTGGCCGAGAACCCGGTGTTTCAGACCGCTTTTGCCACCCAACTCGCCCGCGTCCGTGACGAAGGCTGCGCTGCGGCGCTGCGCGCTTACATCGGCTGATCCTCACCGAACAGCCGATGTGCAGCCGCGCAGACTTCCCCACATGCGCGGCTGCGCTTATCTCTGGCTCAACATATGGGCGTGCGGGATCATCCGGCACCGCCCAAGGAGACAGATATGACGATTGAACTCGGCCTTGATACCTTTGGCGACGTGACCATCGACGCCAATGGTGCGCAAAAACCGATGGATCAGGTGATCCGCGATGTGGTCGAACAGGCCGTGGTGGCCGATCAGGCTGGCGTGCATTTCATCGGTCTTGGCGAACACCACCGCCCCGATTTCGCGATTTCCTCGCCCGAGGTGATCCTGGCAGCCATCGCGGGCCGCACCAGCAAGATACATCTGGGCACGGCGGTGACGGTGCTGTCATCGGATGATCCGATCCGCGTGTTTCAGCGGTTTTCAACACTGAACGCAATTTCGAATGGTCGTGCCGAGGTAATCCTCGGCCGGGGCAGCTTTACTGAAAGCTACCCGCTGTTTGGCTATTCGATGGACGACTACGAACTGTTGTTCGAGGAAAAGCTGGATATTTTCGCCAAGCTGGTGCGCGAACCAAGCCTGACTTGGGCTGGTGAAACCCGCACGCCGCTGAAAAACCAGATCGTCTATCCGCCGGTTGGGCCGCAGGGGCTGACCACTTGGGTGGGCGTCGGCGGCAGCCCGGAATCGGTGGTGCGGGTGGTGCGGCAAGATTTGCAGCTGATGCTGGCGATCATCGGAGGTGATCCGCGCCGGTTCCTGCCCTATATCGACCTTTATCATCGCGCGGTGGATCAGTTGGGCAAAACCATGCGCCCGATTGGCATCCATTCACCGGGGTTCGTGGCAGAGACGGATGAGGCCGCGCAAGAGGCTTTGTGGCCGCATTACCAGACGATGTTCGGTCGCTTGGGCCGTGAGCGCGGCTGGCCGCCGACAACCAAGGAACGGTTCTTGGACGAGGTTCACCACGGCTCGCTTTACGTAGGCTCGCCGGAAACCGTTGCGAAGAAGATCGCTGCGGCGGTGCGCGATCTGAAAATCCAGCGGTTTGACATGAAATACGCCACCGGGCCGCAACCGCATGATCAGTTGCTGAACTGTATCCAGCTTTACGGCGAGAAGGTGATTCCGATGGTGCGTGATCTGTTGGCCAGCTAGTGCGCCCCTGATCAAATGATAAGCAAAGCTGCGGCGGGGCGACCTGCCGCAGCTTTTGTCATGCGAAGGCTGGGCTTTTGGGGCGGTCTGCCATGACAATGCCAAGATTGCCGCGCTAGCTGGCTTGACCTTAAACCGTATCGCCGCCTTTGGCGCGGAGACCCCATGCTTGATCTGTCCCCAGACCGCCTGACCCTAGAGCCCATCGAAATCGCCTCTCGCGATGAGATTGATGCCTTGCAGCTTTGCCGCCTCAAATGGTCGCTTGCCCATGCCTACCATAATGTGCCGCATGTCAACGCGGCCTTCAAAGCCGCTGGTGTGCATCCGGACGATCTGAAACAGTTGAGCGATATTGCGCGCTTTCCCTTCACCACCAAGGCTGATCTGCGGGCAAACTATCCCTATGGCATGTTCGCGGTGCCGCGTGAAAAAGTCGTGCGGCTGCATGCTTCGTCGGGCACCACTGGCAAGGCGACGGTGGTGGGTTATACGGCCAAGGATATCGACACCTGGGCGCATCTGATGGCGCGTAGCCTGCGGGCATGCGGCACGCGGCCGGGGGATGTGGTGCATCTGTCCTATGGTTATGGGCTGTTCACTGGCGGTCTGGGATTTCACTACGGCGCCGAGAAGCTGGGCTGCACGGTGGTGCCGGTTTCGGGCGGGATGACGCATCGGCAGGTCAATCTGATCGAGGATTTTGGTGCTACCACGATTGGCTCTACCCCGTCGTATATGCTGTCGATCCTTGATGAATACCGCGCACAGGGTCGTGATCCGCGCACATGCCCGCTGCGGGTGGGGGTGTTTGGTGGCGAGCCTTGGACCACCGCGATGCGTGCCGAGATTGAGACAGCCTTCGATATGCACGCGCTGGATTGTTATGGCCTGTCCGAGGTGATCGGGCCGGGGGTGGCGATTGAATGTGTGGAAACCAAGGATGGTCTGACGCTGTGGGAAGATCACTTTCTGGCCGAGATCATCGACCCTGAAACCGGCGCTGTGCTGCCGGATGGGGAATATGGTGAGCTGGTTCTGACCTCGTTGACCAAAGAGGCCTTGCCGATCATCCGCTACCGGACCCGCGATCTGACTCGGCTGTTGCCCGGCACGGCGCGGTCGATGCGGCGGTTGGAGCGGATGCGGGGACGCAGCGATGACATGATCATCCTGCGCGGGGTGAACGTGTTTCCCAGCCAGATCGAGGAGCAGGTTCTGGCGCATCCCGGTCTTGCGCCGCATTTCCAGATCGAGTTGCGCCGCGATGGACGACTGGATTCGATGCGGGTTCTGGTTGAGGCTGTGGCGGCGATGGAGGCCGCGGAACTGGCACGGTTGAGCGCGGGGCTGCACAAAAGAATCCGGCAGGTCTGGGGGATCAATGTGGAGGTGACGGCTGGCCTTCCGGGTTCTGTGCCGCGCAGTGAGGGCAAGGCGGTGCGGATTGTGGATCATCGCCCGAAAATCTAAGGGGCTTCGGGCTGGTCCCAACTCGGGACCAAATTTTTATAAATGAAAACAGCCTGTTAGGGTGTCCATTTTAACGATTTCTTAACGATTCGGCGGTTTTCTGGCTTTGCGTATGCGAACGGGTGGCTCTGGGCATTGCTGCGCATTGTACAAGAGGTGTGGGATGTTTGTGCCATTTTTGTTGTGCCTCGGCTCGGCTATTGGGTTGGCTGTGGCAGTGCTGCAGCCAGGTCTTGTTGATCTTGCAATGCTGTTTGGGCCGATGCTGTTGGCCGCAATCTGGCTGTTCGTCCGTGCTACGCGAGGACAATCGGCAGAGCATCAGGCGCGCGCCGAACGCGCGATCCACGGCCAGATCGCAACCCACAGCGGCCCGCCCCGACGCGGCCTGTTCACACGCAAGCCACCGCCGCCGAAATATGTGGTGGTCGATGGATCGAATGTGATGCATTGGAAAGATAACCTGCCGCAGATCGAAGTGGTGCGCGCCGTGGTCGACAAACTGACCGCCGCAGGCTTTGCCCCCGGCGTGGTGTTTGATGCCAATGCGGGTTACAAATTGATGGGCAAATATCGCCACGATTACGCCTTGGGCAAAATGCTGGGCCTGCCGCGCGATCGGGTGATGGTGGTGGACAAGGGCACGCCCGCCGACCCGGTGATCCTGGCCTCTGCCCGGGCCTTGGGCGCGCGGATTGTCAGCAATGATCGGTTTCGCGACTGGAAAGAAACCCACCCCGAAGTCGCCCTGCCGGGCCACGTGATTGCAGGCGGCGTTTGCGATGGGCAGGTTTGGCTGGATATGGCGTGAAAGACGGTCGGAGGCCCTGACAGACCATAATCCTGTCAAGGTTTGGCAGGGGACAGATGCCGGAGCCTCCGGCGGGAGTATTTTGACCAAGATGAAGCTGAAAGCCGCAGTCGCAGGGGCGAGGCCGTGCCAGTCATCCGTCGGAGCGATTGCATTTCCGGCCCCCCCGGACTATCTCACGATAGACCGATGTTACCGCAGGACAGGCGATGAACTGGATTTCAAACTACGTCCGCCCCAAGATCAACTCGCTGTTTTCGCGCCGCGAGGTGCCCGAGAATCTTTGGACGAAATGCCCGGAATGCGGGACCATGCTGTTTCACCGCGAGTTGGCGGCGAATCTGAATGTTTGCACCTCGTGCGATCACCATATGGCGATCAGCCCGCGCGACCGTTTCACTGGTCTGTTCGATGTTGGCGTGTTTGTCGAGGTGAAGGTGCCGGAGCCCGTGGTGGACCCGCTGCATTTTCGCGACCAGAAGAAATACCCTGATCGCCTGAAAGCGGCGCAGAAATCGACGGGCGAGCGCGAAGCGATGCTGGTGGTTGAAGGCGAAGTTGGCCGCACGCCGATTGTTGCCGTAGCGCAGGATTTCTCGTTCATGGCCGGTTCGATGGGCATGTATGTCGGCAACGCGATTATCGCGGCGGCGCAGCGCGCAGTGGCGACGAAGCGGCCGCTGGTGCTGTTTTCGGCAGCGGGTGGCGCGCGGATGCAGGAGGGGATTCTGTCTTTGATGCAGATGCCGCGCACCACGGTTGCGGTGCAGATGCTGAAAGAGGCGGGCCTTCCTTATGTCGTGGTGCTGACGCATCCGACGACGGGCGGGGTGACGGCTTCTTATGCGATGCTGGGCGATGTGCAGATTGCCGAGCCGAACGCGCTGATCTGTTTTGCTGGCCCGCGCGTGATTGAGCAGACCATTCGTGAGAAATTGCCCGAGGGCTTTCAGCGTGCCGAATATCTGCTCGACCACGGCATGCTGGACCGGGTGACGCATCGCAAGGCTTTGCGCGAGGAACTGGTGACGATTCTGCGGATGCTGATGAACCAATCGCCTGCGGTGAAGGGCGATCTGCCGCCGCCGGGCGAGATTCTTGAGGCTGCCGAGGCAAAAGCGTGAGTTCTGACGCGGTTCTTGAACGGATGATGACGCTGCATCCCAAGGTGATCGACCTTGTGATGGACCGGGTGGAGCGTTTGCTGGCCGCCTTGGGCAACCCCGAACGGTCGGTGCCGCCGGTGATCCATATCGCGGGCACCAATGGCAAAGGCAGCACGCAGGCGATGATCCGCGCGGGGTTAGAGGCGGGGGGGTCTCTGGTGCATGCCTATACCTCGCCGCATCTGGCGCGGTTTCACGAACGGATCAGGCTGGCGGGTGAGCTGATTTCGGAAGAGGCGCTGACGGCGCTGCTTGACGAATGTGTGAAGGCCAATGGCCCGGATGAGATCACGTTTTTCGAGATCACCACCTGCGCGGCGTTTCTGGCGTTCAGCCGCGTGCCTGCGGATTACACGCTGCTTGAGGTTGGTTTGGGCGGGCGGCTGGATGCGACGAATGTGGTGGAAAAGCCGGTGTTGACGGTGATTACCCCGGTTTCCATCGACCACCAGCAATATCTGGGTGAGACTTTGGCCGAGATTGCTGGCGAAAAGGCCGGGATCTTGAAGCGCGGTGTGCCTTGTGTGGTTGGCCCGCAGGAAGATGCTGGCATGGCGGTGATCGAGGCGCGGGCGGCGCGTCTGGGCTGCCCGGTGCTGGCGTTTGGCCAGCAGTGGAGCGCTTGGGAAGAGCGCGGGCGACTGATTTATCAGGATGAGAACGGTCTGCTGGACCTGCCGCTGCCGAACTTGCCGGGGCCGTTTCAGATACAGAACGCCGGGGCGGCGATTGCGGCGCTGCGGGCGTTGGGCAAGGATGCGGCGGCTTGTGAGGCGGCGGTGACGCGCGCCTATTGGCCGGCGCGGATGCAGCGGCTGCGGGTGGGGCCTCTGGTGGAAAGCGCGCCGGGGGTAGAGTTGTGGCTGGATGGCGGGCACAATCCGGCGGGTGGCGCTGCGGTGGCGGCGACCCTCGCACGGATGCCTTCGCGCGAGACGCATCTGATCTGCGGCATGCTGAACACCAAGGATGTACGCGGCTATATGGAACCTTTGGCGGGCTGCGTGACGCGGCTGCATGCGGTGTCGATCCCCGGTGAGAAGAACACGCTTCCGGCCGAGGTGACGCGGGATGCGGCGGCCTCTGTGGGGATGGACGCGGTGGTGGCGGATTCGGTCGCCGGGGCTTTGGCGAAGATTGCGGCCACGTCACCCAATGCGCGTGTGCTGATCTGTGGCTCGCTGTATCTCGCGGGCGGGGTTCTGCGCGAGAACGGCTAGACGGCCCGCCGCCTTGGCCCTCGGCTGCCCCCCAAGATGTTTGGGCGGCGAGGATAGCGATGTCGCGCTCGGCACGACCGCCCTATTCGGGCCGCAATCTTGCGTGACCTTGCAGGCGATCAAACTTTCTTGGTTGCTGTGATGACTGATCTTTCGCCTTTGGCTGTGCCGATGTGGCAGCGCAAGCAGCGTGTCGCCGTCCTCGTGGATGGTGACAATTTCCCACATTCAGATCTGGCGCGGTTAGAGGCGTTGGCGGCAGGCTATGGCGAAGTTGTGATCCGACGGGTCTTTGGCGATGCAAAGCGTGTGGGGGGCTGGCCGGAAGCCATGGCTTATCAAATGCTGCATTGCGACAGTGGGGTGGGCAAAAAGAACCTGGCAGATATGCACCTGACGGTGGCGGCGATGGATTTGGCGCAGCGCGGACTGGCAAGTGCGTTCGCCATTGCCTCGGATGATCGTGATTTTGAACCATTGACCCAATATCTGATCGAAACCGGGCGAACGGTGGTGCGGGTTCGCAAACCTGTTGAAAATTCAAAGCCGAGCGACACATCGAACTCCAAGGTTATCCCTGCTATGGCGCGCTCACCACTGGAGATACTGGTTTGTGAGGCGATCAAGGCCAATGGCGCGGCGTCGGGTTTGCTTATCGCTGATCTCAACGCTCGAATACGGCAGAGCGTGCAAACGAAGATAAGTGATACAGCCGAGGGCAATTGGAGGGCTTATCTGACCGCACGACCGAATCTGTTTGTGTGCGACGGAAGGGGGCCAGGCGCGCGGGTGCGGCTGAAACCCTAACCCTTCCCCCCATAGCGCGCCATGAACATCGACACGGCTCCGTCAATGACGCGGGCGGTGTCGGCGGCGGTGCAGCAGGGGCTGGGGGTGAAGATCATCCGGTCTTGGATATCGACCTTGCAGAGTTGCGCGAACTGGGCGGCGGCGAAGGGGATGTCGTCGATCACCAGCTCGCCCCGCTCGCAGGCGGCACGCAAGATTTCGGCGAGGCGGTCTTGCACCAGCTTTGGGCCGGAGTGGTAGAATTGATGCGCCACGGCAGGGAAGTTTTCGGATTCCGCAACGGCAATGCGAAAGATTCGCTGGCCGAAATCTGACAGCATGAAAGCTGTGATCTTTTGCGCGGCCAATCGCAGCACTTCGGCAATGGGCGCGTTGGGGTCGATATGGGATTCGGCGTCATCGGCCTGACGGCGACATTCGGTGCTGGCGATTTCCAAGAAAAGCAGGCGTTTGTCGGGGAAATAGGCGTAAAGCGTGGCCTTCGATACGCCAGCCTCTCGCGCAATGTCATCGACCGAGGCGCGCTCAAAGCCGTCGCGCATGAAAACAACGCGCGCGCCTTCCAGCACTTGATCGAACTTGCGACCTTTCACAATCAGTTGCGGCTTGGCACCCATGCTATCCCCCATGCCGCAATCTATAGCGGCTGGGGGGCGGCGGGCAAGCGGTTGGATCATTTGCCGGGTTGGCCTGCGTTTTGCGTCGAGACGCTGGTGGTCGATGGCGGAAAGGTCAGGTCGGGGAGATTGACGCTCATCGAGAAGGCCGAGGCTTGGGTGGCGGCGGCGAGGGTCAGCAGCAGGGCGGCGGCGAAGGGTTTCATATCAGGCTCCTATATCTGAACTCATCGGTTCAAAAGTGAAAATGAACTGATTCGTTCAGTTTGGCAAGCGAAAAATGAACTGAGCGGTTCAGATTGCATTTTGGGGCTTGGCGTGCAGGGTGGGATCGGCGTATTTAGAATCATTCCAAATTAGGGTGTGACCGACATGGGGTTCAACATTTCCAGCCGCAGGCGCTTTGCCGATCTGACCGAGCAAGAGGTCTTGGCGCTTGCGATTTCGTCGGAAGAGGACGACGCGCGGATTTACCGGACCTTTGCGCAAGGGTTGCGGGCGGAATATCCGGCCTCGGCAGCGGTGTTTGACGAGATGGCAGCCGAGGAAGACGGGCATCGGCAGCGGTTGATTGACCTGCATGTCAGTCGGTTTGGCGGGGTTATACCGTTGATTCGGCGCGAGCATGTGGCCGGGTTTTATGCGCGGCGGCCGGTTTGGCTGACGGAAAATCTGGGGCTGGAGCGGATCCGCGACGAGGCTCGGGCGATGGAGCATAGCGCTGCGGAGTTCTATGCCCGTGCGGCGGCGCGGACATCTGATGCGGCGACGCGGAAATTGTTGGGGGATCTCGCGGCGGCCGAGGTGGGGCATGAGCAGCACGCCGAGGGGTTGGAGGCTGATCTGCTGGGGCCGGAGGTGCGCGATGGCGAGGATAAGGTGGCGCGTCGGCAGTTTATCCTGACCTGGGTGCAGCCGGGGCTGGCGGGGTTGATGGATGGTTCTGTCTCGACCCTCGCGCCGATCTTTGCGACGGCTTTTGCCACCCAGAACACCTGGACGACGTTTCTGGTGGGGCTTGCGGCCAGTGTGGGCGCGGGGATCTCGATGGGGTTCACCGAGGCCGCGCATGATGACGGGGTGCTGTCGGGACGGGGGTCGCCGTTCAAGCGGGGCTTGGCGAGTGGGGTGATGACCGCGCTGGGCGGTTTGGGTCATGCACTGCCCTATCTGATCCCAGACTTCTGGACGGCGACCAGCATCGCGATGGTGGTGGTGTTTGTGGAATTGTGGGCGATTGCCTGGATTCAGAACAAGTTCATGGAGACTCCGTTCCTGCGGGCGGCGCTGCAAGTGGTGGTCGGGGGCGCGTTGGTGTTCGCGGCCGGGGTGCTGATTGGGGGCGGTTGAGGCGTGGTCCCGCTTGGGGACCACGGCGGAATGTCGTTGAATCAATGCTTTAGCTTTTTGCGTTAAGAGTTTGTTCAGAGATGCCCGCAAAGGCTTGTGTCGGCGCAGGCGGCGTGAAACTCTGGCAGCATGCTGGCGATTTTGCTGAAAACTCTGCCGTTCTTTGCGGTGATTGGCCTTGGCTATGGCGCGGGGCGGCTGCGGTTTTTCAGCGCCGAGGCGACGGCGTATCTGACGAAATTCGTGTTCTACTTTGCGCTGTCGGCGATGCTATTCGGCTTTGCGGCCAATCTGGACTTGGGCGATGTGTTTTCCTGGGCGTTTGTCTGGGCGTATTTTCTGGCCTCGGCGCTGGTCTGGGCCATTGTGGCCGGGGTGGCGCTGCTGCGTGGTGCGAAGCCGGAAGAAGCGGTGTTTGAGGCGCATACCGGGATCATCGGCAATGTGGGTTTCCTTGGCATTCCGATGCTGACGCTGCTGCTGGGACCGGCGGCGGTGGGGCCGGTTTTGCTGGTGCTGGCGGTGGATCTGGTGGTTTTTTCCAGTGTTTTGACGCTGCTTGTGGTGGGCCTGCGCGAAGGCCGGATGTCTTGGGGCATCTTTCGGGTGCTGGCCGTGGGCTTGCTGAAAAACCCGATGATCGTCTCGGTGGTGTTGGGGATGGCTTGGGGTGCGACCGGATGGGCGGTGCCGGTGCCGGTGAATGAATTCATGACGATGCTTGGGGCTGCGGCGACGCCCTGCGCGCTGTTTGCGATTGGCGCCAGCCTCGCGGGCCGCAGCGCGGAACGGCTGGAGGTGGCGGCTTGGCTGAGTTTTGCCAAGCTGGTGCTGCATCCGGCGGCGGTGGGGCTGGCGGCACTGGTGATTTTCCCGGTGGAGCGTTATGCGGCGGGGGTGATGGTGGCGGCGGCGTCTTTGCCGGTGGCGGGAAATGTGTTCATTCTGGCGCAGCATTTCAGGGTGGCACCGCAGCGGGTTTCGACGGCGATCCTGATCTCGACCGCGGCATCGGTGCTGAGTGTGACGGCGGTGATTGCGTTTGTAACGCATTGAAATTCAAGACGGACTAAAGGGATATGACGATGAAAACCATTTCAGAAAACCGGGCTTTTGGCGGCGTGCAGGGCGTGTATAGCCATGCCTCGGCGGCGACGGGGACCGAGATGACCTTTGGGCTGTTCCTGCCTGCCGAAGCCGAGGAAGGGCTGGTGCCGGTGCTGTGGTATCTGTCGGGGCTGACCTGCACGCATGAAAACGCGATGGTGAAGGCGGGCGCGCAAAGGTGGGCGGCAGAGGTGGGGATTGCGCTGGTGTTCCCTGATACGTCGCCTCGGGGTGAGGATGTTCCTAACGATGCGGCCTATGATCTGGGGCAGGGCGCGGGGTTTTATGTGAACGCGACGCAAAGCCCGTGGGACAAGAATTTCCGCATGTGGGACTATGTGACGGAAGAACTGCCGCGCGAATTGTTCAAGGCGTTTCCGATTGCCGAAGCCGCACAAGCGATCACCGGGCATTCGATGGGCGGGCATGGGGCGCTGACCATTGCGATGAGCTTTCCGGGGCGGTTCCGCTCGGTTTCCGCCTTTGCGCCGATCTGCAATCCGACGGCAAGCGATTGGGGCCGCAAGCAATTTGGTGCCTATCTGGGGCCGGATGAGGCGGCTTGGGCGGCGCATGATACGACGCTGTTGATGAAAAAGCGCGGCTTTGATGGGCCGATTTTGATTGACCAAGGCACCAGCGATCAGTTTCTGGATTTGCTGAAGCCCGAGGCCTTGGCGGGCGCGATGGCTGAGCGTCGGCAGGGTGGCAGTTTTCGGATGCAAAAGGGCTATGATCACAGCTATTTCTTTGTCAGCACGTTCATGGAAGAACATGTGGCGTTTCATGCGGGGGCACTTAATGCTTAAAGCGGCGGTTTTGATGGCGATGATCGCATCTCCGGCCTTGGCCGGTGGTGTGGAAGATCAGGTGTTGGCGGCGGTGAACAAGGCGCGGGCCGGGGCGGGCTGCTCGGCGTTGACGGTGAATGCCAAACTGGTGAAGGCGGCAAAGGGCCATGCAAAAGCGATGGCCGAGCAGAATTTCTTCAGCCATTCCAGCAAGAACGGCGCGAAGTTCTCGAGCCGCATCAAGGCGCAGGGCTATAGCTATAGCAAGGTGGCCGAGAATATCGGGGCGGGGCAATCTTCTGCTGCCGGGATCATGGAAAGCTGGATGGGCAGCAAAGGGCATCGCAAGAATATTCTGGATTGTGCGTTGCGGGAAACCGGGATTGCGATGGTATATCAGCCGGATGACAAGCCCCTGAAGGGGCAAAGCTATGCGATGAAATACTATTGGGTCGAGGTTTTTGCCGCTCCATGACTGGATCAAGCGGGGCTGGCCGGATTTTCATTGATGCTGACGCCTGCCCGGTGAAGGCCGAGGCCGAGCGGGTGGCGACGCGGCATCAGATGCGGATGATTCTGGTCTCGAACGGCGGTATCCGGCCATCGGCGAACCCGCTGGTGGAAAGCGTGTTTGTGGCGGCGGGGCCGGATGAGGCCGACAAGTGGATCGCCGAGGCCTGCGGTGTGGGCGATGTGGTGGTGACGGAGGATATTCCGCTGGCGGCGAAATGCGTCGCGGCGGGGGCCAAGGTCGTCAAGCACAATGGCGAGGAGTTGACGCCTGCCAATATCGGCAATGTGCTGGCGACGCGAGATCTGATGCAGGATTTGCGCAGCGCCGACCCGTTTCGGCAAGGCGGCGGGCGGCCATTTTCCAAGGCGGACCGTTCGCGCTTTCTGGAAGTTTTAGAGCGGGTTGTGCGGCAAGCGAAGCGGTGATGTCGGCTCTAGGCTAGACGCAGGGCGTTTGGCGCGGTGAGTTGGGGCATGTCTGACATTTCCAAGAAGAGTAACTCCGGTATTTTCTTCGCCCTTGGTGGCGGGGTTGTGCTGTCGATGAATGATCTGGCGATCAAGGCGCTGTCGGGTAGTGGCTATGCGCTGCATCAGGTGATCTTGCTGCGGGCGTTTATCGGGATTGCGATTGTGCTGGCGGTGATCTGGGCCTCGGGCGGCGGGTTTCGGCAGCTGCTGACGCGGCGGCCGCTGGATCATCTGTTTCGCGTTTGCATCGTGATGTGCTCGAACATCACCTATTTCGTCGGGCTGTCGCTGATGCCGTTGGCGGATGCGGTGGCAACGGCGTTTGTGGCGCCGCTCTTCGTGACGCTGATGTCGGCGGTGATCCTGGGTGAGCAGGTCGGGCCACGACGTTGGGCGGCGGTGGCGGTGGGGATGCTGGGCGTGGTGGTGATGACGCGGCCGGGGGCTGGGGTGATCCAGCCGGCGGCGATTCTGGTGCTGATCTCGGCGTTCTGTTACGCCTCTAGCCATATGATGACGCGGCGGATGCGCGGCACTGAAAGTGCGATGACGTTGAATTTCTTCGTGCAGGTCGGGTTTATCGTGGTCAGCCTGAGTTTCGGGTTGATCGCGGGCGATGGTCATTTGGCACAAGCGCCGGGCAGCACTTG
The DNA here is from genome assembly GCF_042646385.1 of Cypionkella sinensis. Lineage (NCBI taxonomy): Bacteria > Pseudomonadati > Pseudomonadota > Alphaproteobacteria > Rhodobacterales > Paracoccaceae > Cypionkella > Cypionkella sinensis. The sequence continues at coordinate 627,802 of NZ_JBHRTO010000002.1, read as the reverse complement.
GGAGTTTCTGTTCCGACCTTGGCATATGCCCCCGGTGGCCGATTGGTGGGCGTTTGTGGCCACGGGCGTCGCGGTGGGGGTGGGCGGCTTGATGATGAGCCAGGCCTACCGGACCACCGAAGCCGCGTTGATCGCGCCGTTTGAGTATATCGGCATGCCGATGGCGATTTTCTGGGGGGCGGTGGTGTTCGGCACTTTGCCGGACCATACGGCTTGGGTGGGGATTGCGCTGATCTGCGGCGCGGGGCTTTATACCTTGTGGCGCGAGACGGTGAAAAAGAAGAAGGATCTGGATGTTGCAGCCCCAAGCGGTGATATTTGACATCGGCAATGTGCTGACGCGTTGGCAGCCGGAAGCGTTCTATGACCGGGTGATTGGTGAGGAGCGCCGCCGTGCCCTGTTCGATGCCGTTGATCTGCATGGCATGAACGACCGCGTCGACGAAGGCGCATTGTTTCGCGAAACGATCTATGATTGGGCTGCGCGTCACCCTGAATGGTCTGCGGAAATCCGGCTGTGGTATGATCGCTGGATCGAACTCGCTTCGCCCCGGATTGAGGGCAGCATTGCCTTGCAGCGGGCGTTGCGGGCCAAGGGGGTGCCGGTGTTCGCGCTGACCAACTTCGGGCGGTATTCGTTTGAAGAAGCGCTGCCGAAGATGGATTTCCTGCAGGATTTCGACCGCCGCTATGTCTCGGGCGTGATGGGGGTGATCAAGCCTGATCCGCTGATTTATCAGATGGTTGAGGAAGATTGCGGTATCGCCCCCGATCGGCTGTTGTTCACCGATGACCGCGCCGATAACATCACGGCGGCGGCGCGCCGGGGCTGGCGGACGCATCAGTTTGAAAGCTGGCAGGGCTGGGCACAACGATTGGTTGCCGAAGGGTTGTTGAGCAAGCAAGAGGCGGGGCTATGAGCATTGAAATCGTGGGGCCAGAGGCCGAAAAGCTGCTGTCTTGGGCGGGTTTGTGTGACGCGCTGGAGGCTGGGCACCGCCTTCCGCGTGCGGAAATCAACGATTTGCTGCTGTATCGCGGCAGCGACACCTTGCTGGATCGTGCGGCGTGGATTGATGGCCTTGGCAGTCTGGTCAAGGTAGCGACTGTGGTGCCCGGCAACGCGGCACGCGGACTGCCCAGCATCAACGGCGCGGTCAACCTGTTCAACGATGCGACTGGACAGCTTGAGGCTTTGGTGGATTTTCACCTAGTCACCAAATGGAAAACCGCCGGTGACAGCCTGCTTTCGGCCAGCAAGCTGGCACGCAAGGACAGCCGCAATATCCTGTTGGTGGGTGCGGGAACGGTGGCGAAGTCGATGGTGCAGGCTTACAGCGCGCTGTTTCCGCAGGCGAGATTCAGCATCTGGAACCGATCGCCTGCCGGGGCGGAAGCTATGGCCGCTGCTGACCCTCGGGTGACGGCGGTCAGCGATCTGGCGGCGGCGGTGCGGGCGGCGGATATCATCTGCACCGCGACGATGAGTAAAACGCCGGTGTTGCAGGGGGCATGGCTGCAGCCGGGTCAGCACATCGACCTGATTGGCGCCTATACGCCGGGGATGCGCGAGGCGGATGACACGGTGATGCGGCGGGCCTCGGTATTCGTCGATTCGCGCGCGACGACGGTGCATCATATTGGGGACATCATTGACCCGATTGCGGCTGGCGTGATCACAGAGGCCGATATCAAGGCCGATTTCTACGACATGGCGCAAGGCAGCTATCGCCGCAGTTCCGACGATGAAATCACCGTGGCCAAGAACGGCGGCGGCGCGCATCTGGACCTGATGACAGCGGCCTACATTCTGGCAACGTGGCGCGGACGGTAAGCGCAGCCTCAAGAACAAAAGCGCCCTTGTGGGGCGCTTTGACGTTCAGGAATTATGCGGGAATTTGGTCGGAGCGAGAGGATTCGAACCTCCGACCCCCTGCTCCCGAAGCAGGTGCGCTACCAGACTGCGCTACGCTCCGACCGTGGCGCGGGGTTAAACCGTTGTGCGCGGGTTTGCAAGAGGGCGCGCGTGGTTTTATGCCCGGATTTCCTATGCATCGCCGTCGGTGCCTGACAGGCCTTCGGTCTTGTTGCGAAGACGGCGGCGGTCGAAAAGGCGCAGCCAGAGGCCGATGCGGGGGATCGCCCCGAAATCAAAGCGCGAGCGGGTTTCCAGCACGGGCCGATTGATCGAGACGGAAGGTTTGTCTTCACGCATGACGATATAGACGCCTGCGGCAATGATCACGCCGGTGCCGACTGCTGTCCAGAAATCGACCTCTTCGTTGAAGATGAAAAAGCCGTAGATGATCGCCCAGATGATTTGGCTGTATTGCATGGGCGCCACGATGATGGCTGGCGCACGCCGATAGGCGGCAATGGTCAGCATCCCGGCCAGCATACTCAGCAGCGCCATCGCGCCCATCATGCCCATATGTTCCACCGGCACAGGCACATAGACAAAGGGCAATGCCAGCGCCATGACGACAAAGTTGGCCACCATCGGATAAAGCATAAGCACGACCGAGCGTTCGTCATGGCCGATCTTGCGCACGATCACCGAGGTCATCGCGCCCAGAAGTGCAGCCGCAAGTGCGGCCAAGTGGCCAAGGCTGAGCGGCTCTTGCCCCGGTCGCAGCACGATCATCACGCCAGCAAGGCCGATGACGATGGCAAGGCCACGGTGCAGGCCCACCTTTTCACCCAAGATCGGGATTGCGAGCAGGGTGATCAGGATCGGCATGGCGAAGAAGATGGCGTAGCATTGCGCCAGAGGCAGCACGGAAAACGCATAAAAGCCGGTGATGCCGTTCACTACGGCGGAGGCGGTGCGCAGGGCTGTCCAGTACGGGTGTTTCGGAATCAGATTGCCGTCGGTGCGGTCGCTCATCAGCAGAATGGTGATCAGCGGGAAGGTGAGCAGGGTCGAGAAAAAGATCAGCTGAAACGCGCTGTAGCTCGCCCCCAGAAACTTCACCAGCACGTCATGTGTTGCGTAAATCGCAAAGGCAGCCAGCGCTAGAAGCGCGCCGCGCAGGTTCGATTGAGCAACGGGCATGGCGGGCATCCGGGGAGGTGGGGGTTGATGCCAACCTGTCGGGCCTTGCGGGTTAAAGTTCAAGGGGGAAGCTGCATTTGACCGTGATTTCGCGCGATTTTCCCCGGCTATCCGGTTGGTTCTGGCGCGGTCAGCTTGGCGGGGTTTCGTCTTCGGCCTGCGTTGCGTGTTGCGGCTGGGATGGGTTGGCAGGCGTCTTGCGGCCAAGCCAGGATTTCAGTTTGCCCAGAACCGCGCCGCCCACCAGCAGCACCAAAACGAAACCTTTCTTCAGGAAGGCGAGCAGCACCACCAACAGCCCGGTTTTTGCCGCAACCTGACCTGCGATCAGCCCGCCAATGCCCACGGCGGCGACGGTATCGACGCCTGGGACAAAGTCGGAGTAGCGGTTGCCTTCGGTGAAATTCACCATCTTCAGGACTTCGGGGGCTGCGGCCTCGACGGCGGGCAACTGCTTGATATCGGCGATAAAGCTGAGCACCAGCACGCCACGGCGGCCGAGGATTCGGATGTCGTAATTCAGCGTCTCGCCAGCAGTATCGGAAAATTGCAGCCGCTTGGCCCAATAGAGCTTGCGGGTGGATTTGTCATAATGTGGGGTCGCCGCCCAGCCTTTGATTTCAACCGCTGCATAGCCTGCCTTGGTGCGCTCGGCATTGCCGTCCAGCGCGTCTTTTTGCATGGCGGTCAGCATTTCATCGTAGTTGTAGCTGTCGGCGTCTTCATCCGAGACATAACCCATCGGATCAGAGGTCAGCGTCACCGCCCAGTCGCCGTCAAACGGCGTGGTGCCTTTCGGCAGGATCAGGCCAAGGATCGTGTCGTCCGGCGGGTTGCCCCACAGAGTTTCCAGCACATAGCGCGCATCTTTGGCGTTCAGCATGTAGAACGCATCGGGCAGGGCGATTTCAGCGGTGCCATCGCTGAGTTTGATTGTGCCATGTTGCAACTCTAGCGCGCCGGTGGCGGCCTGATACTGCGGCTCGATCTGGCTATAGACTTCGGGGAAGGCGGTTTTGAAATTTTCTGCCGCAGCAGGCAGGGTCAGCAAAGCGGAAAACACCGCCGCAAGGGTGGCACGCGAAACAGGGGTCACTGGAAATCTCCTTGGCGAACAATGCCCGCCAAGGGTAGGACTTTATCCGGCCTTATAGCAATCGTTGATTGGTTACAGGCTGGCTTCCATCGCAGCGATGATCGCATCGCCCATCTGGGTGGTGGACACCGGGGTGCCGCCTTCGGGGCCCATCAGATCGGCGGTGCGGACGCCGTCTGCCAGCACTTTCTCGACCGCTTTCTCGACACGCGTCGCCTCGGCCCCCATGTCGAACGAATAGCGCAGCGCCATCGCAAACGACAGGATGCAAGCGATCGGGTTGGCTTTGCCTTGGCCCGTGATGTCGGGGGCGGAGCCATGCACAGGCTCATACAGTGCCTTCGGGCGGCCATTGGCTTGCGGCAGGCCCAGAGAGGCCGAGGGCAACATGCCAAGGCTGCCGGTCAGCATCGCGGCCATATCGGACAGCACATCGCCGAACAGGTTGTCGGTGACGATCACGTCGAACTGCTTGGGCCAGCGGCAAAGCTGCATCGCGCCGTTGTCGGCATACATATGGGTCAGGGCAACGTCGGGGTATTCCTTGTCATGGATTTCCTGCACCACGTCGCGCCACAGAATGCCCGATTCCATCACATTGGCCTTCTCCATCGAGCAGACCTTGTTGCCGCGCTTGCGGGCGAGTTCGAACGCCGAGCGTGCCACGCGGGCGATTTCCGATTCGGTGTAGCGCTGGGTGTTGATGCCCACACGCTCGTTGCCTTCCATGAAGATACCGCGCGGTTCGCCGAAATAGACGCCCGAGGTCAGCTCGCGCACGATGACGATATCAAGGCCAGCGACCACATCGCGCTTCAGGCTGGAGAAATCGGCCAAAGCATCGAAGCACTGGGCAGGGCGCAGGTTGGAGAACAGGTCCATTTCCTTGCGCAGGCGCAGCAGGCCACGTTCGGGCTTTACCGAGAAATCGAGCTTGTCGTATTTCGGGCCACCGACGGCACCCAGCAGCACGGCATCGACTTCTTGTGCGCGGGCCATGGTCTCATCGGTCAGGGGTGTGCCGTGGGCGTCGTAGGAACAGCCACCGACCAAACCTTCGGACACGTCAAAGGTCACGATGCCTTTGGTGTCGAACCAAGCGATCAGCTTTTTCACTTCGTCCATGACTTCAGGACCGATGCCGTCACCGGCGAGGATAAGCAGGGAGGGATTTGCCATCGTAGGCTCCAGAGGTTTGAAAGGTTGGCGATGGCCTAGCGGGTGGGTGGGGCAGGGTCAAGGTTTAGCGCCCGGAAATGGGCGGCAAGCGCATCAAACACCCGGCGGATTCGGGGGGTGTGGCGCAAAGCTTCGGGCGCTGTCAGCCAGATCGGCAGGGGCTGCAGATGCAGAAACGGCGCGGCGCGCGTAACTGTACGCTCGGCGTCGCCGATGATGGTCTGCATTCCGCCCAAACCGAGGCCCGCGCGCACCAGCGCCCAATAGACGATCTGATCATCGCAGCGGGTTGGGAAATCTTCGCGGCGGGCCTGGATACCTTGCGCGGACATCATCCGCAGCATCACATCGGATCGGTCAAAGCCGATGAAGTCATGGCTGAGGATGGTTTCGGGTGTGATCGGATCCGGGCGGTGGGTGAGGTAGCTGTGGGCGGCATAGATCGCCATCGGGATGTCGCACAGATGCGCCGTGATCAGATCGGGCTGCGTCGGGCGATACATGCGCAGGGCGATATCCGCCTCGCGGAACAACAGGTTGTCCGAGGCGTCGGTGGGGGAAAGTTCGATCTCGATACCGGGTTCGTCGCGGCGCAGTTGTGCAAGGATCGGCGGCAACAGGTAATGCGACACGATGCGGCTGGCGGTGATGCGGACCGGGCCGTGCAGGCGAGTGTCGCGGCCTGCGGCTGCCATGGCGAGTTTTGCCGCTGCATCGCGCATGCTGCGGGCGTGCGGGATCAGGGCAGCTGCCTCGGGCGTCGGGGCCAGACCGCGCGGTTGCCGGGTGAACAGCGGTAGGCCAAGGGCGGCTTCCAGATCGGCAATGTGACGGCCAAGGGTGGGTTGGCTGAGGTGAAGCTGTCGTGCGGCAGCCGAGAGTGACCCGGTTTCGGCGACAGCGAGGAAAGAACGTGTAAGGGTCCAGTCAAGATTATCCATACAGATATGTATAGCATATCTGCACTTGTTGCCAATGTTATGAATGGGGCAGCGGGTCTAATTTCATCCTGCAACAACAGGAGATTGATTATGGCAGTGGTTTTGGTGGCAGGGGCGTCGGGGCTGTTTGGGTCTCATGCGGCGCGTGCCTTTGCGGCGGCGGGGTGGGAGGTGCGGCGCTATCAGCGTGGCACCGATATGGCGCAGGCGGCGCGGGGGGCGGATGTGATCGTCAACGCAATGAACCCGCCGATGTATCATGATTGGGGCCGGTTGGTGCCCGCGATCACCGCGCAGGCGATTGCGGCGGCGCGGGCCAGTGGCGCGACCCTGATCGTGCCCGCGAGCGTGTATAATTATGGTGTGCAGCCAAGGCCTTGGGGACCTTCGACTCCGCAGAAGCCCAATACCCGCAAGGGCGCGGTGCGGGTGCAGATGGAGGCAGACTATCGCGCGAGCGGAGTGCCGGTGATCCTGCTGCGGGGCGGTGACTTCATGGATGCCGAGGGCAAGACGCAAGCCATGGGTATGGCGCTGCGCGGGCTGGCGAAGGGCAAGGTGATGGCATTTGGCGGCGAGGATGTGCCGCGTGCCTATGCCTATCTGCCGGATATGGCGCGGGCAGCGGTGGAATTGGCTGCGGTGCGGGATGGGTTGCCGCGGTTTGCCGATATTCCGTTCGCGGGGCTGACGTTCAGTGTGCAGGATCTGCTGGCGATGTTCGAGAAGCTGAGCGGGCAAACCTATCGGGTGACGAAATTTCCGTGGTGGCTGATGCGTGTGGCTTCGCCGGTCTGGGAATTGGCGCGCGAGTTGACTGAAATGCGCTACCTTTATGATCTGCCGCATCGGCTGGATGGTGCGACGATGCAGACGGTGTTGCCGGATTTCCAGACAACGGGGCTGGCCGAGGTGGCCGCAGTTCAGCTGCGCCGGGCGGGCTTAGCGGCGCAGATCGACCCACAGCGGGTGATGGCGTGAGGCTGCCGTGATGGTGGCTGCGCTGGGGTCATCGTCGGGCGGCCAAACCACGCCAGCGGCCTGAACCTGCAGGTCTTGCGAGGGCAAGATCATCTCAACCCGCAGGCCGCCGACTTTGGGGTAAAGTGCGGTATCCAGTGCCGGATCGCCGGACTGGCCGGGGTCGTGGCGACTGGAGGTGCCACGCGGGGCGGGGTCTTGCAGCGCCCTGTGGTGCAACAATGCGGTGATGGCATCTTTGCGGCCCGCGCCATCTGCGGGGTCAAGATTGCTTTGGCCGAGGATCACGAACGGCGGCTGAGGCGGTTTGAACGGCAGATCGCCTGCCAGAAGATGTAGCCAGAACGCGGTTTCATCGTGATTGCGACGGCCATTGCGGTCATCCGCGCCGTCAAAGATCGGCGGGCTGGCGTAATAGGCCAGCAGGCGCAGCGAGGTGCCGTCGGGCAGGGTGATCGGCACCTCATAAGCGCCGGTGGTGGATAGAGGCTGGCCGGGGGGTGTATCTGGCGGCATCAGGTTGCCGGGCAGTTCGGCCCACGGGAAACTGCTGAAATCGCGGATGTTATCGGTCTCAATCGGCAGACGCGACAGCACCGCCATGCCACCTTCGCCTGACCAGCGGCCATAGGCCATGGCATCGCGTGGCTCACCCAAGATGCCGTTGCCGTCAAGATCAAGCCCGGTCTGCACCCCGGTATTCGGGCGCAGGGCCAAGCGGTAGGGATAGGCCGCGCCCGCATCGGCAAGGCGCGCCTCAAGCGCCGCGACGGTTTCGCCGCGCAGGTCATAATCTATGCCCGTCAACAGCAGCACATCGGCGTTCAGCTTAGTGATGACCTGAACCGCCGCAAGCTGTGCCGGATTGTCGCCGCGTTGCAAGGATTGCAGCGCAAGGCCGGGGCCCTTCGCCCAAAGGTCGATGTTATAGACTGCAAGTCGCAGGTCAGCGCGGGCAGGCCAGGCCAGCAGCCAGATCAGGCATGCGCATAATGCTTGCCATCGCCGCCCGTCATGTTGGCGGCGCGGGTTTCGATGATCATGTCGGCGATGCGACCCATCGCAATTCCGCGCATGAACAGGCTGGCGGGTAGAAAGGCCCATGCCGTCATCGTCCAGATCAAGGTTTGTGGTGCTGTCAGCGTCAGCGGCTCGAATCCGGTTGACGCGATCTTCACCACGGCTGGAGTCAAGAATGGCAGCAAAAACCCTAACGCAATGTTAATGCGCGCGTCGCGCGTCAGACGCGTCACGACATCGGCCCCTGCGGTGGGGTCGAAAGTGGGCAGATTAACCCAGACGTTGAAGGCGCGGCCGCGCGACGGCCAGCGACCGGCTTTCAGGATTACCACGAAAACCGATAGCGAAATCAATGAGATCAGATAGGCCATACCGGCTGCAGTGCGCACAGCGGCGATTTGCTCGGCGGTGGCGTCATTGGCGACCATCAGGGTGGCAAGGCGCACCGGGCTGTAGGGGAAATCCATCGAAATGCCGATCAGGGTGCCGACGGCATCGAAGAAATCGGTCAGGGTCGTGGGGGCGACGCGGCCATGTGCGATCATTGACAGCGAGAACACCGTCGCCAGCAGCATCAGAAAGCGCACGCGGTTGAAGGGGGCGGCATCACGAAATTCGACAAGGCTGGGATAGGTGGCGTTGTATTCGACAAAGGTCAGAAGGCCGATAAACAGCGCAACCAGCGCCACCATCTGTTTGGCGTCTGCCGTCACATCGACCAGCAGCACGGAGGGCGTGGCGACAAGCACCATCACCAAAACCATGCGCACGATCGCGCCTGTTAGCCGCGAAACCACCGCCCTGCCACCCTTCAATCGGTCTTGACGGGTGCTTTGCCGCGCCAAGGTTCCGAAAATATCCCGCACTTTAAGGCGGGTTGCCTCAATATTGCCCAATTCTTGCCATCTTTCCCGCTGATCGGCAACCATCGGGTTAATGATCGGTAAGCACTGTGGCAATTCCGTGTTATAGGTGTTGCAGGATTGAATCAAACCAGCGGTAACAAAAAGGCCACCCCGCAGGGTGGCCCAAGATGTAGTGGTTTGGCAGGCGTTAGGCCCAAGGGTGCAGGGCCGCGTTCTTTTTCTCAAAAGAATCAATAGCCGAGGCTTTTTCCAGCGTCAGGCCGATATCGTCCAGCCCGTTGATCAGGCAGTGCTTGCGGTGGCCGTCGACTTCGAACGGGAACACTTGGCCGTCCGAGGTGGTGACGGTCTGCGCGATCAGATCAACCGTCTGCCGCGCATTGGCGCCTTTTTTGGCATCTGCCATCAGCACGTCAACCACTTCTTGCGGCATCACGATGGGCAGGATGCCGTTCTTGAAGCAGTTGTTGTAGAAGATGTCAGCGAAGCTGGTGGAAATCACGCAGCGGATGCCAAAATCGAGCAAAGCCCAAGGCGCATGTTCGCGCGACGAGCCACAACCAAAGTTGTCGCCCGCCACGATGATTTCAGCCTTGCGGTAAGCGGGCTGATTCAGCACGAAATCGGCGATCTCGCTGCCGTCGAGATTATAGCGCATCTCGTCGAACAGGTTCACACCAAGACCCGAGCGTTTGATGGTTTTCAGGAACTGCTTGGGGATGATCATATCGGTGTCTATATTGACCAAGGGCATGGGCGCTGCAATGCCGGTGAGGGTGGTGAATTTATCCATCTTTACAGCTCCTTAAACCGTCTCTGCCATCAACTCGCGCACATCGGTCAGATGGCCGGTGATTGCGGCTGCGGCGGCCATGCCGGGCGACAGCAGGTGGGTGCGACCACCGCGGCCTTGGCGGCCTTCGAAATTGCGGTTGGAGGTGGCTGCGCAACGCTCGCCCGGTGCCAGTTGGTCGGGGTTCATCGCGAGGCACATCGAGCAACCTGCCAGACGCCATTCAAAGCCCGCGTCGATGAAGATCTGCGCCAGACCTTCTTCTTCCGCTTGCGCACGCACCAAGCCAGAGCCGGGGACGACCATCGCGCGGATGCCGTCTTTCTTCTTCTTGCCCTTCAGGATCGCTGCGGCTGCGCGCAGGTCTTCAATCCGGCCATTGGTGCAAGAGCCGATGAACACGGTGTCGATTTTGATATCGCTCAGCTTTTGACCGGGGACGAGGCCCATGTAATCCAAGGCCCGCTGCACGGCTTCGACCTTGCCGCCGGTGAAGTCGGACGGCGAGGGCACGACTGCGGTGATCGGCAGCACGTCTTCCGGGCTGGTGCCCCAAGTGACGAGCGGGGCAATGTCTTCGCCCTTGATCGTCACGACTTTGTCGAAATGCGCGCCTTCATCGGTAAACAGGGTTTTCCAGTAGGCAACGGCAGCCTCCCAAGCGGCACCTTTCGGGGCGTGCGGGCGGCCCATGCAATAGGCGAAGGTTTTCTCATCTGGCGCGATCAGGCCAGCGCGGGCGCCACCCTCGATGGCCATGTTGCAGACGGTCATGCGGCCTTCCATCGACAATTCGCGAATGGCCTGGCCACAATATTCGATGACATAGCCGGTGCCGCCGCCGGTGCCGGTTTCGCCAATCACTGCCATGGTGATATCTTTGGCGGTCACACCTGGGCGCAAGGAGCCGGTGATTTCCACCTTCATGTTCTTGCCCTTGCGCTGGATCAGCGTTTGGGTTGCCAGAACATGCTCGACCTCGGAGGTGCCGATGCCATGTGCCAGCGCGCCGAACGCGCCATGGGTGGCGGTGTGGCTGTCGCCGCACACCACGGTCATGCCGGGCAGGGTCCAGCCCTGTTCGGGACCGACGATATGGACGATGCCTTGGCGAACGTCAGAAACCGGATAGTAGTTGATGCCGAAATCGCGGGCGTTCTGATCAAGTGCTGCCACCTGGATGCGGCTGTCTTCGGTCATCGTCGCGGCATTGGCACGGTCGAGCGTTGTCGGCACGTTGTGATCCGGCACGGCGATGGTTTTTTCCGGTGCGCGCACCTTGCGGTTCGACATGCGCAGGCCTTCGAAGGCCTGCGGGCTGGTCACTTCATGCACCAGATGGCGGTCGATATACAGCAGGCAGGTGCCGTCATCGGCTTGGTGGACGACGTGATCGTCCCAGATTTTGTCATAGAGCGTGCGAGCGGTCATGGCTGGCTCATCCTTGGGATTTGGAAAGGGAAAAGGTGATGGGTGAGGGCGGTCTGCCCTGAAAACCGATCAGAGGTGCGCAAGGATGGCGCGCGTGGCCCCGTAAAACCGCCACGGCAGGCGGTCATGGTCGGCGATGTCGAAAAACCGGATCATGTGGGGGATATACGCCTTTGCTGCTTTGCAGGCAAGGGTCGAGGCTGTGCCATGTTGGGAAGTTTGGCCGTAGGCGTGCGGTGTGCTTTGGCGCTTGGCGCAGGCATCCGGGGGCGGGAGCGCCCCCGATGCAGATTCAGGCTTTGGTAGGATCAGAACTGCGCAAAACGTCCGCGTTCGATTTCACGCTCACGGCATTCCAGATCATACAGGCTTACGGCGCCGTTCAGGTATTCAAGCTCTGCCTCGTGGCGGGTTTTGCGGCGCGGCAGCAGTTTAAGGAACTTGGTCATGGTATCTACTCCAGTTGTTCCCTCCCTGTCGATAATATGCTGCGTTGCAGCGTGGATGTGTAGGTATGCGATAAGTATTGCCGCCATGCGTTCAGCGCATGGCTTTGTGCACGATTTTTCATCCTGCCTACTGGCCAAGGGGCAGGTGATCCCCTTGCGCTGCGGCACATTGCAGGCTATGCGCCCGCTTTCGCCTGCCGTTGAGATTGTTGCCCTGCAATGATAGGCTGGCGCAAGCCCTGTGCCGGGGCCGCATCGGCGCGCTATTTGGAGGACGTTGTCCTGTCGCATTCTGATCCTGCCACCGGATTGCCGGTTGGCCCGCGCGCTGCCCGCGCCTCTGAAGATTATACTGCCGAGGATATGCTGGCCGCTGTGCTGGCCTCGGTTGACGACGACAAGGCTGAGGACATCGTGCAGATTGATCTGCGCGGGCGTTCGGATGTGGCGGATTACATGGTGATCTGCTCGGGCCGGTCGTCGCGGCAAGTGGCGGCGATTTCGGAAAAGCTGGCGGATCGGCTGAAAGAGCAGTTCCACCTGTCGGCCAAGATGGAAGGCAAGGAAACCGGCGATTGGGTGCTGATCGATGCGGGCGATGTGATCGTTCACGTCTTCCGGCCGGAAGTGCGCGAGTTCTATGATCTTGAAAAGATGTGGCTTCCCGGCAGCGCGCATCGCGGAGCGTAAGCCTTGCGGCTGCATGTCTGTGCGGTGGGGCGACTGCGGGCAGGGCCTGAGCGGGCGCTGGTCGACGACTACTACACACGGTTGGACCGGACCGGGCGGGCGTTGAGCCTTGGCCCGGTTGCGGAGCTTGAGGTTGAGGATAAGAAAAACCTCGGCATGGCGGCAGAGGCCGTTTTGCTTGAACGCGCTATCCCGGTGGGCGCGCTGATTGTCACGCTGGACGAACGCGGTAAGGTTCTGAGCAGTCCGGAATTTGCCGATCAGTTGGCCGGCTGGCGCGATGGCGGGCGGCAGGACGTGGCCTTCGTGATCGGCGGCGCGGATGGGATTGATCCCGGTTTGCGGGCGAAGGCGGGGTTTTCGATAAGCTTTGGCCGCATGGTCTGGCCGCATATGCTGGTGCGGGTGATGCTGGCAGAGCAGTTGTATCGCGCTGCAACGATTCTGGGCGGCGGGCCGTATCATCGGGCGTGAACGCATTCCGACACGGAATTCGGCACGATTTTTTGTGGAAAAAATCGGAGAGAATCGGTCGGGCGTTGCTCTGCCAGTTGCGGGGCGCTAGAAGCGTTTCACGCATTGGAAAGGCCGCTTCATGTCCCGCAAACCCGTTGTTCTGTGCATTCTGGATGGCTGGGGACTCAATGCTGATCCAAGCGTGTCGGCCCCGGCGCAGGCCAATGTGCCGAACTTCAACCGGATTTGGGCGACCTGCCCGCACTCCACGCTGACCACCTTTGGCCCGGATGTGGGCTTGCCGACCGGACAGATGGGGAACTCCGAGGTTGGTCACACCAATATCGGCGCGGGCCGGGTGGTGGCGATGGATCTGGGCGCGATTGATCTGGCGGTTGAGGATGGCAGTTTTGCCACCAATCCGGCGCTGCTCGAATTTGTGGCCAAGCTGAAGGCGAGCGGTGGCACGGCGCATCTGATCGGGATGGTGTCGGATGGCGGGGTGCATGGCCATATCACCCATGTGATTGCGGCCTGCCGCACGATCACGGCTTTGGGCGTGCCGGTGGCGTTGCATGCGATCACCGATGGGCGGGATGTGTCGCCCTCGTCGGCAGCCGAGTTCATCGACATGCTGATGGTGCAACTGCCCGAGGGCGCGAAGGTGGCGACGGTGATCGGGCGCTATTGGGCGATGGACCGGGATAATCGCTGGGAGCGGGTGCAGCGCGCCTATGATGCGATGGTGATGGCCAATGGCGAGCGGGCCGACACTCCGCAGCAAGCGGTGGCGCAGTCATATGCCAAGGGCGAGATGGATGAGTTCATCGCGCCGACGGTGATCGGCGACTATGAAGGCGCGATTGATGGCGACGGGGTGTTCTGTCTGAATTTCCGCTCGGACCGCTCGCGCGAGATTTTGGGTGCGCTGGCGGCTCCGGGCTTTGCGGGTTTTGCCACCGGGGATCGCCCGGTTTGGGCGGGGATGCTGGGCATGGTGGAATATTCCACCGACCACAATGAATACATGGCGACGGCCTATCCGAAACGCAGCATTTCCAATACCTTGGGCGAGTGGGTATCTAAGCAGGGGCTGACGCAGTTCCGTCTGGCCGAGACCGAGAAATACCCGCATGTCACGTTCTTTTTGAACGGGGGTCGCGAGGTGCCATTCGAAGGCGAGGACCGCGCGATGCCGAAATCGCCGAAGGTGGCGACCTATGATTTGCAGCCGGAGATGTCCTCGGTCGAGGTGGCCGATAACCTCGTGATGGCGATCGAGAAGCGCTATGACCTGATCGTGGTTAACTTTGCCAACCCGGATATGGTCGGACATACCGGCAGTCTGACGGCGGCGATCAAGGCCTGTGAGGCGGTGGATGTTGGTCTGGGCCGCGCGCTGGTTGCGCTTGAGGCTGTGGGCGGGGCGATGATTGTCACCGCCGATCATGGCAACTGCGAGCTGATGATTGATCCGGTAACGGGCGGGCCACATACCTCGCATACCGTCAATCCGGTGCCGGTGGTGCTGGTTGGCGGCCCTGAGGGCGCGGTGCTGCGTGATGGGGGGCGTTTGGGCGATCTGGCGCCAACGGTGCTGGCGCTGATGGGGTTGCCGCAACCGCCCGAGATGACGGGCCGCGATCTGATGCAGACGGCGATCTGAGGCAGGATGGGATTTGACCCCGGCATGATCCGCACAGCTGCCTTTGCCTTGATGCTGACCGCCAGTGCTGCATCGGGCGGCGTGGCGGAGGATGCCGCACAGGCGAGTGACGAGTTGCAGCAGGCGGTGGCGGCATTGCAAGCGGCTGAAGGTGCCAAAGATCGCGTCTCGGCTTTGACACAGACGATCAAGGCCTATGAGGAAGGGCTAGCGGCGCTACGCGAGGCTTTGCGTCAGGCCGAATTGCGCGAGGCGGCGATGACGTTGCAGTTTCAGACCAAACGCGACCGGATTGCGCAGCTTTTGGGTGTTCTCAGCAGGATTGATGCCGAGCCGGGGCCGCTGCTGCTGCTGCATCCGACCGGGCCTTTGGGCACGGTGCGCTCGGGCATGATGCTGGCCGATGTGACCCCGGCGCTGCAGGCCGAGGTCAATGCGCTGAAAGGCCAGTTGCAGGAATTGTCCGATCTGCGGCGGTTGCAAAAGGCGGCGGGGCAGACTTTGGCGCAAGGACTGGCTGCGGCGCAGGTGGCGCGCTCTGATCTAAGTCAGGCGATTTCTGACCGCACCAAACTGCCGAAGCGCTTCACCGAAGACCCTGAAGTGCTGAAAGGTCTGTTGGAATCGGCCGATACGCTCGAGGCTTTCGCAGCGGGTCTGGCGCTGGACGATACGGGTAATGCAAGCTTTGCCGATCAAAAGGGCAAGCTGGAGTTGCCCGCGCTGGGCACCTTGCTGCTGAAACCCAATGAAACCGATGTGCGCGGTGTGACCCGCCCCGGCATGACTTTCGCCACACGTCCGGGGGCTTTGGTGACAAGCCCATGGGCTGCAACCATTCGTTATCGTGGGCCGTTGCTGGACTACGGAAACGTGATGATCATTGAGCCCGGCGGCGGCTATCTTTTGGTTCTGGGCGGGTTGGATCAGGTGTATGGCGAGGTTGGCGAAGTGATTGCGAAGGGCGCTGCGCTGGGTCTGATGGGCGGGGCGGCGGCGAGAACGGGCGATCTTTTGACCGGGGCACAAGAAGGCAGTGGCGGAGCCGAGACGGAAACGCTTTACATAGAGTTGAGGCAAGGTGCGACCCCCGTGGACCCGATGGCGTGGTTCGCGGCGACCGCCAAAGCAGAGGAATAGGACGAGCCGATGAAGAAGATGATTATCGCAGCGCTGTGCGGCTCGATTGCAGGCGGCGTTTTGACAACGCAGGTGGCGGGCCCGCTGATCGCGCAGGATGCGACGAAAAATGCGAGTGTCTATGAACAGCTTGATCTGTTCGGCGATGTGTTTGAGCGTATCCGGGCGCAGTATGTCGAGGACGTGGACAGCAAAAAGCTGGTTGAGGCTGCGATCAACGGCATGCTCACCTCGCTTGACCCGCATTCCAGCTATATGGACGCCAAGGCGTTCGAAGATATGAACACGCAGACCCGCGGCGAATTCGGCGGGCTTGGCATCGAAGTGACGATGGAAGATGGCTACATCAAGGTCGTCTCGCCGATGGATGGCACGCCAGCTGACAAGGCCGGGATCAAGCCGGGCGATTTCATCACGACCGTGGATGGCGAAAACGTACAAGGCCTGACGCTGGACGAAGCGGTGGACAAGATGCGCGGCCCGATTGGTTCGGAAATCGTGATCACCGTGGTGCGCGAAGGCGTCAAAGAGCCGTTCGATGTCTCGATCGTGCGCGATACCATCAAGGTGGCGGCGGTGAAATCGCGGCTGGTTGGCAATATCGGCGTGATGCGGGTGTCGTCGTTCAACGATCAGACCTATCCGGGCATTCAGGAAGGCATCAAGAAGCTGGCGGAAGAAGCTGGCGGTGCCGACAAGCTGAAGGGCTATGTCATTGACCTGCGCAACAACCCCGGTGGTTTGCTAAAACAGGCGATCCTGACCTCGGACGCATTCCTGAACGAAGGCGAAATCGTCTCGACCCGTGGCCGCAATGCAGAAGACAGTTCGCGTGAGAATGCGACGCCGGGCGATCTCGCGGACGGCAAGCCGATTGTGGTGCTGATCAACGGCGGCTCGGCTTCGGCATCCGAGATCGTGGCGGGCGCATTGCAGGATCATCGCCGCGCGATTGTGGTGGGGACAAAAAGCTTTGGCAAAGGCTCGGTCCAGACGCTGATTCCGCTGAAAGGCGAAGGCGCGATGCGATTGACGACGGCGCGGTACTACACGCCGTCGGGCCGCTCAATTCAATCGTTGGGCGTGATGCCGGATATAGTGGTCAATCAGCCAGTGGTTGACCCAGCGGCAGAGGGCACCGAGGCCAAGGCGGCAGAGGATCAGGCCAAACAACGCACCGAGGCATCGCTGCGCGGCGCGATCAGCAATGACTCGATGACCGAAGACGAGAAAAAGCAGCTTGAGGAAGAGCGTGCGCGCACCGAAGAAGCCGCGAAACTGCGCGACGAAGATTATCAACTGGCCTATGCGGTCGATATTCTGCGCGGGTTGAACGCGGTCGCTCCCAAGCCGTAACCTGTTGTTGCCGCGCCGATTTGTTCCGGCGCGGCATTTCATTGCTCGAGGCCCCATGACACTAGACTCCGAAAGCCTGCCGTATCGCCCTTGCGTGGGCGTGATGCTGATCAATCCGCAGGGTCTGATCTTTGCCGGGCAGCGGTTGGATAATCCGGTGCCAGCCTGGCAGATGCCACAGGGCGGCATTGACGATGGCGAAAAGCCACGCGCGGCGGCGCTGCGCGAGTTGTGGGAAGAAACTGGCGTGACGGCTGATCTGGTCGAATTCGTCGCCAAGACTGATGATTGGGTGACTTACGATCTACCGCCCGATTTGCTTGGCAAAGTCTGGGGCGGCAAATATCGCGGTCAGCGGCAGAAGTGGTTTCTGTTCCGGTTCTTGGGCGAAGATCGCCAAGTGAACATCGACATGGATCACCCCGAGTTTTCAAAATGGTGCTGGATCGGGGCGGACGAGATGATCGCCGCCATCGTGCCGTTCAAGCGCAAGGTCTATGAAGAAGTTGTGCAGGTGTTCCGGCCTTATCTGGCCTGAACCGCTTTGCGATAGCTGATCGAGGTTGGCTGCGCAAAGCCCGGATGAGCGGTGCGGCTAGTCTCAACAAAGCCCATGGCCTGAAATGCGGCTTGGTTTTCCAGCAGTTCCACGCGGGTTTGCAATTCCACCGCCGCCAGTCCCAAGGCGCGGGCACGGCTTTCGGCGACCTCGACCAAGGCCCGCGCCATGCCCTTGCCACGTGTGCTGGCGCTGACGGCGAGTTTTCCAAGATACAGCGAATCCGCCTGCAACGTCAGAAACATACAGGCCAAGGGCGGCGTGCCTACCACCCAGATTTCACCGTTTTCGGCAGTGCTGGCCATGTCTGCTTCCGTCAGTCGGTGCATTGACGAGGGCGGGTTGATCCGCGCATCCATGTAAGCGAATTCGCTGCGGATCAGGCGCAGGATCGCGGCCCAATCGAATGGGGCTGTTGCGCGATAGGGCATCATCTGCGCGGCAATCCGTCGGACAGATGCAGCCAAGGCAGCATTTCGGCAGTGTGAACATGGTCTTGCGGGGTGTAGAGGCTGGGATCATCCAGCAAGGCCGCGTAGAAGTGGATCTCGCCGGGAAAGTGCGCGCTGCGATAAGCCATCTGCGTGCCGCAGGTGGCGCAGAAATCGCGCCACACCCCGGGGGATGAGGCATAGGTGGCAGGGGCATCACCCGTCCATGCCCAGGTGCCATCTGCGACACCGAAGAACGAGGTGAACGGGGCGGCGCAGGCGCGACGGCAGCTTTCGCAATGGCAATGACTTTGCCACAGCGGGGCTGCGGTGCAGTGAAAGCGCGTGGCCCCGCAGAGGCAATGGCCGGAATAGGGTGGTGTCATTTCGGCTCCTTTGTCGCAAGCCTGCGGGTTGGGGCCAGATCGGTCAAGCCTGATCCACCCGAGGCTCTGCGCTGTCATTTTGCGCAATATCTTGGGGATAAGCGCACAAGTTGCGCCATATGGGGCGTGTCCGCGTTGACTCGGTGACCCCTCGCTTGCGACAGTGGACGACCGAAGGAATCAGGACCACGCCTTTGCGTTTTACCAAGCTGCGCTTGAACGGCTTTAAAAGCTTTGTGGACCCGACCGATCTGGTCATCCACGACGGGCTGACCGGGGTGGTTGGCCCCAATGGCTGTGGCAAATCCAATCTGCTGGAAGCGATGCGCTGGGTGATGGGCGAAAACCGTCCCTCGGCGATGCGCGGCGGCGGGATGGAGGATGTGATTTTCAACGGCGCGGCAAGCCGGGGCGCGCGGCATTTTGCCGAAGTCGCGCTGGTGATGGACAACAGCGATCGGCTGGCACCTTCTGGGTTCAACGATGCGGACACCATCGAGATCACCCGGCGGATCACCCGCGATGCGGGGTCTGCTTATAAACTGAACACCAAGGATGTGCGCGCGCGTGATGTGCAGATGCTGTTTGCCGATGCCTCGACCGGGTCACACTCACCCGCGCTGGTGCGGCAGGGGCAGATTTCGGAACTGATCAACGCCAAGCCGAAAGCGCGGCGGCGGATACTTGAGGAAGCGGCGGGGATTTCCGGGCTTTATGCGCGGCGGCATGAGGCTGAGTTAAAGCTGTCGGGGGCTGAGACCAATCTGCTGCGGGTGGATGATGTGCTGGAGAGTCTCGCGCAGCAGCTTTCGACTCTTACCCGGCAGGCCAAGCAGGCAGCGCGCTATCGTGAGATCGGTGAGGAACTGCGCCGTGCGGAAGGCCAGTTGCTGTATCGCCGTTGGCGCGAGGCCGATATTGCCCGCGCCGAGGCCGATGGTCTGTTGCGCCAGCGTCTGACCCAAGCCGCGCAGGCCGAGGCTGCCGCGCGTCTGGCCGCCAAGCAGCGCGAGGCGGCAGAGGATTCGCTGCCGCCCTTGCGCGAGGAAGAGGCGATTGCCGCCGCGATCTTGCAGCGGTTGATGGTGCAGCGCGATCAGTTGGGCGATCAAGAGGCGCGGGCGCGGGCGATGATCGAAACCCTGCGCGGGCGGATTGTGGAACTCGACCGAGATGCGGAACGTGAGGCCAGCCTGAACCGTGATGCGGGCGAGGTGATTGCGCGGCTGGATTGGGAGATCGAGCAGCTTTTGCGCGCGCATGACGGCCATGAGGATCGGCTGACCGAGGCCTCGGACGTAGCGCGTGAGGCTTCGGCAGTGTTGACCGACCGTGAGGGCGTGTTGTCACAGGCGACCGAGGATGCAGCGCGGCTTGCGGCACGGCACCAATCGGTGCAGCGGATGTTGGCGGATACCAAGACCGCCGTGCAAAAGGCCGAAACCGAGGCGGCGCGGGCCAACGATGCGGTGGTGGCAGCAGAGGCGGCGCTTGCTACGGCAGGCGATGCGTTTGACGCCGCCGAAGAAGCGCAGGTTGTGGCGGCTGAAACCGCCGAGGCTGCCGAAGAGGCCTTGCTTGCCGCCGAAGATGCGCGCGCAGAAGTGCAGGGCCGCGAGGCCGAAGCGCGCGCGGCGCGGTCTGAGGCGGAAGGCGAGGCCAGCGCTCTGCGCGCCGAAGTGGCGGCGTTGACGCGGCTGGTCCAGCGCGAGGCGCAGTCGGGGCATCAGTTGCTCGATCTGCTGGTGGTGGAGCCGGGGCTGGAAAAGGCCATCGGTGCGGCGCTGGCGGATGATCTACGTGCGCCGGAAGTTGCGGGCGATAAACGCTCGGGCTGGGTGGCGTTGCCGGATTATCCGCATCCGCAGGGCCTGCCTGCCGGGGCGGTGGCGCTGTCGAACCATGTGCAGGCTCCGGCGGTTTTGGCGCGGCGGCTGGCGCAGATTGGCCTGATCGCGCGCGAGGATGGCCCCCGCTTGCAAGCCGATCTGCAACCGGGGCAGCGGTTGGTCTCGGTTGAGGGCGATCTGTGGCGCTGGGATGGTTTTCGCGCCGGGGCCGAGGATGCGCCCTCGGCGGCGGCGCTGCGTTTGCAGCAGTTGAACCGGCTGACGGCGCTGAAACGCGATCTGGAGGAGGTCGCCGCACGGGCCGAGGGCGCTGCGCAGGCGCATGTGATGTTGCAAACAAGGCTCGCCGAATTGGCGCAGGCCGACCAGCGCGCCCGCGATGCGCGGCGCGGCGCGGATGCGCGGGTGGCCGAAGCGGGGCGAATGGCGGCGCGGGCCGAGGCCGATAAATCCATCGCAGGCGGCAAGCTGGATGCCGCACGTCTGGCTGTGGCGCGCTATGACAGCGAGGCCGTCGAGGCGCGCGAACGGCTGGAAGCGGCGCTGGCTGCGGAGGAGGATCTGCCCGAACTGCACAGCGCGCGCGAAGCGGTGGAGGCGGCGAAACTGGCGGTGGAAGCTGCGCGCATCACCATGATGGCGCGTAGGTCTGCGCATGACGAACTGCGCCGCGAGGGCGAGGCGCGGGTCAAGCGGCGTCAGGAAGCGGTCAAGGAATTGTCGGGATGGAAGCATCGGCTGGACACTGCCGCCAAGCGGATTGCGGAATTGGCCGAGCGCCGCGCCGAGACGCAAGAGGAGTTGTCTGAGGCCTCTGCCGCGCCCGAGGAAATCGCCATCAAGCGCGAGGAACTCAGCGATGCGATCACCGAGGCCGAAGCGCGCCGCACGGTGGCCGCAGATGCGCTGTCTGCCGCCGAGGCGGTGTTGCGCACCGCCCGCGATACCGAGCGCGAGGGCGAGCGGTTGGCCGGTGAAGCGCGCGAGGCTCGCGCCCGCGCTGAGGCCCGTGCCGAGGCAGCCCGTGAAAGCGTGACCCTTGCCGCCGAGCGCATCGCCGAGGAACAGGGTGCCACCCCCGATCAGTTGCTGGACACGCTGAAGGTCGAACCCGACAAGATGCCGGATGCCGAGACGTTGGATACCAATGTGCAGCGGCTGAAACGCCAGCGTGAGGCTTTGGGTGCGGTGAACCTGCGCGCCGAGGATGACGCCAAGACGGTTTCTGATGAATATGATGCGCTGGCGCAGGAAAAGCTTGATCTGGAAGAGGCGATTAAGAAGCTGCGCACGGGCATTGCCGGGCTGAACCGCGAGGGACGTGAACGGCTGTTGACGGCGTTTGAACAGGTGAACGCCAATTTCGCGACCCTGTTCACGCACCTGTTCAACGGCGGCGAGGCGCGGCTGGTGCTGGTGGAATCGGATGATCCGCTAGAGGCCGGGCTGGAGATCATGTGCCAGCCGCCGGGCAAGAAACTCGCGACGCTGAGCCTGCTGTCGGGCGGCGAGCAGACGCTGACGGCGCTGGCGCTGATTTTCGGGGTTTTCCTCGCCAATCCGGCGCCGATCTGCGTGCTGGACGAGGTGGACGCGCCACTGGATGATGCCAACGTGACGCGGTTCTGCGACTTGCTGGACGAGATGACCCGGCGCACCGAAACGCGGTTTCTGATCATCACCCACCATGCGGTGACGATGGCGCGGATGGATAGGTTGTTTGGCGTCACGATGGCCGAGCAGGGTGTCAGCCAGTTGGTCTCGGTCGATCTGAAACGCGCTGAGGCTTTGGTCGCCTGATGGAAGATCTGCTGCGGGCGGCCGGATTCATCGGCGTGGAACAGGTGGACGGGGTGATTTACGCCCGCAGCGATGCGGCCTTGCCAGAGTTTACCGCAACGCAGACCGATGCCGGTTGGCAGTTGGCACAATGCTGGCCATTGCGGGCGACGGCGGCGCAGATTGCGCAGTGGAACGCACGGCACCCCGGCGTGTCGATGGACATTTGGCAAGGCGAAACCCGGATTATCCTGCTTGCGACGCCCGAAAGCCTTGCAGCTTGGGGTGATCTGACGCGCGAGATGGTGGCGCGCTGCGTGGCGTGGCGGCGCGCGACTCGGCAGCGGGACGAGGGGATGTAAGCTAACCTGCGAATCGGGCGGGCGCGTCACCGGGGCTTGATTTCCTCCTCAGGTTGTGACGAAGATCTAAGGAGGGGATGTGGCGAGATCGCTAATGGCTGATTTGCGACAATTCGGCCACGCACGCGGGGTGTTTCTTTATCGCGTTCCAACTCTGTCATAAAATTAAGCACTTCGCAGGCAAACTTGGCGACAGGTAAGGAGGCGATGATGCTGGAGTTTCTGCCACAGGATATTCGCGACGGTCTGGATGCGGCGCGCAAACGCGAGGCTTCGCGGAAATCGCGTCTACGCGTGCAGGTGGGCGAGGCGGTGTTTCCGGTGATCCGCTGCTGGCATGATGGCTTTGCGCTGGATGCCGCGCTGACCCCGCATCTGCGCGGGCTGGTCGATGTTTACGACGGCTCGCGGCATATTTTTCAATGCCTGATCGTCGCCTCACTGGTCGAGAATGGCGATTTGGTCTGCGACTTCAAGCGCATGACCCTTGTGTCGGATCATGCGCCGCTGGATTATGAACGCGACGAAAACGCCCCTGTGGCGCTGTTGCCCAGAGCCTGAGCGCGGCTATTGCAGATCGGCGAAGGCAGCTTGCAGCCGTTGCACAGCCTCGACCACAACCGCGCGGGGCGTCGCCAGATTGAAGCGCAGGAACGACTCGCCCCCGGCCCCGAACGGCGTGCCATGGTTGCTGGCGATCTTGGCCTGCTTTTCCACCCGCTCGATGAACTCGGCCTGCGCCATACCGGTGCCCGTGAAATCCACCCAAGCCAAATAAGTCGCCTCTAATGGCATCGAGCGCAGCCCCGGAATCTGAGCAATGCCATCGTTGAAAATCTTGGCATTGCCCGCAAGGTATTCGCAAAGCGTATCCACCCACGCGGCACCTTCGGGCGAATAGGCAGCGGTCGCCATAAACATGCCGAAAGAGTTCGGCGAGATGCCCATCGCGTTCATCCGCTCGGCGAAACGCGCGCGCAGTTTGGGATCGGCGATGATCACGTTGCCCGAATGTGCGCCTGCAATGTTGAAGGTCTTGGTGGTTGCGGTCATCATGACCAGACGTTCACTTATCCCCGGCAGGGTCGCCATGACAGTGTGCTTCTGACTAGGCATCACAAGATCATGGTGAATTTCGTCAGACACCAGCAACAGGTTGTGGCGCGCACAAAAGTCAGCCACGCCCTGCAACTCGGCCACCGTCCAGACACGTCCGCCCGGATTGTGCGGAGAACACAGGATCAGCATGGTTTCCTTGCCTGTCATCTGCGCATCCCAGGCGGCGAAATCCATTTCATAACGCCCGTTCACATTAGCGAGCTTGCACTCTACCACCTGCCGCCCGGCGCCTTTGATCACCCGCGCGAAGGCGTGATAAATCGGGGTGAACAGCACAATGCCATCTCCCGGCTGGGTAAACGCATCCACGCACATGGCGGTGCCATTCACCAAGCCGTGCGTGGTGAAAATCTGATCCCGCTCAACCGTCCAGCCGTGGCGGGTCTGCATCCACCAGCGAATAGCGTCGAGATAGGCGGCGTCATCGCCGTAATAGCCATAGACGCCATGCGCCAACATGCCTTCAAGCGCCTTTTGCACGCAGGTGGGCGGGCGGAAATCCATATCCGCCACCCACATGGCAATGCCGTCCTTGGCGGGCACGCCGTAGAAGGCTTCCATCGAATCCCATTTGACAGAATGGGTTCCAAAGCGATTGATTGGGGTATCGAAGGTCATGATCGTCCTGTTTCGGTTTGGTATTTCATTCTAGTTATGACATGTAAATCGGTATGTCTTCCCTGATTGATGATCAATATCGGAATAATGAACCTATAAACGGCATCTAATGGGGAATTTATCCTGGAGAGTAGACTTTATTGGTGATTTCACGGAATCCCTCCCGCCCTCTTGCACGATTTGCCCCCGCGCCGTAAATCCCAAACATGATACGCGATATCCTGATACATCCCGATCCGCGCCTGAAAAAGCCCTGCGAGCCGATCGCAGCGGTCAGCGCCGAGATTTCTGCGCTGGCGGCGGACATGCTTGAAACCATGTATGACGCGCCCGGTATCGGCTTGGCCGCGCCGCAGATTGGCGTGATGAAGCGAATCATCGTGATGGATTGCATCAAGGACGGCCCGCCCGAGCCTATGGCCCTGCTGAACCCGGAGGTGCTTTGGTCGTCGGAAGATCTGGGCAGCTATGAAGAAGGTTGCCTGTCGATCCCCGATCAATATGCCGAGGTGAAGCGGCCCAGTTCGGTCAAGGTTGGCTGGATGGATCTGGACGGGGCACCGCAGGAACGGCTGTTCACCGGGTTGTGGGCGACCTGCGTGCAGCATGAGATTGACCATCTGAATGGCAAGCTGTTCATTGATTATCTGGGCCCGCTGAAGCGGCAGATGATCACCCGCAAGATGGAAAAGCTGAAACGGGAACGCGCGCGGTCTGGTCCCGAAAGCTGATGGCCGTTCTGCCGATCTTGCGCTGGCCAGATCCGCGGTTAACGACCGTTTGTTCGGAAATTTCCGGCGATGTTTCGGGCTTGGCGGCGGATATGCTGGAAACCATGTACGCAGCGCCCGGTCGAGGTTTGGCTTCGCCGCAGATTGGCGCTCTGCTACGGCTTTTTGTGATGGATTGCACCTGGAAGGAAGGCATTTATGCGCCGCGGGTGTTGATCAACCCCAAAGTCCTCTGGGCCTCGGAAGAAACCGCGACCGGGCCAGAGGGTTGCTTGTCTTTGCCAGGGTTGACCAGCCAGATCGCACGCCCGGTTGCGGTGCGGATGCGGTGGATTGGTCTGGATGGTGGCCAATATGAAGAAGCATTCACAAACTTTGCAGCCATCTGCGCGCAGCACGAGCTGGATCATCTGAACGGCGTGCTGACGCTGGATCATCTGGACCCGGCCGCGCGTGCCCAAGCCGAAAAGGCCCTTACATGACCGTCAGACTCTGCCTGCCCTTCCCGCACCCGTGCCTGCGCACGCCCGCGCAGCCGGTGGCAGAGATCACCGCTGAGACGCGGGCGATTTGGGCCGACATGGTCGATACGATGGATGCGATGCCGGGGTATGGCCTCGCTGCGGTGCAGATTGGTATCTCGCAAAGTCTGGCGGTAGTGGATTGTTCCGAGCAGCGCGGGCAGGCCATTCTGATGGCCAATCCGCAGATCTTGCACGCCTCGGGGCAGTTCCGCGAACATGAGGAAGCCTCGCCCAATCTGCCCGGCGTTTCTGCCATCATCAGCCGCCCGCGTGCGGTGACGGTGCGCTATCTGAATGCGGAAAATCAGATCGAGGAGCGCGATTTCGTCAATCTGTGGGCGACCTCGGTGCAGCATCAGATCGACCATCTGGCGGGCAAGATGTTTTTTGACCACCTGTCTGCGGTGAAGCGCAAGATGTTGATTGCGCGGGCAGAAAAATTGCGGAAACGGCAATGAAAATCATTTTCATGGGCACGCCGGATTTCTCGGTTCCGATCCTGAAAGAGCTGGCGCAACATCACGAGATTGTCGCCGTCTACTGCCAACCACCCCGGCCAGCGGGGCGCGGAAAAGCCGACCGTGCCAGCCCGGTGCAGCAATGTGCCGAGGCCTTGGGGTTGCCGGTGTATCATCCCGTTTCGCTGCGCACATCCGAGGCGCAACAGGCGTTTTTTGATCTGCAGGCCGATCTTGCGGTGGTCGTGGCCTATGGCCTGATCCTGCCGCAAGCGGTGCTGGATCACCCAAGGCTGGGCTGTGTGAACATCCATGCCTCGCTGCTGCCGCGTTGGCGGGGGGCCGCACCGATCCATCGCGCGATCATGGCGGGGGATGCCGAAACCGGCGTCTGCATCATGCAGATGGAGGCGGGCCTGGATACCGGCCCGGTGCTGGCGCGGGCGCAGACGGCGATCGGGGCCGAGGAGACCACCGCAGACCTGCATGACCGACTGGCAGCGATGGGTGCGCGGTTGATCAGCGCGACGATTTCAGATTTGCCGCGGCCTGCCGTGGCGCAATCCGAACAGGGGGTCATATACGCCACCAAGATCGACAAGGCCGAGGCGCGGGTGGATTGGGCACAGCCTGCCGCCGTGGTGGATCGCCAGATAAGGGGGCTGTCGCCGTTTCCGGGGGCCTGGTGCGAGATCAATGGCGAGCGGGTGAAGCTGCTGCGCTCGCGCCTTGCCGAAGGCGCAGGGCGGGCAGGGCAGGTGCTGGATGGCTTGCGCGTGGCTTGTGGTGACGGCGCAGTGGAAATCACGCTGGCGCAACGCGAGGGCAAGCGGCCGATGTCGGCGGGCGATATTCTGAACGGGCTGAAGCTGCCCGAGGTTCTGAGCTAAAGCGGGCGCGGTGGGGCTTTAGTAGCCCTTCACCGTCTCGACACTGGTCTGCTTCACCGCTGCCAACTGCGTGGCGATGGCAGAGGCGAACATCCGTGCGTCGGTCAGCAGCGAGGCGAAATCATAGCCTTGCGCGAACATACGGCGGATCATCTCGGGCGAGCCGGTATGAATCCCGGCGCAACGCCCTGCGGCTTTGGCACGGGTGGCAATTTCGGCAATCGCGTCAAGCACTTCGGTAGCGGTCGGCTCTAGCGTGGGTTGGTAGCCCATCGACAGCGCAAGGTCAGACGGGCCGACGTAGACGCCGTCGATGCCTTCCACCGCAAGGATCGCATCCAGATTGCCAAGCGCCTCGCGGGTTTCGATCATCGCAAAGACGGACACGGCAGTGTTGGCGGTTTGGGCGTAGTTTGCGCCATGTACCAGATTGGCGCGGGTGGGGCCAAAAGACCGCGCGCCCAAGGGTGCGTAGCGGGTGGCCTGCATCAAGCGTTTGGCGTCATCGGGCGTATTGATCATCGGACAGATCAACCCGGCAAAGCCTGCATCCAGCGTTTTCGCGATGATCCCAGGTTCATTCCACGGCACGCGGGCCATCACCGGGGCGGGCAGGGGTTGCATCACTTGCAGCATGGTGAGGGCGGATTGATAATCAATCAGCCCATGTTGCAGATCAATCGTCATCAGATCAAAGCCCTGCCGCGCCATGATCTCGGCGGTGATCGGTGACGGGATCGCGCACCAGCCGTTGACGGCTTTGGTTCCGGTGGCGAAAAGCTGGTGCAGCGGGGTCATGCGGTTCCTAACACGGTTGATCAAGCCAGTTCCGCAAAGCGGTTTGCGTGGCCTGCGGGTTTTCCAATGGCGGTATATGACCTGCATCGGGGATGATTGTCAGCCGCGATTGTGGCATCGCTGCGTGCATTTGATCATGACGGTCACGCGGGCAAAGCTGATCATGCGCGCCCATCAGCACCAAAGTAGGGCCTTTGAACGTGGCGAGGGTCGCGGTCTGATCGGGACGGTCGCGCAAGGCGCGGGACTGGCGGGCGAAGGTTTGCGGGCCAAGGTCAAGCGCCATATCCAGACATAGATTGGCAAGTGTTTCTTGATGCTGTGCGAAATAGCGCGGAATCATGTCAGCCATCACGCCTGCCAGATCGCCAGCGAAGGCGCGGGCGATCTGCGGCGCGCGCAGGGCTTGCACCTCTGGCAGTTCTGCGCGGGGGTTGGTGTCGAGCAGGGCAAGACGCCTGACACGCTGCGGTGCTTGCCGCAGCACCTCCATCGCGACGATGCCGCCCATCGACAGGCCTGCAAGGTCAAAGCTGTCGGGGGCGGTTTGCAGGATGGCGGTGGCCAGCGCTTGAACGCTGTCGGCGCCGGTGCTGGCCCCCGTGATGTCGGCGTGCAGCACCGGGGGCAAGCCTGCAAGCTTGCCCCACATCCGCGCGTCACACATCATGCCGGGGATCAGCAGTAGCATGGTTTACAGCAACCGCCCGGTTGCACCCGCCGCATCTTCGGTGCTGATCACCCGGTAGAGCGAGGCCTCGCCGGTCATCGCGGGTGCAAGGCTATGCTCCAGCCCCGGCGGAATCGCAGCGGTATCGCCGGGATTCAGAGCCGTGGTGCCGCCCGCCCAGCTCAGCCGCCAGTGGCCGCGCATCGGCATCAGAATCTCATGCTGATCAAGGCTGTAGGTGGTGTCTGGAATGGAGTTACGCGACAGGAATTCCACCTCAAACCCCGGACGGTCGCGCAGCTTGCCTTCCGCACCGATCACCTTGGCGGGCTGACGATCAGACAGAGCCATCAAGTCCCAATAGCGCGCGACGCAGTTCGGGATCACTTCGGCAGTGGTGGGTTCGGGGAAGGCTTTCAACTCTTCTTCGGTCAACAGCGGCATCGGCACAACGCCTTCGGGCAGGTTCTGGCCCTTCTTGGTGTCGTAAAGCTTGCCGTTCTTCCCAAGGATCAAGCCGTAATCCTTGGCGTCGGTGATCACTTGCGGCGCCCAGACCACGCCACCGCCCGCATCGTCGCCGCCCAACACGGCCATGATCATCCCGTAATCGGTGCCGACGTTTTCAAAGGCGCGGAAGATGCCGGTGGGGATGTTGAATATGTCGCCTTCCTCGGCAATGAACTCGCCAGCCGTGCCATAGCGGCCCCAGAAGAACCGCCAGCGGCCCTTCAGCACGAAGAACACTTCGGCGGTGCGGTGGGTGTGGAGCGAGTTGCGGCAACCCGGCGGTTGACCTGCCGCCCCGATGTTAAAGCCAGGCGTTTCGCGGATATGCACGTGCTGATCCGGGCTTTCCGAAACGCCACCACCGATGATGGTGAAGTTTTCCTTGCGGTTTGATCCCGGCGTATGCGCGTCGATAAACGCGGTCTTGCAGGGGCGCAGATCGCCATAGCGGACGATGCGGGCTTCCATTTCTTGCGGAGTCATAGGGCACCTTTGCGGTTAATCGGCGGTCCAGCCGCCATCGATAAGAAGAGAGGTTCCGGTGATCAGGCTGGCGGCATCCGAGGCCAGAAAGGCCACGGCCCCCATGATGTCGGTGACTTCGCCGACGCGGCCCAGTTTGATCTTGCTGGCGATCCACGCTGCACGTTCGGGGTTGGCGAAGGTGGCGGCGGTCAGGGCCGTGCGGATGAAGGTCGGGGCGATGGTGTTCACGCGGACCCCATGCTTGCCCCATTCAATCGCCATGCTTTTGGTCATGCCTTCGACGGCGTGTTTGGTGGCGGAATAAACTGCGCGGTCGATACCGCCGACATGCGCCATCTGGCTGGTGATGTTGATCAGGCTGCCGGGTTTGCCTTCGGCAATCAGCCGGGCGGCAACGGCGCGGGTCAGAAAATAGGCGGCGCGCAGGTTCAGGTTGCTGGCGAAATCGAAATCCTCGGGTGTGGTCTCAATCGCCGGGCTGTGGCGCGCACCACCCGCCGAGTTCACCAGAATGTCGAAGGCGGGCAGGGCTGCCAATGCGGCTTCAGTCGTCATGGTATCGGTGATGTCCAGCGGTAGGGCGTGGGCCACAAAACCCTCGGCCCGCAATTCATCAACCAATGCCGCCAGCTCACCAGCACGGCGGGCGCAAAGCGAAACTTCGGCCCCCTGTTCGGCCAATGCCACGGCGCAGGCCAACCCGATGCCAGACGACGCCCCCGCGACCAAGGCGCGGCGGCCATCAAGACGGAAGGATGGCGTGCGCGGCAAGCTCATTCGGCTGCCGCTCCGTAAGGCACGTTCTGCCCGCCGTAACGGCGCACGCGGATGTTGCACTGTTCGGCATGGCCGACGAAACCTTCCAGCATACACAGGCGCGAGCCATAGGCGCCGATTTCGGCTGCGGCGGCGTCGGTGGTGATGCGCTGATAGCTGTGGGTTTTCAGGAACTTTCCAACCCAAAGCCCGCCGGTATAGCGGCCAGCTTTCTTGGTGGGCAGGGTGTGGTTGGTGCCGATCACCTTGTCACCATTGGCAACATTGGTGCGTGGGCCCAGGAACAGTGCGCCATAAGAGTGCATGTTTTCCAAGAACCAATCGTCGCGGTTGGTCATCACCTGCACATGTTCCGAGGCGATGTCATTGGCGACCGACAGCATCTCATCATAGCTGTCACAGACAATGACTTCGCCGTAATCCGCCCAACTGACCGAGGCCGTCGCGGCGGTGGGCAAGATTTTCAGCAGGCGATCCACTTCGGCCATCGTCGCCTCGGCCAGTTTGCGGCTGTTGGTCAGCAAGACGGCGGGCGAGTTGTAACCATGCTCGGCTTGGCCCAGCAGGTCGGTGGCGCAAAGTTCGGCATCCACGGTATCATCGGCGATCACCATGGTCTCAGTAGGGCCAGCGAACAGATCAATGCCGACGCGACCATAAAGCTGGCGCTTGGCTTCGGCGACGAAGGCGTTGCCGGGGCCAACGAGCATATCGACGGGCTTGATGGTTTGCGTGCCAATCGCCATCGCGCCGACCGCCTGCATCCCGCCCAGAACATAGATTTCATGCGCGCCGCCCAAAGCCATCGCGGCCACAATCGCCGGATGCGGCGCACCATTGACCGGGGGGGCCGAGGCGACAATGCGCGGCACGCCCGCAACGGATGCGGTTAGCACCGACATATGCGCAGAGGCAACCATGGGAAACTTGCCACCCGGCACATAGCATCCGACCGATTGCACCGGGATATTGCGATGACCGAGGAAGACGCCGGGGAGGGTCTCGACCTCGATATCCGTCATGCTGGCGCGCTGCGCTTCGGCAAAGCGGCGGATCTGGGTCTGCGCGAAACGGATGTCCTCCATATCGCGGGCGCTGACCTTTTGCATCGCGGCTTCGATCTCGGACGGGGTCAGGCGAAAGCTGGACGGGTCGTAGCGGTCGAACTTCACCGACAGATCGCGCACTGCCGCGTCGCCGCGCGCTTCGATATCGGCCAGCACAGATTCGACGGTGGCGCGGGTTTTTGCATCGTCGGCGGCGCGTTCGGTTTCGGGCTTGCCACGTTTGAGCCAGGTTACAGCCATTTCAATCCTCGGCAGTGAATACGTTTGCAATATGGATAGACCAAGGCTGGGCAAGATGGCAAGCCACTTGTGCAGATTTCTGCGAAAACCCGCCTCGTGTGTATGGCGCAATAGCTTAATCAGAAACAAAACCCCTTTGATTTAAGCAGGTTGCGGGCAAAATGAGTGGGATCGTGAAACAGGGCTTTGCAATCGTATGCAGATTGGATAGCTTATTGGCAAAGCAAAGGCCCCGCTGGCCCGAAAGGAGCATGATGTCGAACCTGTCCGAAGCCTATCCTGCCGCCAAGATTTCCTGGGTGAAGGCACCCACCCGCAATGCCGAAAGCGATAACAAGCCGGTGGCCGAATTGGTGGCCAAGATCCTTGCCGATGTGAAGCTGCGTGGCGATGCGGCGGTGCGGGAATATTCCGCGCAGTTCGACAAATCGGATTTGCAGGTGTTCGAGGTGACGCCAGCGCAGCGTGAGGCGGCGGTCGCGGCTCTTGATCCGCAGACGCGCAAGGACACCGAATTCGCCATCGCCAACGTGCGTCGCTTTGCCGAGGCGCAACTGGCGACGATTCTGCCGCTGGAGGTCGAGCCGCTGCCGGGTGTGTTCATGGGGCATCGGGTGATTCCGATTGACCGTGTGGGCTGCTATGTGCCGGGTGGGCGGTTCCCGTTGTTGTCGGCGCCGATCATGACCATTGTTCCGGCCAAGGTGGCGGGTGTGCCTGAAGTGATCGCTTGCTTGCCGCCCAATGCACATGAGGCGATGGTGGCGGGGTGCCATCTGTCGGGTGCGGATCGGATTTTCCGCATTGGCGGGGCGCAGGCGATTGCGGCGATGGCGTTTGGCACCGAAACCGTGCCGGGGGTGATGAAGATCATGGGGCCGGGCAATGCCTTTGTGAACGAGGCCAAACGGCAAGTGTTTGGGCCGGTGGGCATTGATCAGCTTGCGGGGCCGTCGGAGATCTACATTCTGGCCGATGAGACCGGCGATGCCGAGATGATCGCGACCGACCTTTTGGCGCAGGCAGAGCATGATGTGCGCACGCGTGTCGGCTTGATCACCACGCATCGCCCGCTGGCTGAGGCTGTGGTGGCCGAGGTGGAAAAGCAGATGAAAACCCTGTCCACCGCCCATGTCGCGGAACCGGCTTGGCGCGACTATGGCGAGATCGCGGTGTGTGAGGATGAAGCGGCGATGATTGCCTATTCGGATTTCATCGCGGCGGAACACCTTCAAGTGCATACCGCTGATGCGCATGGGTTTGCGAAAAAGCTGCGTAACTATGGGTCGTTGTTCATCGGGGAATTGGCCTCTGTGGTCTATTCCGACAAATGTTCGGGCACCAACCACACGCTGCCGACCATGGCGGCGGGGCGTTATACCGGCGGTTTGTGGGTGGGGGCCTATGTGAAGATCGCCACGCATCAATGGCTGGAGCCGCAGGGCGTGGATCAGGTGGCACCGCCTGCAGCGCGGCAGGCGGCGAGCGAAGGGCTTGAGGGCCATCGCCGGGCGGCGCAACTGCGTCTGGATCGGATGCAGCGCGGGTAATCGCTTTCCCATCTGGGAATGACTTGTGCCTTTGTAAGCTTTATCGGCCCTAAACCACAACATGTTGTGGTTTAGGGCCGGTTTGCATTTGAACTGCCCGTCGCAACGGCCAGCGCTGGCGGGGGGACGTGATGTCCCCCCGCACCCCCTTGTGCGATTACAGAGTAACGTCCAGAAAAGTGGGAACATCTGGGAAGTGGTGAGAAGCGCCGTGATTACGGGGGCTAAAGGGGATGCAGGGGGCGTGAAGGTTTGCGCGTGATGAAGTTTGCCGAGGCGCGGAAAATGGCCTTCGGCGGGGTCTGCGACGGCCTTGCGGTCTGGTTGGACGTAGCGGGCAAAGCACCGTCTAAACGCCCATAAAATAAGACTTTAATACAGGGGTTTGGCGGGATTTGGGCGCATTGGACTGGGCTTTGGTCGGCTGGAACTGGGAACAGCGCTTTCCAGAAAGAAAACACCGTCCCAGTTGGCGATAATAAACTGATAGAAATACGAAACTGGATGCTGCGTCACAATTAAGCCGCCAGGCGTCTGGGAAGTGATTTTGCCGTGAGCCGACGAATGTGAAAGTCGCTGCCAAACTGCCGCGATCCGACCTGATAGCGAAATGCGCGCTTGCAGCGGAGGACAGCTATGCGGACAACTTCGCCGTTCCCGGCAGAGATCGTCATTGGTAGTCTAAGAACAACTGGATTAGGTCATCCGTTTGAACGATGCTGGCGGACGGAAATCTACTCGGCATTTGGTCGTGTTTCCCCGACCACGTCAGATGCACAAGGTAAAAGCTGCTAGCGTCGGCGATCTTAGCCACCAATACATCGTCGTTGGCGTCGCATTTCGCAATCACTTTCAACTCACTAAGGGATTGGAATAGAAAGTGCTCGGGCCCGATTTCTTTTCTGAGTTCTTCTGTGTATGCCTCGGCCAGGTTGTCAGGTAATGGCCACCAAGGGGAACCTTCTGGGATCGAAAGAGTAACTCTGGCCATACACTGCGCTCCTAAAGCGGAAGACGTCAACGCTTGGGTATAGCTTCCGAAAATGCAAAAGACATCAAACTTTTCGCTGTCGCTTCGGGCCCCTACGCGCCGCCACTGTGGGTCTTATTGAATGCGAATGGCCGCAATGGGCTCTTCACGTCGATCTGGCTGTCGGCCCATGCCAGCGG
Organism: Cypionkella sinensis; assembly: GCF_042646385.1. Taxonomy (NCBI): domain Bacteria; kingdom Pseudomonadati; phylum Pseudomonadota; class Alphaproteobacteria; order Rhodobacterales; family Paracoccaceae; genus Cypionkella; species Cypionkella sinensis. Next base: position 593,708 of record NZ_JBHRTO010000002.1, on the reverse strand, counting down.
CGCTGGACCGAGCAAAGCGTGGCCGCTATGTGGGACGGAGCGGGCGCTTATAGTCGATGCCATCACGCAAAAGCTCGTTGCTGCGGACTCTGCTGGCACACCCCCTGCGGGATCATCAAGTGGAAATGGAGTTAGAAGCTTGGCCGCTGGCAGGAATGGTCGGTGGCCTGCTCGAACGCGTGGGCGGCGGCGCAGATCAGGTCTTCGCAGCCGATCCGGCCCACCAGTTGCATCCCCAGTGGCAGGCCTGCGTCAAAGCCGATTGGCACGGAAATGGCGGGTTGGCCTGTCAGATTGAAGGCGATGGTGCGCATCGGTGTCCACACCGCTTTTTCGCCATCGAAGGCGGAAAACGGCAGCGCAGGCGTCAGGGTGGTGGCGGTCAGGATCAGATCGAAGCCGTCCATCGCCGCCAGCATGGCGGCGGTCAGGCTGGTTTGGGCAAGGCGGGCTTGCGCCAGATCATCGTCACCAATCGCCGCCCCGAAGGCCAGACATTGCAGCACCGGGCGGCCATAAAGTGCGGCCCTGTCGCGGATCAGATCGCGGTGTTCGGCCAAAGCCTCGGCATGCAGGATTACCGAGGCGGCGGCCTCGTAGGGCGCGTAGTCGGGCAGGGTGATTGGGGTGATGCTGGCGCCCAGCATGGAAAGCTGTGCGGCGGCATCATCCATGGCGCGGATCAGCGCGGGGGCGGCTTGGGGATCATCCGCGAACCAATCACGGGCGTAACCGATCCGCAGGCCGCGCGCGCCTTGGGCCAGCTTGCCGCTGGCGGGGCGCCATGCGGAGGGGTCGGCGGTGATCGCATCCAGCATCAGCGCGGCATCGGCGACCGAGGCGGCAATCGGGCCGGTGTGATCAAGCGCGGGCGAGAGGGGGAAGGCCCCGGCGCGCGCGACGCGGTCGTAGCTGGGCTTCAGCCCGACGCAGCCGCAATAGGCCGAAGGGCTGCGGATTGACCCACCCGTATCGGTGCCAAGCGCCATGCGCACAAGGCCCCCCGCCACCGCCGAGGCCGAGCCAGAGGACGACCCCCCGGTGATATGCGCGCGGTTCCACGGGTTGCGCGCGGGCGGTTCCGGCAGGGTCAGATCGGGGCCGACCATGGCAAATTCGTAGGTCGCGACCTTGCCCAGCACCACCGCGCCTTGGGCGCGGAGCAGGGCGACGGCAGGGGCATCGGCATCGGCAATCCGGCCTGCGAGCACGGCCGAGCCGCTGGTGGCAGGCAGGTCTGCCACGTCGATCAAGTCTTTGACCAGAAACGGGATTCCGCACAAGGGGCCAGCCTGACCTGCCGCCAGCAGGGCATCGGCGCGGTCGGCTTCGGCCAAGGCCTGCGGGTTCAGATGGGTGACGGCGTGCAGATGCGGATTGCGGGCGGCACAGCGGGCCAGCGCAGCCTCGGTCAACGCGCGGGCGGTGAGGGTGCCTGCGCGCAGGGCGGCTGCGACGTCTTGCAGGGGCAGGTCGAGGGCTTCGGTCATAACTGGGATGCTAACCATTTTTCAACGCGGGCGATCTCGGCCCGCAGGTGCTGCGCCCCGGCCCAAGCGGCGGCGAAGGCCTTGTCATCCAGCGTCAGGCCCAAGGCGACCAAGCGGGCGCGGAAGGTGGCTTCGGTCATCGTGCGATCCCGATGCGGCGGGTAGAGCTGCGGATCACCAGTTCGCCCGGCAGCACCACGCGGGATACTTTCGGCTGATCGGCGGCGATCCATGTCATCAGCATGTCGACGGTTTCCTGCACCATCTGATCGACGCGCTGGCGATAGGTGGTGAGGTTATAGGCGGGCCATGCGGCGGGGGGGACATCGTCGAAGCCGACAACCGAGACATCCTCGGGCACCCGCAGGCCGAGTTCAAACCGCAGCACATCCATCACCGCGAAGGCCATGTGATCATTGGCGACGAACACCGCATCGGGGCGGCGCTGGGTGGCAAACAGGGTGCGCGCGGCCATCTGCGCGGTGCGGTAATCGAAATTGCCATCGGCGCGGGCGAACAGCTCTTGCCCCGCCTCGGCCAGCCCTGCGCGAAAGCCTGCCTCACGGTCGGCCTGGGTCGAGGCCCCGGCAAAGCCCGCGATATAGGCGATGCGGCTGTGGCCGGTGGCGCAGAGGTAATCGGCCAAGGCCTTGCCGCCGGCGAAATTGTCGGAGGTGACGGAGGAGAGGTTCTTATCCTCATGCGCGCGGTTGAACAAAACCACCGGGATGCCGGTTTCCTGACAGCGGGCGGCAAGGTCAGACGACATCGAGACCGATGCCATCACGATGCCATCCACTTGATAATCCAGAATTTCACGGATCACCTGATCGACGTTGACGCTGGTTTGCGGGGCCAGAAAGATCAGCACATGGTAGCCGACTTTCTGCAGTTCGGTCGAAAGCCGCTCGACCATCTCGGGGTAGAAATAGTTCTCCAGATAGGCCACAACCAAGCCGATGATACGGCTTTTGCCGGATTTGAGCGAGCGCGCCAGCACGTTGGGGCGGTAGCCCAGTTGCAGGGCTGCCGCACGCACCTTGTCGGCGGTTTTCTGGCTGACGGATGAGCCGGGGGTGAACACCCGGCTGACCGCCGATTGGCTGACACCGGCAAGCGCTGCCACCTCGAGCGATGTCACTTTTTCATTGGCCACCAGAACACTCCCCCTGCTTTGGCGCAGTTTGCGTCAAAGGAGCGGTGTGGGGCAAGCCTGTCATTCTGCGATCCGTGCGCCGGTGGTGGCGTCAAACAGATGCACGACGGACAGCGGCACGCGGATTTGCAGCGGGCTGCCGATTTCGATGCGGAAATCCTTGGGCGCGCGGACGGAGACCAGCGCCGCGCCGATGCGGACGGAAACCAGCGTGGCGTCGCCCAACAGTTCCATCGCGTAGACCGGGGCCGAGATGTTGCCGCCTTCGGTCACGACGGTGGCATCCTCGGCGCGGAAGCCGAGGGTGGCGGGGCCGTTGCCGGCAACGCCCGAGACCTGCATCCCCTCGGCGGTGAAGGCACCGTTGGCCAACTGGCCCGCAATCAGGTTCATCGCCGGAGAGCCGATGAAGCTGGCGACGAAGGTGTTGGCGGGGCGGTCGTAGATTTCGGTGGGGGTGCCGACTTGCTGCACCTCGCCCTTGTTCATCACCACGACGCGATCGGCCAGCGTCATCGCCTCAATCTGGTCATGGGTGACGTAGATCGTGGTGGTTTTCAGCGTGTGGTGCAGGTTCTTGATTTGCGCGCGGGTGGAGACCCGCAGTTTGGCGTCAAGGTTGGACAAGGGTTCGTCCATCAGGAAAGCGTTGGGTTCGCGCACAATCGCGCGGGCAAGGGCGACGCGCTGGCGCTGGCCGCCCGACAGGGCGGCGGGGCGGCGGTCGAGCAGGGGGCCGAGTTCGACCATTTCTGCCGCGCGCATCACGCGGGCATCGTGTTCGGCTTTCGGCACGTTGCGCACCCGCAGCGGGAAGCGGATGTTTTCATACACTGTCAGGTTCGGATAAAGCCCGTAGCTTTGGAACACCATCGAGATGTCGCGGTCTTTCGGCTCCATCCCGTTGACCATGCGGTCGCCGATCCAGATTTCACCGCTGGAGGGTTCTTCCAGACCTGCGATCATCCGCATCGTCGTGGTCTTGCCGCAGCCCGAAGGCCCGAGCAGCACCAGAAACTCGGCATCCGCGATTTCGAGGTTGAAGTTGTCGACGCCGACGTACGAGCCCCAGCGTTTGCAGACGTTCACAAGGCGAATTTGCGCCATGACTTACCCTTTCACAGCGCCGGCGGTGAGGCCGGAGACGATTTGACGTTGGAAAAACAGCACCAGCACGAACAACGGCACGGTGGCAGAGACCACGGCGGCCACGGCAAACATCACGTTGCCTTCGTTCTGGATCGACCCGAGGAAACTTGCGATCTTCGGGATCATGGTTTGGTTGTCTTGACTGAGCAGCATCGAGGTGACGGCAAAGTCGTTGTAGGCCAACAGGAAGCTGAACAGCCCGGTTGTCACCACCCCCGGCCACATCACCGGCATGATCACCATGCGGAAGGCCTGAAACCGGGTGCAGCCATCTACCAGCGCGCTTTCGTCAAGATCCTTGGGGATCGACAGGAAAAAGCTGTGCAGCATCCACAGGGTGAAGGGCTGGTTGATTGCGACCAGCACGATGATCGTGGTGGGCAGCACGCCCCAGATGTTCAGCTGGAAGAACGGCAGCAGGTAGCCCGAGACCAGCGTGATATGCGGCATGGCACGGAACACCAATGCCGCGATCAGCACCCAGAACGCATAGCGCTGACCAGAACGCGCAAGGGCATAGCCGCCCAAGGTGCCGACAAACAGCGAGATGCAGGTGACGAACACTGTCACGATCAGCGTGTTGATCACGGGTTTCCAGAATTCGTTCTTGATCCACGCGCCTTCATACCCGGCAAGCGTGAAGCTGCCGCCGGTCTGGGCCTGAGTGCGGGTGCCTTCGATGGCGAACCACCAGCTTTCGCGCGAGAAGAAGTCAGCCTCGACCTTGAAGCTGCCCCAAACCGTCCAGGCGAAGGGGAACAGAGCGGCGATCAGCCAGATCACCAGAAATCCGGTCGTCAGACCGCGTAGGGCCAGCGGGCGGCGATCCACCATGTTATACCACCTTCCGGTTAAAATCGCGCCATGTGCGCAGCAGGACCGGGGCCAACAGGATCAGCACGCCGATAATCGTCATCACCGATGTCGCCCCGGCAGAACCGAACTGCGCCGAATCCTGACTGACGAGATCGTTGTAAACCAGCCACGACAGCGAGGTTGCATTGGCTTCGGCCGAGAAGCCTACGATGGGTTCGAACACCCGGAAATTGTCCATCAACTGCACCAGTGCAACGAATGTCGCGAGCGGCATCAGATGCGGGATGATCACAAAGCGCACGGCTTGCCAGCGGGTTGCGCCATCCATCTTGGCGCTTTCCAGCGTATCTTGCGGTACGGTTTGCAGGCCCGCGTAGAACACCACGAAAGAAAACGGACCGTTGGTCCACACGCCATAGGTCAGCAGCACGGCCCATGTCAGCGCAGGCGAGGCGCGCAGCGAAAGGGTGGGGTCGCCGGTCAGGTGCTGCAAGCCCGCGCCCAAGATACCTGCGGGGTTGAACATCCACGACAGGATCAGCGAGCCAACCAAGGGCGTGATGATCATGGGCAGCAGCGAGACAAAGATCGTCGGGCCGCGCAGCAGTTTCGGGATCGTGTTCACTGCCAGCGCCACCGCAAAACCCAAGGCCATCGCCAGCGGCGTGACGAAAAAGCAATAGGCCAAGGTGAAGGCCAAGGCGCGGTAGAACGGCAGGTTCATCAGGCGTGCGCCGATGTCGCCCAAGCCGTTGTTATTGCTGAAGATCGCGCCAACTTCGGCCACCGCCAGATGGTTGCGGTTCAGATAGTTGGAAAAGCCCGCGAATTTGCCCATCGGGGCCTCTTCGCGCAGTTTGGCCATCGCAGCCGTATCGACTTTGGTTTCGGTTTCGCAGCCAAAGGGGCCGCAGTTTTCAACCGTTGTCAGAATGGCATCATGTTGGACAAAGAACGACTGCACCACCACCGAGAAGATCGGCAAGGTGATGAACAACACCATCGCCAGCAGTGAAGGAAACATGAAGGCGAAAAACGTGCGATGCGGCATGGCGGGCTCCGAACAAAAGGAACAGGCTGCAAGGCGGGGGAGACCACCTTGCAGCCAAGGGCGAAAGCTTACTTCAGAAAGCCGCCTTCTTTCGCCGCAGTGTCATAGGCCGATTTCACATCCGCCAGTGCCTGATCTGCGTCTTCCTTGCCAGCGATGAAATCAGCCAGTTCGGTTTGCAGCGCGGTGTGCAGCAGGCCCATGTAGGGCTGCATCGGGTAGGGCTTGGCCCCGCCCTTGGCATTGCCGATCACGCCGACGGCAGTCGGGCCGGGCTCGTATCCTGCGACCAGCCAGGTTGCCACACCGGGATGCGCCGCAACGGTTTCCGGGCTGATGCCTTTGACCATGGCCTGGAACGACACCGCTGCATCTTCATCCGAGATGTTGGCGGCGATGGTGAAGCCATCCCACCACAAAGCTGCTGCCGGAATGGTGCCGCCGTTGATGGTCGGTGCGGCGGCAAACGCGGTGCCGGAGGCGACTTCGGCGCTGGCGGTTGCCGGGTCAATCGCAGCCGCAGCCAGCGAGCCCCACTGGTTCATCATCGCGACCTTGCCCGCATCCCAGACCTTGTTCAGTTCGGTTGCGTCATAGGTCAGATAATCGGGGTTCATGAAGGTGGTCATCGCCCGCATGGTTTCCAGCACTTTGCGGCCGTTGTCGTTATCAATCGCCAGTTCTGCCGAACCATCGGCGAAGAAGCTGGCGCCGGTGCCGAGATACATGTTCACAAACTCGGCAGCCAGATCCCAGCCGGGTTTGTCCGCGGCGGCCAGCGGGTATTCCATCAGGCCCTTGTCTTTGATCACCTGCGCTGCGGCCAGCATTTCTTCATAGCTGGTCGGCACGGCGACACCGGCCTTTTCCAGAATGTCCTTGCGGTAGAACAGGTGCTGACCGTTGCCCATGAAAGCAATCGCCATCACCTTGCCGTCGATCTTGATCAACTGGTTCGGTTGCAGGCTGGCGCCGTATTTGGCGACAAGATCATCCAGCGGGCGGATCAGGCCGTCGTTCATCAGGGGCACGATCGAGTTGTTGGCGACCACGGCGACGGTGTATTCCGCAGGCTTGGCCGACAGGGCGGGAACCTGGATGTTCTTATGCTCGGCCGTGGCGTTTGCGGTGACGGTCAGCGTTGCGGTGGCACAGCTTGCAGCCACGTCGTTGACGATGCGCAGGGCCTCGAAGTCATTCGACAGGATGCGGACCGAACCTGCATCGGTGATGCCGCAGTCTGCCCAAGCCGCGCCACCTGCCAGCAAGGCTGCTACACTTACAGCGCCAGCCATCAGCGCCTTGGTCATTCTCAATTTCATATCGCACCCCTCTGTTGGCGATTTCATCTCTGCGACTGGTCAAGCCAGCCCGGAACCCATCTGCGCGGGAAGCTAAACATTTCTTGCATACGATTGCAAACATATTATCGCGACTCGGAAAAAATGCCATGTGCGGCGAAAATGCAAACGGCCCGCCAAGCTGGCGGGCCGTCTGAGTCTTTGAGGCTTGCGCGCTTAGACCGCCAGCATGGCCGCCTTGCGGTCGGCCATCTGTGCCAGTTTCACCTGCACCAGTGCCGAAGCTTCGTCATAGACGCGCCATTCATCGACAATCTTGCCGTTTTTGTAATGGAAATGCGTGATCCCCATCATTTGCACCCGCTTGCCGGTCGGCGCGCCGAGGTGGTTCAAGATGCCGTAACCCAAGTGATGCCCTTCCATGATCCAGCGCACCGCAACCTTTTCGCCGCCTTCTTCGCAAGGCGTGGTGCAGATGTGCTGGGGCGTAAAGGCCGCGTCGGGCAGCGAGCCGATCAGGCCAAGGGTTTGATGGATGATCGAGGCGACGCCATAGAGTTCTGCCATCAGCGGGCCGTGATATTGCGCGGTGGGGGCGTAGAGTTCGGCAATCTGGCCCAGCATCTTGCGGTTATACACATCGTGCAGCCAGCGCAGGGTGTGGCGTTCCAGATCATTCGAGGCGATGGACAGATCGGCTTCGGCTTCGGGCGGATATTGCCCGATCATGTGGCGATTTTCGCCAATATCCAATGAAACCATGCCCTTATCAAAGGCGGCGCTGGCGATCCGCTCGGCATAGGCCTGCACGTCCAGCCCCAGTTGTTGCAGGATGGCGGTGGTGTCGGCGACAACCCATTCGCGGTAGATCTTGTTTTCATAGATCATGCAGTCGGCGATGGTGCGCGAGGTGAACATGCGGCCCGTCGGATAGCCAAGGTGGCCGTTCTGGGTGTGCCGCCCCGTGCCTGTGACCAGATGCGAGGTATAAAACCCTGCATTTTCATCACCTTTCCAGATCACCTGCGTGGCCATGCCACGGCGTTCGGGGAAGGAAACCAGCCGCTGAATGGTGTCACGCACCACTTCTTCGCGGGTGTAAAGCGTGCCGGTGGTGCCGTAGAGAACGCAGTTGTGGGTGTAGTGGGTGTAGATCAGACCGATGTCACGCTCGTCCCAGATCTTGTGGGTGCAGCGCACGATGTAATCCACGATATCGGTGTAGATCGGATCAAACCCCCGCATCGCCTGCGTGCGCTTGCCATTGGCGGGTGCCAGATCGGGGTAATCGTGCCGCTCGACCTGCAACACCTTCTCGGACCGTGCGGCCGCGACTTCGGTTTTCGACGCCGCGCTGTCAATCTTGTCTGCCATACCCATTTTCGCCTTTTGCGCTGTTTCGCCCGCGCGTTCCCATGCGCCGCCGGGTGAGTTTACCTGATGGGCGCTAAAATGAACCTCAAAGCATACGTATGCAATAGAAAACTGATCTGACCTTGGAATTGATCTTGCGAGGGGCGCATTGCGGTTGGGCTGGGGCGTGGAACGGGCAAGCTGTCGTCGCCTTGGGGAAACCAAATATGATATATTTACATATTCGAATATAACTATATATAGGCGGGGCAAGGAAAGCCACCCGCATGAAGATCATCCCAACTTTCGCCCTGCTTATCGCAGTATGCGCCCAAGCGGCATATGCCGAGACTATGGCGCTTTCTTTAACCCCTGTAACGGATTGGAAGGCAGTCTATGGCCGCATCGAGGCGCGGGATCGCTTGCCAGCGCGGGCACGAATCGGCGGCACTTTGACCGAGTTGCAGGTTGCCGAGGGCGATCTGGTGGTGGCCGGGCAAAGCATGGCGATGATTATTGACGAAAAGCTGGCGTTTCAGCTTGCCGCACTGGAATCGCAAAAGGTGGCGTTGGCCGCCCAGCTTGCCAACGCGCTGGCCGAGGTGAAGCGTGGCGAAGATTTGCTGCGGCAGGGGGTGACGACGGCGCAAAGGCAGGATGCGTTGCGGACGCAGGCCGAGGTGCTGGCGGGGCAATTGGCGGCCTTGGATGCCGAAATGAACGTCACCCGGCAGAATCAGGCCGAAGGTCAGGTGCTGGCCCCGGCAGCAGGCCGCGTGCTGGAGGTGCCTGTGGCCAAGGGCGGCGTGGTGATGCCCGGCGAAACGGTTGCGACGCTGGCGGTTGGCGGCAGCTTTCTGCGGCTGTCGGTGCCAGAGCGGTTGGCGACCGCGCTGCATGAAGGTGATGTGATCGAAATTGAAAACGGCGATCTGGCCGCAGAGGGCCGTCTGGCCCGCATCTATCCGCTGATCGAGAATGGCCGGGTGGTGGCGGATGTTGCCGTCAAAGACCTGTCTGATCGATTTTTCGACGCCCGCGTGTTGGTACGCTTGGCGGTGGGTAGCCATCAGGCGCTGATGGTGCCGCGCAGCGCCATCTTAACGCGCGGCGGGCTTGATTTTGTGATGTTGGACGGTGCCGGTGGCCCAGTCATGCGCAGCGTGGTGCCGGGTGTCGAGGTCTTGGTGAATGGTGTCGCGCAGGTTGAAATCCTGTCGGGCTTGCAGGCCGGCGATCGGATTGTGACTGATGCCACCGCACAGGCCCAGCCATGACAGCGCCGATAAAAGCTGCACTTGGTATCGCGGGCCGGCTGACCCAAGCCTTCATCGCCTCTTCCCTGACACCGCTGTTCATCCTTGCGGCGCTGGCGGCAGGGCTGGTGGCGCTTGGGGCGTTGCCGCGCGAGGAAGAACCGCAAATCTCGGTGCCGATGGTGGATATCCACATCGCCGCGCCGGGATTGCGCGCCGAGGATGCGGTGAAGCTGGTGACAGAACCGCTTGAGGTGATCGTCAAGGGCATCGCGGGCGTCGAGCATGTCTATTCGCAGACGCAAGACGATGGCGCCTTGGTGATGGTGCGGTTTGCGGTTGGCACCCGGTCAGAAGATGCGGTGTTGCGGGTGCATGACAAGGTGCGGGCCAATCTGGACCGGATTCCAGTTGGCATCCCCGAGCCGTTGATCGTCGGGCGTGGCATTGATGATGTGGCGATTCTGGCGGTGACGCTTTCGGGCAAGCCGGGAGCCGATGTGGGGGCAAACGATCTGACCCGTATCGCGCGGGCCTTGCAGGCCGAGGTTGCCAAGACCGAGAATGTCGGCCTGACCTATCTGGTGGGCGAGGGGCAGGAAGCCATCCGCATCGCGCCCGACCCGGATCGGTTGGCGCTGTATGGGGTGACGCTGCAACAACTGGCGCAGAAGGTGGCGCAGGCCAATCGCACGCTGACGGCGGGTAAGCTGCGCGATGGCGGCGAACAGGTGGATCTGGTTGCGGGGCAGACGTTGGTTGCCCCGGCTGAGGTGGCGAACCTGCTTGTCACCACGCGCGACGGGCGGCCGGTTTATGTCTCGGATCTGGCCGATGTGGCGTATGTGCCCGATACCGGCGATGCGATTGTCGCCAACCTGACCCGCGGCGATCATGGCATCGCGCGCAGCCCGGCGGTGACATTGGCGATTGCCAAACGCGCCGGGGCGAATGCGGTGGTGGTGGCGGAAGCGGCGCTGGCGCGAGTGATGGCGCAGCAGGGGCGCATCATCCCCGATGAGGTCGCGGTGACTGTGACGCGCGATTATGGCGAGACCGCCAACGAAAAGGCCAATGAACTGCTGTTCCATCTGGGCCTTGCCACGGTTTCGATCATCGCTTTGGTGTTGCTGGCGATTGGCTGGCGTGAAGGCATCGTGGTGGCGATTGTCATTCCGGTGACGATCCTGCTGACGCTGTTTGCAAGCTGGATCATGGGATACACGCTGAACCGCGTCAGCCTGTTTGCGCTGATCTTTTCGATTGGCATTCTGGTGGATGATGCCATCGTGGTGATCGAGAATATCGCGCGGCATTGGGGCATGGCGGATACCCGGCCCCGCGCGCAGGCGGCTGTCGATGCGGTGGCCGAGGTTGGCAATCCGACGATTGTGGCGACGCTGACGGTGGTGGCCGCACTGGTGCCGATGCTGTTTGTCAGCGGCTTGATGGGCCCCTACATGTCGCCCATTCCCGCCAATGCCTCGGCGGCGATGATCCTGTCGTTCTTTGTCGCCGTGATCATCACGCCTTGGCTGATGGTCAAGATCGCGGGCAGGGCGCAGGTCAGCCACACAGCGCATGTTGGCATCATGGAGCGCACCTATGTGGCGCTGGCGCGGCCCGTGCTGGCCAGCAAACGGCGGTCGGCGTTGTTCCTGCTGATCTCGGCCGCTTTGTCTTTTGGGTCGCTTGGCTTGCTTTACACGCAGGATGTCACCGTCAAGCTTTTGCCGTTTGACAACAAATCCGAGCTTTCGGTGATGATCGACCTGCCGGAAGGCGCTGCGACCGAGGCGACGGATCGGGTGGCACAGCAGATCGGCGAGGCGGTGCTGGCTTTGCCGGAAGTCACCTCGGTGCAGACCCATGCTGCCACCGCGTCGCCTGCCAATTTCAACGGCCTTGTGCGCCACACCTATTTGCGCGCCAGCCCGCAGATGGGCGAGGTTGCGGTCAACCTGCTGCCAAAGGGCGCGCGCGACCGCACCAGCCATCAGATCGCGCTGGACATTCGGGCGCGGATTGCCGCGCTGGCCCTGCCTGCGGGCACTTCGGTCAAGGTGGTGGAACCGCCGCCGGGGCCGCCGGTGATGGCGACCTTGCTGGCCGAGATTTATGGCCCCGATGCGGCCACGCGGCGGGCGACGGCGTTGCAGGTCGAGACCGCCTTTCGCGCGGTGCCGTTCATCGTCGATGTGGACAACAGCTATGGCACGCAGGCGCGGCGGTTGCGGGCAACGATTTCGACCGATGATCTGGAATATTTCGGCGTGCAGGAACAGGATGTGTTCGACACCATCGCGGCACTGAACGGTGGGCAGGTGGTGGGCTATTCGCATCGCGGCGAGGGCCGCTATCCGCTGCCGCTGATCATTCAGCGCGCCAAATCCGACCGCGTGATGGACGAGCGTTTTCTGACCACGCCGATCCCGGCCAACACCCTGCCCGGCGCGCGTGAGGTGGTGGAGTTGGGCGATGTGGTGAAGGTGCAGACCGAGGCTGCATCCTTCCCAATCTTTCGCCACAACGGGCGTGCCGCCGAAATGGTCACGGCGGAACTGGCGGGCGATTTTGAGGCACCGCTTTACGGTATGCTCGCCGTGGGTCGCGCGCTTGCGGCAATCCCCGGCGCGCCCGAGATCGCGCTGCATGGCCAACCCGATGACGAAAGCCGCCCGGTGCTGCTGTGGGATGGCGAATGGGAGGTCACTTGGGTGACGTTCCGCGACATGGGGGCTGCCTTTGGCGTGGCGTTGCTGGGCATCTACATTCTGGTGGTGGCGCAATTCGGATCGTTCCGCCTGCCTCTGGTCATTCTGACGCCAATTCCGCTGACCTTCTTGGGCATCATGGTTGGTCACTGGCTGTTCCACGCGCCGTTTTCGGCAACCTCGATGATCGGGTTTATCGCGCTGGCTGGGATCATTGTGCGCAACTCGATCCTGCTGGTGGATTTCATCCGGGGCGAGGGCGCGGTGAGTGTTGAAAGCCTGATCCATGCCGGGACCATCCGCTTCAAGCCGATTTTTCTGACCGCCGTGGCTGCGATGATCGGTGCGGCGGTGATCCTTGCCGACCCGATCTTTCAGGGGCTGGCGATCTCGCTGCTGTTCGGGCTGCTGACCTCCACCCTGCTGACGGTTCTGGTCATCCCCGCGATTTATCGGGTGTTCAAAACCTGACCATTTATCAAGGGAGGATGAAAAATGGCACATGTCGTTGTTTTGGGTGCGGGCTTGGGTGGGGCCTTGATGGCCTACGAGTTACGCGATCAATTGCGCGCGGAAGATAGCGTGACGGTCGTTACCAAGGATGCGCATTATCACTTTGTCCCGTCTAATCCGTGGGTGGCGGTTGGGTGGCGGGGGCGGGACGAAATCACTGTTGATCTGGCCACGGTGATGGCGAAGAAGAACATCGCCTTCATCCCGGTGGCCGCCGAGCGGCTGCATCCCGACGAAAAGCGCATCGCCCTGATCAACGGTGAAAGCATCAGCTATGATTATCTGGTGATCGCAACCGGGCCCGAACTGGCCTTTGACGAGATTGAGGGCTTTGGCCCCGACGGCTTTACCCAATCCATCTGTCACGTTGATCACGCCGAAAAGGCTGCCAAAGTTGTTGAAGCGTTGATCAAGACTCCCGGCCCGGTGATTATCGGTGCCGTGCAGGGGGCAAGCTGTTTCGGGCCGGCCTATGAATATCTGTTCATCCTTGAAACTGCCCTGCGCCGCGCCAAAGTGCGGGATCGTGTGCCGATGACCTTTGTCACCTCTGAACCCTATATCGGGCATCTAGGGCTTGATGGCGTGGGCGACACCAAGGGGCTGCTCGAGTCCGAGATGCGCGCCAAGCACATCAAGTGGTTGACGTCGACGCGGGTGAAAAAGGTCGAAGATGGGCAAATGCTGGTCGAGGAAGTTGGAGAGGATGGTGTGGCAAAGCCCGAACGCCAGCTTCCCTTTGCGTTTTCGATGTTGCTGCCAGCGTTTCGCGGCATCAAGCCAGTGGCGGGCATCGAGGGCCTGAGCAATCCGCGCGGCTTTACCTTGGTGGACAAGCATCAGCAGAACGCGAGATACCCCGAGATTTTCGCAGTCGGGGTTTGTGTGGCCATTCCTCCGCTGGCCGCAACGCCGGTGCCTGTCGGGGTGCCGAAAACCGGGTTCATGATTGAGTCGATGGTGACGGCAACCGCGCATAACATCGGCAACCTCGTGCGTGGCCGCGTGCCCGATCAGGTGGGGACGTGGAACGCCGTCTGCCTTGCCGATTTCGGTGACGGCGGCGTGGCGTTCGTGGCCCAGCCGCAGATTCCGCCGCGCAACGTCAACTGGTCGTCCAGTGGCAAATGGGTCCACATGGCCAAGATTGGGTTTGAGAAATACTTCATCCGCAAGCTGCGCAAAGGGGTTTCCGAGCCGTTCTATGAAACGCTGGCGCTGAAAGCCCTGGGTATCGACAAGCTGAAAGAAACCAAAAACGGCTGACCTTTGCCGGGGGGCTCTCGCCCTTCCGGCATTGCTGAAAGGAGAAAACCATGACGATTGATCGCGCGGTGTTGGTGTTTGCGGGGCTGATGGTGCTGCTGTCGGTGGCGCTGACCTATTGGGTGTCGCAGGGCTTCTTGCTGCTGACGGTGTTTATCGGGGTCAACTTGATCCAGTCTGCCATCACCGGATTTTGCCCTGCCGCCACGGTGTTTCGCGCTTTGGGGATAAAGCCAGGCTGCGCGTTCAAGTAAAGCGCAGACTGGCGTTCCAGCACCTTTTAGGTCGGGCGTCACACGGTCATTGTGGCCGCGACGGCGCGGGTCCAGCGGGCGTATTTGGCATCGCGGGTGCTGGCGCTCATTTGCGGCAGGAATTGGCGTTGCAGCGCCCATGATTTCTGGAATTCGGCAGGGGTCGGGCAAATTCCGGCTTTCAGTCCCGCCAGATAGGCAGCGCCCAAGGCGGTGGTTTCGGTGATCACCGGGCGGTCTACGGCTGCGCCGAGGATATCGGACAGAAACTGCATCGCCCAATCCGAGGCGGTCATGCCGCCATCCACCCGCAGGATGCCCTCGGCGGCGACGCCCCAATCGGCGCGCATGGCTTCGAGCAGGTCGCGGGTCTGGTAGCCGACGCTTTCCAGCGCGGCGCGGGCCAGTTCGGCGGGGCCAGAGTTGCGGTTCAGCCCGTACACGGCACCCCGGCAATCGGGCCGCCAATAGGGTGCGCCAAGGCCGGTGAAGGCGGGCACCAGCACCACGTCTTGCGCGGGGTCGGCGGCTTCGGCGAGGGGTTGGGTTTCGCGGGCGTCGCGGATGATTTTCAACCCGTCGCGCAGCCATTGCACCACAGCACCCGCGATGAAGATCGAGCCTTCCAGCGCGTAGGTGGGCTTGCCGTCCAACTGATAGGCGATGGTGGTCAGCAGGCGGTTCTTTGACGGCACCATTTTATCGCCGGTGTTCAGCAGGGCAAAACAGCCGGTGCCGTAGGTGGATTTCATCATGCCGGGTTGAAAGCAGGCCTGCCCCACCGTGGCGGCTTGCTGATCGCCTGCGACGCCAAGGATCGGGATTTCGTGGCCGAACAGATCGGCGCGGGTCAGGCCGAAATCGGCAGAACTGTCGCGGACGTCGGGCAGCAGTTGCATCGGGATGTCGAGGAGGGCGCAGATGTCGGCGTCCCAGCGGCCCTCGGCGATGTTATAGAGCAGGGTGCGGGCGGCGTTGGTGGCGTCAGTGGCGTGGGTGCGCCCGCCAGTGAGGTTCCAGATCAGGTAGCTGTCGACGGTGCCAAAGGCGAGTTCTCCGGCACGCGCGCGGGCGCGGGCGTTGGGGATCGTGTCCAGCAGCCACTTCAGTTTCGTGCCGGAGAAGTAGGGGTCGAGCAGCAGGCCGGTGCGGGCGGTGATCATCGCCTCGTGGCCTGCGTCTTTCAGGGCGGTGCAGGTGTCGGCGGTGCGGCGGTCTTGCCAGACGATGGCGTTGTGCAGGGGGTGGCCGGTGGCGCGGTCCCACAGCAGGGTGGTTTCGCGTTGGTTGGTGATGCCGATGGCCGCGATGTCGCGGGCAGGCAGGCCTGATTTCTCGATGGCGGCGCGGGTGGTGGCGGCGACTGTGGCCCAGAGATCGGCGGGGTCATGTTCGACCCAGCCGGGTTGGGGGTAGTGCTGGGGAAATTCTTGTTGGGCGGAGGAGACCACTTTCAGGCCCGCATCAAACAGGATCGCGCGGGACGAGGTGGTGCCTTGGTCGATGGCAAGGATGTGGGTCATGTGGCCTCCGGGGTGGTGCGGTCCCAGCGCGGGACATTTTTTTGTTGTGGTATGTCAGGGGGTTGGGGTGGTGGTTTTAGCGGATTTTTAACGGTTGAGCGATTTTAGGAAGTGCAGGGTAGAGCAGTCGGGCAGTTGGGGGAACAGTGTTTCCTGCGGCCTGAACCGATAGAAAACTCTGCGGGGCAGAGTTTTCCGGTTCATTGCTCATAAGGCTGGAAGCCGTTGAGCAAGGGGCGTTGTGCCGCAACCCGTCGGGTTGGAAATCGGGGCGCGCCTGACTGGGCGGGCGCGGAAACGCGCCTGCCGAGGGCAGGCAGGCGCGGCCCGATTTGTCTGCGGCCAAATCGGGCAAGAAGCCCGGCCCGCCCGCGTGGAAGCCACCAACGAAAAAGGGGCGAGGCTTGCACCCCGCCACCAGTTGTCAGCCTGTCAGATCACTTCTGCCACGACTTGATCAGCTCGTCATAGGCAATCGTCTCGCCCTGCGGCTTTTCGTTTTCCAGTTTTGCCACCGGCGAGCCGGGTTCATCCAGCCAGACCTGCGGGTCTTTTTCTTCGTTCAGCTTCGGACCGATGTCGCCCTGAACGCCAGCTTTCTCAAGCCGACCCAGCACTTTTTCCTGCTCGGCGCAGAGGGCATCCAGCGCTTCCTGCGGGGTTTTCTCACCCGACATGGCGTCGCCGATGTTCTGCCACCACAGCTGCGCCATTTTCGGATAATCCGGGATGTTGGTGCCGGTGGGCGACCATGCAACCCGTGCGGGCGAGCGGTAGAACTCGATCAGACCACCAAGTTTCGGGGCGCGATCGGTGAAGTGCTGGCTGTCGATGGTCGATTGACGCGCAAAGGTCAGGCCGACATCCGACTTTTTCATATCGACGGTTTTCGAGGTGACGAACTGGGCATAGAGCCAAGCTGCCTGAGCGTGATCCAGCGGCGTCGATTTCATCAACGTCCACGAGCCCACGTCCTGATAGCCAACCTTGGTGCCTTCCGACCAGTAAGCGCCGTGCGGCGAAGGCGCCATCCGCCATTTCGGCGTGCCGTCTTCGTTCATCACCGGCAGACCGGGTTTCACCATGTCGGCGGTGAAGGCAGTATACCAGAACATTTGCTGGGCGATCTGACCTTGGGCCGGAACCGGGCCTGCTTCGCCGAACACCATGCCTGCGGCTTCTGGCGGCGAGTATTTCTTCAGCCAGTCAATCGCTTTGGTCACAGCATAAACAGCGGCTGCGTCGTTGGTCGCACCACCACGGGCCACGCAAGAGCCGACGGGACGCGAGTTTTCGTCAACGCGCACGCCCCATTCGTCAACCGGCAGACCGTTCGGCTCGCCCTTGTCGCCCATACCGGCCATCGACATCCACGCATCGGTGTAGCGCCAGCCAAGCGACGGGTCTTTCTTGCCGTAGTCCATGTTGCCATAGACCTTGTCCGGCCCGCCTGCATAGGTCATGTCGCGGCCGGTGAAGAACTCAGCGATGTCTTCATAGGCCGACCAGTTGATCGGAACGCCCAGATCATAGCCGTATTTGGCTTTGAAATCGTCTTTGGTTTTCTGATCGTTGAACCAGTCGTAGCGGAACCAGTAGAGGTTGGCGAACTGCTGGTCGGGCAGTTGATAAAGCTGGCCATCGGGGGCTGTGGTGAATTTGGTGCCGATGAAGTCGGCCAGATCGAGACCGGGGTTGGTCACGTCTTTGCCTTCGCCTGCCATGAATTCGGTCAGGCTGCGGGCTTGTTTATAGCGCCAGTGGGTGCCGATCAGATCCGAGTCGTTGATATAAGCGTCATAGATGTTTTCGCCCGACTGCATTTGGGTTTGCAGCTTTTCAACCACGTCACCTTCGCCTATCAGGTCGTGAGTGACTTTGATGCCGGTCAGCGCGGTGAAGGCCGGGGCCAGCACTTTGGATTCGTATTCGTGGGTGGTCAGGGTTTCCGAGGCAACCTTGATCTCCATCCCGGCGAAAGGCTTGGCGGCGTTTTCGAACCATTGCAGTTCGGCTTCCTGATCGGCGCGCGAAAGCACCGACATATCGCCGATTTCCTTATCAAGGAATGCCTTTCCGGCTTCCATGTCGGCAAGGGCCGGCATGCCATAGGCCATCAGCGCAAGCGCCATGGCGGTGGATGTTGTGCGCAGTCTCATTCGATTCCTCCCAGAATGTTGAGCGTCGTTGTTTGCCCGGCAGTCGCCCGCCGGGGTGGTTCGGCTGCCGTCAGACCCAGCGGAATACCGCAAAGGCATAGACGAGGCAGAGGATCAGCGCCCAAGTCAGCGGTGCGCCGAAGAAGAACAGCCAGGCCAGATTGATGAAGGCCGAGCCGAGTAGGGTGATGAACAGCCGGTCGCCGCGCGTGGTTTCGATGGTGAGGATGCCGCGGCGGGGTGTTTCGGGATAGCGGATCGCCAGCAGGGTGAAGGTGATCAGCAGGGCTGCGATGATGTAGAAGAACAGGGCAACCGGGAAGGTCCAAGCCATCCAGCCGCCGGGGATCATCGGGTCAAACCATTGAAAGCCTTCGTCATTGCGCGGTGTGGCCCAGATCAGGAAAGCAAGCACGGCTGCCATGGCGGCGGCGGTGGTGGCGAAGATGGTGTTCCAGCGTGAGGTGGTCATATCAAACCCTCCCGAGGGCGAAGCCCTTGGCGATGTAGTTGCGCACGAAGTAGATGACCAAGGCTCCGGGGATGATGGTGAGCACGCCTGCAGCGGCGAGGACGCCCCAATCCATGCCGGATGCGGACACGGTGCGGGTCATGGTGGCGGCGATGGATTTGGCATCGACGGCGGTCAGGGTGCGGGACAAAAGCAACTCGACCCATGAGAACATGAAGCAGAAGAACGCAGCCACCCCGATGCCAGATGCCACCAGCGGCATGAAGATGCGGATGAAGAAGCGCGGGAAGGAATAGCCGTCGATATACGCCGTCTCGTCGATTTCCTTTGGCACGCCGCGCATGAAGCCTTCCAAGATCCACACCGCGAGGGGGACGTTGAACAAGCAATGCGCGAGCGCCACGGCGATGTGGGTGTCGAACAGGCCGATGGAGGAGTAAAGCTGGAAGAACGGCAGCGCGAACACGGCGGGGGGCGACATGCGGTTGGTCAGCAGCCAGAAAAACAGGTGTTTGTCGCCCATGAAGCTGTAGCGGCTGAACGCATAGGCGGCGGGCAGGGCCACGGTGATCGAGATCACGGTGTTCATCACCACGTAGATCATCGAATTGACATAGCCCATATACCACGACGGATCGGTCAGGATGGTAATGTAGTTGGCGAAGGTCAGGGTCTGCGGGAACACCGAGAAGGTCGAGGTGATCTCGGTATTCGTCTTGAGGCTCATGTTGACCAGCCAATAGATCGGGATCAGCAGGAACAGCAGATACAGGGTCATGGTGATCAGCGAGGCGCGGTTTTTCATCACTTGGTCTCCTGCGCGTCAAGCGTGGTCATCACGGTGTAGAACACCCAGCTCACCAGCAGGATCACGAGGAAATACATGATCGAGAAGGCGGCGGCGGGGCCAAGGTCGAACTGGCCGACGGCCATTTTCACAAGGTCGATCGACAGGAAGGTGGTGGAGTTGCCGGGGCCGCCGCCGGTCAGCACGAAAGGCTCGGTGTAGATCATGAAGCTGTCCATGAACCGGAGCAGCACGGCGATCAGCAGCACGCCGGACATTTTCGGCAACTCAATATATCGGAACACAGACCAACGGCTGGCTTGGTCGATCTTGGCGGCTTGGTAGTAGGCTTGCGGGATGGATTGCAGGCCAGCGTAGCAAAGCAGGGCGACGAGAGAGGTCCAGTGCCACACGTCCATCACGATGATGGTGATCCAAGCGTCGAGCGCGTCGTTGGTGTAGTTGTAGTCGATGCCAATGGCAGCAAGGCTGTGGCCCAGCAGGCCAATGTCGATGCGGCAGAAGATTTGCCAGATGGTGCCGACCACGTTGAACGGAATCAGCAGGGGCAGCGCCATGAGGACAAGGCAGAAGCTGGCCCAGAAGCCTTTCTTGGGCATGTTGAGGGCGACGAAAATGCCAAGCGGCACCTCGATGGCGAGGATGATGGCCGAGAACAGCACCTGACGGCCAAGGGCGGCGTGCATCCTGTCGGAGGCGATCATTTCTTCGAACCAGCCGAGGCCGTTCCAGAAGAAATCATTGGAACCAAAGGTGTCGTTGACCGAATAGTTCACCACGGTCATCAGGGGGATCACGGCGGAAAATGCCACGAGGATCAGCACCGGCAGGATCAGGAACCACGCCTTGTTGTTCTGGGTCTTGTCCATCAGACGGCCCCTCCTTGCACGCGCCAGTCATCGGCATAGACGTTGATCCGTTCGGGTGCGAAGCGGACGCGCGTGTGATCGGCCCCAATCGCAGCACCTTCGGGGGCGATGACGTTGAAGGCATTGCCGCCAACCTCGCCGCGGATGATGCGGTGACGGCCCACGTCCTCGATGCGGCGGATGGTGATGGGCAGGCCTTCGGTCGCGGACAACTCGCAATATTCTGGGCGGATGCCGATTTGGGTGCGGCCGCTGATGGGGGCGTAAGCGGCGCCCAAGGGCACCTGCGCGCCAAGCACTTGCGCGGTGTTGCCGGTGACGGTGGCATCGAGTAGGTTCATCCCCGGCGAGCCGATGAAATAGCCGACGAAAGTATGCGCGGGTGCCTCGAACAACTCCTCGGGCGTGCCCATTTGCACGACGCGGCCATCATACATCACCACAACCTTGTCGGCGAAGGTCAGCGCCTCGGTCTGGTCATGCGTCACATAGATCATGGTGTGGCCGAAATCGCGGTGAAGCTGTTTCAGCTGCGTGCGCAATTCCCACTTCATATGCGGGTCGATCACGGTCAGGGGTTCGTCAAACAGGATGGCGTTGACATCTTCGCGCACCATGCCACGGCCAAGGCTGATCTTTTGCTTGGCGTCGGCGGTCAGACCGCGCGCTTTGCGATCCAGCGTCGCCTCCATCCCGATGGTTTGCGCAATGGCTTGAACGCGGGCCTTGATATAAGCGGGGTCCATGCCGCGATTGCGCAGCGGGAAGGCGAGGTTTTCGCGCACGGTCATGGTGTCGTAGACCACGGGAAACTGGAACACTTGCGCGATGTTACGCTCGGCGGTGGCGGCGTCGGTCACGTCGCGGTCGCCAAACAGCACGCGGCCTTGGCTGGGGCGCAAGAGCCCTGAGATGATGTTGAGAAGCGTGGTCTTGCCACAACCGGACGAGCCGAGCAGGGCATAAGCGCCGCCATCCTGCCAGACGTGATCCATCTGTTTCAGCGCGTAATCGGCATCGCTGGAAGGCGTGGCGCTGTAGCTGTGGGCGAGGTTTTTCAGGGTAATTTGCGCCATTATGCAGCCACCGCGTAAGAGGCGGATTGCGCCAAGCGCCCGTCGCCATCAAAGACATAGATATGGGCGGGGTCGAGCCAGAGGCTGACGGGATCGCCCGCGTTCAGGGATTGCACGCCATGCACCAAGGCGACCCAACGGTCAGCCCCGTGTTGCAGATGCAGGAAGCTTTCCGATCCGGTGATTTCCGAAGCAATCGTGGTGCAGGGCAGTTCAATCGCATCGGCGCTGGGCTTGTGCAGTTGCAGATGGTTGGGCCGGAAGCCTGCGGTGTAGCTGCCATCGGGCAGATGCGCGAAGGCGGGGGCGTTCAGGCTCAGGGCTGTGCCGCGCTTGGTGAAGGGCAGGAAGTTCATCGGCGGATCGCTGAACACCCGCGCCGTGGTGGCATCGACCGGGTTGCGATAGACCTGCGGCGTCGGGCCGAATTGGGTGACGCGGCCTTGCCAAAGGGTTGCGGTATTGCCGCCCAGCAGCAGGGCCTCTTCCGGCTCGGTCGTGGCATAGACGAAGATCGCGCCGGATTCCTCGAAGATGCGCGGGATTTCGGCGCGCAATTCCTCGCGCAGTTTGTAGTCGAGGTTGGCCAGCGGTTCATCCAGCAGCACAAGGCCTGCGTCTTTCACCAAGGCACGGGCGAGGGCGCAGCGTTGCTGTTGGCCGCCTGACAGTTCCAGCGGTTTGCGTTGCAGCATCGGTGTCAGTTTCAGCATCTCGGCCACCTGCCGCACGGCGCGGTCGATCTCGGCCGAGGATTTGCCGATCAGGCGCAGGGGGCTGGCGATGTTGTCGTAAACGCTCATGCCCGGATAGTTGATGAATTGCTGGTAGACCATCGCCACCTTGCGGTCTTGCACGCGCATTCCGGTGACATCGCGGCCCTGCCACAGGATGCGGCCGGTGGTGGGTTGATCAAGGCCAGCCATCAGGCGCATCAGGCTGGTTTTGCCCGACAGGGTCGGCCCCAAAAGCACGTTCATCGTGCCTTTTTCCAGCGTCAGGCTGGTGGGCTGGATATAAGTCTGCCCCTTCACCACACGCGAGACGGATTGCAGTTCAATCGACATGCCGTTCCCTTATTCCGCCGCAGGGCTGATGGCCCGCGGGGTTACTGTAGCAGCCATGAAGGCCGAAAGTTGAGTGATTTGCGCAGCGCTCATGCGCAGGCCGAGTTTGGTGCGACGCCAGAGGATGTCATTGGCCTCGCGGGCGAATTCGTGGGTGATCAGCCAGCGCACTTCGGCCTCGGTCAGTGTCGCGCCAAAGTCTTGGCCCAGATCGGCTGCGGTGCGGGCGTGGCCGAGCAGGGTTGCGGCCTCGGACCCGTAGGCGCGGATCAGGCGGGCGGCCCAGTAGGGGGTGAGGAAGGGATAGTTCCGATGGAGGCTGGCCGTCAGCTTTGCCACATCGGTATGCGGGAAATCGCCGCCGGGCAGGGGGGCGCGGGCGGTCCATGCCGGTTTGGCATGGGGGAAGAACGGGGCGAGTTTGGCCAGCGCGCTTTCAGCAAGGCGGCGGTGGGTGGTGATCTTGCCGCCGAACACATTCAGCAAAGGCGCGCCGTTTTGGTCCAGCGACAGCACATAATCGCGGGTGGCGGCGGTGGCCGAGGTGGCGCCGTCATTATAAAGCGGGCGGACGCCGGAATAGGTCCAGACCACATCATCGCGGGTGACGGGTTTGGCGAAATACTGGCTGGCGAAATTCAGCAGGTAATCGCGCTCTTCATCGGTGCAGATGGCTTGGCCGGGGGCGGATTGGTGATCTTTGTCGGTGGTGCCGATCAGGGTGAAGTCTTGCTCATAGGGAATCGCGAAGATGATGCGGCCATCGGTGCCCTGAAAGAAATAGCAGCGGTCGTGATCATACAGCTTGCGGGTCACGATATGGCTGCCGCGCACCAGCCGCACGCCTTCGGACGAGTTGATGCGGGCGACGTTGCGGATCACATCCTCGACCCAAGGCCCGCCTGCATTGACGAGGGCGCGGGCGGTGTGGGTGGTTTGGCCGTCAGCGTTTTGGGTAGTGATCTGCCACAGATCGCCGATGCGCGTGGCCGAGACAACGCGGGTGCGGGTGTGGATGGCTGCGCCGCGCTGGGCCGCATCGCGGGCGTTCAGCGAGACCAGCTTGGCATCCTCGATCCAGCAATCCGAGTATTCATAGGCATGGGCAAAACGCGGTTGCAGGGGCTTGCCCGCCGCATCGGTTTTCAGATCAAGCGTGCGGGTGGCGGGCAGGATTTTGCGGCCCCCCAAAGTGTCATACATGAACAGGCCCAGACGGATCAGCCATGCCGGGCGGCGGCCCTTCATCCACGGCATCAGGCGGGCCATCAGCTTGCCGGTGGGGGTTTCGCCCTCAAACCGCATGTCGGGGTGGTAGGGCAGCACGAAGCGCATCGGCCATGAGATATGCGGCATGGCGACCAGCAGGGTTTCGCGTTCTTCGAGTGCCTCGCGCACCAGACGGAACTCGAAATACTCGAGATACCGCAAGCCGCCGTGGAACAGCTTGGTGCTGGCCGAGGAGGTTGCCTGTGCCAGATCGGCCTGTTCGCACAGCGTCACCGACAAGCCGCGACCGACCGCGTCCCGTGCGATGCCGCAGCCGTTGATGCCGCCGCCGATGATGAAAAGATCGACCGTTTCGGGCCGGGCATTCTGGGTCACGCTAAGTCTCCTCCCTAGCGAGATCAAACCTGCGTGATGTGCAGCCTTCGGTCAACCCGTTATTTTCGCTTTTTTGCGAAATGGGATAAAGCGAACATTTTGCGCGTCATGGTGGCGCTAACTGGTTTGCTTCTGCTGGATAAATCTGAAATTCGCACAAATTCGCGCTGCATTGCGGCGTGATCTATGCGCGCGGTGCGGCATGTTTTCTGGCTTGATCGCGGGCGGCACATCGCTGAAACATGCCGCTTATCGCAGCGTCACCCCGGCGAAAGGACAGCGCCTTGGCCTTGAGTTTTCGGCAGACCGAAATCGTCGAAATTGCCCGCGCCGATGGCCGTGTGGTGGTCGAAGATCTGGCGCAGCGCTTTGATGTGACCTTGCAAACCATCCGCCGCGATCTGACCGAGCTTGCCGATTCCGGCCTGCTGGACCGGGTGCATGGCGGGGCGGTGTTGCGCACCGGGGTCAGCAATCTGGGCTATGACGAGCGGCGCACGATGAACGAGGCCGCGAAGGCGGCGATTGCGCGGGCTTGTGCGGCGGCAATCCCCGACAACTGCTCGATCATCATCAATCTTGGCACCACGACCGAAGCGGTGGCGCGCGCGCTTTTGCACCACAGCAACATCACCGTGATCACCAACAACATGAATGTGGCCAACATCCTGGTGGCCAATCCGGGCTGCGAGATCATGGTGGCGGGCGGGGCGTTTCGCAGGTCGGATGGCGGGTTGGTGGGCGAGTTGACCACGCAGTTCTTTGAGCAGTTCAAGGTCGATTACGCTATCATCGGCGCCTCGGCTTTGGATGCAGATGGCGATTTGTTGGATTTCGATCTGGCGGAAGTGCGGGTGTCAAAGGCGATCATCCGGCAGGCGCGGCGGGTGTTTCTGGTGTGCGATCACTCGAAACTGGGGCGCTCGGCCCCGGCGCGGTTGGCGTCGTTGGGCGAGATCACCGAGATGTTTACCGACAAGCCGCTGCCCGACGATCTGGCACAGCGGTGCAGCGATTGGGGCGTGAAGATCAACCTTGGTTGAAGGGCGATGCCTGTCAAAGGGCCTGCGCCTTGCCCCTGCATCTGCCCGCCTGACGCGACGGAAATCTCAGCTTCAGGGCTAGGATGTTGCGTGGTTTAGCGGTAGCAATGGACAATCTCTGAGGGAATTGCCATTGCCAGCCGATATACCTTTGGTTGCAGTTCTTGCGAACCTTTTGGACTGTTCTAAGCGTGGCTCGGCGTTGCCGATGGCGGCTGCGCTGGATCAGTTGTGCGATGTCGTCGGGCTGGACGGGATTGCGATCTATCGGCGGGCCGAGGCTGGGCGGGTGCATCTGTGCCACCATGCGGCGCGGCTGGATGGGGTGCGGCCTGCGGTGGTGGGACGGGCGGTGTCGCGGTTGGTGCAGGCCTGTTGGATGGGCGATGCCGTCGCACCGGGTGCAGTGCAGGTTTCAGACATTGCGGCGGGTGACTTTGCCGGTGGCCAAGAGCCGGGTGCGGTGGTGCTGCCGATGTTGGAAGGCGGGCGGTGCGTGGGCGCTGTGGGCTATTGGCTGGCCCAAACGGCGGCGCCGGTGGATATGCGCCCCTTGACCGATCTGTTGCACGGGCTTTTGGCGCAGGCTGCGTCGGTGCCGCAAGAGGCGCAGATGCAAGCGCTGGCGGCTGCCGCAGAAGCCGCGCATATCCGGCTGAACAACGCCATTCAGGCGCTGCCCGATGCAGTGGTGATCTTTGACGCCGAACACCGCCTGCTTGCGGTGAATGCGGCCTATCAGCAGATGTTTCCCGAGATTGCGGAATATGCCATGCCCGGCATGCCCCTGGCCGAGTTATTGCGGGCGGGGCTGCGCAAGCAGACGTTTTTCGCTGCCGCCAGCGAAGCGCAGCAAGAGGCCTGGCTGCAGGCGCGGTTGACGCAGTATCGCGAGCCATACTCGGAGGATGAAGTGCGTCTGCCGGATGGCCGCTGGATGCGCCGCGTCAGCACCCGCACCGCCGATGGCGGTCTGATTG
The DNA here is from genome assembly GCF_042646385.1 of Cypionkella sinensis. Taxonomy (NCBI): domain Bacteria; kingdom Pseudomonadati; phylum Pseudomonadota; class Alphaproteobacteria; order Rhodobacterales; family Paracoccaceae; genus Cypionkella; species Cypionkella sinensis. Next base: position 567,787 of record NZ_JBHRTO010000002.1, on the reverse strand, counting down.
CGATGGGCTTTGATATCACCGCGCGGCGCAATCATCTTGCGGCGCTGGATGCGGCCAACTGCGATCTGAAGAACGTGCTGGCCGACCGCGACCGGGCCGAGCAGCATCTGAGCGGGATCATCGAAGGCGCTGCGGTTGGTATCTGGGATCTGGACGTCATCAGTCGCAAGATTGGCGTCGGCGGGCGTTGGGGCGAGATCATCGGGCTGGAGACGGCCAAGCTGAGCAATCTGGCCGAGGATGATTTTCTGGCCTTGCTGCATCCTGACGACCGCGCGGCCATCTTGTCGGACCGCAGCTATACGCATGTCTTGCCGGGGGCGCTGGCCAGTGTTGAATTCCGTATGCGCCATGCCCAAGGCCATTGGGTGTGGATTCTGTCGCGCTACCGGATTTCCGAACGGGCGGCAGATGGCAGCGCGTCGCGGGTGTCGGGCGTGCATCTGGACATCAGCGCGCAAAAGCAACTGGAACAAGAGGCCTTTGCCGCACGCGCGTTTCTGCAGGATGTGATGGACGCCAGCGGTTGCGCGATTGTGGTGCTGGATACGGCGTATCGGATTTCTTATGTGAATCAGGAAGCCGATGATCTGCTGCGCCAGATCTGTGAAGCCGATGCGGGCGGTGCGCCGGATATCACGAAACTGCGGCTGCAGCATCGCGATGGCACGGCACTTGCTCCGGATCAGTCGCCCTTCGCGCTGGCGTTGCGCGCTGTGCGGCCCATGCAGGATGTGCCCTATGCTTTCCTGCGCGACGATGGCACGCGTGGGGTGCTGGCGTTCAATATGGCGCTTCTGGACATGGGCGATGAGCATTTCGGGGTGGTGCGGTTCACCGATGTGACCGAGGCTCTGGCAGCGACAGAGCGCCTGCAAGAAGCCTTGATCCGCGCCGAGGAAATGAGCCGGGCGAAATCGACCTTTCTGGCGAACATGAGCCACGAGATCCGCACGCCGCTGAACGGTGTGCTGGGGATGGCCGAGGTGCTGGCCGATACGGTTGTGGAACCCATCCAACGCCAGATGATCGACACCATCCGCAAATCCGGCGAGACCTTGCTGACGGTGCTGAACGGTATCCTTGATATGTCAAAGATCGAGGCGGGCAAGATGGCGCTGGAGCTGGCCCCGTTCGTGCCGCTGGAGCTGATCCGTCAGGCGGAATCGATCTTTACCATTGCGGCGGAAGAAAAAGGCCTGGCGTTTGAGGTGCTGGCGACAGCGGGCTGTGACAAACCGCGGCTGGGCGATGCGCATCGCTTGATGCAGGTGCTGAACAATCTGCTGAACAATGCGTTCAAATTCACCGAGCGTGGCAGCGTGACGCTGAAATTCTCGTGCCGCAGCGGCAAGCCGGTGCAGATTGAGGTCTCGGATACCGGGATCGGCATGGGTGAAACCCAGCTTGCGCGGGTGTTTGAAAGCTTTGAGCAGGCCGATGGCAGCATGACGCGGCGGTTTGGTGGCACCGGGTTGGGGCTGTCGATCGTGCGGGAATTGGTTACGCTGATGGGAGGTGAGATCACGGTGGACAGCACGCCGGAGGTTGGCTCGGTTTTCCGCATCACCTTGCCGTTGGCCGAAGTTGACGCCGCCCCCGCGCCGCAAGCCAAGCCGAAATCCGATCACTTGCAGGAAGATGGCTTGGCGGGGGTGCGGCTGCTTTGTGCGGATGACAATGCCACCAATAGGCTGGTGCTGTCCGAAATGTTGGGCAGAACCGGCGCGGTGGTGACGCAGGTTGAAAACGGCCAAGAGGTGATTGCGGCCTGGCAGGCGGCGCTGGATCGCGGCACGCCTTACGATTTGCTGTTGCTGGATATCACCATGCCGGTGCTGGATGGGATGAGCGCGCTGGAGCAGATTCGCAGCATCGAATCAGCCCGCGAATTGCCTGCGGTTCTGGCCGTTGCGATCACGGCACATGCGATGCCGTCGCAGATTGCCGATTATCTGATCGGCGGATTTGACAGCCATCTGGCGAAACCGTTTCGCAGGTTGGACCTTTTGCACGTCCTGCATAGTCTTTTGCGATTGTAAGGAAACGGAATACAACCTGAGATTGTTTGCGCGTGATTGCCCCTGTCAAATAGGCCAATCGGGCCATTCGGGGCCATTTTCTTGACCCACTTTTGCACGTTCTGGTCTATATAGGGGCCAGAGTTTGTTGCTTCAGGTGGTGGTTGATCTTATGGCAAGTGACGTTTCGCAGACCAAGTTCCAAGTGTTGTTGGCCGAGGATGACGAGGTCAATCAGAGCATCGTTCAGGCATTCCTGTTCGATGTGAATGTGGAACTGACGATTGCATCCGACGGGCGGCAGGCGCTGGAAGCAGCCCTGACGCATCAGTATGATCTGATGATCGTGGACCAGAACATGCCCTTCATCACCGGGGATCGTGTGATCCGCCATCTGCGCGCAGGCCGCACGATGAATGCCACAACGCCGGTGATCCGGTTTACCGCGAATGCCGACCACCCGCCGTTTGATCTCAGCACAGCGGCCTCTGTGCTGGAAGTGACCCTGCCAAAGCCGCTGAGCCGGCAAGATCTGGTTTCAACGGTGGATGCATTGTTGCGACGTCACTCTGCGGCAAGTTGAGTTTAGCGCAACATTCGCTTGACAGAGACCGGGCATCATGTGGACCTGTCTTTAGACGAGTGAATGAAAAGGCTGGATGTGAACGGCGCGCACACTTCGGGATCTGATGATCCGAAACAGGCTGATACTGGCATTACGGAGGGGCAATTACCGAGCCGAGAAGCGCTCGACCTGTTGGAACAGGGCGTGGTGATCTACGATTCCGATGATCGGTTTTTGTATTGCAATCAAAGCTATCGCGACTTTTACCCACTGATTGGCCCGGTGCTGGTGCCTGGCACTTCGTTTGAAGACATTCTGCATTTTGCCATTGAGCAGGATCAGTTGGTCGAAGCGGAATCAAGCCAGGACGAGTGGGTGCTCTACCGCATTGCGATGCGCCGCAAGCACTGCACGGGCTGGAAGCGGATGCTTCACGACGGCCGGCAATTGTGGGTTGTGGAACGGATCTTGTCGGGCGGCGGCCTGATGGAAGTCCACTCTGACATCAGCATGCAATATCTGACCGAACAGAAGCTGACCAACCTGATCGCGGGGGCGCAGATCTGCACTTGGGAGTGGAATGTCACCACACAAGAGCATCGCGTGAACGAGTATTGGGCGCAGCTTTTGGGCTATCGGCTGGAAGAATTGCAGCCCGTTACATTTGAGACATGGCGGCAGCGGGTTCACCCGGATGACCTTGAGGCCACCGAGGCGCTGTTCAACAAGCTGTTTGAAGACCCGCGTGCGGTCTACAAGGCGGAATACCGGCTGCGCCACAAGGCGGGGCAATGGATCTGGGTGCTGGATACCGGGCGCGCGCTGCGCTGGGGGACAGACGGCGCGCCGGGTCTGGTGACGGGGGTGCAGGTTGATATCAGTGAGCAACGCGCCCGCGAAGAGGCGCTGTCAGCCGTCAAGGCCGAGTTGGAGCGGTCGATCGTTGAGCGCGCCAGGGTTGAAAAGCGCCTGATCGACATCGCCACGGTCTCGGATGGTTGGCTGTGGGAAATGGACGCGGATCGCCGCTTTATCTTTGTGCTGGACGGCGACTATTTTGACGATGGCGGCATCCCGAAAGAGGGGCTGATCGGCAAAACCCAAGAGGAATGGCTGCAAGCCCACCCCGATATGCTGCCCGGCATTGACTGGGACATCATGCTGTCGGCGCTCAATTCCAACCAGCCCTTCCGCGATTTTGTCTACCGTGCACCGCAATCGGCCGATGGCATCGTGCGCTGGCGGCGGATGAGCGGCGCGCCGGTGTTTGAGGATGACGGCACGTTCGCGGGCTTTCGCGGCGTCGGGTCGGATGTGACGCAGCTTTACGTCGCTAAGGCCGATGCCGAGGACGCCAGCCGCGCCAAATCAAAGTTTCTGGCGAATATGAGCCATGAAATCCGCACGCCTCTGAACGGGGTGCTGGGGATGGCGGAATTGCTGGAAACCACGCTGGATCAGCCGGATCAGAAACGCATGATCGGTATCATCCGCCGCTCGGGCGAGGCGCTGTTGAATATCCTGAACGATATTCTGGATATGTCGAAGATTGAGGCAGGCAAGATCGAATTTGAAGACCTGCCGTTCAACCCGATGGATCTGGCCAAGCGCATTGAAGACCAATATGAGTTGCGCGCCGATGAAAAGGGGTTGGATTTCGAGGTTCTGCTTGGTTCGGGTTCCGAATTGCTGCGGATGGGCGACCCTTACCGCGTGCAGCAGGTGCTGCACAATCTGGTCAGCAACGCCATCAAGTTCACCGATCAGGGGTCGGTGACGGTCAAGATCAGCGGCAAGGCCACCGCGCCGTTGCTGATCGAAGTGCGCGACACTGGTATCGGCATGACGCCCGAGCAAGTCGCGCGGCTGCATGACGAGTTCAGTCAGGCCGACAGTTCGGTGACACGGCGCTTTGGCGGCACAGGGCTGGGCATGACGATCACCAAATCGCTGGTGGAGCGCATGGGCGGCAAGATTGAGGTGACATCTGCGGCGGGGCGGGGCACCGCGATTGTCGTATCCTTGCCGCTGCCGCTGAGTGCGGCGACGCTGGACAAGCAAGCCAAGCCCGCCGAAGAGGCGGTGGCGCTGACCGGTCTGCGGCTGCTTGCGGCGGATGACAACCTGACGAATTGTGCCGTGCTGGAGATGATGCTGACGCGGTTGGGCGCCGAGGTGGTGATCGTCAATGACGGTGCGCAGGCGGTGCAGGCGTGGCAACCGGGGCGGTTTGACGCGATCTTGCTGGATATTGCCATGCCGGTGATGGATGGCCCGACCGCTTTGCACGAAATCCGCGCGCTGGAAATTCAGCACCGCGCCAAGCCGGTACCGATCATCGCGGTAACGGCGAACGTGATGGCGCATCAGGTTGCCGATTACATTGCTGCCGGGTTCGACAGTTGCATCGGCAAACCGATTGGCGCGATTGACCTGTCATGGGCGATCAGCAGTCTGGTGGCATCGAACAAATGACCCCGGCGCGGGGTCGTTTGCATGAATCTCGCGCACCCGGTAACTTGCAGCGTTCTGAACTGCCACATTTTGTGCGGTGGATATCGGTCGGTTGAACCTGACAGAACGCCCTGTCAGGCGGCAAACTCTATCATGGTGCGGGCCAGCACGCCCTGTTCCAGCCAGCGCAGGGCCTCGTTGACCTCGGATAGTGCAATGCGGGCGCCGATCTGGGCGTCTAGTTTCAGCCGGCCTTTGCGGTAAAGGTCAAGGATGCGGTGAATGTCGCGCTCGGGGATGCCACCGCCGTAGATCGAGCCGATCAGCCGCTTTTTCGACCCCGGAAAGCCGATGGCGGGAAGGGCCAGATCCGCTTCCTTCGGCGCGATGCCGACGATGACGACATGACCGGCCGGTCGGGTCAGATGATAGGCTTGCGCTATGGCGGATGGCCGCCCGGTGCATTCGATTGCAGAATCGACTCCGCGACCTTGGGTCAGGGCGCGGACCTTTTCGGGCAGATCGGGATCACCGGCGTTCAAGAAATGGGTTGCGCCATGCGCCAGGGCCAGCGCAGCTTTGGCGGGGTCAATGTCGATGGCCAGAACCACGCCTGCACCTGCGACCTCTGCCGCCTGAAGTGCATTGATGCCAACGCCGCCGATACCGATGACGGCAAGGCTTTCGCCGGGTCGCAGGCCCGCATCGTTGACAACCGCGCCAAAGCCTGTCGTCACCGCGCAGCCGACCAAAGCTGCGACTGCGAAGGGCACATCTTCAGTGATCAGAATGCAGGCGGCTTCGGGCACAACAGCCTGTTCGGCGAACGAGGAAATGCAGGAATAATGGGCAATTGGTGCGTCGATCGGCCCCAGTCGCCGCGTGCCATCCCACAACGCCCCATGGCCCGCCGCCATACCGTAAGTGTCGCAAAGCGTCGGGTGGCTGCCCTGACAGTAAAAGCACTGGCCGCAGTTTGGTGCCCACGACAGCACCACGCGATCGCCGGGGCGCACCTTTGACACCCCCGGACCGACCATTTCGACCACTCCAGCGGCCTCGTGACCGGGCACCAAAGGCAGTTCGGCCCCGGTCTTGCCCCGGATCGTCGTCAGGTCTGAAGCGCAGACCCCGGTGGCCCGTATGCGCACCAGCACCTCGCGGTCGCGGGGCAGCGCAAGCGGGACATCCTCGATCTGAAGGTCGCGGTCGAAGGTACGCAGAACGGCAGCTTTCATGGAAGTCTCCTTCGGCCTGAAACTGACATTTCTTGCATACCTATGCAATAGTTTCAGGGCGAAGGCGCGCACGCTTGCTGCGCGTTAAACTTTCGCGCGTCTGGCTGTGCCAGCGCACGGTGGCACTCTGAAATGCCGTAGGTTGGCGGGTGCGTTGCCGCCTTGGCCTAATCGTCCAGCAGAGATTCCATTTCCATCAGAAGTGACTCCAGCATCGGGTCGATGATCAGTTGGAAATAGGCAGGGTCAGCGCATTTCGCCGGGTTTTCGGTGATGGCGCGGTCCAGATTGCCGGCCAGTTGCCCGGTTCTGAAAAACCCCAGCGTTGCCCCCACCCCCGAAATCTTGTGGGCAATGCCGGCGATCTTGGCCAGTTCGTCCTGCGGATTTTCGCCGTGCTGGACAAGCTTGCGATAGGCCTCAAGTGCCATGATCCGCTCGACGATCAAGCCGCGGAACATGGCGCGCGCAGGCTCTAGCACGGCTGTCATCTCATTGGCTCCACCGCCGAAGGCTCCGCTGAAAGAGTGCAAGCTGCTCATGCTGCTGTCCACCATGATTTGGATTTTGAGTCGGGTCGTGATTGGGCAAGGTCGATCGCGTGCTCCAGGATGCTGGTCGGGTTCAGCAAGCCAAAGAACGAAGCGCGGGCCAGCCCACCAACCTTGATCTGCGGCAGGGGCAGACGGTCAGCCGTGTAAAAGCTGGCGAAATCCTCGATCCCTGATTGCATCATGGCTTCAAGTTCCAGCAGTTCGGTGGACAGGCCAGAGGACACAACCGCCACGAAATTGCCTGACCCGGCATAGGCGATCATCATCTGTTCGGCCTTCACCGCATCGCTGATCGCCGAGGCGACATCGCCCAGCATGTTCACAAAGCAGGTGGGTGCGGATTTCTTGAAGAAGATATGGGCGTTTCTGACCGAGATGCCAAAGGCCGCCGTGCTGTACATCCGCTTGCTGCCCAGCATCAGCAGATAGTTTTCCAGCGCCAGATACTCCATCGCGCGGTCAAAGCCGGGGATCGGGAATGGCGTTTCGAAATCGACCTCTATGGCGATGACGTCGTTGCGCTGATCAGCTTTCTTTTCCAAAGCCGCAGTCAGGCGACGTTCTTTCAGCAAACGCTCGGCCATCGAAATGCGCGCTTTCAGATCCATCGGGTCCAACGGTTTGGTGATGTAATCCGTGGCCCCTGCGTTGAACGCATCATCGACAAAGCGCTTGCCCGTCATCGAGGTGATCATGACGATGGGTGTGCGGCGATGGTTGGGCAGATTGCGGATATGGCCGCACAACTGCACGCCGCTCATGCCCGGCATCTGGATATCGAGCAAAAGGCAATCAAACGACTCGGCCGATAGCTTGAACAGAGCCTCATCGCCCGAATTTGCGGTGGTCACATCGGTTTGTCCCAGTGCGGCAAGCATTGGAAGCAAGATCCCCAGAAAGATTGGATCATCATCTACTGCCAAGATTTTCATTGTCGCCCCCCTTGCCTGAACGCCTTCTGATTGCAGGGCATGGATGCCGTGATTTCACAAAGCTTCTAAGAAAGTTCGTTTCAAATTGTGGCAAATATCGGGCAGAGGCCAGCGCTATCTATCTATTTGGGCAAAATAATCGCCGTATAGTTGTGTATCGGCCTTTGGCTGCGCTTTTCTGCGCCACGCAACGGACCGGTACTTAAAAACATACATTTCAACCACAGGAATTATTCTGATTCGCCTTTGGGTGGTGAGCGAGGCGCGCCGACTGTCAGGCTTGACAGGTCAGGCGATATTATTTAACACGTTAATGACACCATTGGAGGCGCGCGTGCCACATCTGACCATCGAATATTCCGGCAATCTGGATGCGCAGGCGGATATCGCCGGGCTTTGCCGCAGCCTGCACGCGGCCATGGTGGATTGTGGCCTGTTCGAACTTGGCGCGATCCGTGTGCGGGCGCTGCGCTGTGATGATTATGCGGTGGCCGATCTGCTGGCCGAGAACGCCTTTGCCGATCTGCGGTTGCGGATTGGGGCGGGGCGCAGCGCCGAGGAAAAGCAGCGGGCGGGGGCGATGATCTTTGCTGCGGCCTGCGCGCATTTCGCGCCGTTGTTCGAGGCGCCGCATTTCGCGCTGACGCTGGATATTTCTGAACTCGATCCAGCGCAAAGCTGGAAGAAAAATGCCATCCACCCGCGCCTGCGCGGCAAGTAAGAGGCCGACATGTCTGATCTGAACAGCAATCTTGCCAAGGCCGAGGGCTATCTGGCGCGGTTTCGACGCGACGGGGTGTTGAACCATATCGGCGGCAAGGCGGTGGCGGCGCAGGACGGGGCATGGTTTGACACCATCTCGCCCGTCGATCTTGCGCCGATTGCGCGTGTGGCGCAGGGCAAGGCGGCGGATGTGGCGCGGGCTGCGGCGGCGGCGAAGGCGGCTTTTCCGGCGTGGCGCGCGATGGATGGTGCAGCGCGGCGCGCGCTGTTGCACCGCATCGCCGATGCGATCGAGGCGCGGGCTGAGGAGATCGCCTTTGTCGAGGCGATGGACACCGGGCAATCCATTCGCTTCATGGCGAAAGCTGCGCTGCGTGGGGCCGAGAATTTCCGCTATTTCGCCGATCTGGCACCGCAGGCGCGTGATGGGCAGACGCTGCACGCCAAGGGGCAGGTCAACATGACCACCCGCACCCCGATTGGTCCGGTGGGGATCATCACGCCGTGGAATACGCCGTTCATGCTATCCACCTGGAAGATCGCGCCGGCCTTGGCGGCGGGTTGCACGGTGGTGCATAAGCCTGCCGAGTTCTCGCCACTATCGGCGCGGCTGCTGGTTGAGATCGCCGAAAGCGCAGGTCTGCCCGCCGGCGTGTGGAACTTGGTCAACGGTTTTGGCGAGGATGCGGGGCGGGCGTTGACCGAGCATCCTGACATCAAGGCGATTGGCTTTGTCGGCGAAAGCCGCACCGGCAGTATGATCATGAAGCAGGGTGCCGATACGCTGAAGCGGGTGCATTTTGAACTCGGCGGCAAGAACCCGGTGATCGTGTTTGCCGACGCCGATCTGGAACGCGCCGCCGATGCGGCGGTCTTCATGATCTATTCGCTGAATGGCGAGCGTTGCACCTCGTCCAGCCGCTTGCTGGTGGAGGCTTCCATTTATGACACCTTCACCGCGATGGTGGCCGAGAAGGCCAAGCGGATTGTGGTCGGCCATCCGCTGGACCCTGCAACGGTTGTCGGCCCGCTGATCCATCCGGTGCATGAGAAAAAGGTGCTGGAGTATATCGAAATCGGCCGCGCCGAGGGGGCGGTGGTGGCCGCAGGCGGCGCGAAATTCGCGGGACCGGGGGGCGGCTGCTATGTCAGCCCAACGCTGTTTACCGGCGCGCATAACCAGATGCGGATCGCGCAAGAGGAAATCTTTGGCCCGGTGCTGACGGCGATTCCCTTCAAGGATGAGGCCGAGGCTTTGGCGATTGCCAATGATGTGCAATACGGGCTGACGGGGTATCTGTGGACCGCCGACGTCACCCGCGCCTTCCGCTTTACCGAAGCGTTGGAGGCTGGGATGATCTGGGTAAACTCGGAAAACATCCGCCACCTGCCGACGCCGTTCGGGGGCGTGAAGAACTCGGGCATCGGGCGCGACGGCGCGCAGTGGTCGTTCGATTTCTACATGGAAACCAAGAACATCGCTTTTGCCACGCAGGCCCACCCAATACCGAAACTTGGCGGCTAAGTTACCATTATTGCTTCAGGGAGGAAGCCCATGCCCGTTCCCAGCCCCGTGCTGTATCCAGCGTTTAATGTCATCCGCCTCAGCCATGTTGAACTGGCCGTCAAAGATCTGGCGGCAAGCCGGGCGTTTTATGTCGACCTGCTGGGTTTGCAGGTTAGCCACGAGGACGCCGAGGCCATCTATCTGCGTGCGATGGAGGAGCGTGGCCATCATTGCGTGATCTTGCGCAAAGCCGATGCGCCTTGTGTCAACGTGCTGGGCTTCAAGGTGTTTGCCGAGGCTGATCTGGATGCCGCCCACAAATTCTTCGCCGATCAAGGCCTGCCAGTGGCTTGGGTGGAGCGCCCGTTCATGGGCCGCACCCTGCGCACGGCTGATCCGCATGGCATTCCGCTGGAATTTTACGCCAAGATGGATCGTCTGCCCCCGATCCATCAGCAATACGCGCTGTATCATGGCGTCAAACCGCTGCGCATTGATCACTTCAACTGCTTTTCGCCCGATGTCGATGCCTCGGTTGCGTTCTACAATTCCTTTGGTTTCCGGGTGACGGAATACACCGAGGACGAGGGCAGCAAAAAGCTGTGGGCGGCGTGGATGCATCGCAAGGGTGGGGTGCATGATATGGCCTTTACCAATGGCCGTGGCCCGCGCCTGCACCATCTGGCGTTCTGGGTGCCGACACCGCTGAACATCATCGACCTGCTCGATCTTATGGCAACCACCGGCTATGTCGCCAATATCGAGCGCGGGCCGGGGCGGCATGGCATTTCCAACGCGTTCTTCTTGTATATCCTTGACCCAGACGGCCACCGCACCGAGATTTATTGCTCGGACTATCAAACCGTTGACCCTGATCTGGAACCGATCCACTGGGATCTGAAAGACCCGCAGCGCCAGACCTTGTGGGGGGCGCCTGCACCGAAAAGCTGGTTTGAGAATGGTTCGGCCTTTGCCAATGTCGCCGCCCGCGATGCGGTGCTGACGGCGCAGCCGATCATTGCGCCATAGGGGGTGGGGATGCGATTTGCCAGCTTTATGCATCAGGGCCGCTCGGCTTGGGGGGCGATCACCGATAGCGGCGTGATTGATCTTTCCGCCCGTTATGGCGGGCAGTGGCCCAGCCTGCGTGCGGTGATTGAACAGGCGGCACTGCCGCAGATCGGTGATCTGGCAGCGGGGCAGGCTGCGGATTTTGCGGTGGCGGATATTGTTTATGACATCCCGATCACCGCGCCGGAAAAAATCCTCTGCGTCGGGGTGAATTTCCCCGATCGCAATGCCGAGTATAAGGATGGGCAGGAAAGCCCGCCATATATGTCGCTGTTCCCCCGTTTTGCCCGCAGCTTTACCGGGCATGGTCAGCCGCTGATCCGCCCGCCGGAAAGCCCGCAACTGGATTACGAGGGCGAGATGACGATCATCATCGGCAAAGGCGGGCGGCGGATTGCCGATGCCGACGCTTTGGGCCATATCGCGGCGTTGACCCTTTGCAACGAAGGCACCATCCGCGACTGGGTGCGCCATGCCAAATTCAACGTGACGCAAGGCAAGAACTGGGATCGTTCCGGCGCTATCGGGCCGTGGATCGTGCCGTTTACCGATGAATCGCAACTGGCCGACATTGCGCTGCAAACGCGGGTGAATGGGCAGGTGCGCCAATCGGATCGCACCAGCCGGATGATCTTCGGGTTTCGGCAGATCATTGCCTATATCTCGACCTTCACCACGCTTGTGCCGGGGGATGTGATTGTCTGCGGCACGCCGACAGGCGCGGGGGCGCGGTTTGATCCGCCGATCTGGCTGAAACCCGGCGATGTGGTTGAGGTTGAGGCCGAAGGCATCGGCACGCTGACCAACACCGTTGCAGATGAGGTGCCATAATGCTGAGCGCTGCCGAAATCGCCGCCGCTGCGGCCCGTCTGGTGCAGGCCGAGAAAACCCGTGTGCAATGCGGTCTGTTGTCGATTGCGCATCCCGAAATGACGATGGATGACGCCTATGCGGTGCAGGCCGCTTATGTGGCGGCGCGCCATGCCGAGGGACGCCGGACGATTGGCTGGAAGATCGGCCTGACCTCGAAAGCCATGCAATATGCGCTGAACATCGCCACACCGGATTCGGGCGTGTTGCTGGATGATATGGCGTTTGAGGATGGCGCGACGATTCCAGCCGACCGCTTCATCCAACCAAGGATCGAGGCGGAATTGGCCTTTGTGCTGAAAGCCACGCTGCAAGGGCCGGGGGTGACGGTGACGGATGTGCTGAACGCCACCGATTACATCATCCCCGCGCTAGAGATTCTGGATACCCGGATCCTGCGCGTTGATCCGGCATCGGGTAGAACCCGCACGATTGTGGATACCATTTCCGACAATGCCGCCAATGCGGGAATCGTCACCGGGGGCCGTGCGATGCGGCCCGACAGTTTTGATCCGCGCTGGGCCGGGGCCATCGTGATGCGCAACGCCGAGGTGGAAGAAACCGGCTTGGGCGCGGGGGTGCTGAACCAGCCGGCGCGCGGGGTGGCGTGGTTGGCGAACCGCTTGGGGCAATATGGCCAGCGGATCGAGGCCGGTCAGATCGTGCTTTCGGGCTCGTTCATCCGGCCTGTTGAGGCGCGGCATGGCGATACTATTCTGGCCGATTATGGCCCCTTGGGCACGGTTGGCTGCTTCTTCGCCTGACCCCACAAAGCGCGAACGCCCCGGACCAAGCCGGGGCGTTGCAGGTGGTTTTCGCAGCGGTCAGAGCAGGAAGTCGCCAAAGCCAAGGTTCACGTTGCCGGTCAGTTGCACGATCAGATCGGGGTTGCCGTCGGCATCCATATTGACCGCGATCTGGGTGATCGCATCGGCCCCGGCTCCGAAATGTTCAACGTGGATGGTGCCTGCCGCATTGCCGCCCAGCACAAGGCTAAAGGCCTGATCCCCGGCGGTGGCAGCATCGGCATCCAGCCCGCTGAAATCCAGCCGGTCGATACCCACTTGGAAATCGGTGATCAGATCGGCCCCGCCCAACTGATTGAGCGAGTCGGTGCTGGCGCGGAACACGAACACATCCGCCCCGCTGCCCCCGGTCAGCACATCCGCCCCGGCATCGCCCACCAGCACGTCATTGCCGGTGCCACCGTTCAGCACATCGGCGCCCGCACCACCTTCAACCCGGTCGTTGTCAAAGCTGCCGTCAAGCCTGTCGTTGCCGTCGCCCCCCGTCAGCGTGTCATTGCCCAGAAAGCCGGTCATCACATCGTTGCCGCTGTCGCCTGCCATCACGTCATTGCCCGTCCCGCCGTTCATCACGTCGTCGCCTGCATCGCCGTGCATCTGATCATTGCCAGAGCCGCCATCCATCCGGTCGTTGCCGGAGCCGCCGCTCATCACATCATCGCCTGCATCGCCGCTCACCGTGTCGGTGCCGCTGCCGCCCGAAACCTGATCATTGCCCGCGCCGCCGAACACCTGATCCGAGTCAAAGCCGCCATCGACGCTGTCATTGCCGTCTCCGCCCAGCACCGTGTCATTGCCAAAGCCGCCCAGGATGGTATCGCTGCCCGCCATGCCTTCCAGCCGGTTGGCCGAGGAATTGCCGGTGATCGTGTCGATGTTGCTGGTGCCGATCACATTCTCGAACCCCGAGAAGGTGGTGGTGCCAAAGGTGCCGGTGACAAGGTTGATCTGGTTGTTGCCGCCGATCACCTGAAACGGCGTCGACATATTGGTGAAATCCAGCGTGTCGGTGCCGCTGTCGCCGAACAGCGTATCGCCGCTGCTGGCCAGCACGGTATCATTGCCCAGCCCGCCATGCACCAGATCATTGCCAGCGCCGCCGTCCAAGCGGTCGTCACCGTCGCCGCCATCAAGGCTGTCGTTGTCCAGCCCTCCGGTCAGCACATCGTTACCACTGCCGCCCGTGATGCTGTCGTTGCCGGAGTCGCCATTCAGGATGTCATGATCGGTGCCGCCATCCATCCGGTCATTGCCGCTGCCGCCGTTCAGCAGATCACGCCCCGCGCCGCCGAACATCTGATCATGCCCTGAACCACCCGAAAGTTGGTCATTCTCGGCCCCACCGTCGAGCAGGTCATTCTCGCTGCCGCCGTCCAGCACGTCACGCCCGTTACCGCCATACAGGCTGTCATTGCCGATGCCGCCGAAGATCACGTCATTGCCGTTCAGCCCTTGCAGCTTGTTGGCCAAGCTGTTGCCAACCAGACGGTCGCTGAAGCCTGACCCATTGACGTTTTCGATGCTGATCAAGCGGTCGCCTTGGGCAAAGCCGCCAATCTGCGTCGTGCGGGTCAGATCGACATTCACCGCGGCCGTCGAGGTGCTGTAGGTTGCGGTGTCGGTATCGGCGCCGCCGTTCAACGTATCATTGCCGAGGCCGCCAAACAGCGTGTCGTTGCCGTCATCGCCGTTCAGATTGTCATTGCCGGACACGCCCAGCACAGCCTCGTCGTGCAGCACGTCATTGCCTTCGCCGCCCGACAGGGTGTCGTCGCCGACATAGGAAAACAGCGTGTCATTGCCGGTCAGGCCGGAAATCACATCATTCAACACGCCCAAAGTGCCGTCGGTCACTTCTGCATCATTGCCGAGGGTGCCGGATTTACCAAAAAGGGATGCCAATTCAATCTCCATCTATCTGTTTCAGGCGGCGTGATTGCCGTCGTAGGGATGGAATGCCACGGCGCGGTGCGGGCGGCTGTTCCCTGCGGAACAGGGGGTAGGGCCTTGCGCGAAACCGCAGCACAGGCGAAGTTTGCCAAAAGCAACGGAGCCCTGATGAGCGCTGCACCGCCCCCACGCGAAAAACCAAGCTTTTGGCGGTCTTTCCCGCTGTTTGAGGATTTGCCCGAAACGGTATTGGCGGATGTGGCGGCGGTGGCCGTCCCGCAGCGCTGGACGGCAGGCACGGTGATCTTTCAACGCGGCGATGCGGGCGAATGGCTGGTGGCGCTGAAATCGGGCCGCGTGCGGTTGTCGCTGATCACCCAAGGCGGGCGCGAGTTGACGCTGCGCCATGCCGAACCGGGCGACACTTTGGGCGAACTGGCGCTGTTTGATCAGCAGCCGCGTTCGGCTGATGCGACGGCGGTGGCGGAAACCCTGGGCTATGTCCTGGCCCGCCGCGATTATGACGTTTTGGCCCGCACGCATCCGGCGCTGACGATGGGCGTCGCACGCTACCTCAGCCGCCGCCTGCGCGAGACGACCGAGCAGTTGGAATCCATCGCGCTCTACCCGCTAGAGGCCCGCGCGGCACGGTTCTTGCTGTTCACCCTGCGGCAGTTGAATGGTCACGATCTGCCTGCCCGCGCCACCCTGCGGCTTGAAATCAGCCAGACCGAACTTGCCACCGTGCTGGGGGCCAGCCGCCCCAAGGTCAACCGCGCTTTGCAGGCCTTGGCCGATGCGGGCGCGTTGATCAAAGGCGGCGATGGCTGGGATTGCGACATCGCCGCGCTGCAAACCTTGGCCGAACCCGATGCGGATTGAACGCGCCGCCCTGCGTGCAGGCTTTGCCGCGCTGGTGCTGGCAGGCGTCTTGGGACTGGCTGCGCCGGACGCCCTGCGCGATCTGCGCGAGGCGGCGCTGGATGCGGGGCTGTCCGCGCGTGCGCCCGCACCTTCGGGGCAGGTGCAGGTGATCGAGATCGCGGCGGACGATCTGGCACAACTGGGCCGCTGGCCGTGGCCGCGCACGCGGCTTGCCGGGGTCGTCGCACAGATTGCGGCGCAGAATCCGACCGTGTTGGGCGTTGATCTGGTGCTGTCCGGCCCTGATCCCGCAGGCCCACTGGCCTTGGCGGATGTGCCGGGGGCCGCCGCCTTGCCCGATGGCGACGCCGCCTTGCAAGCCGCCCTGTCGCAGGTGCCCACGGTGCTGGCCGCTGCTCTGTCAGATCAGGCTGGCCCTGTTCCGCCGCTTGTGCCGCTGCTGTCGGCTGGCCCGCCGGTGCCGGTGCAGCCGTGGTTCGCGCCGGGGCTGGAGGCCTCGACGCTGACCGCCAAAGGCCTTGGCGTCAGCGCTCTGCGCGGTGAGGCGCAGGGCAGGGTGCGCCGGGTGCCGCTGCTGGTGCTGGCAGACCAGACCGCCGCACCCGGTTTTGCCGCTGAAGTCGTGCGGCTGGCGCAGGGGGCCAGCACCCTGCGCATCGGGCAGGGGCGCTTGATGCTGGGCGATATTGCGCTGCCCATGGGGCCGGACGCTGATCTGCGCATCCGCCCGACCGATCCTGCGCGGTGGCGCGACCGGACCCTCAATCTGGCGCAGACCTTGTCCCAAGACCACGATTTTTCCACAAAAATCGTGGTGCTTGGCTTAAGCGCGCCGCAAGCGGCCTCGCTGCGCCCCACGGCTGTGACCCCACTTGCGCCCTCGGTGCAGATACAGGCGGATGCGATTGAAACCATGCTGTCGGGTCAGCTTCTGCTGCGCCCCGCTTGGGCGGGCTGGGCCGAGATTGCAGCCGCACTGGCCATGGCCGCGCTGGCGCTGTGGGTTGCGGCGACTGGCTCTGCCACCCAGGCGCTGACCGTGACGCTGGCGCTGCCGCTGCTGTGGGCTGTGACCGCCACCGCCTTATGGCTGCGCGCCGGGATCGCGCTTGATCCGGTCAACCCCGCCCTGCTGCCGCTGGCCACCGGCCTCAGCGCCACCGCCAGCGCCATGCTGGCCGCCCGCCGCCACGCCCAAGCCATGCGGCGGCGGTTCGAGCGTCACCTCTCTCCCGCCGTGGTGGCGCATATCGCCGCTCAGCCGGGGCTTTCGCGCCTGCCCGGTGAAGCGCGCGAGATCACCGCGCTGTTCACCGACATCGCAGGCTTTTCGCCATATGCCGATGCCCTCGCCCCCGCCGATCTGATCGCCATCCTCGACCGCTATTTCGACGGGCTGACCCAGATCGTCCACGCCCATGGCGGCATGATCGAGAAATTTGTCGGCGACGCCGCGCATGTGCTGTTCAACGCGCCGTTCGATCTGCCAGACCACGCCGCACGGGCGGTGCAGGCGGGGCTTGCATTGCAAGCTTACGGCGTGAAATTCGCCGCTGTTCCGGCAAACCAAGGCCTTGGCATCACCCGTGTCGGGATGGAATGCGGCGTGCTGGTGGTGGGCGATGTCGGTGCGGGCGAAAAGCTGGATTACACAGCCCACGGCCGCGCGATGAACATCGCTGCACGGCTAGAGCAGGCGGGCAAGGGCCTTGGCGTCACGCTCTTGGCCGGACCGGCATTGCACGCAGCCCTGCCGGGTTTGCCGTGGCAAAGCATGGGCGAAATCGAGTTGCGCGGATTGGGGGCGGTGGCGGCCTACACCGTGCCACCTGTGGTCTAGGGGTTGATCGACAAGCAGGCGTTTGCCTGCGGGCGAGTAGCGCGCGCCATCGGCGGGTCGGGCGCTGGCCGGGCCTTGGAGGCCCGGCGGTTTCAGCGGCACCTGCACCGCATGACGAAGGCAATAGCCTTCGCCAGATTGTCCAATGTGAAAGTCGATCCGCCTCAAGCCCCGACCAAAGCCATCGCGGCGTCAATCCGTGCCTGTTTCCAGCGCGCAGGCGCAGACGGGGCCTGACCGGGTTCTGCAATATCGCTGCCAAAGCCCGGCAGCAGCGCCACCTCGACCCCGCCGCCCGACAACCGCACTTCGCCACGTTCGACAAACACGCCAAACTTGCCGTTGCTTGGGCCCGCGAAAAACCGCGTGCCGCGCACGGCGATCAGCCCAAAGGCGGTGCTGAGTTGCACGGGGGTTTTCGGAGCGCCCTCATCGCGGTCAAACAGCAGCGCGCCATCGCCCAGCACCAACTCGCCACCCGCTTCGGCGGTGTATTGATCAATTGTCAGCGTCGTCTGCGGCCCCATCAAGATCCGCGTGGTGCCCGCCAGCATCATCGCCAGCCGAGACTCTGGCCCGGTGCCAACCTCATCGCCCAGAAACACCGCGGCCTGTGCCACCAGATCGCGGGCAGGCGAACCCGCCGCCCAAGCCTTGCCCTCGGTGGTTTCCACCACGCCCACATCGCCCCCCGCCCAGACCGGCAAGGGCAGCATCGCGGCAGAAGCCGCCAGCATCACATGCCGACGACGCAAATGGATCGGGGAGGGCATCGCAAATACCTCATGCAAATAATGCGTCGCAGTCTAGCGCATTTTCCGCGTTCAAGCCAGCGCCGCCGCTTGCGCCGCCTTAATCCGCGCCCAAGCCAGATCGGGAAATTCCGGCTTGGCAGGTTCCAGCAGGTTCTGCGCCAGAAACCAGTAAAGGTATTTCTCATAGTCAAACCCTGCATGCGACAGGGTCGCACTATGCAGGGCCTGCACCAAAAGCGCGGGGCGGTTTGCCACCACGGTTGCATGATGATAGTCGCATTGCGCGCAGGTGATGACGGGCTTTTTCTGCATCAAGGCCTCAAACCCCGCCGCAGAGTTCTGCGTCACCACCATCTGCGCGGCCTGCGCCAGATCATGCACCGAGGCGTCAGAGATCACCAGATTGGCCAGCTTGCGCGCTTGCTGCTGCACCCAGGCCACCGTTTCCGCGCGCTGCAGCGGATGCAGTTTGACATAAACCCGCGCGCCATCGGCTTCGCGCGCGACCAGCTTCAGCATCTTCGTGGTTTCAATGTAATGCACCGGGCTGGCGAAATGCTCAATGTCCTGCAGGAACAGGGTGGCAAAGGCTGCGGGCAGCACGCGCCGCTCGGCCTGAGGGAACTTTGACACGTTCTGCCGCAGGTTCCAGCCGGCCACGCCGTTGAAGAAAAACCGCGCGGCCTTGGCGTCGATCTGATCGGGTTTGAACGCGCGACGGATCAACGACGAGGCCATGTTGACCCCCACCGGATCCAGATACCAGAACCCGCGCAGATAACCCGGATGGGCATGCAGGATTCCTGGCCCAATCGGCGCGCGCGGGCCGATCAGAATATGAACATGCCGTCTGTCCTGCAAAAGCTGGGCCGAAACCGCGCTTTCGCTGGGGGCAAGCAGCGCAGTCAGGCCCTCTTCTTGCGCCCTGTGGCCCAGCTTTTCAAAGAAATCAAACCGCCCCAGCGCCACATCCTGATACCAGCTTTCCCCGGCATGCACGATCACGCTGGCGGGCAGGGTATCGGGGGGTGTGGCGGGCAAAACGGCAAAACGGGGCATCGGGCACTCTCACACACAGCCAGAGCCCGCGTCGAATGGCTCTCGTCAGATCAGCGGCATCCGGCGCATCTGGCCGGGGGCGTCTGGGTCGTGATACTTGTTCGGCACACCGTTTTCCACCAAAAGCCGCGCGCAATAGGCCACGCGGTCGCCGTCCAGCGTCACCCCCAGCCCCGGCCCGGTTGGCAGAGTGATGTGGTTGTGCTTCGGGCTGAACGGGCCTTCGACGATCACGTCATGTGGCTGTTGGCGCAGTAGCGACTGGTTCGGTTCGCGGATATGCGGATGCGCCGCGCAGGCGTGCAGATAGGCGGCAGTTTCCAGCCCTGAACCGCCCGAATAGCACCAGAAATCAATCCCAGCCGCCTGACAACCGCTGACAAACCGCAGCATTGCCGAAAAACCGCCAAACCCCGCCACATCCGAGACGATGGCATCCGGCACGCCGTAGGCCATGGCTTTGCCGATGTCGGTGTTGTGGCCCGAGAACGGGATCGTGGTGCGCGCCCGCAAGCGTTTCATCGCCGTCCAATCCGGGGTGGGGTCTTCCCAGTTGCGGATGTTCAACTCTTCGAACGCCGGGGCCAGATGCAGGCAGGACGGCAGCGAGAACGCCTGATTGCTGTCGATGCGCAGCATGGCATCTTCGCCCAAGGCGGCGCGTAGTGCCTGAATCAGCCGGATATTGGCGTTCAGATCGGGGTCCGAGACCTTGCCCTCAAACCATGTCGTGCCATGCGCCTCGCGCAAGGACAGGCAGTAATCCACCACCGCCTGCACGCTGGCTTCACCGCCTTTGCCGTTCTGCGGCAAGCGGTAGGAAAAGTAATCGGTGAAGGGGATTTCACTGCTTTGAATGCCGCCCAACAGATTTGCCACGGGCTGCCCCCACAGCTTGCCGCGCAAATCCCACAGCGCGATCTCGATCCCACCCCAGGCAGCGCGGGTGGCATAGTCGGTGACAGAATGATTGGCGGGCATCGACGGCAGCACGCGGCGTTCCAGCCCCGCCATATCCAGCGGGTCGTGGCCCACCAAAGCCTCGGCCATCCGCAGGATGATCGCAGCCGAGCCATGGCTGGGCGCTTCGGCAATCCCGATCACGCCATCGCTGGTTTCCACCTCGACAATGGTCTTGGTGAAGCCATCCAGCGCGCCGTAAGACCAAAGATACGGCGCCTCAAGCGGGATCAGTACCGGGGTTGCGCGAATGGCCTTGATCTTCATGCTGCCTCCATCTTGCCCGTTCAATCTGGCAAGGATCGCCCCTGTGGTCTGGTTGGGTTGCGACAGAAAACGTCGCGCCTTGTCTCTTTGCGCAAGCCGCGCGGGCGGCTATGCTGGTGCGATGATCCGCGTGTTGCTCTTGCTGTCCGGCCTGTGTCTTGCCACCCCTGCGGCGGCGGAATTTGCCGTGTGCAACCAAAGTTTTGATGTGGTCAACGTCGCCATCGGGCAGGATGTGGCGGGCGAGTTTCAGACCGAGGGCTGGTGGACCATCGGCCCGAACCAATGTGCCAATGTAATCAAGGAAGAACTCGCCAGCCGCTACATCTATCTTTACGCGCAGGATGTGTTCGGCCAGCCGATTTTGAACGGCACGACGCAGATGTGCATCTCACCGCGCAAGTTTTCGATCCGGGGGATCAATGAATGCTGGTCACGCGGCGATATTTCTGCGGGGTTCATCGAGGTGGATACGCTGAAAACCCAGCGCTGGACGTTGTTTCTGGCGGCAACGCAATAGGGGGCTCGCCCCCTCGGCTTCGCCTCACCCCGAGGATATTTGCGCGCAGAGGATGACAATTTTAGACAAGTTTTAGCGGTTTTCAGCCGCTAGCCAGTTGAGTTGCGCTGCGCTAGGCTGGCAGGATTATTGGCAGAATTTCAGCGCGTTTCCGGCAAGGTTGGCATGGATATCGACCCCCGTTTCAAAGCCGCCCGCGCGCGTTCGGCGCAGCGGCGCAGCAATGCCGTGGCGGTGCGTGTGGTGCTGTGGATCGGGGCGGTGGTGGCGCTGTGCGGGGTGGCGGTGGCGCTATACCTCGGCGGCGTGGTCACGGTGGGCACCCCTGATGCGCCGGTGGATGTGGCCGACGATACCCCGCCTGCCGCCTATGTCTCGGCCTTTGTCGATCTGGCGGGCGATCCGATGGTGCTGCGCTTTGACACCGGGGCTGCGCTGAAAACCCGCAAACTGTTGCGCCCCATCGACATACCGGCAGAGCGGGCGGGCGATGAGCTGTCGCTGCTGAGCGATGATCTGATCACGGGCGAGGAAAAGCTGATCACAACACTGCCGTCGAGCCGCGAGGATTTCGCCTATTTTCAGGCGCAGCGCGCGGCACCCACAGCCTTGCCGAAACCGCAAGCGCCCTCGGAGCAGCCTGCGGAAACCGTGGTGGTGGCGGATGGTGATGCCAGTTGGGGCGAGAATATGGATGGGACGACCACGCTCGAAACCTATGTCAAAACCCGGATCGAGAACACCACCAGCGTCAATTTCATCCTGCCGGAAGGTCAGCGCAAGCCACCCTATCAGGATACTTTTCTGCGGTTGAAAGACACCACCGACCTTGCCGCCCTGATGGCCGGGAACGGCATGGATGCAGCCGCCGCCAAGCGGTTTGCCGAAGCGGCGGCGGTGCTGGTGCCCGAATTTGCCAGCCTTGGGCCGGGCAAGATTCTCGCGGTGCGGGCGGCGAACCGCAGCGGGATTATGGTGCCGGTGCAGGCCTCGCTTTACACCAAGACCGATTACTTCGGCTCGGTCGCCATCAATGATGCAGGCAACGTCGTGACCTCTGCGGACCCCTGGGTCGAGGAAGATCTGTTCAGCTTTGCCGGGGATCAGGCGGCAGCGGATATAGATACAAGCCGCAAATACCGGATGCTGGATGCGTTCTATTCGGCGGCGATCCGTAACGGTGTGCCTTCGGCGGTGGTGGCCGAAACCATCGTGATGATGAGCCAAGCCTTTGATATGGATAGCTTCGCCGCCCCCGGCGACAAGATGACGCTGCTCTATTCGCGCAATCCGGGCACGGGCGGCTCCGGCCCCGGTCAGGTGCTCTATGCCGCGATCAAGGGCGAGGGCAAGGTGCTGGAATGTCATGTCTTCAAGCCTGCCGGGAAAGAGGATTACACCTGCTTTGGCCCCGGCACCAGCGGCGGCGGCGGCGCGGCAGGCGGGGGTGTTTCCTTGCGGGCGGGGTTTGTAACGCCTGCGAAGGGCGTGCTGACCTCGCGCTTTGGCCCCCGGATGCACCCTATCCTCAAGGTGTTGAAGCTGCACAAGGGCACCGATTGGGCCGCCCCAATTGGCACGCCCGTGGTGGCAGCGTTCGGCGGCACCATTCTGGCGGCGGGCGATGGCGGCACCTATGGCAACCTGATCAAGATCAGCCATCCCGGCAATCTGGAAACCCGCTATGCGCATCTTTCGGCCTTTGCCGATGGCATCAAGGCGGGCATGGCAGTGACGGCGGGGCAGTTGATCGGCTATATCGGCACCACCGGGCAATCGACCGGGCCGCATCTGCATTTCGAGTTGTATGAGAACGGCGTCGCGGTTGATCCGTTGGTGGGTGGGGCTGCAGTGGTGGCCGATGGCGGCGGCTCGGCGGTGGAAGTGTTGGTGGATCAGATCATCCGGGTGGAATCGGGCGGCAAGGCCGATGCCGCCAATCCGCTTTCCAGCGCCGTGGGATTGGGCCAGTTTATTGAAAGCACATGGCTGCGGATGATGCAGCAATACCGCCCCGATCTGGCCAGCACGATGGACCGCGCCAGCCTGCTCGCGCTGCGCACCGATCCCACCATCAGCCGCGAGATGGTGACGGCCCTCGCGCGTGAGGGCGAAAGCTATCTGCGCGCGCGGGGGCATGACATCACGGCGGGGCGGCTATACCTGTGCCATTTCCTTGGCGCCGAGGGGGCCAATATGGTGCTGAACGCACAGGATGATCAGTTGGTGGGCGATGTGATGGGGGCAGGCGTGGTCAAGGCCAACCCGTTCCTGGCCGGGCGCACCATTGCCTATGTCAAGGAATGGGCCGAGCTGAAGATGAGCCGCAAGGGCGGCTCCAGCCTGCCCGCCGTCGCCGCCACCCCGCCCGAAGTGCTGGCCTACCAAAAGATCATCGCAGGCCTGCTGGGCACTCCGATCTGAGGAGGGTGCGTGCAAGCACACACCCTACCAAATATGACCGTAGGGTGCGTGCTTGCACGCACCACTGCCCAATGATCAAAACCAGCACCCTGTCACCACAACATATGGTGTCTTTCCTATTCCGCCACACAAGTCATTCCCAGATGGGAAGATACATATCCCGTAGGGTGCCTGCTTGCAGGCACCGCCACTCAGGCGAAATCGTAACCGATAGCCCCGTCTTTCATCACGATCTCCACCGTCTTGATAGGCGTCTGCGTCACCATCCGCGACAACACCTCGCGCGAGAGGTCGGGCAGGATGGTGTTGGTGATGATGTTATCGACCATGCGGCCACCCGAATCCGGGTCTTTGCACTGATCGACCAGATAGGCCATCACCTCGGGCGACACGGTCATCACAGCGCCATGGTTTTCCTTCATCCGCCGCACGATGGCTTTCAGCTTCAGTTTGACGATGCCCGACAGCACCTCGGCAGACAGCGGGAAATACGGGATCGTCACGATGCGGCCCAGCAGGGCGGGCGGGAATACACGTGTCAGATAGGGCTTCATCGCCTCGGACAATTCCTCGACCGCAGGCCGGGTTTCGCCCTTTTCGGCCATATCCATGATCACTTCGGTGCCGACATTGCTGGTCAGCAGGATCAGAGTGTTCTTGAAGTTGATCGGGCGGCCCGAGCCATCCTCCATGATGCCCTTGTCGAACACCTGAAAGAACAGCTCATGCACATCAGAATGGGCCTTTTCGACCTCATCTAGCAGCACGACCGAATGCGGTTTGCGCCGGACCGCTTCGGTCAACCGCCCGCCCTCGCCATAGCCGACATAGCCGGGGGGCGCGCCTTTCAGCAGGCTGACGGTATGGGCCTCTTGGAACTCGCTCATGTTGATGGTGATGATGTTCTGCTCGCCGCCATAAACCGCCTCGGCCAAGGCCAGCGCGGTTTCGGTTTTCCCCACACCAGAAGGGCCGCACAGCATGAACACCCCAATCGGCTTGTTCGGGTTCGACAGCTTGGCGCTGGAGGTCTCGATGCGCTTGGCGATCATCTCCAGCCCGTGATCCTGCCCGATCACCCGTTCTTTCAGCCGGTCGCCCAGCGTCAGGATCATCTGCAATTCGTCCGACACCATGCGGCCCGCCGGAATCCCCGTCCAATCCGAGATGATCGAGGCCACCGATTGCGCATCTACATGGGCATAGACCATCCGGTCATCCGGCTTGGTTTCCTCAAGCCCGGTCATCTTGCCCGCGAGTTCACCGCGCAGGGTGGCCGCATCAGCGCCTTCCTCGGTCAGCGCGGCGCGCAGGGCCAAAATCTCATCGACCTTGGCCTTTTCGCCCGTATACATCGCCTCGGTCACAGCCAATTCGGCCTCGGCCGCCGCCTGTTCGGCCTGCGCTTCGGTGATGCGTTCCTCGTTCACCTCGCCCAGATCACGCTGGGCTTCCTTCGCAGCAATCTCAGACGCCAGTGCCTGAATCTTCACCCGCAGATCCTGCACCTTGGCGGGCGTGGTCGATTGGCTGATCGCCACCCGCGCACAGGCGGTATCCAGCAGCGACACCGCCTTATCGGGCAACTGCCGCGACGGGATATAGCGGGCCGAAAGGTTCACCGCCGCCACCACAGCCTCGTCCGAAATCCGCACGCCGTGGTGCTTTTCCATCGGCGCAAGGATACCGCGCAGCATGTAGCAGGCGCGGTCGGTGGAAGGCTCGTCAATGGTGATCGGCTGGAAGCGCCGGGTCATCGCCGGGTCTTTCTCGAAGTATTTCGCATACTCCATCCATGTCGTAGCCCCCACCGTGCGCAGGGTGCCGCGCGCCAGTGCCGGTTTCAAAAGGTTCGCCGCATCGCCGGTGCCAGCCGCCCCGCCCGCGCCCATCAGGGTGTGAATCTCGTCAATGAACAGGATGATCGGCACGGGGCTGCCCTGCACCTCGTCAATCACGCTCCGCAGGCGCTGTTCAAACTCGCCCTTCATGCTGGCCCCGGCCTGCATCAGCCCCAAATCGAGCATGTAAAGCTTGTTGCCCTGCAATTTCGGCGGCACATCGCCCGCAGCCAATCGTTGCGCAAAGCCTTCGACCACGGCGGTTTTGCCGACCCCAGCCTCACCCGTCAGGATCGGGTTGTTCTGCCGACGCCGCAGCAGAATGTCGATGATCTGGCGGATTTCCTCATCCCGGCCGACAATCGGGTCCATCTTGCCGGATGCCGCCACCGCCGTCATATCCACCGCGAAACGATCGAGCGCAGTGGTGCCCGTCTGGCCCCCCGCCGCCGCCGCACCCGCCTGCGCGCGCCCCACCCCGGTGCCGTCCATCGGGCGCATGTCCTCCTCATCGGAGTACTTCCACGCCCCACGCGCTTCGTTCACCAGCGTATCCGGGTTGATCTCGCCGAACACTTTCGACATCTGCACCAGCTTGGCGCGCGCCTCTTTATCCTTCAGCGCCGCCACCAGAATATGCCCGGTTCTGATCTGCGCTTCGCCAAACAGCAGCGTGGCATAGCGCCAGCCGTGATCCATCACCGTGGTCATCGACTCGGATACCGAGGGCATTTCGGTCGCACTTTTGCGGAAACTGTCGATCACAGCGGCCAGATCACGCTCCAGCTTGGCACGGTCGAGTTTGAAGTGGTTCAGCGTTGCCGAAATATCCGATTTCGGATTCTGCACGATATGGAACAGCCAATGCGACAACTCGACATTGCGGTTGCCCTCATTCTTGGCGTGGCGCAAGGATTGCAAAAACGCATCATACCCCACCCGGTTCAGCTTTCCGGCGACGGTTTCAAGGCTAATGTCGGCCATGGTGTTTCCCTTCAAATCAGTTTTCAAATGTCAGAATGCGAAGTCAGGCAGAGCGGCGGTCCGAGGCGAAAACCGCATCCGACCTATAGCTGCCCGGAGGGGCTTGCGGTGGCGCGATCCAGCCTGTCCAGCCAAGCGCGCCCGACTTGCCCAAGGCCATGCCTTTGACCTGATCGGCGGGCAAAGAGGGTGCGATTTCCACCTCGGTCTCATGGCCAAGGTATGTGAACAAAAGCTCGGTCAGGCGCTGAAAGCTGGTGCCACCCGGCAGAAAACTTTGATACTGCGGCAGGCTTTCGGTTCTCACCGCGACGCGGATTTTCTCTGTCACCGATTGCACCCGGCTGCCCAAGCGGCAATCGCGCCCCAAGCCAGAATTCGCTGCCCCCAGCCGGGTGAGATCCGAAGGCTCAAACCCCAGCCAGACCGGCACATTCTCCTCAATCTCAACGCTTACCCCGCACAGGCTTTCCAGTATCTGCCGCAGCCGCACCGGGCTTTTCACCCGCGCCATCGCGATGCCCGTCAAGGGCAGCCGCGCCATGTCCGGCACTGTGCCACGGCGCTGCAAGGCGGGCGAGGCAAGGCCCACGGGGGCGCCGACATAGGCCTGAAACCGATCATCCTCGGGGTGGTCATATTGGGTGATGCCGCGCGCATCCGACCAGGCCCGGAAGAACAACTGCTGAAAGCGGTTGGTGAACAGATCGGCAAGGCGCACGAACGCCTCATCCTTGAACATATACCACTGCTGCACCTCTGCCGTGGTATTCATCGGCAGCGCCCCTTGCGGGCCGAAATAGCCAAGGAAATTCGACCGCACCCGCAGCTTTCCGCCTGCGGTTTCCGTCACTTGGCTGACGTTGCGGTCGGGGAAGGCCTGAAACGGTTCCTGCCCCAGCCGCACCACTTCCTGCGCCATGGTCTGATTGCGGCCAATCCGCGGATGTTGCGGCTGGCCACGCTCCAATTCACGCATCAAGGCCAGAAAGCCAAACTCGGCAGGCTCGGCCTTGAGCGCGTCGCGGCGGTTCATAGCAGCGGCCCCTGTCCGGTGCGGGGCGGGAACGTCTTGATCACGCCGCGTTGATCGCTGGTCAGCACCAACTGGGTAAAGCTGTTGATGCTGGCATATTCGGCAAAAAACCGATCCAGCACCGCACCCAGCAAGAACACGCCCGAGCCTTCGAACGCGCGTTCGTCAAACCGCAGCGTCACCTCGGTGCCGCGCGCCGCGTGATAGCCGCCCGCGCGCTGGATAGTGCGGGTGACGGGGCGGCTGGTCACAGCCTTCAACCCCTGCAACTGCCGCTCGGTGGTCTGAGCGGTGACATCGGCGAACAGCGACAACAATTCGCGCAGCGCCGCCGCTTCATCGCGGCTGCCGCGATTATCCAAGCCCAGAAAATTCAGCGACAGGAACGAGATCAGCCGCCACTGCACCGGCCCCGCCGTGGCGCGGTGGGGGGCGGATTGATCCAACTCCAGCACCGACTCGCGCGGGGTGGTCGGTCCCGCGATGCAGCGCAGCGGGATGGCGGTATCGTCATTCAGCCGGAAATCCGCACCGCCTTGGGCAATCGGCAGGTATTGCGGCAGATGGCGGTTGGAACACAGCAGTTTGATCTGCAAGCGCTTCACCCGCTCGGCACTGTCCAGATGCCCCGGCTCGTAAATCGAGATAAAGCTTTCGGTGCCGGTATAGCCTTGCACCTGCCCAAAACGTTTTTCCTTGGCGGTCAGACGGCGCGGGCGCTGCTTGGCGGTGTAATAAAGCGCCTCACGCGGGGCCATCACATCGGCGGGCAGGCCATACAAAGGATGCACCGGGATCTTGGTTTTCACCCCGGCGTAATAGGCGAACACTTCGGTAATCCGATGCACTTCGTAATGCGAAGCAGGGCTGCTGTCGGCGCTGACAAGGTAGTCGTGCCGCAGCGTGTCCAGTTTGACCTGCGCGCAGTTTTCCTCGAAAAGGTTGATTGCAGGGGCGGCGAACAGGCGGAAATTCTCGGCCGTGATCCGCGCCGGCAGGCTGGGGCGCACCGCGTTCATCTCGACCATCAGATCAAAACTGGCCGCCGGAATACGCGGCAGAACCTTGCGCAGGCCTTGCAGGCGAAAGCCCAGGAACTTCTGCGGAAACAGGAAAAACTCGCGCAGCAGGGTAAAGCCGCGGAACACACGGGTATCCTCGGGGAAGATCGCCTCGGCCTCGTCAAAGCCGATCTGCTCCAGCCAGCTTGGTTCCAGACGCAGGAAAATCGGATCGCCGCGCGCATCCAGATAGCGGATGGTGGCGCGGGTGGAGTTGGTGAACAGATGCTCGTAAACCGAAATCTGCTCTCCCAGATCGCCGGTCAGATAGACGGGAAGGCTGTCGGCTTGAATGGCCGCCACCGGCTTGCCGGGTTTATCCTTTTGCGCGGCCGAGGCTGGGCGCAGGAAAGACAGGATCAACCCGCCCGCCGTATCCGGCCCAACATCCAGCCCCAAAGCCTGAAACGCCGTCGGCCCAGTGACAAACCGCGCCGTGGTCAGCCGCAGCGGCCACAGCGTCAGCGGCGCAGACAGCCGAAACCGGCAGGAAATCCGCTGATCACGATCGACATAACGTGCATCCAGATAGCTACCGGGGGCAAAGCTTTTGCCCTTCTCCAACTCATCCTCGGCAAAGTTCGGATCGGCCTGCGCGAGGATCGCCGAGGGTGTCGGGGCCATGAAGTTCGGCAAAAGCTGATCGAGCAATTCGCCGGTAAAGGTGGAAAACTCACTATCCAGTTTCAACTGCACCCGTGCCGCCATAAAGGCCGCACCTTCCAGCAGCCCTGCCACCGCCGGATCAAGGTTGTCTTGCGTAAGCCCCCCCAAACGCTCGGCAATGCCGGGAAAATCCTCGGCAAATTCCTTGGCCCCTTCATACAGCAGGGCCAGTTCGCGGTTATATGCCTCAAGGAAAGCCCGGTTCATCCGCGCACCACAAGGTTCGACAGCGCGACTTTGCCTGCCCCGGTGTCGATCTCGGCGACAAATTCCAGCGGCACATCCACCGGGCGCGCGGCCATCTCGGCGGTGATGTCAAAGGCGATGCGTTGCGCGCTGTCGGCCTCGGGGCGGCGCATTTTGACCGACAGGGTTTCGGCAATCAACCGGGGTTCATGCGCCAGCAAAGCATCGCGCAGATCGCGGGCAACTTGGCTGTGGCGGTGATCATCCACCGTCAGGCGCGACATATCGGGGATACCGTAATTCAAAATCGACTTCTTCACAAAATCAAGGCCGGTCAATGGAATCGAGGCTTCCAGATGCACAGTCGCCATCAGGTTGCCCAGATCAATCGCCAGATGGTCGCGCAGGGTCGCTTGCCCCGCACCTTCGCGGCGTTCAATGCTGCGGGCCGACAGAACCCGGCCATCGCCGTCGGTCATGGTATCATCGCGCGCAGAAGCATCGCGCTGGCGTGCGGCTTGGCGGAACACGTTCATCAGGGAAACTTGGAAAATGCCGTCACGCTCTGCCATAGGCCGACTTTCTTCGGATCTCGTCGCCTGAGAGCGGTGCGGGTCAAGCGCTGATCAAAGGGGAAGGCCGGGCGCAGAAACGCCCGGCCTTTATGCTCAGGAGCCTTTGTTCGTGGCGAGGTCGTATTTCTTCTCGACCTTCGCACCTTGGCCACCAGCGGCGGTTTGCTGCCAGTAGGTCAGGGTCAGTTCGCGGAAGTTGAACGAGAATTGCTCGTTGATCAACGCGCCCTGACCACCGCCCGAACCGGTCTGATACGACGACACCAGCACGTCTTTCATCACGAACTGGAAGTAAACCATCGCCTTGTCGCCGGTGGCTTTGCGCACATAGAGCGTCGCATCCGGGATGTGCTTGCCGGTGGCGCAAGCGATCATCAGTTCGGGCGAGGCTTTGCAGATCAGCTTGGTGAAATGCATGTCCTGCACCATCGAACGGCCCGCGCCGCCGCCTGCGCCCGAACCGGCGCTGAACGTGCCTTGCTGGGTGACGCCCCAGCCATAGCTGTCGATGTTCAAATGATCTTTGAACTGGTCATCGGTGGATTCGCCGTTGATCCCGCCGCCAACCTTCAGAAAAATGTCTGTTCCGGCCATCTGTACTCTCCTTTGAATGAAACTTTAGCTGCCTTGGGCGGTGTCGTGAGTGTGACGCCCAAGACCGCGACTTATTTGCCGGAAGGCAGCTTGGAGACCAGGCTCATCCCGATATCCATGCCTTCCAACTGGTAGTGCGGACGAAGGAAGAATCTTCCGACGTAGTAGCCGGGGTTTTCTTCGTCCGCGATCACTTCCACCTTGGCCGCAGCCAAGGGCATCAATGCCTTTTCGCGCTCCGAGGCAGTTGCAGGGTTGCCGTGAACATACTGGTTGATCCAGTTTTGCAGCTCTTTTTCCAGCTGCGCCTGCTCACGGTTTGAACCGACCATGTCCCGCACCATGCATTTCAGATAATGGCTGAAACGCGAGATCGCGAAGATATACGGGATGCGCGAAGACAGATTGTCCGAGGCCGTGGCCTCTTCGTTCTGGTATTTCTTCGGTCGGTACAACGATTGCGCGCCCAAGAATGCGGCGCGGTCGGTGTTCTTGCGGTGGATCAAGGGCATGATCCCCGATTTGGAAAGCTCGCCTTCACGGCGATCGCTGATGGCGAATTCGGTCGGGCATTTCATATCGGTCGAGCCATCGCCGGTATCGAAGTTATGCACCGGCAGGCTGGTGATCTCACCGCCCGAGGTGACGCCGCGAATCTGCACCGTCCAGCCGTATTCCTTGTGCGCGCGGTTGATGTTGACCGCCATCGCATGGGCGGCGTTCATCCAAGCATATTGCTTGCCTTCATGGCCATCGGTGGTTTCTTCAAAGTTGAATTCTTCCACCGGCTCGCCATTTTGGCCGTAGGGCGCACGCGCCAGCACCCGCGGCATCGCCAGCGCGATATAGCGCGAGTTTTCCGAGTCGCGCAGCGAGTTCCAGCCTGCATAATCCGGCGTGTCAAACACCGTGGACAAATCGCGCGGGTTGCCAAGTTCGTTCCAGCTGTCCATCCCCATCAGGGTCGGTGCGGGCGAGGTGATGAAAGGCGCATGGGCGGCGGCGGCAATCTTGCCCAGATCGCGCAGCAGGCGCACGTCAGACGACGAATGGTCGAACGCAAAGTCACCCACCAGCGCGCCGAATGGCTGGCCGCCCAACTGGCCAAACTCGGCCTCGTAAATCTTCTTGAACAGCGGGCTTTGGTCCCACTTGGCCCCCGGATAGCCGCGCAGTTCCTTGTCCAACTCGGTTTTCGAGATGTTCATCACTTGCAGCTTCAGCGTCGCATCCGACTCGGTGTTGTTCACCGTGTAGGCCAAACCCCGCCACGCGCTTTCCAGTTTTTGATATTCGGCGTTGTGGATGATTTCATTGACCTGCTGCGACAGCTTTTCGTCGATCTTGGCCAGCATCTTGTCGATGGTGTCGAGGATATCATCGGTGATCACCGTCTCGTCGGCCAAAGCCTCACGCACAAGGGTGCCAACGGCGTTTTCCACTTCGCGCGCCGCGACATCGCTGCGCGGTTTGAAGTTTTGCTTCAGGATCGCCGAGAATTCGTCCAACTCGTGAAGGGCGCCACCAGCCCCGCCGTCTTGTTGCAGTTCAGTTGCCATGTCGATGTCCTAAAAATGTCTTGCGGGAACGCGGCCTGCAACGGCGCGCGACAGGTTATTCTTCGCCTTCCGGCTTGGCAGCGGCGCGGCGTTCGTTCAGGGCGGCCATCAGGGCCGGATCGGCCAGCAGTTGCTTCAACTGATCCTGCGCGCCGGATTTGCCGTTCATGTAGCGGGCCAGATTGGCCAGTTGCTGACGCGCCTCAAGCAGGCTGTTCAGCGCAGGCACCTGCCGCGCGATTTCGCCGGGGGAGAGATCGGCCATTTTCTTGAAGTTCAGATTGACTGACAGCTTGCCGCCCTGTTCGGGGTCCAGCTTGTTGTCAACATTGATCGCCAGACCCGGCGAGACGCTTTCCATATAGTCATCCAGCGTATCCGACGACACCGAGGTGAATTCGCGGTCGGCGACAGGCGGTTTTTCCACTTTGCTGGCATTGCCGGACAGGTCAGACATGATCCCCATCACGAAGGGCAGTTCGACCTGTTTGTTGGCTTCAATCGGATCGGCGTAGGAAATCTGCACGCGCGGCGGACGATTGCGCTTGATAAAGCCTGTGGCTGAATCGGAAGGGGCCATAACAATTCTCCTGTTCTAAATACGAAAAGAAAAGCCGCACAGAGGCTACAAGTCAACAGATTTCAACGGGGCACCCAAAACGGGCAACTGGTCAAATGAAACGGGGTCGGTCAGGCAAAATCAGTTCGGCGGAATCAATTCGCGCACCAGCGCGTGAAAGTCTTTAGACAGCATATTTCGGGCTTTGAACAGTAGGATTGGAATCGGGCTTGCCGGTTCGCGCATCCGGTAGAAATCTTCGATCTGCTTCAAGATCTGCCCGGCGTGATCGCGGCTGACCACTTCGGGCGTGGGCGGGTCATCCTCACGCGGGGTTGAGAAATCATCGCTGGTGATATTGGCCTGCCCGGACAGATCGCGCATCCGCGACATCGAGATTTCAAAGCCGGTTTCCGTGCCAAAGTTGATCTTGGCGTAACCGGCTGAATTTTCAAGCAAAGCGTCGATGGCTTCCACCAGCGGCCGCCCGATCAGCAACCGCGATTGCGTCACAAGAACCAACGCCAGCGAGGCCGGTTCCGTGGTGGCAAAGTAGCGCTCTACCGCCTGCAACAACTGATAAGCGGCACGGTGGTTGGGTACCTCTGCGGTGCCGGTCTGCACAGTGATCGTGGTGGCAGCACCACCCGCAGCCACAGCGGGCAGGTCTCCGTCGGTGGATTCTGTCGCCACCGGCGCAGCCTCGCCCAGATCGCCGCGCGCGGCCGTCACCATGGCCAGAATATCGGCCAGCTTGTCGTCCAGACGCTCTAACTTTGGGGTGAAGCCCTTCGGTGCCGATTGGCACAGCTGAACCATCGTCTTGATCGCCGCCCGCATCCCGGTCAGCTGCGCGTAAAGCGCATCCACCGCCTTGGCATTTTCCGCAGAACTCAGCGCGCCGGTTATATTGCCGACATCGCCTGGCTGCTCGCCCTCGCGCAGCGGGATCTTGCCCGAGGCCGTGCCGTAGCCGCGATAGATGATGTCACCCACCCGCTTGTCGGTCAGCAGGATCGCGTAATCCAGCGGGGCCACAATCGTCGCCAGCGCGTTCAATTCCTCGATCGCATTCTGCCGGTCGACGGCATCCACCGGCACTACATCACCGGGGTAGGTCTCGATCAACCCGGCAAAGCCCATCACCGCATCGGCAAAGCCTTTGAAGCGCCCGGAAAGGATCTGAAACTTGGCCTCAAGCCCCAGCAGGCGCAAATCGCGGCTGCGTTTCAGCAGGGCATCTATCTGGGCGGATTCGGTCTTTTGATCGACTGTTTTCGGATCAAACAGGGTGCCGCGCACCATGTTGAAATAGCTGGTGGGCAGGCGGTCTTCGACGTTGAAGTAATAGTCGCAGTAATCGGGATCATCGAGCGCCAGCAGATCTTCACCGCAAGGCGCATCAGGGGATATCGGCTTGATCAGATCATCCAGCCGCATCGGGCAAGCTTACTTGCGTTTTGCAGCAACCCGCACGGGCTGAGGTTTCGGCAACGCGGCAATCAGGCCGGCGCCCACGATGCCAGTGCCAAGAATAAGGGTGATCAATGCGGCAGTCATTGTCGATCCTTTGCAAAACTTATGTGAAGGCTAGCGCCGCGTTGCGGCATGGTCAACCGCCGTTTTTCGGGGTGGCAGATTTCACCGCTTCGTCATAGGCGTCCGAGAAATAGGCCAAAAACACGTCTAACATGCCGTTTTCATAGGGATGTGTCTTGGCATCCCAGCGTTCGACAAACAATTCCCACGCCCGCGCCTTCTTCGACGACATGATTCCCCCGGTCGAGCGTTCTTCAATCGACTCAGGGCTCAGATCTTCCAGCAGGCGGGCAAGTGCTGGCTGCATCGCCGCATAAACTGCCGTCTGATGGCGCTTTACGTCGTCAAAGCCTTGGCTGAACGCGGCCACCGCACCCAGATAGCTTTCGGTTTTCTGCGCGAACATCGTGGTCAGCGCTTCGGTGGCGTTGGGCTTGAACTTCAGGGGCGAATTGTTGATGCCGCCGATCATCGTCCGGCTCGAGCTTTTGACGAACTGCTTCGCCGCCGCCCGCGCGCCCAGCAAAGCCATCAGTTGTTCGGTGGCGATGCGCAGGGATTTGCCAATGTCTTCGCCCAGTTGCGTCACATCGACTTTCGACAGGCTACCCGCGGGCAATCCAGCCCCTTTGCAGATCGCATCCAGCAACGGCAGTGCCTCGGCCGGGGCCTCAACCGGCACCGGCGACGGTTTCAGCGGAAACGGCTCTGACGCTGGTGGGGTCGGCGTTGCCACAACGGGTGTTGGCGTTGTCACCGCCTGCGGGAGGGGGCTGAGCGCTGGCGCAATCGGCACCTCTATCGGCGGAGTTGTCAGGGGCGGGGTGGTTGGCACAAACGCCGCAGGGCGCGGGTTTTCGATGAAACTGTCGCCAAACTGCCCTGCCAGCGCTTGCGAGGGCGTATTGGGCGGCGGCAACGGCGTGTTGGAAAACTGCGGCATCGGCGTGGGGCTGGGCACAAGGCTCCACGGATCGGACACCGGCGTGATAGCGGCGGGCGCAAAGGCCTGCGCCGCAGGGTCCACCACCAGCACGCGGATGATATACTGCCCCACCTGCAACCGTTCGTTATGGCTCAGCGCAAGCGGCGAAGATACCCGCATCGACGCGCCATAGATAAAGGTGCCGTTGGTGGAAATGTCGTTCAGCCAGAACTGGCCATCGCGAAACGTCACCTCGAAATGCCGGCTTGAGATATGGCGGTTCGGATCAGGCAGGGTCCAATCCATCGCCGAGTCGCGCCCCACCTCGAAGCCGCGCGCCACAGCCGAAAACTCCAGCGGGCCGCCGTCGGGCAGGCTGTCCAAATTCTCGATGCGCAGGGTCAGTTTCATTCAGGGGCATTTCCAACAGGGGCGAGACGTAAGATAGGGCGCTCAGGCGGTTTTTGCCAGCACCTCGGCCATGCCAACATAGTGATCCAGCATCCGCCGCCGCATGTCCTGTGGCACCCGCGCCAGTGCCGTCAACACCCCCGCATTCAGCGCCCGCCCAATCGCAAACAGCGGCACCAAGGCGGGTGGCAACCCTTCCGGCGCCATCGAGCCACTTGCCCAGCCCACCGCCAGCGCCAGCCAAGCTCCCGGCCCGCGCACCGCGGCGTGCAGACCCGCGTTCAGCGCGTTGTAGCGGTTGGCCTCACTCGGTTCGGCCACCCAGGCCTCACACAAAGCCAGCATCTCGCGGTCTTGCTCGGTCAGCAACTCTGGCGCCGCTTTCAGGCATTCGTGCCCCCACCAAACCGCCGGTCGCGGCTGCAAGGCAAAGGCCATCAACGAGATCGCCTCCTCTGGCGTCTCGCCCAAGCGCAGGCGGCGGGCAAAGTCGAACACATGCTCGCCCTCGGCAGGACGCGCGGTGATGTCATCCGCCATTTCCGGCATCGTGCCAAACAATTGGCGCGCCAGTTGCAGCCGCAGACCGGCTGCGGCGGCAATGGTGACGGGAGGAGTGGTGTCGGTTGCGCTGCCCATCAGTTGCCCATCAGTTGATCGTCACCAGAACGCCCTTGATCACCATCATCGGCCCCCCATCATGCGTGGCCATCGCCCCGGCTTTGGTTTTCAACTCGGCAGTCGCTTCGACTTCTACCGTCAAGGCTTTGATCTTGATCGAGGTTTCATCAATGGTGATGCTGGATGTGCCCACCTTCAACTCGATCTTCGCCTTCGATTCAATCGACAGACTGCCCTTGACGTTATGGGTCTCCTTACCGCTGACCGAGGTGGATTTATCCCCCCCGACCGAGGACGAAGAACTGCCCCCCACGCTTTCGCTTTTGCTGCCCTCGACCTTCAGGGTTTGCTTGCCCTTGGTGGTGGATTTATCGTCATGCATCACGTCGCGAGTCATATCCTTTTGCGCGCGGATGTAGATTTTCTCAGCCCCTTCGGTGTCGTCAAAGAATAGCTGATTATTGCGCACGGTCTTGAAACCACTGGTCAGCCGGTTCTTCGGCATCTCGGGGCCGTTCTTTTCGTTCCAGACACAGCCCGTGATCAACGGCTTGTCCGGGTCGCCGTCGAGAAATTCGACGATCACTTCCATCCCGGCATGGGGCACGAAGATAGATCCCCATTCCTCATGCGCCCAGATTTGCGACACACGACAATACATCGAGACATCATCGGGTGCCCAAAAGAATTTGACCTTGATACGACCAAATTCGTCGATATCACCCTCGGCCCCCGTGACCACCACCGCCGTCTGTGGCCCCAACACGCGTGGCGCGCGGGTCAGCCGCTGTGGCGCAATCGGATTGGCGCTGCGGGTCAGCACATAGGCCCCCTGATAGGCTGTCTCAACCGACATGCCCCCACCCGAGCGAAACGTCCCGTTCGAGACAAAGTGCTGCGCCGCCAGCACCGCATATTCATCCAACTGCCCGGCATCAGAATGGGCCGACAGTGCAAATTTCATGCCCGCACCAAGGCTCGCCGCATTGCCATTGGCACGTACGGTGGCATCGCCCATTCGGTAGGCATCCAGCCGCCGCTGGGCAATCGGGTTGCCCTCGCCGGTGTTCAGATACCCGCCGGGATAGCCAAAGCTTTCCATATTCGCGCCGACAAACCCGCGCAGGTTTTCGCGGGTGACTTCCATCTGCGTCGACACCGTCTTGAAGTTGTAATCGGTCAGCCGCACTGCCCCCGTCGTCAACTGTCGCTGCGGGGCCCAAGAATCGAAATGCTCTGGCGTGGCATCGCCCCGGCTGCCCAGCGGGCTGAACGCCCGAGGTGAGGCCGGGGCATCGCTGAACGCATCGCCCCCGGTGGTCAGCACCAACGTGTGCCGGGTCTGCTCCATCTGGAAATGGTAGTTGATCCCGAACCGCTCCATCAGGCGGCACAGGAAATCCATGTCGGATTCGTTGTATTGAACGACATATTCCATCTCGGGAAAGCTGCCGACGGTCAGGTCGATGAACCCGGCCACATCGGAGTTGCCGTATTCATCGACAATCTGCCGGATCACATCCACCACATTCAATTCGTGGAAAATCCGGTAGTTGATCCGGCGCGACAACTGCCAGAACCACGGGCGCAGCTCAAACTCATAAACGTGATGGTCGCCCTCGGGGCCCAGATAGCGGATTGCATCCACCATCTGATGAAAGTCGCGCACATCGCCCAAGGGCGTGACGATTTCAACCGCCACCGCTTCGCCCAGCAGTGGCTCGATTTCGGAAATGGTTTTGGCGGACAAGGCTTTGACGCGAAACTGGCTGATGGCGTTCACAGCTTCGCTGCCGGAAAATTCGATCAGCACCAGGTCATTCGCCCTTAGGGGCGTGAACATCCGACCGATGCGATTGTCTTGGGAAAAGGTCGTTGGCATCTGGATATCGCTTTCAAAAAACAGACTAAAACTGGCAGAATGGGGAAAATAACCCCGGATACCTGCCACGCTACATCAAGCGGCGGCAATCTGGCAAGAAAAGCTGCGCAAGCGGCGCGTTCAGTTCTCCAACCGGAAATAGGCAAAGCCCAGCGTTGGCGTCAAATCGGCCTTTTCCAACTGTTTTTCCAAGAATGGCATCAGCGATTGCGCCGTCACCCCGGCAGGCACCTTATCCAACGCGGGCAAGGGCTTGTCAGTGACAAGCGCCACCAGAATCTGCGGTGCGGGCGGCGCGTTCGGCTCTAGCGTCAGGTTGAATTCGAAACTCGCGCTGCCGTCTGCGGCCATCGTCGTCCAGGGTTGCAGGTTGGTCGCCCCGCCGCCTTCCGAGAACAGGAACAGCTCAAAGTTGCGCCCGTTCAACCCTTCGACCTTGCCGCTGACATTTGCACCGCTTTTCACCACCTCGGACGGTGTTTGCATC
Organism: Cypionkella sinensis; assembly: GCF_042646385.1. Taxonomy (NCBI): domain Bacteria; kingdom Pseudomonadati; phylum Pseudomonadota; class Alphaproteobacteria; order Rhodobacterales; family Paracoccaceae; genus Cypionkella; species Cypionkella sinensis. Next base: position 529,520 of record NZ_JBHRTO010000002.1, on the reverse strand, counting down.
ACCACCGCCAACGGGTCGGGGGCGGGGGCCGGATAGCGGCTGGCGAATTCGATCAGCGGGCATTGCGTGGCGTTGATCTGATGGGTGGCAAGGCTGGGTTTGGTCTGCGTCGCCGCCTGCCAATCGGCCACAAAGCCCGCCAAAGCCGCCGGGTCGGCCGTGTACCCCTCCAGCCCAAAGCCCGAGGCCTTGGCGTCCTTCAACGTCACCAAAGCGCAGAGCGGTGGCTTTAGCCCCGCCAGATAGGTCATCTGGGTGGCGACCGGATCTGCCTTGGCTGCGGCTTCCTCGGCGGCCTTTTTCGCTGCCGCCTCGTCCGCCAGTTTCTGCGCAGCTGCAGCCTCGTCCGCGGCTTTCTTTGCGGCGGCTTCTTCGGCCAGTCGCAGTTCTTCTGCTGCGGCTGCCTGCTTGGCCGCTGCTTCGTCCGCCGCCTTCTTGGCCGCGGCCTCGTCCGCTGCCTGCTTTGCTGCCGCCTCGTCTGCCAGCCGCTTAGCCTCGGCAGCCTCTTTCGCGGCTGCTTCCTCTGCCGCTTTCTTGGCTGCCGCATCCTCGGCTACCTTTTGCGCGGCGGCTTCCTCCGCAGCTTTCTGCGCCGCCGCCTCTTCCGCTGCCTTCTGAGCCGCCGCATCCGCCTCGGCCTTTTGCGCCGCCGCTGCTTCCTCTGCCGCCTTTTCTGCCGCGGCCTGCTCTGCCGCCAGCTTAGCCGCCGCTTCCTCGGCAGCTTTCTGCGCCGCAGCCTCATCCGCCGCATTTTTGGCCGCCGCCTCGGCCTGGGCTTGTTTTGCAGCATCCTCGGCCGCCTTGGCATCGGCGGCAGCTTTGGCCGCTGCGGCTTCCTCAGCCGCCCTGGCTGCTGCGGCATCTGCTGCCGCCTTGGCATCCGCCGCAGCTTGCTCGGCGGCCTGCTGTTCCGCCTCGGCCTTCACCCGCGCATCGGCATCTGCCTGAGTCTCGCCCGCCGCAGGCACCGCCTTGCCGTCAAACACCCCGCCGAAATAGGCCCCCGCCGCGCCACCACCCAAAGCCAGCAAGGCCACAACTGCGATCAACCCGCTTTTGCTGTTCTTCACCACCACCGGATCGACATGCGGCGCGGCCACCGCCGCCGCCACGCCCGGCGCACCGAACGGGCTGACATCTTCTGCCTCGGGCGGGGCGGTCACCGCAGAAATCACCGTCGCCCCAACGGGGGCCGAGGTTTTTGCCGCCACTGGCACCACAGACACAGGCACCACAGACACTGGCGCCACCGACACCGGCGGCACTGACACCGGCACCGCCGACACTTCTTTCACCGGCGGGATCGGCAAAGACCCCCCGATCACCGTGCGGTTCGGATCGGGCGCTTTCGGCGCGGGCGGGGCGATCTGCGGCACCAGCGCCGGGTTATCCACCGCCGCGATCACTTGCGCCATGCTTTCGGGCCGCGCCGCAGGGTCGGGCTGCAACATCCAGCTCAACAGCGGCACCAAGCCTTCGTCCACCCCGGTCAGATCCGGCACACCAGATCGCTTGCCAACCGCATCGACAATCGACGCGCCCATCGGCAGCACTTCGCCCTTGCTCGCCGCCGCCGTCACCAAGGCCAGCGAGTAGATATCCGACCGCCCATCCACCGCACCGCCAAACGCGCCCAACTGTTCGGGCGACACCCAGTTGAACTTGCCAGCGAACTGCCCCTGCAACAAAGTCCCCGCACCAAGGGCGGTGCTTTTCGCGATGCCAAAGTCGATCAGCTTGGCATGTTCAACCTGACCTTCTTCCAGAATCACATTGTCCGGTGACAGATCGCGGTGCACCACCCCCGCCCGATGCGCCTTGTCTAGCCCCGAGGCCACCCGCCGCAGCATCACCCGCACATCCGCCACCGGCATCGGCCCCGCCTCGATCCGATCTGACATCGAGGTGCCGGAGACGAACTCCATCACCATGCAGGGCCGCCCGATGGTCGGATCGACGGTAAACACATGATAGCGCACGATCGCCTCGTGACTTAGCCGCGACAGCGTCGTGCTTTCCTTCTGAAACAGCGCCACGATCTTCGGATCGTGCGCCAGACTGGGCAGCACGATCTTGATCGCCACAGGCTCGTCATTGTGGATATTGCGGCCGCGATACACCTCGCCCATGCCGCCCGAGTTGATCAGCCGCTCGATCTCATAGGTGCCCATAATCAACGTGCCGGAAGACACCGTTGTCGCGTGGTTCGGGCCCTTGTCCGGGCCGCTGGTTGGCACTTCGGTCATTGCCAGCCCCCCGCCGCACGCACCCGCACCACCACCACCGTCACATTATCCCGCGCACCGCGCTGCAAGGTCAATTGCACCAAGGCATCGCAGGCCGCTTGCGGCGCAAACTGCGCCAAAGCCTGCGCCATCTCGGCATCCTCGACATGCTCGGTCAGCCCATCCGAGCACAACAGAAACACATCGCCATCCGCCAATCCGCCCGACCGTTCATCCGTCTGCGGCGTCGCATGCACCCCAATCGCCCGCGTGATCACATTGCGGCGCGGCCAGGTCTGCGCCTGCTCCATGGTGATCGCGCCTGTGCGCAGCAGTTCATTCACTTCGGTATGATCCATCGTCACCTGAGTGTATTGCCCGCTGCGCAGCAGATAGATCCGGCTATCCCCCGACCAGACACAGGCAAAATGCTGATCAAACGCCAGCAGCGCCACCAAGGTCGCCCCCACCGTCGCGCCGTTCAGCAGCGCCGACTGATCCTGAATAGCTTGATGCGCCCGCAGCAAACGGTCCATGAACCGCGCCTGCAAATCGGGCGCGGAAACCGGGCGGCCCAAAGACCCCACGCTGTCGACGATGGTCTTGCTGGCAAAATCGCCTGCGTGATGCCCGCCCATGCCATCTGCCACCACCCAGACGCCCGCCTCGGGCAGGGTCAGAAAGCTGTCCTCATTGTGATCGCGGACGCGGCCTGTATCGGTCGCCGCACCCGTCTCGAATTGAAATGGAGCCTCGATCATCGACTCACCCGCTTGAAACAACCTATGCCCCAAGGCTGAAAATCCGGGGGCTGAAATGATTGCGCCAGCTTAGGCGGAAATCTATCCATCTGCCTAGCCCCAACCTGAGTTACGCATTTTCAGCATAACCGCGCAAAAACCACGCCAGCACATGGCCCGAGGGCAGACCTTCCCCTGCCCAAACCTGCGAATGGCCAAAGTCGTCGCCAGCAATCCACCAATAGCTGCGGTTGTGGCTGGCGCGGTGATGGTCGGTGATGGCGATATCCTCCAGCAAGCCAGCCGCATCCGCACCGGGCCGCGCTGCCCAGAATTCGGGCGGGCCAGCGGGCAGGGTGGCGGGGCAGGGCAGGGCAAAGCCGTTCAACTCTGCCGTCTCACCCGCCAGCACTTGCAACAGTTTCGTCTCAACCGCGCCGTGCCAGTCCTGTGCCGGGTCAATCACCGGGCAGGGCGGGCAATCCGGCCCGAACCCCGCAATCAACAGCGGATAACGTCGCCCGACCTTATCACCACTTGGCCCCATGACCCCGGCGACAGGCTCTCCCCAAACACTCGGCCCGATCCAGAACCGAACAGGCCGTGCCGCCGCCCACACGCTTTCCCAAGCCTGATCAAGTCCATGCCGCGCCTCGGCTAGCGCGCCGTCCAGCCAGCCCTCCAGCCCCGCCTGCACGGGCAAGCCGCCGCCGATGAAATCGCCCTTCGACGGATGCTTGCCATAAAGCGCGATCATCTACAGACCAGTCGGGCAGCGGAATTCGCGCAGTTCCGCCATGTTGAACGGATTGACCAACGCATTCACCCGGATTTCATACGTGATATTGCGCCCGCCGATCACGTAATCCACCTGCATCACATCGCCGATCTGACGCGGGTTGCCGTCGCGGATGAACTGCAGGAATGCCCACGGCCCCTGATACATGATCTGGCTTTCGCGGTTGTTCATCTCGGGCAACAGTTGCACCGAGGTGTTGCCCGCACCTCCCGGCCACGTCACCGTCACCGGCGTATTGCCCGCCTTGCGCATCTGGATCGGTTGATCGTCGATCACCAGAATGGATTGCTTGATGCGGTCATGCGCGGTGATCTGGTTCACCGTCACATCCAGCTTGACCGTGGGCGACCGGCCCGGAAAGAACGCATCCCGAATGGCCGCGGCTTTCTGAAACTGCCGCAGGCTTTGCAGACTTAGCTTTTTCGCCAGCGGGCTATCCTCGCGCCACGTCCAGTCGCCCGCGCCCATATTGGCGTGGATCGCCAGATTGGCGTTGAAGAACCGATCCAGTACACCATCCGGCGCGAACAGTTGCGCGAATTCCGACAAAGGCACCTGCCGCGCCGGGCTTTTGCTGAACGGATAGCGCCCGTCGACAATGCCCTCGCATACCGCCGTCACTTGCGAGGTGAGGTCAGCATTGATCTGCGCCACGGCGGTAGAGGCCGCATCGCCCTCAAAATTATCCACCGCCTCGCCCACCATCCGCGACAATTCGGGCGGCAAGCGGCTGGCCGCTGTTTTCAACTGCCCGATCAGCGCGGGAATTTGCGCGTTCGCCTCGGCCTGATTGAACCCTGCGGCAATCACCAAGCCCTGCTGGATCGCGCCCAGCGAATTGAGCAAAGCATCAATCGGGCGCGTCCCCGGTGTGCCCTCAAGTAGCGCGTGATATTCAGCAAACTGCGCCTCGATATCCGCCCCCGGCACTGTTGGCGCAGACCCTGCTGCCACCCCGGCCCGCTTCTGTGATTTCCCCGCCGCCAGTGCGATATCCAGCCCGATCCGCTGCAAGCCCGATGTCCGGCTGGCCACCATCTGCGTCACATCACTGCCCGCTTGGCTGATCGCATCGGCCACCGCCGTCGCATCCTCCGACGCCTGCCCCGCCACGCCCTCTGGCTCTAACGGCTGCGTCAGCTTGGTCTCCGCCGAAATCCCCTCGACCAGCTTCAGAATGGGCGAGGTCGTGGGCGAGGCCGCTGCCGACAGCGAAAGATAGGCAGGCTTGTCCGCCGCCATTGGCGCCAGCTTGATGTTCGACAGAACTGCATCCCAAGCCGCCAGATAATCTTCCCGATACCGCGCCAAAAGCTGAGGCCCCAGCCGCGACAACTGCTCATCCACCTTTGCCGCTTCGGCCTGCTTGCCCATCACCCATTGCTCGGTTTCCAGCTTGTGCGCGACCGCCGCCAACTGGTCGAGGAAGAAGTCGTTGAACCCGGCGTAAGTATACAGCGCCGGCACCGTCAGATTGCCCAGATCAGAGCCGTCGACGGTTTCAAACACCAGCCGCGCATCCGGCCCTGCGCGTTCCACCACATTGAAATCCGGCAAACCCGACACAGGCGCCGTCGCCACGATCAGCGAATAGGCCTGATCCGCCACCGACATCCGCGCCAAGATCACCTCGGCCTTCGCCACCAGATCGGCGTTCAACTCAACCGTGGGGGCAGTCGTATCATCCAACTCCAGCATCGCGGCGAGATGCTTGTTCAGCATATCCCGCGCCGGTTCTTCGTTGATGCCGGGAAACATCACCTGCTCCCAATCATCATGGAACCACGTTTTCACCAGATCATCCTGCGGGGCAGGGGCAGCACCGCCCAGCAGCTTGTAAACCTTCAATGTCTCATAAATCGGGATCGGTTCATTGGCCAAAACGAACTGCTGCAACTGCCCTTCCACCCGCAGCACCAACCGGGGGCGCAACAACCGCTCCAGCCCCTGCGCATAGGCATCCCGCGCCGCCTGCCGGATCGCGCCCTGCTGCGACAGGCCAAAGCCGCGCGTCCAGTCGCCCTCTGGCTCCTCAGGCGATTCAAACCCCGAAGGCATCGTGCGCAGCAGCTTCAACTCATTGCTGACGCGCAGAAAATCGGTGTCCTTCACCTCAATCGCCTGCAAATCCTCGGTCGCCGCCAGCTCGTAATCCGCCATCGCCGCCTGCGCCGAGGCCACCAGCGTCCGGTTGTTGAGGTAACTATACCCCCAAGCCGCCAAGATCCCCGCCGAGGCCAACAGCATCACCGCCGTAATCCCAGCCCGCAGCACGGAAGACCGCCGCACCGCGTTACGATCATAAGAAACCCAGCCCTGTTCGCCAAAAATCACCTTGGTCAGAAGATCATGCAGGAAGAAGCTTTTGCCCTTGCCCGACAACGCCGCCTGCACGCCCAAACTGCGGCTCATCGCGCCCAGAACCTGATCAATCGGCGTGCCTTCCTGCGTGCCGGATGTGAAATAGAACCCGCGCAAAATTGCACTCGTCTTATAGCGCGTCGGTTCAAACACCTGCCGCAAGAAGCTTTCCACCTCGTCCTTCAGCATCGCCATCTGGCCCGGCAGCCCGAAGATGGCGATGCGGTTCACGCCGTCGGGTTCTTCTGACAGACGGTCGATTACCTCATCCGACAGCCGCGCCACCAGCGCGTCAAACTCGCCCCCCACACGGTCAAAGGTCTGTTCCTTGCGGCTTTCGGTCTGGAACGTCGCGCCCCAAACCTTTTTCCGCCGCCCTGCCGCGAAACTGCTGAAATACTCGCGGAACCCGGCGATCAGATCGGCCTTGGTGAACATCACATAAACCGGGAAATCCACCTTCAACGTCTCATGAATCTCGCCCAACCGCGCCCGGATGGTTTCCGCATGAGCGGTGATCTTATCCGGCCCCGCGTTCATCAGATCGGCCACCGAAATCGCAAGGATAACCCCGTTGATCGGCTGCTTGGGACGGTTTTTCTTCAGCAAATTCAGAAAGCTGGTCCAGGATGCCTTATCCTCGCCCGCGTCGCTGTCTTGTGTGGTATAGCGCCCCGCTGTGTCGATCATCACCGCGTCTTCGGCAAACCACCAATCACAGTATCGAGTCCCGCCAAAGCCCTGCAAACCACCCTGCTGGCCCGACAGCGGGAACTTAATCTCGCTGTTCACCAGTGCCGTGGTCTTGCCCGAACCGGGCGGCCCGATGATCACATACCACGGCATATCGTAAAGATAAGTCTTTGAGTTTCCGGATTTCTTCAGCGTATTGATCGCCGCTGTCATCCGGCTGGCCAGTTCGCGGCCATCGCCCGCAGGCACATCGATCACAATCGCCTTTTCCAGCGCGGCACTGCCCTTGCGGCGGCGCAAAAACGCGATCAGCCCCCAGATGATCAGCACCAAAGCCAGCAAGCCGATGATCAGCGCACGCACCCATTCCGGGTCAAACGGATGTGCCTCGCCAAAGCCGATCAGCGGCCCTGCAAACCAGACCACGGCGGAAAATGCCAGAAAGCCGATCAGAACCAGCGCGAGTTTAAGCCACTTCATTGCAAAGTCTCTTCCCGCTTGATCATGATCTCTACCCGACGGTTGGCGCTGCGCCCCTCATCGGTGGTATTGTCGCCAATCGGCTCGGCCTCGCCCTTGCCTTCGACTTCAAAGCGGGTGGGGTCGGTCATGCCCACTTCCAACACCTTCTTCACCGCTTCGGCGCGCGCCTGCGACAGATCATGGTTGTTCTTGAACCGCCCGCGCCCCGACATCGGCACGTTGTCGGTGTAACCCCAGACGTAAACCGGCCCCGGTTCCTTATCCAAAGCTGCCGTGATGCGCGCGCCCAAGTCGTTGAATTCTTTCTTGGTTTCTGCCTTGCCGCTGGCAAACAGCGCCGCGTTGCTGACCCGGATGAAAATGAAATCGCCCTTGATATCGACCTTCACCAAACCGCTGGCGATATCGTCTTTCATCTTTTCTTGCAGCCGGTCCAACTGGCTGCTTTCCGTCACCGGAACCACCTCCAGCGGCGTGAAGGCCACCGCGCGCACCAGATTGACCTTTGAAGTCGGGGTCAGCGACAGCAACCGCTGTGACACGACCGAGCCTTCCTGCGCGATCAGCGTGGACAGGCCAAAATATGCCCCCATCAGCACCGCGCCCAACACTGATCCGATCACCCACAGCGGCGTGCCGCCAAACCGCCGCCGCCCGCCCACCATCACCGGCTGCCAGCGCGGCGAGATATCGTCGTCCGGTCGATTCTGCACCCGGCGCAAGGAGTCGTAGATCATGCCCCTGATGCGCCCCAGTTCCACCGCGCCATTCGGGGCACTGCGATACTGACCCTCAAATCCAAGGCTCAGGCAGGTCATCGCCAATTCCAGCAGTTGGAAATTCTGCGCCGGTGCTTGCAGCGCCTTCTCAACCTCTTGAAAGAACCCCACGCCACTGGTGCGCCGATTGAAAAACCGCGCGACCATCGAATATTGAATCCACAAATGCCGATCGGTGCCGGGGATGTTCTGCACGATATCATCCGCCGTGCCGCACAGCAGGTACTTCGCCACCTGCGTCTGATGCGCGTCAACGCCACCCTTCAGGCAGTTCTCCTCAAACCCCTCAATCTCGCGGGTGACGTATTCCATCAGCGGAACCGCCTCCATCTCGACCATCTGCGTGCGCAGACGGCCGAACAAGATCAACAGATTGGCGGCCGCCGCCAGCATCGGGCTTTTCGGCCCACCCGCGCCAAGCCCCTTGGCGACCAACGCCTTACGCAGATCAATCTTCGGCCCGGTATTGGCGTAATTGGTGGGCTGGGCGGTCGAGGCTTCGGGAAAAAACTGATCCGGTTGCGCAAACGCCCCCGCGACGGGCCGAGGCGCAGGCGCTTGCCCAAACGGCTGGCCGCCAAAGCCCGGAGAATTCACCCCCGGATGTGTTGAACTTGGCGGGATCGGCGCAAACCCACCCTGACCGCCCGCTGCCGGGGCAGGCGCAGGCACGCCCCAGGCATCGGTATCGCCGCCAAATCCCGGTGTCGACGCTGGCGGCATCCCGCCCTGCGGCCCAAACCCGCCCGGACCAAACGCCCCCCCGGCCCCCGGCAAAGCCCCGCCGATCACCGTTCGCTCATTCGGGGTCGCCTGCCGCTTCCCCCCCGGCATCGGATTGACACCCCCCGGCAACGGCGAGGGCGCTCCCAGCCCCCCGCCTATTCCGCCGATGACGGTCTTATCCTTGTTGCCGTCATCCTTGCTGCTCATACCTTGGTCTCCACGATGGCCCAAAGCTCCATCTTCAGATCAGGCCAGTCGCCTGCAAAGTGCATCCCGATCGCCGGAGCGGTCGAAAACTCGCGCCAAAGCGGCGAATTCTTTTCCAGAATGAAATACACATTGCGCGACACCGCCCGGATCTGCCGTGGCGGCGTCGGAATATGGATCAACTCGATCCCCGGCAGGTTGTTGTTAACAATTTCCGACATACGGGTGTTTGGCCCCACCTTGCACAGCAGCGGGAACTGCTGTTGCACCAAGGTCAACGCCCGCGAACTCTCCACCTCGACCACAAACGTTGCATCGCGGAACAAATTCCGGTCCGGCACCTGCGCCAGATACGAATTCTGCCGCACCTGCACCAGATCCAGCCGCGTCGCCCGCCCGACATCGCGGCTGAGCAAGCGCTGAATATCCCGCACCACAGGCTCGATCGAGCCCTTCAGATCGGCATGATCATAAGCGTCATAGGGCGGCGCCAGCCGCTTATCCTGATCAAACGTCCACAACTCACCCGAGAACCGCAAAAGCTCCTCATACAGCCGCTCGGGGTGGACATAACGCGATTGCCGCAGATGCCGCAGCACGTTGATCTGCCGGTTCAGACACAGCAACATGAAGTAATCGGTGGCCTGCAACCCCCCCGCCGCCGAAGGGTCCGCCGCATAGCGCGCCAAACTCTCCAGCTTGGTCTCCACCCAGCCGATCACCCGATCCAGCCAGCCCAACGCCACGCCATGCGCCGAAATCGTCAGCAGGGGCGGCGGAAAGGCATCATCCAAAATCACCACATTGTCGCGCACTTCGACAATCCGCGCGATCTTGATGCACTGATAACCGGGCTTCGCCGTCGCCCGAATGTCCAACTCCAGCCGGGGGCTGGCGACCTCGATCTGCTGCTCCAACCGCAAGGCGGAGGCGCTATCCGCTACCGTCTCGGCCCCCAAAACATAACGCGAGCCTGCATCCGCCTCCATCGCCACTTCGCGCCCGTTCATCACCTGATCGGGCAGGGTTAGCCAAACCCCCATGCCATCCGATCCGGCAGGCACCTCAACCGCGCGCGGCAAGGGCGAAATCCCCGGCGCTTCAAACGGCGTGCCATCGGGGAAAATCCCCGCCACGCTTGCCAATTCGATCCGCCCCTGCTGCAAGCGATCCCGGTTGACCCGCATCTCCTCGATACCCCAAGGATAGGGCGAGACATGCCGCACCCGCGCCTCGATCAGCTTTTCGACGTAGCGATCACTTTGCTGCAAGTGGTGCGGCTGCAAGAACAGCCCTTCTTTCCACGCAACCTTGCTATACCAAGACATGCCAACCTCAATTCATCAAACATCACGCCGGGTGAGCTTTCGGCCCACAATAGCGCTTCTAAATCTGCCACCTAGAAAAAACCGCGGCGGCGTAATGGAAAATCCTGTGCCCAGATTGCAGCACCCCCCGCGCAGGATCAAGCCTCAGATTGCCATATCCGCGATCACGTTTACTCTGAAGCAATGACCCGCCACGCCTTCCCCCGGCCCAAAACCGCTGGTATACAACGGTATGCGAATGACCCTGACCGAGATCTACAGCGCCGAAGTCGCCGCAGGCCGTTTGCGCGCCGACCCCGCGCAACTTGCCCTGCTGCCGGGGTTAGAGGAACTGCGGCTGTGGCTCGAGGCCAACGCCACCCGCAAGGTCGGCCTGTTCGCCGGCCTGTTTGCCAAACCCGTCACCCCGCCTAAGGGCCTGTATTTGTGGGGCGGTGTCGGGCGCGGCAAATCGATGCTGATGGATCTGTTCTTTGCCAATCTGGCCATCATCCAGAAACGCCGCGTGCATTTCCACGCCTTCATGCAGGAAATCCATCACGCCATGCACGAGGCCCGCAAAGGCGGCGTCGATGATGCCATCGCCCCGGTGGCCGAGGCGATCTCCCGCGACATCCGCCTGCTGGCCTTTGATGAAATGCAGATCACCGACATCACCGACGCGATGATCGTGGGCCGCTTGTTTGAAAAACTGCTGGCGGCGGGCGTGGTGATCGTCACCACCTCGAACCGCCCGCCCGAGGATCTGTATAAAGACGGCCTCAGCCGTGCCTTGTTTCTGCCCTTCATCGCCATGCTGCGCGAACGGCTGGAAGTGCTGGAAATCGCCTCGCCCAACGATTACCGCCAACACCGCCTGACCGGGGCGCAGGTGTATTTCCAACCCGCAGGCAAAGCCAAGGATGCCATCAACGCAATCTGGCGCGATCTGACCGGGGGGGCCGCAGGCGAGCCTTTGCGTCTGCCCGTCAATGGCCGCGAAACCATCCTGCCGCGCTTTGCCAACGGCATCGGTCGGGCAAGTTTCTGGGAGCTTTGCGCCAAACCGCTTGGCCCCGCCGATTTTCTTGCGATTGCATCCGCCGTGCGGGTGCTGATCCTAGAAGACATTCCACAGCTTTCCGCCAGCAACTACAACGAAGCCAAACGCTTCGTCACCCTGATTGATGCCTTGTATGAGGCGAAAACCAAACTGATCTGCTCGGCGGCAGACGAACCCGAGCGGTTGTATATCGAAGGCTCGGGAAGTTTCGAGTTCGAGCGCACAGCCAGCCGTTTGCGTGAGATGCAGGCGGCGGATTGGGGACAATAGCCAGCAGCTAGCGCGGCTTGGGCCAGCGAAGCCGGGGGTTTCACACCCCCGGACCCCCGTGGAGTATTTTCGCCAAGATGAAGGCAAATTTTACTAAAATTGTCATCCTCTCTGCTCAAGTATCCCACCGGGGTCTGGGGGTGTGAAACCCCCAGTTCAACCTCTGGACAGATCAAAACGTTAAAAATTCCTTAAATCGTCTATGTCAAACCATTGATAAGAAATAACAAAATTTGGTCCCGAGTTGGGACCATCACCCAAACGCCTGCCAGAGCAGCCGCAAGGCCATCCCCGTCGAGGTCACGACAAGCAAGGGCTTGATCAGCCGTGCCCCGATCCGCATCGCCAGCCTTGCCCCCAAAGCCGCGCCTGCCACCTGACCCCCCGCCATCGCCAGCCCCACGCCCCACCACATCGCCCCGCTCCAGACAAAGACGGAAAGTGAGCCGATATTCGAGGCGAAGTTCAACATCTTCGTGTGGGCCGTCGCCTTCAAAACCCCAAACCCCGCCAGCATCACAAACGCCAGCATCAGAAAGCTGCCGGTGCCCGGCCCGAAGAAACCATCGTAGGCCGTGATCAGCGGCACGGCGGTGAAGGTGAACACCGCAGGCTTGATCCGCTCGACCCGGTCCGCATCGCTCAGCCCCGGTTTGAAGGCAAAGAACAGCGCCACCGCCACCAGAATCACCGGCATGATCACCCGCAGCACCTCGGCCGGCATCAGATGCGCCACCAGCGCCCCCAACGCCCCGCCCGCCGCTGAAACCGCCGCCATGCCCAATTGTTCCGCAGGCTTCACATGCCCCGCCCGCGCATAGGCCAGTGCCGCCGTGCCTGCACCGAAACTGCCCTGAAGCTTGTTGGTGGCCAAAGCCTCGATCGGCGACGCCCCTGCCAGCAGCAGCGCAGGGACCGAGATCAACCCTCCCCCGCCCGCGATCGCATCGACAAACCCCGCAACAAAGGCGGCGCAGGCCAGCATCAGGGCGAGATGGGTGGCGATTTCAAACATCGGTTACGTCGAACCGCTTGGAAATCCGCCCGACACGACGGCCGTCTTTCAACTGATAGTCCGGCTCGCTTGCGTAGTCGACAAACCCGCGACGGCTGTAATACCCGAGACCCGGCACATTATCGCCGCGGATCGTCGCGTTAATCGCGGTGATCCCCCGCGCCCGCGCCACCTCCAGCGTCGCCGCGAACAGGGCAGCCCCCGCGCCCGTGCGCTGCCGATCCGGGTTTACATAGCTGCCAATGTCGCCCCAAGCTTCGGGCAACGCGCTGTTGCGAGCCATCGACTGAAACCCGATCAAACCGCTGGCATCCTCGGCCAGATGACAGCAGATCACCCCCGGCCCGCTGATGTAGTGGCTGTCGACATAGGCCGCGTCATGCTCCACCTCATGCGCGGTCGTGCCACCAATGCGGATGATCCGGTTCTGCAGATCGGACATCGCAGCGGCATCTTGCGGCGTGGCGGGGCGGATAATCACAGCACGAACTCCTCACGGGTGTAGCCCTGCATATACAGAAGCGCCGTCAGATCACCATGGTTCACCCGCAGATCGCACTGCGCGGCAACGTTCGGCTTGGCGTGCAGCGCCACGCCCGCGCCCGCCAGCCCCAACATCCCCAGATCATTCGCGCCGTCCCCCACCGCCATCGCCTCGGCCACCGAAATCCCCAGCCGTGCCGAGATGTCCTCCAGCGCCAAGACCTTCGCCGCCCGACCAAGGATCGGATCGGCGACCTTGCCGGTCAACACGCCGTCCGCGACCAACAAGGTATTGGCCCGGTTTTCATCAAACCCCAGCCGCGTTGCAATCGCCCCGGTAAACGCGGTGAACCCGCCCGAGACCAGTGCCGCATAGCCCCCATTTGCCTTCATCGTTGCCAGCAACACCGGCCCGCCCGGCATCAGGGTGATCCGGTCGCGGATCACCTGACCAATCACCTGTTCTGGCAGGCCCGCGAGCAAACCCACCCGCTCGCGCAGGGCATCCTCGAAGTCCAACTCGCCATTCATCGCCCGAGCGGTGATGCCAGCGACATGCGCACCAACGCCAGCCTCATCGGCCAGCTCGTCTATACATTCCTGCTGGATCATCGTGCTGTCCATATCGGCAATCAACAGCTTTTTTCGCCGCCCGTCCGCCCGCTGCACCACCAGATCGACGCCGATTCCCTGCATGCCCTGCCACACCTCCCAGCGGTTCGCAGGCATCTCCTCCAGCGGAAATTCCGCCGCCACACCCGGATCAAGCCAGACCGCATCGCCACCACCCCAGGCATTGCGCAGCGACTCGACCGTCACGCGGTCAAGCACAGGGCGGTCGGGGTTGGTCAGCAAAGTGGCTATGAACATGATGTTTCCGATAGTGGAGTTTCGTGTCGGTTTTTGCAGATGATGCGCCGGAATAGCGCGCTTTTCTGGCTTGCGCCACCCCGGCGCGGCCAATATGCACGGCGGCGGGACACCCTTCCCCAACGAAGGGCTTATATCTGCGAGGATACCATGGCTGATCTACCCGCCCCGGCGACGCGTCCGGCAAACCCGCGTTTTTCTTCTGGCCCTTGCGCCAAAATCCCCGGTTATACCCTTGATATGCTTGGCGATGCGCCCTTGGGCCGCTCGCACCGTGCCAGCGTTGGCAAGGCCAAGCTGAAACAGGCGATTGACCTGACCCGAGACATTCTGAACGTCCCCGCCGACTATCGCATTGGCATCGTCCCCGGTTCTGACACCGGCGCGGTTGAGATGGCAATGTGGTCGCTGCTGGGGGCCCGCCCGGTCGAGATGCTGGCGTGGGAAAGCTTTGGCGAAGGCTGGGTGACGGATGTTGTCAAACAGTTGAAGCTGGATGCGAAGGTAAAAATCGCGCCCTATGGTCAGATCGTTGATTTTGCCACGGTCGATTTCAATTCTGACGTGGTGTTCACCTGGAACGGCACGACTTCGGGCTGCCGCCTGCCCAATGCTGATGCGATCCCGGCAGACCGCCAAGGCCTGACCATCTGCGACGCCACCTCGGCAGCTTTCGCTATGGATCTGGATTGGGCCAAGTTGGATGTGACCACCTTTAGCTGGCAGAAAGTGCTGGGCGGCGAAGGGGCGCATGGCATGATCATTCTGTCGCCCCGCGCGGTGGAACGGCTGGAAAGCTACACGCCCGCATGGCCGCTGCCGAAGATTTTCCGCATGACCAGCAAAGGCAAAGTCATCGAAGGCATCTTCGTGGGAGAGACCATCAACACGCCGTCGATGCTGGCGGTGGAAGATTACCTTGTGTCGCTGAAATGGGCACAGTCGGTGGGCGGGCTTGCTGGCCTTGTCGCCCGCGCCAAAGCCAATGCGCAGGTGGTGTGGGATTTCTGTACCGCAAATCCGTGGCTGCAAAATCTGGCGGAAACCCCAGAGATTGCCTCGACCACCTCTGTCTGCCTGAAGTTCAACGATCCGCGCATCAAAGATGGTGAGGCTTTTGCCAAAGCCGTCGCCAAACGGCTGGAGCAGGCCAAGGTCGCCTATGACATTGGCGCTTATCGCGACGCACCCGCTGGCCTGCGGATCTGGTGCGGCTCTACCGTGGAAACCGCTGACGTGGCCGCGCTGATGCCGTGGATCACACATGCGTTCCACGCGGAAATCGCTGCTCAGGTTTGAAACCGCGGTGGGCAACGCGCCCACCCCCCCCTCATTTCATATGGAGTCCATCATGGCCCCCCGCGTTCTCGTATCCGACGAACTTTCCGAAACCGCCGTTCAAATCTTCCGCGACCGTGGCGTCGAGGTGGATTACATGCCGAAGCTTGGCAAAGACAAAGACGCGCTGGCTGCGATCATTGACCAATACGATGGCCTTGCGATCCGCTCGGCCACCAAGGCCACCGAGAAACTGCTCAGCGTTGCCAGCAAGCTGAAAGTGATTGGCCGTGCGGGTATCGGCGTGGATAACGTCGACATCCCCGCCGCGTCGAAAAAGGGCGTGATCGTGATGAACACGCCGTTCGGCAACTCGATCACCACTGCCGAACATGCCATCGCAATGATGTTCGCCGTGGCGCGGCAATTGCCCGAAGCGAACGCCAGCACCCAAGCTGGCAAATGGGAGAAATCCCGCTTCATGGGCGTGGAATTGTTCAACAAAACCCTTGGCGTGATTGGTGCGGGCAACATCGGCGGCATCGTCTGCAACCGCGCCGTTGGCCTGCATATGAAGGTCGTGGCCTTCGACCCCTTCCTGTCGGATGAGCGCGCCAAGCAACTGGGCGTCACCAAGGTGGAGTTGGATGAGTTGCTGGCCCGCGCCGATTTCATCACCCTGCACGTGCCCTTGACCGACAAGACCCGCAACATTCTGTCGGCAGAAAATCTGGCAAAAACCAAGAAAGGCGTGCGCATCATCAACTGCGCCCGCGGCGGTTTGGTGGATGAGGTTGCCTTGGCCGCAGCCCTGAAATCCGGCCATGTCGCAGGCGCGGCGCTGGACGTGTTCGAGGTGGAACCCGCCACCGAAAGCCCGCTGTTCAATCTGCCCAACGTCGTCTGCACCCCGCATTTGGGCGCATCGACCACTGAAGCGCAGGAAAACGTCGCGTTGCAAGTGGCTGAACAGATGTCGGATTATCTGCTGACCGGGGCGGTTTCCAATGCGCTGAACATGCCGAACGTCACCGCTGAAGAAGCCGCCGTGATGGGGCCGTGGATCAAACTCGCGAGCCACCTCGGCGCTTTCATCGGCCAGATGACGGATGAGCCGATCAAGGCAATCAACATCCTTTACGATGGCACTGTCGCGGGCATGAATCTGGCCGCACTGAATTCGGCGGTGATTGCGGGCGTTCTGAAAACCCAGAACCCGGATGTGAACTTGGTCTCGGCCCCGATTGTCGCGAAAGACAAAGGTATCCAGATCTCAACCACCCGCCAAGACAAGACCGGCACCTTTGACGCCTATATCAAGGTGACGATGGTGACGGAAAAGCGCGAACGCTCGGTTGCGGGCACCTGCTTCAGCGATGGCAAGCCGCGCTTCATCCAGATCAAGGGCATCAACATCGATGCCGAAATCGGCGCGCATATGCTCTACACCACCAACGAAGACGTGCCGGGGATCATCGGGCTGTTGGGCATGACGATGTCGAAAAACAACGTCAACATCGCCAACTTTACCCTTGGCCGGGAAGGTATCGGCAAACAGGCCATCGCCATCCTGTATCTCGATCAGGCGATTGATCCGAAAGTGCTCGAAACGCTGGAATCCACCGGCATGTTCCAGCAGGTCAAGGCGTTGCAGTTCGAAGTGGCTTAAGCCGCCTTGCCATTTCATCTGTTCATAAATATCCCACAGGGGGTCCGGGGGGCGTGAAGCCCCCCGGCCTTTTCTGCATGAGGCACGCATGAGAACCTATGCCATCGGCGACATCCACGGCCATATTGATCTGCTGAAAGAGGTCCACGGTTGGATCGCCGAAGATCAGGCCAAACATGGCGCAGCGCCGGTTGTGCATGTCGGCGATCTGGTCGATCGCGGGCCCGATTGTCGCGGCGTGGTGGACTATTTGCGCAACGGCATCGCCTCGGGGCAGGATTGGGTGGTGCTGAAAGGCAATCATGACCGGATGTTCACAAACTACATCGCTGACTTCAACTATCACGATCCCTGCCTGCGTTCCGACCTGTCTTACCTGCACCCCAAGATCGGCGGCGCGGCCACGCTGGCATCCTACGGCGTAAAAAATGCGGCAGATCGCCCGCTGGCTGCTGTCTATGCCGAAGCGGTGGCCGCCGTGCCGCAGGCGCATCTGGATTTCCTAACCTCCCGCCCCAGCTATTTTCAGCGCGGCGCAGTGATCTACGTCCACGCCGGCATCCGCCCCGGCATTATCATCGGCAGCCAGAGCGAGGATGATCTGGTCTGGATCCGCAAGGGCTGGCTGGAAGATACCTCGGACCACGGCGCGCTGATTGTCCACGGCCACACCGCGCTGGACGTGCCCACGCACTACGGCAATCGGGTCAATATCGATTCCAGCGCCGCCTATGGCGGGCCGCTGACCGTGGTCGTGCTAGAGGGCCGCGATGTTTTCCACCTGACCGCTACCGGGCGCACGCCCCTGCTGCCGGAATAGTCAGCGCCCCATTTTGGCCAGCGCCAAAGCCTGCGCCAGCACTTCGGCATCCCCGATGTGATTTGCCAAGATCAACACAAGCCGTGCGTTCATCGCGTGGCTTTCCGCCTCGCTCAATCCATGATGCGCGGCCAGAAGGTCAGCGTAAAATCCGTCTGAATCGGCAATATTCGACTGAGTTTTCAATGTCATGCAGCGCCGCTCCAACTTTGTGCCAAGGCCTGTTCCACATCGCCCGACAGGGCCGTCAGCCAACGCGCCGCCACCACTTGATCGGGCCGGATCAGATAGATCGCTTGCGGTTGATCCCCCAGATAACGACGGCGCAACGTGTCGTTCAACTTCGGCGTCAGTACGCGCAATTCGGTCTGCGGCGCGTCACAACCCAAGGCCAGAATCACAAAATCCCCACCCAAAGCCTCGGTCATCCAGCCCGCTTCCAACGGTGCTTCTGGTGCGACGGCACCCGGCCGCGCGGCTGCTGGCAGCGGTGCGTCTGGGGCCCGCAACGGGTAGACGCAGGGGCGCGACAGACGGCCAGAGTTTACCATCGGGCGGGCGAAATCAGCATGCGCAGCCAGATGCAAAACGGCATCGCGAAACAGCCGCTCAACACCCGGTTCGGGCGACATGAAGCGGGTTGAGCGGCTGGAATTGAGCAGATTCTCATCTGCGCCATAGCAGCGCTCCCGGTCATATCCCTGCAAAACCGCCGCCTCAGCAGCGCCGTTTACAACCGCTGCCAACCGCCATCCCAGCGCATCGACATCACCCAAGCCGCCATTCCCGCCGCGCGCGCCAAACGGTGAGACGATGTGCGCGCTATCGCCAACGAACAGAACGCGATTGTGAACAAAGCTTCGTAAACGCCGACATTGAAACGTATAGACGCTGACCCAATCCAGTTTGAAATCGCTGTGTCCGACAACTTTTTCGATGCGCGGGATGACGTTTTCCGGGCGCTTTTCCATCTCTGGGTCGGTATCCCAGCCAAGCTGAAGATCTATGCGATAAATGTTGTCAGGCTGTTTGTGCAGCAAGGCCGATTGGCCGGGATGGAAATTTGGTTCGAACCAGAACCACCGCTCGCTGGCGAAATTGCCTTGCATTTCGATGTCGGCGATCAGAAAGCGCTCCTCAAACAACTCGCCATCAAATTCCAGCCGCATCATTTCGCGGATCGGGCTGCGCGCGCCGTCGCAGGCAATCACCCAATCGGCATCAAGGCTGTAGGTGCCATCGGGCGTTTCCACTTTCAGCGTCGCGAAATCGTCGTGCTGCTCTAGCGCCGTCACCCGGTTTTTCCAGCGCAGATCAACGCCCAATTCCTCCGCGCGCTGCACCAGAAATTCTTCGACAAAATACTGTTGCAGGTTCACGAAGGCGGGCATCTTGTGCCCGTCTTCCGGCAGCAGATCAAAGGAAAAGACTTCCTTATCGCGATGAAAGGTGCGCCCGACTTTCCAGGTAACGCCTTTTGTGACGCAGCGTTCACCTATGCCCAAACGATCCAAAATCTCAAGAGAGCGCTTGCTCCAGCAAATCGCACGCGAGCCCACGGACACCACGTTGTTGTCGTCCAACACGGTTGCCTTGACACCATGATTGGCCAGTTCAATCGCCATCGCCAGCCCAATCGGGCCAGCGCCGACAATGATTACCTTGTGGCGTGGCTCTATCGCCGTCAGGCCATAAGGTTTAACATATTCAAAATGTTGATGCGTGTAGGCCATCGCATCAACCCTGCAGTTCCGCCCACATCTGACGGTCGCGCTCTGCCGTCCAGACCCGTGGTGTTGCAATGCCGCGAGCCTCGTCATAGGCGCGGGCGACATTGAACGGCAAGCAGTGTTCGTAGATCGCGAAATGAGCGAACTTATGGTCACATTCAGCCCGGACCGCATCCCATGCCTGCTTCAAACTGCCGCCACGCGCCGCTACTTTTGCCGCAGGACGATAGGTGCTGGCGACGAAATCAGCCGTAGCGGTGATAGCTTTGCCCACCATCTCGCGTCCGATCAGGGCGTCGCCGCGCCCCGGCGCAATCGCCTTCGGGTCAAAATCCGCGATCCGGGCCAAGGTGCTGGTCCAATCGGCAAAATGCCCATCGCCGCAGTAGCAGGCCGAGTGGTATTCGACGATATCGCCGGTGAACATCACCTCTGCATCCGGCACCCAGACCACCGCATCGCCCGCCGTATGCGCCCGCCCCAGATGCATGATATCGACCCGGCGCTTGCCCAGATAGACCGTCATGTGATCGCTGAAGGTGGTGGTCGGCAAAGTCAGTCCGGGGATTTCTTCGTGGCCTTGGAACAGTCGGGGGAAGCGGCCGAATTCGCTGTCCCAATCCTCTTGCCCGCGTTCCATCACCATGCCGCGCGCGGCATCCGACATGATGATTTCCCTTGCACCATAAGCACTTGCACCAAGAACCCGCACGGCATGATAATGCGTCAGCACCAGATGGCTGATCGGCTTGTCGGTGACGCTGCGGATACAGTCCACCACTTTGCGCGCCAGACGCGGCGTCGCCTGCGCCTCAATCACCATCACAGAATCGTCGCCGATGATCACGCCCGAGTTCGGATCGCCCTCGGCGGTGAACGCATAAATTCCGTCGCCGATTTCGACAAAAGAAGTCTTCTTGTCGGTCAGATCACCCTGCGATGCGAACGCCTTGCTCATTCATGTTTTCCTTGCATAAGGGTCCGCGAGGGCAGGGATCACCTTGCCCCAACACGCACCAAACCCGATCCGATAGCCATCCCCTAGCGCCGCGCCGCGCAGTGTCAGGGTGTCATTGTCTTCGATAAAACTGCGGCTGCCGCCTGCGATTGCAAACGGTTCCTTGCCACCCCAAGACAGTTCCAGCAGGCTGCCCCGGCTGTCTTTGGTGGGGCCCGAAATCGTCCCAGAACCCAGCAGATCGCCGATGTTCATGGCACAGCCCGAGGTGGTGTGATGCGCCAGTTGCTGCGCTGCAGAGTAATACATTTCTGCATAGTTCGTGCGACTGATCACCGTTTCCGAACCATTGTTCGGTTTCAGTCCAACTTCCAATGCCACGTTGTAAAGCATTGGACCCGGTTCGACCAGATGCGGCAAAAGTGGCAGGTCGCGCGGTGGAGTCGCGGTGCGGAAAGGCTCCAAAGCAGCTTTCATCACGATCCACGGGCTAATGCTGGTGGCGGTTGCCTTGGCCTGAAACGGGCCGAGCGGCTGATATTCCCAAGCCTGAATATCTCTGGCAGACCAATCGTTTAGCAGAACATAGCCAAAGATCATTGCATCGGCTTCGGCCACCGTCACCGGCTGACCATGCGTCGATGCCTGCCCCACCACTGCGCCAAGTTCCAGCTCGATATCAAACCGGCGCGAGGGCGCGAAGATGGGGGCTTCAAACTCGGGGCCTTTCAACTGCCCCCAGGGTCTGCGGATGTCCGTTCCCGAAACCACTACGGATGATGCGCGGCCATTATAACCAATCGGCATATGCAGCCAGTTCGGCGGTAGCGCATTTTCTGCACCGCGGAACATGGTGCCGACGTTGGTGGCGTGATGGCGCCCGGCATAAAAATCGGTGTATTCGGCGACGACAAACGGCAGATGCAGGCTCACTTCGGCGCGCGGCACCAGATGATCCTCGATGATCCAGCGTTTGCTGGCACCTTCTGTCAGCATGGCGGTGATCTGGGCACGAAATTCTGCCCAGACGGTCGGGCCAGCCTCCATCAGTTCGTTCCAGAACGGCACGTCGAACAGCGGCTGATCGGCCAAAGTGAGCAGGCCCTCGGCCTCTAGCGCGCTGATATCCAGCACAAAATCGCCAATCGCCACACCGCAGCGGGCCGGTTCATCACCCACCGAAAACACGCCACAGGGCAGGTTGTTCAGCGGAAAATCGGTCGTCGCGGAATTCGCGCTTTCCACCCAGGACTTCAGCAGTTTCATCGCGCAACCTCCAAAAGCCCGAGGCATGCGCGCAAGCAGATGGCACTGTCAATGCGCTGATGAGAGCAGGCGGCGCTGATCATTTCACCCCCGGCGTGCCATCGAATTTCTTCGCCAGAGACTCCCAGCAATCAATGTAATCGTCCTGTAACGGCGCTTCTTTCGCGGCGAAGGCGGTCAGGTGTTGCGGGAAGCGGGTCTCAAACATAAAGGACATAGTCTCGTCCAGCTTTTCCGCCTTCAAGACGGCATTCGAAGCGCCCTCAAACGCTTGCTTGTCCGGCCCGTGCGGCAACATCATGTTGTGGAGGCTCATACCACCCGGCACAAACCCTTTGGGTTTGGCGTCGTAAATGCCGTAAATATTGCCCATCAGTTCCGACATGATGTTCTTGTGATACCACGGCGGGCGGAAAGTGTTTTCGGCCACCATCCAACGCTCGCGGAACAGTACGAAGTCGATATTCGCGGTGCCTTCCACGCCGGAAGGAGCGGTCAGAACCGTAAAGATCGACGGGTCGGGATGATCGAACAAGATCGCGCCGACCGGGCAATAGGTGCGCAGATCGTATTTCACCGGCGCGTAATTGCCATGCCACGCCACCACATCCAGCGGGCTGTGGCCGATGCGGGTGCGGTGGAACTGCCCGCACCATTTCACCACCACCGAAGACGGCACTTCGCGATCTTCAAATGCCGCAACCGGGGTCTTGAAGTCGCGCGGATTGGCCATGCAATTCGCGCCAATCGGCCCGCGTCCCGGCAATGTGAACTTTTGTCCGTAATTCTCGCAGACAAAGCCACGAGCGGGGCCTTCCAGCACTTCAACCCGATACACCAGCCCGCGCGGGATCACCGCGATTTCCTGCGGTTCCAGATCAATGATGCCCAGTTCGGTGCAGAACCGCAGGCGGCCTTGCTGCGGCACGATCAGCAACTCGCTGTCGGCGCTGAAGAAGTACTCATCCTGCATCGACTGCGTGACCAGATAGATATGGCTGGCCATGCCGACCTGCGTGTTCACATCGCCCGCCGTCGTCATGGTGCGCATGCCGGTGATCCAAGTCAGCGCGGCGTCGCCGTGCGGCACCGGATCCCAGCGGTATTGACCCAGCGAGATCACATCCGGGTCGATATGCGGCGCAGATTTCCAATATGGCACGTCGATCTTTTCAAACCGATGCGTGTGCTTCACCGAAGGGCGGATGCGATAGCACCAAGTGCGTTCGTTCTGGTGGCTGGGCGCAGTAAAGGCGGTGCCGGAAAGCTGTTCGCCGTAAAGCCCGTAGTTGCATTTCTGCGGCGAGTTCATGCCCTGCGGCAAGGCACCGGGCAGCGCCTCGGTCTCAAAATCATTGCCGAAACCGGGCATGTAATGGGCATGGGTGCCAAGCGTGGTGGCCGCGCGGTGCAGACCAGAGGGCAGGCTTTGGGTGTTCATGTCAGCCTCGTGCAGCGGGATTCGGGGCGGCGTAAATCTATGTCTGGAAAATATCGTTGCAAGTGCAACGATGTCAAGGTGATTGTCCAAGGCATGGCCAAACACCCGTAAAGCATTATCTTGTTAGCTGTTCATCGCCCGTAGATTGGCCAAGGCTGCAAGGGCAAGCGCACCCGTGACGCAGGCGGTCACCCAGAAAAAGCCATGCGGCCCCATCGCGCCCAGAAACGGCGACATGATCAGCGGCGCGAACACGCCACCGACCAACCCGGCACCGATGATCGTCGGGGCCACCTTGGGATTGTCACCCATCTTGCGCGTTGCGGTGACATATTCGGTCGGGAAGAACATGCCCGCGAAAAAGCCCAAGCCCACAAATCCCACACCCGGCGACCACAGCGCGGCGATCAGCGCCGACGCACAGGCACCCAGCAGCGCCAGCGTGAACAGCGTGAAGGCAGGAAGCCATGTGGCCACCACCATCAGACACAGGCGCGCGGCGAGAAACGCCAGAAAGAACGCCGACAACAGTTGCGCCGCGGCAGTCTCCGACAGCCCGGCCTTGATCAGGGCGGTCGGGCCTAGCCCGGTCAGGCAGGCCTCGACGCTGATTGCCACCGCGCCGAACACCAGCATCGGCAGGTTCAGCCGGAACGGCATGGTCGATGCGGTCGCCGTCACGCTTGCCTCGCGCCCCGCAGGCCCGGCGCAGGCGGTGATCACCACACCGATCACCGCGCAGATCGCAAAGCTCAGCACCGGATCATTGCCAAGCGCCACGAACACCAGTGGCGCACCAATCGCCCCGATGCCGAAGGTGGCGTTCAACAGGCTCAGCATCGCAGGCCCGCGCGCGCCAAACGCCCGCAACATCCGCGGGTTGAACACCACCGTAGCACAGCCATAGCCGGCTCCAAAAAGCACCGCGCCCAGCAGCGTCAGCGGCCAGCCCAAACCCAGTGCCATCAGCCCGACGCCCAATGTCATCAGCGCAACCACCCATTGCGGCGTCGCACGCGCGCCCACCACGAACATCGCCGCCACGCCAATCGAACAGCCGATCCAATGCGCCGAGATCAACAGCCCCGCAGTGCCGATCTGAATGTCAAAGCTGCGCGCAAACACTGGCAGGGCAGGGCCATAGAGCGCTGTTCCCGCACCCATCAGGATGAAACTCGCGATACTGACGGTCAGCAGCGCAAGGTTGGATTTGATCAGGTCGCGCACATCACACTCCGGGTTGCCGCGCCCGGTGTCCCTTGCCAACACGGCACTGTCAACGGCCCCCGCTTGCGAAATCTTTCCCCAGCAGGCAGGCTTGTGCAAAACGAGGCCACAGATGACGAGTTTTGATCTTTCCGCTTTCCTGCCCTATCAATTGGCTGTTGCTGCCAGCCGCATCTCAAAAGGATTTTCCGAGCTGTATCGGGCCGAATTTGGCCTGACGATCCCGGAATGGCGGGTTCTGGCGCATCTGGCGCAGTCGGATCAAGTCTCGGTGCGCGAAATTCAGGCCAAGGTCGATATGGATAAATCCAAGGTCAGCCGTGCCGCCGCCCGGCTTGAAACCGCGGGCCTGATCGAAAAGCGTGAAAACCTAGAGGATCGTCGCCTGCTGGACATGCGGTTGACCGTCAAGGGTCGGGATCTGATTGCACGGATCGTGCCGATTGCCGATGCCTATCAGGCGCAGGTGCTTGCTCAGATCGGCCCCGATGCGGCGATGTTTCGCACCATTCTGCTGCGTTTGCTGGAGGAAAGATGATCAGGCTTTATGACTATTGGCGCTCGTCCGCGGCGTATCGCGTGCGGATGGCGTTGAACCTGCTGGACTTGCCCTACGAAAGCCACCCGGTTGATCTGCTAAAGGGTGAACATCGCAGCGCCGAAAATCTCGCGCGCAACCCGCAAGGCCTTGTGCCGACGCTGGAAATCGACGGGCTGCGGTTGACGCAATCTTTGGCGATCATCGAATATCTTGACGAAACCCGTGGTGGTCTGTTGCCCAAAGATGCAGCCGCGCGGGCGCAGGTGCGGGTCTTGTCCTATGCCATTGCGATGGAAATTGCCCCGGTCTGCAATCTGTCGGTGCGCGATCATGTCGGCTCGATGGGTGTTATGACCAGCGAGGATTGGACGCGCCACTACATCACCAAAGGTCTGACTGCGTTCGAGGCGATGTTGACGGGCAAGAGGCTTTACTGCCACGGTGATCAGGTCACGATGGCCGACCTTTGCCTTGTGCCGCAGGTCTTCAACGCAGAACGTGTCGGTGTTGACGTGACGTTGTTGCCCAAAACCATGCAGATTGTGGCTAAGCTGCGGGAAATCCCCGCGATCGCCGCCGCGCACCCGGATCGCGTCAAACCCTGAAGGGCAGCCATGACCGACATCTATATCCTCTCAACTGCCCGCACCGCCATCGGTGGCTTTGGCGGGTCACTGTCTGCGATGCCGCCGATTGATATCGCAACCTATGCCGCTAAAGCCGCGATTGCACGGGCGGGGATCGAGGCCGCGCAGGTTGGCACCGTGGTTTTCGGCCATGTCATCAACACCGAGCCGCGCGATATGTATCTCGCCCGTGTCGCCGCCATGCAGGCGGGTGTGCCGGAAACCAGCCCTGCGATGAACGTCAACCGCCTGTGCGGATCGGGCGCGCAGGCCATCGTCTCGGCCATGCAGATGCTGATGCTGGGCGACGCCGAAATCGCACTCGCAGGCGGGGCGGAGTGTATGAGCCGTGCGCCCTACGCGGTGCAGTCCGCCCGCTTTGGACAAAAGATGGGCGATACCAAACTGATCGACATGATGACGGGCGCGCTGACCTGCCCGTTTGGCACCGGCCATATGGGCATCACCGCCGAGAATGTCGCCGCCCAATACGGCATTACGCGTGAGGATCAGGACGCCTTTGCGCTGGAATCACAAAACCGCGCCGCGTGCGCGATTGCCGAAGGGCGCTTTGTCTCGCAGATCGCGCCGGTCGAACTCACAGGCCGCAAGGGCCACACCATCTTTGCGCAAGACGAACATCCCAAGGCCACGACACTTGCGGCCCTTGCAGGCCTGCGCCCTGCCTTTGCCAAGGATGGCACGGTGACGGCGGGCAATGCCTCGGGCATCAATGACGGTGCTGCGGCGGTGATCCTGTCGCGCGGCAATCCGGGCGGCGCTGTGGCGCGCATCATGGGCTATGCGGTGGCGGGGGTTGATCCGAAAGTCATGGGCCTCGGGCCGATCCCGGCGGTGCAGGCGCTCTGTGCAAAGCTTGGGGTGACACCTGACAGTTTCGACGTGGTGGAATCAAACGAGGCTTTCGCGGCGCAGGCATTGGCGGTCAGCCGCGATCTGGGTCTTGATCCGGCAAAGGTGAACCCGAACGGCGGCGCGATTGCCTTGGGCCATCCTGTCGGAGCCACCGGGGCGATCCTTGTCGCCAAGGCGCTGGCCGAGTTGCAGCGTGCAGGCGGCAAGACCGCCCTTATCACCATGTGCATCGGCGGCGGGCAGGGCATCGCGCTGGCCATCGAAAAGGCCTGATCGGGCTCAGCGCAGCCGCACCTTTGCCCGCGCAGACCGGCCCGTGGCATCAATCACCGAGAGCGTGATGAAGCCACGTCCAAGGCTGTTCAGGATCGTCTCCCGCCCTCCCAGCGAGATCGCCACCGGCACCCCGTTTGCCAGCCAAGTATAGGGGGCCTTGCCGCCCGACACCCGCACCAGCAGGCCTTCGGGCAGCATTTCCACCTCGGCCCCATCCGGTGGGAAAGCCACGCTGGGCGCGTCCTTGTCGGGCTGGAACGCGGCATTGCGGTTGCGGAACCGCTGCAATGGCTGCGGCAACTCGGCATTCGACACCAACAGCGTCGCGGGCGGCGGATCGGGCTGCGGATCAAGATTGCGCTTCAGCCGCGCGAAGGCCTGAAACAGGATCGGTGCGGCCAGATCGGCACCAAAAGCCCCCGGAACCGGGGTGCCATCCGGTCTGCCCATCCAGACACCAATCACATGCCGCCCATCAAAGCCAATCGCCCAGGCATCGCGGTGGCCATAGCTGGTGCCGGTCTTGTAGGCCAAGCGATTTTCCGGTGCACCGGGCGGCGGTGCAAGCCCCGCCAGAATATCGCCCACCTGCCAGGCCGAGGCCGCTGACAATACCCGCTGTCCCTCCGGCCGCTCGCCATTGATGCGGTGCGTCAACGGCAGCGCAACACCGCCGCGCCCGATGGCGGCGTAAAGCTGCACCATGTCCTCAAGGCTGACGCCAATGCCGCCCAAGGCAATCGCAAGCCCCGCCTGCCCCCCCGGCACGTGATAGCGCACGCCCGCTTTATCCAGTGCTGCCAACAACTTGGCAGGCCCCAGCGCATCGGTCAGCGCCACTACGGGGATGTTCAGCGATTCCTGCAACGCCTCGCGGATACGGATAGTGCCGCGAAAATGGCGGTCAAAATTCTGTGGACGGTAGCCGTTGAAATCTGTCGGCTTGTCCTCGATCAGCGTTTCGGGGTGTGCGAGGCCATCGTCAAACGCCAAGCCATAGATCAGCGGTTTCAGCGTCGATCCGGGGCTACGAATCGCGCGGGTCATATCGACAAACCCCGCCCGCCGATCTGCCTGAAACGCCGCCGAGCCGACCGAGGCCAGCACCTCGCCCGAGGCATGATCGGCCACCACAATCGCCACCTGCAACCGGTCGCCCCGGCTGGCCACCACATCCGCCGCCAAACGCTCCAGCTTGGTTTGCAGCGTCTTGTCCAGCGTCAGTTGATGCCGCTGCTGCCCCGGTTCTTCGGCAATGATCCGGTCAGACATATGCGGGGCCAGCGCAGGGAAGGGGCGTCGCTGTGCAGGCACCACTTCTGTCCGCGCCGCAGCCATCTGCTCGTTGTCGATCAACCCATCGCGCAGCGCCCGCGCCAGCACCCGGTCGCGCGCATCCGTTGCCCGCGCGACAGATCGGTCCGGCCTGCGCGTCTCGGGGCTTTGTGGGATCGCAACCAGCAGCGCCGCCTCGGCGGGCGTCAACCGCACCGGCTCTTTGCCGAAATAGGAAAGCGTCGCGGCCCGGATGCCTTCCAGATTGCCGCCATAGGGCGCAAGATGCAGATACAGCGCCAGAATTTGCTGTTTCGACAGCCGCCGCTCCAGTGCCAGTGCCACCCGCATCTGCCGCAGCTTGCCGTCGATCTGCCCGGTGGTGCCTTCCTCCAGCAGTCGCGCCACTTGCATCGTCAGCGTCGATCCCCCCGACACGACATGCCCGTTCCACACCGCCTGCAAAGCCGCCCGCGCCAGCGCCTGCGGATCAACCCCGCCATGCTGATAAAATCGCTTGTCCTCATAGGCCAGCAGCGCCGCGACATAGCCTGCATCCACATCCGACAGCGCCACCGCCAGCCGCCAACGGCCATCCGCCACCGTATAGGCGCGCAACAACGCGCCGCCCCGATCCAACACCTCGACCGAGGTTTCCACCTGCAACGGCGGCAGCACCGTCGCATCCACCCATTGATCAAAGCGATCATGTGAAAAGGCGGCGAGCCCAAGGCCCGCCGCCAGCACAAACAGAAACCGCGCGCCCATCACTCGGCGATGGTAACGGTGCCCGCATCGGTCCGCCCGGTTAGATCGGGCCGATACATATCCTCAACCGAGGCTGCGGGGTGGTGGAACGTGCCGGGCGAGATCGCCCGCACCACATAGGCCAGCCGGAACGTCGCATTGTCATAGCGGTCAATCGCGGTCAGGAAACGGTCCTGCCGGAATTCGCTATGTGCCACTTCGGTTTCCAGATTCAGCTCCGACAGTGCCTCAGTCCCCGAGGACATCAGGTTCGGGTTGTCGATCTCAAACCCGGCGGGCAGCGGATCGGCCACCATCAACCGCGCCTCGCCTCGGCCAAACGGCGTGACTTCCAGCACGGTGATCAGACGGGTGCCCACCTTCAACCCCTCCAGCGTCGTCGGCTGGCCGTCCATCGTGTAGTAATTGCGGGTGATCGCATAGCCGCTGCCGCCTGCCGGTTCCGGCTCGGACGGCACGCCATAGGTGGTCACGGTCAGCGTGGTGTCGCTGTCGCTTTCGTTCTTCACCACCACCGGCGCGGTATTCGCAGCATCCAGCACCTTGACCAGCGGCCCCGACGCAGGTGCGCCGTCGATCAGGATGCCATCCGTGCCCTTGCGATCAATCAGCGCATTGGCCGCCAGCAGCGCCCAAGTGGCTTCCTGCGTTGAAAGCGCCGAAGTGGTGGCGATGCGCGAGGTCAGTGCCTCTTGATCCACCGCTTTCGAGCCTGCCTCTGCAGCCAAAGCCAGCACCGCCGCCGCATCGCGGTAGTTAGTGCCATAGTCGGCGCGGAAGATCTGCTCTTTCTCCGGCCCTTTCAGCGCTTCCAAGGCAACACCGGCACGACGGAACATCGCATCGGCGCGCGGCTGATCGCCATAGCTTGCCAAAGCCGCCCCGAGTTGCGCCATCGCGGCAGGCGTTGCAAAAGCATCGCCCTTCACATCGGCATAGTAGCGCAGATCGCCAATCGCCGCCGCGCCTTCGCGTGCCAGCACCATCAGCGCATAGGCCAAAGCCTCCCCGCCTTTGTCGAAATCGGCCTGATAGTTGACCTGATTGCGCAGATTGTCCAAGGCGCTGCGGAAGGCCTGATCCGGCACCGCATAGCCCCGCGCCTTTGCTCGACTGAGGAAGTCGGTGACAAACGCATCCAGCCAGAAATCGCCGCCATTCTCAACCGGCCCCCACAGTCCGAAAGAACCGTTAGAGGATTGATTGGTCAGCACTTCTTCCACGGCTTGTTCAACCCGCAGCTTGATGTTGTCCGCCCCAGGCAGATCCATCGCCACCGCAACCTGATCGAAGTAAAGCAACGGCAGCGCTTTCGAGGTGATCTGCTCGGTGCAGCCATAGGGATAGGCATCCAGCGCCGCCAAAACCCCCGGCGCATTCAGCCGTGCAATCGGCCCCACCGCCATCGTGGCCTTGCCCGAACCGGGGATCAGACCTGCGAAAGCGTTCGCATCAAAGGTGAACTCCTGCCCCTTTTTCAGATCAAGCCGCGACACTCGCACCACTTCCGGGTCGTTGATCTGCACCGGAACCGTCAGGGTTTTCTTCAAAACCTTCCCATCCGGCGTGGTCAACGCGACCTCGATCGTCTGATTGCCAATCGCATCTGCCGTCACCGGAATGGCAAATTTCGCCTTGGCTTTGTCCGCCAGATCAAAGCCAGACGGCACATCGCCCAGTTTCAACCCAGCCGAGGACACATCCAGCGACATCCGGCCCGAAGGCCCGGTGGCATGCACGATCTCCAGCAGCAGCCGCGATTTGTCCCCCGGTTGCATGAAGCGTGGCAGCGATGCCGTTACCACAACCGGATCACGCACCAGCACATCGGCGCTGGCTTGGCCGACACCCTTTTTCGACCACGCCACCGCCATCACCTTCACCGTGCCGTTGAACGAGGGCAGGGTGAACGAGGTGCGGGCATAGCCATCGGCACCCACCTGCACCGGGCCGGTGAAATACGCCACCAGTTCTTCTGTCGGAGGCGGCGCTTGCAGACGCGCCTGCGCCCCCGCATCACCGCCCGAACGGACCGAGCCTTCGGCGCCGTTCATCCCGTCAATCAACCGGCCATAGATATCACGGATGCCGACGCCCAGCTTGCGCTGGCCAAAGTAATGGTCTTGCGGGTTCGGCGGCTGAAAGCCGGTCAGGTTCAAGATACCCTGATCCACCGCCGCGATGGTGACATAGGCGGTATCGCCCGCCCCGACCCCATCGACCTTCACCGCCACCTCCAGCGGCCCACGCGGGGCAGCCTCGGCTGCGGTTTCCACCACTGCCTTCAGCGCCCGTGTGCCGGGGTCAATCGTGGCATGGGTCAGCCCCAACGCCCGCGCCGGATTGCGACCCGCCGCCACATCCATCGGACGCAGCACCGAAGCCGTCACATAAACCCCCGCGCCCCATTCATCGGTCACGGTCAGCGGGATCACATTCTCGCCTTCCTTGACCTCAACTGCCTGCATCGACACCAGACGGTTCGACAGCACGGTGATCAAAGCCGTGCCAGCGGCACGCGGCACGATGCGCAGATTGGCAGTGTCGCCAGCCTTGTAGGCCGGCTTGTCCAGCGACAACTCCAGCGTATCGGGCGAATCCGTGGCATCGGCGGGTGCATACCAGCCTGCATAGAAGTTGGTCGATGTTGCCGCAGGCGGGCCATCGGTGCGTTCCACCAACACCTCATACTCGCCCCATTGCACCGGGGCCGAGATCTTGGTGGGCTCGTTCCCCAGATCAGCGGTGCCTTCGGAAACCTTGGTGCGCCGGGTCACAGGCTCCCAATTCCAATAGCCACCATTCTGATACCACTGATAATTCACCTCAATCCGCGTGACGGTCCATTTCACCTTCATCGCCACCGGCTTGGTGTCTGCCCCGATCCCGATCAGATTGAATGTCGCGTCAGAGCCTTCCGGCACCACATCGGTGAACATTGGCTTTACACCGATCAAATCCGACGACGGCGCCAGCAGCTTGCTGACCTTGCGTTCCACCGGGCGGCCCGAGCCTTCGGCGACCCGCACCGTCGCACGTATTTCCAGCGGACGGCCCGGATCTTCCACCTCTGGCAGCGCCAGATCGACCACCGCCTTGCCCTCCGCATCGGTGCGCAGATCGCCGAACGAGTTCAGTTGCGCATCAAACGGCGCGTCATAGCGGCCAAACACATAGCCCGGCCAAGCCTCAAGCTCTTTGGCGGCACGCAGCAAAACCTCGCCTTCAATCGCAAGGTCAGCCCCTGGTGCGCCAAACAGATACTTCGCATCCACATTCACCTGCGGCACATCGCCCAGATGAATCGGCTGATCCGGCAGCGACAGGGTAAAGTCGATGCGCTCGGGCAGGAAATCTTCCACCAGAACGGTCTGGCTGGTCAGTGCAGCGGCTTCCAGATCGGCATAAACCTCCAGCGTCCACACCCCACGCGGGGCCGATCCACCCACCGGCAGCGCAAACACATGCCCGCCTGCACCGGCATCTGCCATCTGCGCGCGGCTGTATTCCACGCCATCCGGGCGCTTCAGAATCGCCGTCAGCGGCAGGTTCTCTATCGCCGCCGTCTCGGCATCGCGCGCCAATGCGGTGGCATAAATCGTCTCACCCGCGCGATATGCGCCGCGATCGGTGGTCAGGAACACATCGACCGGCGGTGCCGCCTCACGTCCCGCCACACCACGATCCGACAGATCAAATTCGGGATCGGTCAGCGACAGGAACGCAAGATCGGTATCGTCATGTGCCACGATCATCGCCGGGGCCAGCCCGCCTGTTCCCAGCGCCAGCGCCGCATCAAACTTGGCATAGCCCTGCGCATCGGTCTTGGCCGTGCCCAGCACCTCGTTGGTGTTCGACAAAAGATCGACGCTCACACCATCAACCGCCGCCGCCGTGCCAAGGCTGCGGACAAACACATGCAGCCCATCCACACCCGACATCGTGGTCAGCCCCAGATCCGAGATCACGAACCACTGCCAGCCCGCCGGCACCACATAGGGATCAACCCCCGGCACCGCCGCCCGCAATGCGTAAACGCCCGGAGGCTGGCCCTTCAGCGCCTCATCCAGCGGCAGGCGCGTGGTCACGTCGACGTTGACCTCTTGCTTGACCGCGCCTTCGCCCTTCCAGATTTCCGAGCCGATCTGGCTGCTGAAATCATATTCCTGATATTCCGCCATCGGCGTGCCGAAGTAACCATTCTGCAACGAACGCAACAGGTTACGATCCGTCACGCGATACAGCGACAGTTCCAGCTTTTCTGTGTTCACCGTCTCAACCGGAATCGAGGCTGCTCCCGTGCGCGGCAGCACATAGCCCCGGCCCGGAAAGCGCACGCCCGGATTACGGTCACGCACATAGGCCGTCACGCTAATCGACTTTGCCAGCGTCTGCCCATCCGCCGCAGGCAACCCCTCGCGGAAAGTGATGGTGTTGCGCGAGCCAAAGGTGACGCCCTCGACGCAAAGCTGCTGCCAGCCGTCGGTGGTTACGGTCAAACCTGCATCGGCCAACTGGACATAGCTTGCGTAATCTACCCCCGATTTCGCCAGATTTTCCGAGAAATTCACACAGATGCGCGGCCGCGCCGTGTCGGTCTGCACCACGTTATCGACAATGCGGAAGCCGTATTTGCCAATCGCATCATCCAGCGCCAGCGCCGTGTCATCGCGCGGCTGCAATTTCTGCGCCAACCGCAAAGCCTGCACTGTATCGCGCCCGCGGTCTGTGGCCTCCAACGCCGTGCCCATCGTCAGCAGAATCGAGTGCTGCTGCGCCTTGTTATCCGCCCGCAGATAGGCGTTGACCGATGCGTAATAAGCCCGGTCCAGATAGCCGCGATCCCCCGACTTCTGCCCCGCCGCCAGCAACAGCCGCGCATATTCGGCCCAGCCATCGGCAGAATCGGTCAGGTTCAGTGCGGCCCCGGCGTAATTGCTGGCCAGCAAGTAATCGCCATTTGCCTCGGCATCCGCGGCAGCGCCCAGATGATCTTCGGCCGAATATCCGTTGGTGGTATGCGTGTTGGCCAGTTGTGCGGCCTGCTGGGTGATGCTGCCCAACTCCCAATCCTGCACGAAATTCAGCTCGGCACGGCGGGTTTTGGCAAGTTCTTGCGCACCGCTGGCCGATTCCAGCACCTCGCCCGAATAGGCCCCGTCAAACGGCGCAGCTTCGCCGACCTTTGATTTCGGAAAACATGACCCATTGCGCGTGTTGAAGGTGAAGGCCTTGCACAATTTGTTGGTCAGACAAGCCCGCTGGCAGGCTTCCAGTGTAGTGTCGAAGATCGACGAAATATCACCCCCCGGCATGTCGGTGTTTTCACTGATGCTCAGGCGCTTGGCGGGAATCAGCTCTTGCGCCGCAACCGGCATCGCCGACGCAATAAACAGTGTTGAAACAGCACCCAACAGGGCACGACCGAGCCAAACGCGCATCGCCAAAATCCTCCTGAAATCAGTGACCCGACTGTCGCATGGGGGCCGCAGACTTGGCAAGCGGTGTGAAGCGCAGAACGAAACTTGTCATCTTAATCCATCATTCATTTTGTTGCGCCAGATTGCCCAAGACCCCCGCTGCGGCGGGGCACAGAATGTGATGGATCGGGCATGGATTTCGCAGAACGTCTGGCAAAGGAAAGGCGCGCGCGTTTGGCGGCAGAGCGTCTGCTTGAACAGAAAAGCCGAGAGTTGTTTGCTGCCAATGCCAAACTCGGCCTGCACGCCCGCGCCCTGTCGGATCAGATCGTCGAACAGCGTCAGGTGGTGAAATCCGCCCTGACCGAGGCCGAGCAGTTGAAGGGCCAGCAATCGCGCTTCGTCGCAGACCTTGACCGCGCCCATACCCAGGCCGTGATGGCAGAGCGGCGGCTGTGGGACAGTATCAACACCATTCAAGACGGCTTTGCGGTGTTCGATGCCAATCAGCACCTTATCGCCGCCAATGCCGCCTATCTCGCCGCCTTCAACGACCCCGAAATTGTGCCGGGCCTGCCCTACGCCGACCTTTTGTGCATCGTAGCAGAGGCGGGCTTGGTCGAACTCGGTGATCTGACGCCAGATGTCTGGGTCGCCGACATGCTTGCCCGATGGGAGGGCGAGGTGATCGAACCGATCACCGTGCAATTCAAATCCGGCGCATGGGTGCGCATGGTCGATCAGCGCGCCCGTGATGGCGATATGGTCACGCTTGCCATTGATATCACAGAACAAATGCGGATCTGGGCAGCGATCGAGGCCATTCCAGATGGCTTCGTGCTTTATGACAGAGAGGAACGTCTTTTGACCTGCAATCAACGCTACCGCGACATCTATTCCGCCTCAGCCCCGGCCATCGTTCCGGGCGCAAAGTTTGAGGATATCTTGCGCTATGGCTTGGCGCATGGCCAGCATGTCAGCGCAATGGGCCAAGAAGATCAATGGCTTGCCGAACGCCTCGCGCAACACCGCAATCCTGGTGGCCCGGTGGAACAGCAGCTTGCCGATGGCCGCTGGATCAGGGCGCAAGACCATCGCACACCAGACGGGGGGCGCGTCGGTTTGCGCGTCGACATCACCCATCTCAAAGCCCAGCAAGAGGCGTTAGAGGCCGCGCGCATCGCCGCCGAAGCCGCCAGCCGCGCCAAATCCGCCTTCCTTGCCAACATGAGCCACGAAATCCGCACCCCGATGAATGGCGTTGTGGGCATGGCAGAACTGCTCTGCGATACCACCCTGTCCGAAGAACAGCGGCTGTTTGCCGAAACCATCCGCTCCTCGGGTGAGGCGCTTTTGGTGATCATCAACGACATTCTCGACTTCTCCAAGATCGAGGCCGAACGTCTGACCCTGCACCCAGAACCCTTTGACATGGAACGCACAATCCATGAAATCGCGATGCTGCTACAGCCGCGCGCTCGCGAAAAAGGGCTCGATCTGATGATCGACTTCGATATGTTCCTGCCCACCCGCTACATCGGTGATCCCGGTCGGTTGCGGCAGATTCTGACCAATCTGATCGGCAACGCGGTGAAATTCACCGAAAAAGGCCATGTGCTGATCCGCGTCGTCGGGCTGGAAGGTGAGGCAGGTCGTCAGGATCTGCACATCACCGTCGAAGATACCGGCATCGGCATCGCGCCAGAAAACCTTGCGCATATCTTTGGCGAATTTAACCAAGTTGAAAGCCAGTCGAACCGCAAGTTTGAAGGCACCGGCTTGGGCCTTGCCATCACCAAACGGCTGGTCGAACGGATGCAGGGCGAGGTTTGGGTCGATAGCGATCTGGGCAAGGGCGCCTGCTTTGGCTTCCGTGTGCCGCTGCCGATTGCCGAAGACGCCGAAGAATTGCGCCTGCCCATCGCAGTCAAGCGGGTGTTGGTGGTGGACGATCAATTCATCAACCGCACGATTTTGGAACGCCAACTGGTTCCCTGTGGCATCACCGTCACCCTTTGCCGTTCCGGGGCCGAGGCGCTGGCGGCGCTTGCCTCTGCCAGCTTTGACGCCATCATCACCGATCACGAAATGCCCGAAATGGATGGTCTGACCCTCGCCGCCCGTATTCGCGCACAAGGCATCGAAACGCCGATTCTTTTGTTATCCTCCAGCCCCGCCAATGCGCGCGAAGGTGACGGTGCGCAGTATCTGGCGGCGACGTTGCAAAAGCCGATCCTGCGTGCCGATCTCTACCGCCGCCTGCAATCTCTCGTCGCGCCTGTATCCGAGGCCGCGCCCGCCGCTGCCCCGCCGCCCCAAACCGAACGCCGTCAGATGCGGGTGCTGACAGCCGAAGACAACCGTACCAATCAACTGGTGTTTCAAAAGATGGTTCGCGACATCGACATTGAACTGGTGTTTGCCAACAACGGCGTTGAGGCTGTCGCGCTGTTTCAGTCCTTCAAACCCGATCTGATCTTCATGGATATCTCGATGCCGGAAATGGACGGCCGCGACGCAGCCCGCGCCATCCGCGCGCTCGAGGGGGGAAAAACCCATATCCCGATCGTGGCGCTGACCGCACATGCGATGGATGGCGATGCCGAAGGCATTTTGGCTGCCGGGATCGACCGTTACATGACGAAACCTTTGCGCAAAGGCGCGATCACCGAAACCCTAGCGCAATACTGCCCGGATTTTGCCCGACCGATCAATTTGGCCGAACAAGCCGCCTGACTGCGCTGGCTTGTCTGGTCGCCTGTGTCAGACAAGCTGCTTGATCGCATCGCCCAAGCGGAAGCCCTTGCCGCCACCGGCCCCCCACAGCATCCGCCCCTGCCAGGCGGCAAAAATCAGCGCGGCGGTTTCCTTCGCCTTCGCGCTGACATCAAGCCGGGCCGCAATCGCCTGCTCGACCTTGCTGCGCCAATCCTTGGCCTGCTCCACCAGCGCAGGGTCGCGCAAACTCAGCGTCAACAATGCACCCGGATCAATCGGCCCTGTCAGCATTTTCAACAGTCCCGGCACGCCCTTATGCGCTGCTGCATCGGTCGAGGCGGCTTCGACCAAAGCGGAAAGATCTTGCCAAGCCTGAGAAATCGCAGATGAAATCATCGCATTGCAGCTTGAAAACCGCTGCACCAGCGTCGTCGGCGCCAGCCCTGTCGCCGCAGAAACCGCCGAAAAGGTCACGGCCTTTTCGCCACTCTGCAAAAGCAGGGTCAGAACCTGCTGAAAGACATCACGATCCGAGATCAGCTTTGTGCGTGCCATAATCGCAATATGATCGGATGATCAATAATTGCAAGCAATAGGTGAACGGCTATTCATTATCGGCATCGTCCTCCCCGGCCTTGTCGATCCGTTTCACTCCGGCTTGCCGTTTCAGCATCTTGCGGCTTGTCGCGGTCAGCCCGGTTTCCTTCAGCACTTTCAGTTGGCGGTAATGAATGGTGAAGATTTCACGATCTTGCGGCAGCGCATCACCTCGCAGCTTGCCGCCGAGGATAAAGTGTTGTTCTTCCGGCAGAATATTCCACTTTAGCCCCGATTTCTGGATCGCCAGCGGCAGCGAGATCTGGTCAAGATAGGGCCGTTTTCCCGGCACATCGGGATGCGCGTCAATGGTATGCGCCACATCCATCCAGACCTGCGGAAAGCTGCGACCGTCCGGGCTGCGGTGTTGCTCGGGGAAGGTGAACAAACCTGAACTGAAATACGGTATGCGCTGCCGCTCACCGGATTGGCGCATCAGTTTGATGCGCTCTTCTGGAATTGCCATGCCGCAAACGTCGTAAATCAGCTTCCAATCATCGCTTTTGCCCCAGTTCATCGAGGCCGCGGGCGTCAGCGAAACCGCGTTGTCCTGAATGATGTTCTCAACCCGGTTGGGCCGCAAGCATAGGATATCGCTGTCAAAAAATGCCGAGAACTCAGTGTCGCGCGGCTCCATCGTGGCGAGGATCTTGTTGCCATGCGGATAGGCAGGCGAAAACCGCCCGGCCACGGCAAACGGGCGCACTTCGCAGCCCATCCGGCGCAGCACCTCTGTTACGTTGGGCG
The DNA here is from genome assembly GCF_042646385.1 of Cypionkella sinensis. NCBI lineage: Bacteria > Pseudomonadati > Pseudomonadota > Alphaproteobacteria > Rhodobacterales > Paracoccaceae > Cypionkella > Cypionkella sinensis. Next base: position 491,266 of record NZ_JBHRTO010000002.1, on the reverse strand, counting down.
AGACTTGGTCCAGCTTGATATCTGGGCAATAGCCAACCAAGGCCACCTGATCGCCGAATTGTTCGCGCAGCGACGCCGCCAAAAAGCAGGCCATGACTTCGTAGTCAGGCGGCTCAACAATAAAAAACACAGTCAGTTTCGGGGCCATATACCTGCTCGGACGGGAAAGTTGCGACAATTGGCAAAGATTAATCTGCATCTGCGCGCAAAGTCACGCACTCGCGGCAAATTTAACCCGCAATTCGTTGCCAAAATGGAAACGATTGTCTGCCAAGACACAGTCGCGCGGCGTTTTCTGCATTGGCCTTGCTGGGGGAATCCGGCTTGACCTATGATCGTGGCAAAACCGCGCAACTGTTTCAGGGGTTGCGCAAGGGGCAGGGCAGGGCGTGACGGAGAACAACGATATACAGCCAGCGCAAGCAACTCGGCCAAACGGCGCGGGCGATCTGTGGGGCACCGTCGATTTCCCGCTGAAGCGGCACGTCAGCCCGCATGGTCAGGTCACGGCCGTGTCGATGATGAAGGACGAAGGCGCGTACGTGATCGAATGGGTTGCGCATCACCTTGCCGTCGGATTCTCTGATCTTGTGGTCTATACGAACGATTGTTCGGATGGCACCGATGACATGCTGATCCGGCTGGAGGAACTGGGCCTGTGCCACCACCGCCGCAATGTCATTCCCGAAGGCATCAGGCCGCAGCCCTCGGCGTTGAACTATGCCCAAGACGAACCCGTCGTGCAGCAATCCGATTGGGTGATGGTGTTTGACGCCGACGAATTTCTGTCGATCCGCTATGGCGATGGCACGCTTGACAGCCTGCTTGCAGCCACCAAGGCGCAGGGGGCCAACGGCATTGTGGTGACTTGGCGGATTTTCGGCTCGGGTGGTGTGGTGGACTGGTCCCGCGCACCGGTGACAGAACAATATCTATGGGCAGCCCCGCAAGAATGGAACAAGGGGTGGGGGGTAAAGACCCTGTTCACCTTCAGCGCCGACAAGTGGAAACTGGGTATCCATCGCCCGAAAATGAAGACGAAGTGGCACGAGACTGACTTCCCCGATCAGGTGAAATGGCTGAATGGTTCGGGCCGCGAGATGGAGGATTACTTCAAGTTTCGCGGCTGGCGCTCTATCACCCGCACCGTCGGCTACGATTGGGTGCAGCTTAACCACTACGCCGTGAAGTCGGTTGACAGCTATGCCATTCGCAAGATGCGCGGCAATGTGAACAATAAGGCGGATAAGTACAACTCCGACTATTGGTCGCTGCAAGATCGCAACGAAGTCCGCGATGATACGATGTTGCGCTACACCGATCAGCGCAACCAGATCATCGCGCAATTGCTGCAAGATCCGGTTCTGCACCGCCTGCATCACGCCGCAATCGACCGCGCCGAAGCCCGCCTGGCCGAGTTGCGTCAGACCGAGGCTTATCATCAACTTGTCGCCGATCTTGCCCGCGCATCGGCTGTGCCAATCACGCAGATCGTCGCCAAACCGCCACAAGCACGTGACAAGGAAAAGATCGCGGCCTTGATGTCCGAGGTGGAAAAGCGCCGCGGCGCCAAGGCGAAATCCGAACGCCAGGCGCTTCCGAAAGAGCCTGTCGAAGCCGTGCCGATGGGGTCGTATCAGTCTGGCGACATTAACCTTTCGCAGGATATCGCGGCCGAGGTTTATCCCAATCACAGCATGAAACTGCCGCTCGACGCCCGGATTTTCACCGATGCGGCGCGGGCGCTGATCCAGTCTGGCAAGTTCGAACGCGGCCTTGCGCGCCGGATGCCGCAGGTGCTGGCCGAACAGGCCAAGGTGTTAGAGATTGGCTCTGCCGTCGGATTTCTGGCCGGGCATTGCGCCAACATCCGTCCTGATCTGCGGTTCTATCTGCACGAAGAAAATCCCTCCTTGCGGCAGATGATGGGCGTGGTCAGTGCGCTGAGCCATCGTGCATTTAACGACAGATTTGTGGTGGTTGATCAAAGCTTTGGCGATGATCCAGCAGCCGCGATTTTGGCGATGATCGCCGATGTGCAGCCGGATGCGCTGCTGTTGGCAGACCCGTTGCTTGGCCCCGAAACCCTGCAACTTCTGTTCTCGGCACGTCCCGCTCCATCCCCCGCGCAGATATTCCTCTATGGCCGCTTGCTGGAGCAGCACCATGCCGCGCTGCCCGAGATCGAGGCCTTGCTGGCAAGTTTGGGCTATGTGGCCGATTTCGGATTTGATGCCAATATCGCGCGCGGTTTTCGGCTGCAGCGCGCGTCCGACCAAGACGATAATACTTAACGATTTCCGATGCTGGACAGCCTGACGGCGGTGCGGCATTTTCAAGCAAAACGAAACAAACGAGGCAGTAACCATGTCCACCCCCGTTCGCAGACCCGTCGCCTCGCTTTGGATTGGCGAAAGGCTGCATTATCTCAATCAGCTTTGCCTGCTCAGCCATGTGGCGCATGGCCATCCGACCACGCTTTATTGCACCGACAAGGTGACGAACGTGCCCGATGGCATCATCGTCAAACCCGCCACCGACATCATGGCGATTGACATGGATATCGTGCGGCAGACCTCGGAAAGCTTTCTGTCGAACGTGTTTCGCTACAAGATGATCGAGAAAACCGATGCGATCTGGATTGATTGCGATGCGTTCTGCCACAAACCTTTCCCTGACGAGATGCAGAATATCTATGCAGGTCATGGCTTTAGGGGGGCACTGAACTGCGGTGTCGTCTATATCCCGCCGCAGGGTGCGTTGATCAAGCAACTGCTGGATTACTACGAAAATCTGCCCGACGCGCCGGCATGGTTCAACAAGCAACAGCGCAAACGCATCGAAAAGCAGGACACCAGCCTGCCGCAGGCTGTGCGGATCTACAACGCTGAACGCACCGCTTTTGGCCCGCAGGCCTTCACCTATTTCGCGCAGCAAACTGGCGACTTTGAAAAGGCGCTGACCTCGGATTACCTCTATCCGGTGCCGTTCCAGTTGAATGATGTGTTCTACGACCCCTACGGCCGGGTCGAGGGCCACTTCACCGACAACACCCTGTCTGTGCATCTTTATACCAACGGCACCAAGCCCTATTGGCGCAAGAATCCGCCGCTGCCAAATTCCTACGCCGCGCGGATGTGCGCGCAGATCGGCGTGGACGCATCCAAGGCGCTGGAGGAATGAACGAAGCTGACGAGGCCGATCCGCAGGTCAAGAAGGGCAAAAAGGACAAAGCCGCCAAGCCCTTACCCTCTACCCCCGAGGAGGTAGAGGCGCTGATCCGCCGTCAGAAGCGCAATCAACGCAAGGCCTGGGCCGAAGGCTATATGACGGCGATCACCGCCATGCTGAAACCCGGCGATCTGGTGATGGATTGCGGGGCCAATATGGGCGTCGTCACCACAGTTCTGGCGGCGACTGGCGCGGATGTGTTGGCTTATGAGCCTGATCCCTATGCGTTTTCCGTTCTTGAACAAAAGTTCGCAAATACCCCGAACGTCACCTTGATCAATGCCGCCGTCGGTGTTGGCGCGGGCAGTATTCGCTTGATGCGGGCGGATAATTTTGGCGATAATCCCGATGGGGCTTCGGTCAAAAGCACGATTCTGGATGGGGGGCGACGCATTGATGCCGAAAACGCGGTCGAGGTGACGCTGCTCGATTTTCCAACCCTTGTGCGAGAGCATGTCGCGGCGCGCGGAGAGATCGCTTTCGTCAAGATGGATATCGAGGGCGCCGAGCTGGACATCCTCGAAACTCTGGATCGTGAAGATCTGTTCACAAATATCCGCGCCTTGGTTGCCGAGACACATGAGCGCAAGTTCAAAGACCTGCGTGATCGCTACAAAACCCTGCGCGAAACCGTGGCTGCAAAGTATCCCGCCGGGAAGGTCAATCTCGATTGGATTTGAGCCATCACAGTGATGTAACGATGTCAAAGTGTTAGGCGGATGACAACACAGTGGCAGGATTTCGTGGCGCGTCAGGAAGTGCTGATTGCGCTGCGGTTTTCCTATTTCGGCAGTTCTGGCTGGAAAAGCGATTTCTCAAAGGATCAGGCGCTGCTGTTCGATCAGGATCGGCTGATCATGCGTCTGGGCCTGCTGCAAAGCCTGCCGCTGCCGTCGCTTGGCGCGCAAACCGATCAGAATTTTCACCTGATGATCTTGTCCAGCTATGCCATGCCGCGCTGGGCGCAGCGCAGTCTGGCCGAAGCCTGCGCCGAGGCTTTGCCCAAGGAGCGTTACACGATCCTGCCCCGCCGCGCCGGTATCGCGCACCGCCACTTGGCGCAGTTCATCGCCGCGCGCTACCCGGATCACGCCTCTGTGCTGCAAACGGTGCTGGATGATGACGACGGCTTTTCCACCGATCTGATCGCCAGAATGCGGGCCGAGATGGCGCAACTGCCGCCCCTCAATACCCCCGATGATCTGCGCTTTGTCTCGTTCAGCCGGGGCTATGGCCTTGATCTGTCATCGAAAGATGCCGAAACCTATGCGCTGTATCACCACCGCTATCCCTTCATCAATCTGGGGCTTGCCATGGCGGGCGCGCGGGCTGGCAGCAATATCCTGCAAATCCGTCACCGCAAAAGCCCGCTGAACCATCCGCACCGTCTGGTCGGCGGTCAACCGATGTTCGTGCGTTCGGTGCATGAGGCGAATGATTCACGCGTTGAAGTCACCACGAAATGGCGCGCTGTGCCGGATTGGCGTCAGGATGCCGATATGCGCGCGCGCTTTCCCTATCTGCCGCAGCTATGATTTTGCGGGCTTGAATGGGGCCATCCCGGCCCGTGCCAACTCATCCGCGCGCTCATTTTCAGCGTGCCCGGCATGGCCCTTGATCCAGCGCCAGATCACCTTGTGCTTGGCCTGCGCCGCGTCAAGCCGTTGCCACAGATCAACATTTTTCACCGGATCCTTGCCCGAGGTCTTCCAGCCATTGCGCTTCCAGCCGTGAATCCACTCGGTCACACCGTTTTTCACATAGGCGCTGTCGGTCACGATGGTCAGTTCGGAAACCCGCGTCAAAGCTTCCAGCGCCGAGATCGCAGCCAGCAGTTCCATCCGGTTGTTGGTGGTATGCGCCTCGCCGCCTGACAGCGTGCGCTCTTTCACCACCTGTCCGCCCTCACGCGCCAGCATCAAGACGCCCCAGCCCCCGGGGCCGGGGTTGCCCGAACAGGCACCATCGGTATAGGCAAAAAGCTCTGGCATGGGGTCGTCCGATCAGATCAAGGCGGCTTTACGCATAAAGCCCCACGGCCAGACATGCCAGCACCCCGGCCGACAAAATCAGCCGCAAACGCATCCACCAAGCCGGTGCGAGACCCTTGCGCCAGAAATGCCAGTCAAGCCCCAGCAGGCCCAGAAACCCCGCAACCAGCGCCAACAGACCCGACTGCGCATCGCCCATTGTGGTGAAAAACGCCCATAGCGCGGGCAGCACCGACAGCCCATAACCCACGGCGGCCTGCGTGCCTTCGGCCTTCGTGCTGAAGCCCCACAGCACGCCCGACATGAACGCCAGAATGATGATGCCATAATGCAGCATCAGCCGTTGCTCGAACCCCGCCAGAACCGCCGACTGTCCGGTCAGCGCCGACCCAGCAGCGCCCACAAACGGGATCAGCCCGGCCAAACCCAGCCACAACGCCGCGCGCGGAATAGCACTCATACCGCCTCACGCAGGATGCGGGGCACTTTGAACTCGATATTCTCCTGTGCGGTTTCAACCAGTTCCACCCGCGTCTCAAACCGCGCGCGGAAGGCGTCTATCACCTCGTTCACCAACACTTCCGGTGCCGAAGCCCCCGCCGTGACACCCACCGCAGTCGCACCTTCCAGCGCGCGCCAGTCAATCTCGGTCGCCCGTTGCACCAGTTGCGCATAAGAACACCCGGCCGAGCGTCCAACCTCCACCAACCGGCGCGAGTTCGACGAATTCGGCGCACCAATCACCAACAGCGCATCAATCTTGCCCGCAATCGCCTTCACCGCCGCCTGCCGGTTGGTAGTGGCATAGCAAATGTCTTCCTTGTGCGGCCCCACGATCGCCGGAAACCGCGCCTGCAACGCCGCCACGATCCCCGCCGTATCATCGACCGAAAGCGTGGTCTGGGTGATATAGGCCAGCCGCCCCGGATCACGCACCACCAGCCCCGCCACATCCTCGGCGGTTTCCACCAGCAGCACTTCGCCTTCAGGCAATTGTCCCATGGTGCCAATGGTTTCGGGGTGGCCCTGATGGCCGATCATCACCATCTGCAACCCCGCCTCGGAATGTCGTTGCGCCTCGTTATGCACTTTCGTGACCAATGGGCAGGTGGCATCCACCGCGATCATCGCCCGCGCCTCTGCCGCCGCAGGCACAGATTTCGGCACGCCATGCGCCGAGAAGATCACCGGGCGATCCACGGGGCATTCGTCCAGTTCCTCAACAAAAACAGCCCCTTGCGCACGCAGAGCATCGACGACGAATTTGTTGTGCACGATCTCGTGGCGCACATAGACCGGCGCGCCCCATTTTTGCAGCGCAAGTTCAACGATCTTGATGGCACGGTCCACGCCCGCACAAAACCCGCGCGGGGCGGCCAGATAAAGCGTCAGCGGTGGCAGGGCAGGGGGCGGCAGGGTCATGGCGGCTCTCATGTTTCGCACAAGACCTAAGGCCAAGGCCGGGTCTCGTCTAGTCTTGGGCGTCAAAGTAATAGGGGCCAGCGGCCAATTCACGCAGATGCACAGCCATTGCCGCCGCCTCTGCCGCATCGGCGAACGCCCGCAATGGCACCACAATCGCGGTTGAAAAGTTCAACACAAAGAGATGCGTCGGTGTTTGCAGCACCTGCCCGATCAATTCGGGTGACAGATAGGCGCATTCCAGCGTCAGAATATCGGTGCCTGCAACACAATCCACCCATTCCTCAAACTCGGCTTGCACTGGCACAGGCACCATCCGCCGCGCGCGCCCCTGCTGCCACAGGTTCAACCCCGCCAGCACCAACACCCACTGCACCACCATCACGCCGCCAAACACCGCCCAGTTGCGCCACGTCCCCGCGGCGCCCTGCACCGCATCCGGCAGCAACCCGAACACGACACCGCCCAGCATAAACCACGCCCCCAGCGCCCATTTCGCCCAACCCGACCATTCCCGCCGCAAGCGCAGATAGGCCAAGGCATCGGCGCGCGTCAGCGTATAGGTCCAGCGCTGCAACAACCCGCCATCGAAATCGCGGCTTGGCCGCAAAGCGAAAGCCGAGGCAGTTTCCTGCCCCGGCTTTTCATGCAGATCAGAAGTCTGGGGAACTTCCGTCACTTACTTCACATCAACCGCCACTTCGTCACGCTCAAGCCGGGGCTCGCGCGGCGGGCGACCGATCACGTCACGCAATTCGTCCAATTCGATGAAATTGTCAGCCTGACGGCGCAATTCATCCGCAATCATCGGCGGTTGGCTGCGGATGGTCGACACCACCGAAACCCGCACGCCCTGACGTTGCAGGCTTTCCACCAGCGGGCGGAAATCGCCGTCGCCCGAGAAAATCACCACATGATCCACGCGCGGCGCCAGTTCCATCGCATCGACCGTCAGCTCGATGTCCATGTTGCCCTTGACCTTCCGGCGGCCTTGGCTGTCGGTGTATTCCTTGGCCGGTTTCGTGACCATGGTGAAGCCGTTGTAGTTCAGCCAATCGACCAGCGGGCGGATCGGCGAGTATTCGTCGTTTTCCAGCAGTGCGGTGTAGTAAAACGCCCGCAGCAACTTGCCGCGACGCATGAACTCTTGACGGAGCAACTTGTAATCGATGTCAAACCCAAGTGCCTTGGCGGCAGCGTAAAGATTTGAACCATCAATGAACAGCGCAAGCCGTTCGTCCTTGTAAAACATAAGTCTTCCCCTCGAAAACAAATCGCCAATCGCGCTATCGTGAGTGGTCTACCTAATGTAGATGGACGGCGGCGATGAAGTTTGAATAGCAGGGTCGCGCGCCGACGAGCAAGCCAATCTGTTGTGAGGATAACAGCAACCATGTCTACAGAAAAGCACGCTCTGGTTGCGTTTGGCGCAAACCTGAATTTTTGCGACTTGTCGCCAAAATCAACAATTCTTGCCGCTATAGCGGAACTTGGCCGGGTGGGGTTGCCCGTCGTCAAGCTGAGCAACCTGTATCAAACGCCATGTTTTCCCGCTGGGGCAGGGCCGGATTACGTGAATGCCGCAGCCGTGGTGACGTTGCGTCATTTCAGCGCCGCCGCCGACATATTAGCTTGTTTGCATACGGTAGAGGCCAAATTCGGACGCGAGCGTGTGCAGCGCTGGGGGATGCGCAGCCTTGATATTGATCTGTTGGCGATAGGCGAATCAGTGTTGCCTGATCGTGAGACCTATCTCAAATGGAAGAATCTTCCCGCCGAAGATCAACGCCGCCTTGCACCTGATCAGTTGATCCTGCCGCATCCCCGTCTGGCCGAGCGGGCTTTCGTGCTGGTGCCGCTGCACGACGTAGCGCCAGATTGGCGGCATCCGCTCAGTGGTCTGACCGTCACGCAAATGCTGGCAGCCCTTCCCGCCCAAGACCGCGCCGAAGTCGTGCCGCTGCCATCCGCAGACTGACCCCGGCCATCCGTTCCTTGATTATCCGCTTGTCAAGCCTTGGCATCGCGCCTAAATAGGCAACTTCAAAGCCCCCACCCCTACTGGAGTCTTTCATGGCCCGCGTGACGGTTGAAGATTGCGTTGACAAGGTTCCGAACCGGTTCGAACTTGTCCTGCTTGCGGCCCATCGGGCACGCGAAATCCAGTCCGGCTCTGCCGCGACGGTGGATCGTGACAACGACAAGAACCCGGTGGTGGCCTTGCGCGAAATCGCCGAGGAAACCCAACTGGCAGATTCCTTGCGCGAACGCATGATCGAAGGTCATCAGACCCAGATCGAAGTGGACGAGCCGGAAGAAGATCAGATGGCTCTGCTGATGTCGGGCGAAATTGATCGTCCGATGCAGGATGACATGTCGGAAGAAAAACTGCTGCGCGCCCTCATGGAAGCGCAAGGCGAATTGTAAGGCTGGGCGAGCTGTAATTACGGGGTTTCCCGAAATGCGGGGCGGTGATGATTGACGTTGAAGACCTCATCGCCCTTGTCAAAAACTACAATCCCCGCTGCAATTCCGAACTGATCCGCCGGGCCTATGCCTATGGCGCGGCGATGCACGATGGCCAGATGCGCAAATCGGGTGAGCCGTATTTCACTCATCCCGTCGCCGTCGCAGCCATCCTTACCGAACAGCAACTCGATGATGCCACCATCATCACGGCACTGCTGCACGACACCATCGAAGACACCAAATCCACCTATGCCGAGGTCGCCAAACTGTTTGGCGAGGAGGTGGCCGAACTGGTCGATGGCGTCACCAAGCTGACCAACCTGCAACTGTCCAACACCGAATCGCAGCAGGCGGAAAACTTTCGCAAGCTGTTCATGGCGATGTCGAAAGACCTGCGGGTGATCTTGGTCAAGCTGGCCGACCGTCTGCACAACATGCGCACCATCAAGTCGATGAAGCCGGAAAAGCAGGCGCAAAAGGCCCGCGAGACCATGGAAATCTATGCGCCGCTTGCGGGTCGCATGGGTATGCAATGGATGCGCGAAGAACTGGAAGACCTGTCCTTCCGCGTGCTGAACCCCGAGGCGCGTAATTCCATCATCCGCCGTTTCCTGACCCTGCAACGCGAATCCGGCGATGTGGTGCATCAGATCACCGCCGACATCCGCGCCGTGCTGGAAAAGGTGCAGATCGACGCCGATGTTTATGGCCGCGCCAAAAAACCCTATTCGATCTGGCGCAAGATGCAGGAAAAAGACCTCGCATTTTCCCGCCTGTCCGACATCTACGGCTTTCGCGTCATCTGCGCTTCTGTCGCCGATTGCTACCGTATTCTCGGCGTGATCCACCAACGCTGGCGCGCGGTGCCGGGGCGGTTCAAAGACTATCTCAGCCAGCCGAAATCCAACGGCTACCGCTCGATCCACACAACGGTGTCTGGTCGCGACGGCAAGCGGGTCGAGGTGCAGATCCGCACCCGTGAGATGCACGAAGTCGCCGAAGCCGGTGTGGCCGCGCACTGGTCTTACCGCGAAGGCGTGCGCGCCAAGAACCCCTTCGCCGTCGATCCCGCCAAATGGATCGCCGCGATGACCGAACGTCTGGACGAGGGCGATCACGACGAATTTCTGGAAAACGTCAAGCTTGAGATGTATTCCGATCAGGTGTTCTGCTTCACCCCCAAGGGCGATGTGGTGCAACTGCCGCGCGGGGCCACGCCGCTGGATTACGCCTATTCCATCCACACCCGCATCGGCAATTCCTGCGTTTCCGCCAAGATCGACGGCATCCGCGTGCCGCTGTGGACACGGCTGAAAAACGGCCAATCGGTTGAGATCATCACCGCCGAAGGCCAGCGCCCGCAGGCCTCATGGATCGACATTGTCACCACGGGCCGCGCCAAGGCGGCGATTCGCAAATCGCTGCGCGAAGAAGATCGCGGCCGTTTTGTGCGTCTGGGACAGGAACTTGCCCGCGCAGCCTTTGAACATGTTGGCAAAAAAGCCACAGATAAGGCCCTGCGCACTGCCGCCAAAATGCTGGGTCTGCCCGATGAGATGGATCTGCTGGCAGCCCTCGGCTCGGCAGAACTGACCGCCCGCAAGGTTGTTGAAACCCTCTATCCCGAACTGGTCCAGCACAGCCCGGACGAGGTTGAATCCGCCCGCGCTGTCATCGGTATGCCCGATGATCAGACCTTCCGCCGCGCCCCCTGCTGCCAGCCTTTGCCGGGCGAGCGCATCGTCGGGATCACCTATCGCGGCCAAGGTGTGTTGATCCACGCGATTGATTGCCCCGCGCTGGAAGAGTTTGAAGAACAGCCCAACCGCTGGGTTGATCTGCAATGGCACGCGGGCCGCCATGCCCCCGTCAACACCGTTGCGCTGGATGTTGCCATATCCAACGACGCGGGCGTTTTGGGCCGGGTCTGCACCTTGATTGGCGAGCAGAAAGCCAACATATCCGATCTGCGGTTCACAGAACGTAAACCGGATTTTTACAGACTTATCATTGACGTGGACTTGCGCGACGTTGAACACTTGCACATGGTGATGACGGCCCTCGAGGCTGAAACCGATGTCGCACAAGTGTCGCGGCATCGTGATATGACACGCAAGCCCTGACGGATTATCCGCAGGGCAGCACGCCTTCTGGGCAGAAAGGAAGCGGGGCCGCTTTATGGTATTCAAACGACGGCAACCGCTGGGATGGGGCGCTTGGCTGCGCGAGATGGTCTACCCGAAAGGGGGCTTCAAACGCGCGACCCGCTACGTCATCCACCGGATGAGCAGACTGCCCGACGATCCCCACCGCATCGCGCGCGGCGTCTTTGCGGGGTTCCTCGTGGGCTTTCTGCCGCTGCCGGGTCTGCAATTCGTCGCCGCTTGGGCTGCCGCACGCCTTGTGCGCGGCAACCTGCTGGCGGCTTTGCTGGGCACGTTCAACACCAATCCCGTCACCACACCGTTCTTCGCGGTGTTTGCCATGTCCTTTGGTCATTGGATCATGGGTGTTCCGGGCAAGCTTAGCTTTGAGGCGATCATCGACGCCTTCTCTGTGGCTGGCGCCGATCTGTGGCGCAACATCGTCGCCCTGTTCACCCCGGCCACGATGCATTGGGGCGGTTTGATCCGCTTCTGGCACGAGATTTATGTGCCCTATTTCATCGGCGCTTTGCTGCCTGGTCTGGTGATTTCGGCCATCGCCTATTACGTCACCATCCCCTTGGTGCAGACCTATCAAAAGGCCCGCGCCGCCAAGGCCGATGATCGCCGCGAGCGCAGGCATCGCCTGAAACTCGCGGTCGCTGATGCCAAGAACCGCCTGCTGCACCGCACCGACAAAGACGGCGAAAGCCGTCCCGCCGGGGATGACACGGGGGCAGGTGCAAACTAAGGTTTGCGCGCTATAATCTGATCAAACGGGTAAAGGACAACGGCGATGGCACCTCTCGCGCGGCAACGGCTTGGCATCAACATTGATCACGTCGCCACCGTGCGCAACGCCCGTGGGTCGGCCTGGCCCGATCCGTTGCGCGCGGCGCTTCTGGCCGAAGCTGCTGGGGCCGATGGCATCACCGCCCATCTGCGCGAAGACCGCCGCCACATCCGCGATGCCGATATGGAGGCGATTGCGGCAGGCATCGGCATCCCGCTGAACTTCGAATGCGCCGCCACCGATGAGATGGCCGCGATCATTCTGCGCCTGAAACCACATGCCGTCTGCCTCGTGCCGGAAAACCGCGCCGAACGCACCACCGAGGGCGGTCTGGATGTCGCCTCCGACGCCAACCGCCTGACGCATTTCATCACCCCGCTGCGCGAGGCCGGTTGCCGCGTGTCTATGTTCGTCGGCCACGACCTCCGCCAACTCGAAGCCTCCGCCCGCATCGGTGCCGCCGTGGTCGAGTTGCACACCGGCCACTACTCCGACCTGCACGCCGAGGGCCGCATCGCCGAGGCCGAGGCCGAACTGGAAGCCCTGCGCAAGGGCGCCGCCTTCGCCCACAGCCTTGGGCTCGAAGTCCACGCGGGCCACGGCCTCACCTACGACAACGTCACCCCCATCGCCGCGATCCCCGAAATCGCCGAACTCAACATCGGCCATTTCCTGATCGGCGAGGCGATCTACCGCGGCCTCGGCCCCGCGATTGAGGAAATGCGCCGCCTGATGGACGCCGCCCGCGAAAGCGTCGCGTGATGCGGCGCGGGCTTGCCGATCTGGTCGCAATGGCAGCTCTGGCACTGGGCGCGCAGGCGGCGAGTGCCCAAACCGTGCAGCCCTGCGACGATGCCCGCAGCAATGCCTGGAACATCGCCGAACCGTGGGAGGCCAACAGCCGCCTGTTCGCCAAAGGCGCCGTGCGGCTTGCGCTGATCGACACGATCGAACCTGCCGCCGCCGCCTTTCACCTGCTGATCCTCTCCCCACCCTATGACGAACTCGGCGGGCGGCAATGTCGCGTTGTCTCGCTGGATGGGGCCACCGGCTTTGCTGGCCTTGATCTGGCCGCCGCCACTGCCGCCTACGATCGCGCCACGGGCCTGACCTTCGCCCTTCCGGCGCAGCGCTACCTGCCCGACACCGCCGATTTCGCCGCCGCGACCCTGCACGTCACCCTCAACCAAAGCACCGGCGCGATTGCCGCCAGTCTGGATTGATCCATGATCCTCGGCATCGGCTCTGACCTGTGCAATATCGAGCGGATCGAGGCCACTCTCGCCCGCCACGGCGACCGTTTCCGCAACCGCGTTTTCACTGAACGCGAGCAGAAAAAGGCCGAATCCCGCCCCCGCGCCGTCGCCGCCACCTATGCCAAGCGCTGGGCCGCGAAAGAGGCTTGCTCCAAAGCCCTCGGCACCGGCCTGCGCATGGGGATTTCGTGGAAAGACATGGCGGTGTCCAACCTGCGCACCGGCCAACCCGTGATGCACCTGACCGGCTGGGCGGCCGAGCGCTTGGCCCAGATGACCCCGCCCGATCATCACGCCATCGTTCACGTCACTTTGACCGACGATCACCCGTGGGCGCAGGCCTATGTCGTGATCGAGGCCCGCCCCGGCCCCGCGCCAACTTGACTCGGCAGCGCGCGGCGCGCATGTAGCGCAGACCAAAAAACCGCGCCGTGCGTGGAAAATCTGAAGAAAGACGAAGATCATGGCGAAATCTGAAGGCGGCATTGTCGAGACGGTAAAAACCGTGGTCTATGCCCTGCTGATCGCGGGCGCATTCCGCACCCTGTTCTTCCAGCCGTTCTGGATTCCGTCGGAATCGATGAAAGACACCCTGCTGGTCGGCGATTTCGTCTTCGTCAACAAGATGGCCTATGGCTATTCGAAATACTCCTGCCCCTTCGGCCTCTGCCCAATCTCGGGCCGCATCTTCGCCTCTGATCCCCAGCGCGGCGATGTCGTGGTGTTCCGCCATCCGGTCAACGGTTCAGATTTCGTCAAGCGTCTGATCGGCCTGCCGGGCGACAAGATTCAGGTGAAAGACGGCCTGCTCTACATCAACGGCGCAGTCGCACCGCAAGTGCCCGATGGCACGTTCGAAGAAGTGATGGAGCCGCAAGGCCCAATGAAATCCCGCCCGCGCTGCTCGAACGGCACCGTCGGTGATGGTGCGATCTGCCAGAAAGAACGCTTCCGCGAGACCCTGCCGAACGGCGTCGTGCATGATGTGATGAACATCGAAAACGATGGCTACGCCGACAACACCGATGTGTTCACCGTGCCGGAAGGCGAATACTTCTTCATGGGCGACAACCGCGACAACAGCCAGGACAGCCGCTTTTCGCAGGCCGTCGGCGGTGTCGGCTTTGTTCCCGCCGAAAACCTGATCGGCCGCGCCGACCGCATCATCTTCTCCTCCGCCGGTGCCTCGATGCTCTACTTCTGGACCTGGCGCGCCGACCGCTTCTTCAAGGCGGTGGAGTGAGGCTCGCCGCCGATCTCAAGGCCTTCGAGGCGCGCATTGGGCATCAGTTTCGCACGCCCGAACTGTTGTTGCGCGCCGTCACCCATGCCTCAATCTCGTCGGCCACCCGCCCCGACAACCAGCGTCTTGAATTCCTTGGCGACCGTGTGCTGGGCCTTGTGATGGCCGAGGCGCTGCTGGGTGCCGATACCGCCGCGTCCGAAGGCCAACTCGCCCCGCGTTTCAACGCGCTTGTCCGCAAAGAGGCCTGCGCCGAAGTCGCCCGCGAAGTGGGCCTTGGCGATGTGCTGAAACTGGGCCGCTCGGAAATGCTGTCAGGTGGCCGCCGCAAAGAGGCGCTCTTGGGTGACGCGATGGAGGCGGTGATTGCAGCCGTGTACCAAGACGGCGGTTTCGACGCCGCCCGCGCGCTGATACTGCGCCTATGGGGCGCGCGCATCGGTGCCGTTGAACAAGATGCCCGCGACCCCAAAACCGCGCTGCAAGAATGGGCGCAAGCCCGCGCCATGCCGCCGCCCGTCTATAGCGAACAGGGCCGTTCTGGCCCAGACCACCAGCCGATCTTCACCGTCGAGGTAAAGCTGGCCAATGGCGAGGCCGAATGCGCCCGCGCCGGATCGAAACGTGTGGCCGAACAAGCCGCAGCCCGCGCCCTGCTGGCCCGGATGGAGAATTCTGATGACTGAAGACAGCAAACTCACCGGACGGATGCCCGATGCCCCCGGCACTCGCGCGGGCTTTGTGGCGCTGATTGGCGAACCCAATGCTGGCAAATCCACCCTGCTCAACCGCATGGTGGGGGCAAAGGTTTCCATCGTGACGCACAAGGTGCAAACCACCCGCACCCGCATCCGCGGCGTGGCGATGGAAGGTGTGGCGCAGATCGTGTTCGTCGACACCCCCGGCCTGTTCCGCCCGCGCCGCCGTCTGGACCGCGCCATGGTCAAGGCTGCTTGGGGCGGCGCTGCCGATGCCGATGTCATCGTGTTGCTGATCGAAGCCAACCGGGGGCTGACCGAAGGTGTTCAAACCATCATCGACCGCATGAAAGACCAGATCCCGCAGGGTCAGCCGGTGGCTTTGGCGATCAACAAGATCGACAAGGTCAAGGCCGAGGTGCTGCTGGCCCTGGCCGAAAAGATGAACGAAGCGTTTGCCTTTGCGAAAACCTTCATGATCTCGGCCGAAAAAGGCTATGGCGTCAAAGACCTGCGCGAATGGCTGGGCGAGCAGATCCCCGATGGCCCATGGTTCTACCCCGAAGACCAGATCGCCGATCTGCCGATGCGGATGATCGCCGCCGAGATGACCCGCGAAAAGCTGACGCTGCGGCTGCACGAAGAACTGCCCTATCAGTTGACCGTCGAGACCGAGAAATGGGAAGACAAGCCGGACGGCTCCACCCGCATCGACCAGATCATCTATGTGTCCCGCGATGGCCACAAAGGCATCGTGCTGGGCAACAAGGGTGAGACGATCAAAAGCATCGGCCAAGCTTCGCGCGCCGACATTTCGGAGTTTCTGGGCCGCACTGTGCATCTGTTCCTGCAAGTGAAAGTGCGCGAAAACTGGCAGGACGAGCCAGAGCGTTATTCCGAAATGGGTCTGGATTTCAAAGACGGCGAGGCCTGAGGCCCCCGAAATTTGCGCTAAATTCCGGCGGGTTCTGAACCGGCGCGTTGGTGGTTGTGTCGAAGCCTCCGGCGGGGATATTTGGGCAGAGAGGATGACCATGACCGCGCGCCTCACCTCTGATCTTTGGGTTTCGGCTTATCTGACCCGTCTGCGGCTGGCGGATATCCCGGTTTACGTCACCGCCAAGGGCGATCCGACGGCGGGGGCGGTGTTGGTGAAGGTCGCGCTGCTGAACGGTCAGGCCCGCGCCTATCAGCGCAGTTTTGATCTGCTGGCGGATGCCCGCGTCTGGGTGGTGTTGGTCGAGGGGCTAGAGGCCGAGGTCGATGCCGTGATCGCCCGCCAGCGCAGCCGCGACCGCGATCTGTGGGTGATCGAGATGGAAGACCGTCAGGGCCGCACCCTGCTTGATCAGTCGGGATTGCGCGACTGAAGCATGCGCGACTGCAAGATACGGGCCAGCGCCGCCACCGCGCAGCACAGCAGCCCGACCGCCAGCAACAGCAGCGCCAGATTCCGCGCCACATGGCCCCAGCCCAAGGCATCAGCATTCAGAAACCCATAGGCCCAACTGCCGGTCTGCGCCCCCCGGATCAGCGCGTAGCTGACATATATCGCGGGCCAGATCAGCCATTGCGGCACATCCCGCCAGCGCACCGCCTTCGGCGCAAAGGCCAGCCACCACAGCGCATAACCTGCGGGCATCACGGTATGCAGCCCCAGATCGGCCCACCAACCAAGGCCCTCGGTGGGAAACTGGTTGCCCAGCAAAGCGTGATAAATGATCCCCACCGTCGCAATCGCCACCAGCAGCCCGGCGGCACGGGCAGCCGAAATCTGCCAGCCCTTGGTGATCGCCAGCAGATGCACCACCAGCAGGGCATTGGTCAGAATGGTGAAATACCCCGCCATCGCCCAAAGCCGATCCACCGCCAGCGCCACCCCGGTCAGCGCGTCAAACTGCGCACGCAGCGCAGCAAGGCCGACAACGGCAAGGGCAAATGCGGTCAGGCGCGTAAAGATCTGGCGGGCAAACATGCCTGCAATCTGCGGATATTTGATCAAATGGCAAGGCTTGCCCTGCGGTGACGCTGCGTCGATACTGCGGGCATGGAATGGCGCGATCAGGGGGCGGTGATTTCGGTGCGCCCGCAGGGCGAAACTTCGGCGATTGTCGAGGTGTTCACCCATGCGCATGGTCGGCACGCCGGGGTTGTGCGCGGCGGAGCCTCGCGTCGCATGGCGGCGGTGTTGCAGCCGGGCAGCCAAGTGGATGTCGTCTGGCAGGCGCGGCTTTCCGAACAGATCGGCAGCTTCAAGGTCGAACCCCTGCGCAGCCGTGCCGGGGTGCTGGCCGACCGGCTGAACCTTGCGGGCCTGAACGCCATCTGCGCCATGCTGCGTGCCGCCTTGCCCGACCGCGAGCCGCATCCCGCCCTTTACGCCCGCTCGATCGCATTGCTGGATGCGCTGCAAACCCCCGGCTGGCCGCCCGATTACCTGCGGTGGGAGTTGCATCTGCTGGAGGAACTCGGTTTCGCCCTTGATCTGACCCAATGCGCCATCACCGGCAGCCGCGAAGACCTCGCCTATGTCAGCCCCAAGACCGGGCGCGCGGTAAACCGCGATGCGGCGGGCGATTGGGCAGGGCGGCTGCTGCCCTTGCCGCAGGTGTTGCTGGGGCAGGGGCCCGCCAGCCCGGTAGAGATCGCCCAAGGCCTTGCGCTGACAGGGCATTTCCTGCACCGCGCGCTAGAGCCCACCCTGAACGGCAAGCCCTTGCCCGAGGCGCGTGCCCGTTTGCTGGCCATTATGGCGAAAAACAGCGCAAACCAAGAATAGTCGCGGACAGCCTAACTGCCGTCGCGCACAGCACAGACCCCATCCCCCAAGCCAAGCCAAAGTGCCGCATGGCCCTGCGGTATCAGTCACTGGAGTTGAAACACTCCGCCAACCCGAAACTTCAGCACTTCGCCTTGCTTGCTGGGCTAGAGGCTGCGGTGCGCGGCACGCTGATCTCCACCATTCCAATCGCGGTTTATGACGCTTTCGGCTCGGCGCAGAACCTGTCCACGGTTTACCTGACGGCGGGGGTGATCACGCTGTTCTGGGGCCTGCTGGTGCCGCGCCTGACGCAGATCTGGCCGCGCCGCTGGGTCTATTCGGCGGGCTGCGTGCTGTATCTGATCTCGATGGTGCTGTTCATCCTTGGCACGCAATGGTCGGTGCAACTGGGCATCCTGATCATGTCGATGGCCACCGTCACCTGTTTTGTCTGTTTCAACGCCTATGTGCTGGATTATGTGCCGCGCGCCGATCTGGGCCGCACGCAAAGCCTGCAAATGGTCTATGCCGCAGCCCCATGGGCGATTGGCCCGATGAGCGGCGTTTATATGCGGGCACTCTGGGCGCCTTTGCCGTTCATCGTGGCGGCGGTGTTCGCGGTGGTTCTGTTCGGGGTGTTCTGGTATCTGCGGCTGGGCTCGGGCAAGCAGATCACCCGCGCCAAAGGCCCCGCCGTCAATCCGCTGGCCTATCTGGGCCGCTTTTTCCGCCAACCGCGTCTGATCGCGGGCTGGCTGTTTGCGGTGATCCGCTCCTGCGGCTGGTGGGTCTATGTCGTCTATGTTCCGGTGTTCTGCATCGAGACCGGCTTGGGCGACAAACTCGGCGGCTTCATGCTGTCGGTCTCTAACGCCACGCTGCTGCTGTCGCCGTTCATGGCGTCATGGGTGCGCAAACGCTCGGTCCGCATCGCGCTGCGCTTGGCGCTGGCCTATTGCGCCATCCTGTTCTGTGCCGCCACCATCGCCGCCCCGGTACCATGGATCACCATCGCCTGCCTGTTCTTGGGGTCGTTCGGGCTGGTGATGCTGGATGTTTCGGGCGGCCTGCCGTTCATGATGTCAGTCAAACCGTCCGAGCGGGCCGAGATGGCCGCCGTTTACTCCAGCTTCCGCGATGTGTCGGGCATCGCCACCCCTGGCATGGCGTGGCTGGTGCTGTGGGTCGCCCCGCTGAACTTCATCTTCGCGGCTTCGGGTCTGGCCTTTGCCGCTGCCTATGTCATCGCGGGCGGGCTGCATCCCCGCCTTGGCATTCTGCGCCCATCCCGCGGCAGACCTTAGCGGACCACAACATGTTGTGGAAAGGGGCAGAATAGCCCGAGAATTCCACAAGTCATTCCCAGATGGGAAGCCTTGCACCCTGGGCGGATCGCCCTTCACATCCGACATTCTGGCGAAGGCCATCGCCTTCGCCATGCGGTGCAGGTGCCGCTGAAACCGCCGGGTCTCAAAGGCCCGGCCAGCGCGCGACGCAGCCATGGCTGGCGCTTCTCGCCCGCCGGGTCGGGCACTGGCCTCAGGGGGTTTCTTGCTGAGCCGACTACAGGGTGAGGCCGCGCACACGGGCGGGGAAACGCGATGCGTTTCCTGTTTCCGCCCAGAGCTTGCTGCACCCAACCGCGTGAATATCGCCCCGGCCTAATCCAGCAACCGCCGCGCAATCACCTGCGCCTGAATCTCTGCCGCCCCTTCGAAGATGTTCAGAATCCGCGCATCGCACAGGATACGGCTGATCTGATATTCCAGCGCAAAGCCGTTGCCGCCATGGATCTGCAACGCATTATCCGCCGCAGCCCAAGCCACCCGCGCGCCCAGCAGCTTGGCCATCCCCGCCTCCAGATCGCAGCGCTTGCCATGATCCTTAGCCCAAGCCGAGTGATAGGTCAGCTGCCGCGTGATCATCACCTCAACCGCCATCATCGCCAGCTTCCCCGCCACCCGCGGAAACGCGATCAGCGATTTGCCGAACTGCTTGCGATCAATCGCATACTGCATCCCGACTTCCAGCGCATTCTGCGCCACGCCAATCGCCCGCGCCGCCGTCTGGATGCGCGCACTCTCAAACGTCTGCATCAACTGCTTGAAGCCTTGCCCCGGCACCCCGCCCAACAGGTTCTCGGATTTCACCTTGAAGCCATCAAACGCCAGCTCGTATTCCTTCATGCCGCGATAGCCCA
Organism: Cypionkella sinensis; assembly: GCF_042646385.1. Lineage (NCBI taxonomy): Bacteria > Pseudomonadati > Pseudomonadota > Alphaproteobacteria > Rhodobacterales > Paracoccaceae > Cypionkella > Cypionkella sinensis. Next base: position 471,058 of record NZ_JBHRTO010000002.1, on the reverse strand, counting down.
AAACCTCAATCTCGCCGCCAGTCATCCCCGGCGTTGGGAAAGGCTCGGCATCGGTCCCCGGCACCTTCTCCGCCAGAAACATCGACAGCCCGCGATAATCCGTCGTCTCAGGATCGGTACGCGCCAGCAGCGTCATCACATGGGTGCGCGCCGCATGGGTGATCCAGGTCTTGTTGCCCGTCACCTCCCAGCCCTCCGGCCCCTCAACTGCGCGGGTGCGCAAAGACCCCAGATCGCTGCCGGTATTCGGTTCGGTGAACACCGCCGTCGGCAAAATCTCTCCGCTGGCCAGCTTCGGCAACCACTGCGCCTTTTGCGCATCGGTACCGCCACACAGGATCAACTCGGCCGCAATCTCGCTGCGGGTCCCCAGCGACCCCACACCAATATAGCCGCGCGACAACTCCTCAGACACCACCACCATCGAGGCCTTCGACAAGCCAAAACCGCCGAATTCCTCAGGAATCGTCAGCCCGAACACCCCCATCTCGGCCAACGCCTCGATAATCTCCATCGGGATCAACTCATCGCGCAAATGCCAGCCATGCGCCTGCGGAGCCACCTTTTCATCCGCAAACCGGCGAAACTGGTCGCGGATCATCTCCAACTCATCATCCAGCCCGCTGGCCCCAAAGGTCGCGCGCCCCTGATTGTCCTGCATCAGCGCCACCAGCCGCATCCGCGCCGCAGGCGTATTGCCATCAGCCATCAACAGACCAGCCGCAGCCCCCGGAGCCGCCTCAATCCCCAGATCCCCCAACCGCGCCATCTCGCCCTGCGACATCGGGATGCCGCCGTAGATCTGGCTCAGATATTCGCCAAAGCCGATCTGCAGGATCAGCCCCTCCATCTCGCCAAACCGCCCATCCGCCTGCAACCGCCCCGCCCAAGCCCGCAACTGCCGCAAGGCTTCCGTATAGGTCGCAAGCCACGACAGGCTATGCGCCGCAAACTGCTGCTGTTCCATAGCGCTGGCCGAGACTTTGCCCGCCACCGTCACCCGCTCGCGCAGCGCCGCCCGCCCGCGCTCAAACAGCGCCTCAACCTCGGGAACCGCTTTGGCCGTCAACCCCAGCAGATCGGCCATCACACCATAGTTCTGATCCAAAGCCATCCCGTCCTCGCACATGCTGCATCTGCAAAATGACTAATCTCTTCGCATTCGCAGCGCAATAATAATTCGCATGAGTGTGACCATAAGACCGAAAATGTCGCATCGGATTTTCGGGATGCGCACCGCTTCTGGCTGCCTTAGACAGGGCTCGCAAGGGAGAGTGCAGATGGAATACATACTGGCTGGGCTGACCCCGCACGCCTTCGCGGCAGCGCTTGCCATCACCTGCTTTGCGGGTTTCGTCAAAGGCGCGGTGGGCTTTGCCATGCCGATGATCATGATTTCCGCCTTTTCCAGCTTCCTGCCGCCCGAAACCGCCCTCGCAGGACTGATCCTGCCCACGCTGATCTCAAACCTGAGCCAAGCCTTCCGCCACGGCCTCGCCCCCGCTTGGCAAACCGCCGTCACCTATCGCCGGATGCTGATCGCCACCGTGATCTTCATCCTGATCTCGGCGCAATTCGTCCGGGTGATTCCGCAAGACCTGTTCCTGCTGCTGCTGGGCATGCCGATCACCGCCTTCGCGGCCCTGCAACTGGCCGGGGTCGGACTGGCCTTGCGGTTGGAACACCGCGCCCGCGCCGAATGGATTCTGGGGGCGATTGGTGGGCTTTACGGCGGCCTCTCGGGCGTCTGGGGCCCGCCCTTGCTGGTTTACCTGCTGTCGATCAAGGCCGACAAACTCGAAACCGTCCGCGTGCAAGGCGTGGTGTTTCTGATCGGTGCGTCCGTATTGCTGGCGGCCCATCTGCACTCGGGCGTAATGACACCCAGCCGAACGGCGTTTTCCGCCGCCCTCGTCGTGCCCGCCATGATCGGTCAAAGCCTCGGCGTCGCCATCCAAGACCGCCTCGATCAATCGAAATTCCGCCGCTGGACGCAAATCTTGCTGGTGCTGACCGGCCTCAACCTGATGCGCCGCGCTTTGGGCCTCTGATCCCTAAACCTTAGCTAAAATTTGCCTTCATCTTGGCAAAAATACTCTGCCGGGTGCGCAGAAGTTTGCTACGAAGTAGCGAAGAAACTTCGTAGCGGGGGGTGCAAAACCCCCAGCCTTGATGCCGCAAACCAGCCTGCCCGTTTCAGCCGATCGCCGCCGCTTTCACATCGGCATCAATGAACGGCACATATTGCGCGAAATTGTCGGCAAACATGCCCACCAGCTTTTTCGCCTGCGCATCATAAGCCGCCTTGTCACCCCAGGTCGCACGCGGGTCCAGCAGGGTCGCATCCACCCCCGGCACCGAAACCGGCACCTCAAAGCCAAAGTTCGGATCGCGGCGGAATTCGCCTGCCGACAGGCTGCCATCCAGCGCCGCCGTCAACAAAGCCCGCGTCGCCTTGATCGGCATCCGCTTGCCCTGACCAAACTTGCCGCCGGTCCAGCCGGTGTTCACCAGCCAGCACGACGCGCCAAACTGCGCGATCTTTGCCTGCAACAGCTTGCCATAGACCTCCGGCCGCCGCGGCATGAATGGTGCGCCGAAGCAGGTCGAGAATGTCGGCGTCGGCTCGACAATCCCGCGCTCGGTCCCCGGCGTCTTCGAGGTGAAGCCGGACAGGAAGTGATACATCGCCTGCGCCGGCGTCAGCCGTGCAATCGGCGGCAGCACACCATAAGCATCACAGGTCAGCATGATCACATTCTTCGGATGCCCGCCCATCCCGGTATCCGAAGCGTTCGAGATATACTCTAACGGATAAGCGCAGCGCATGTTTTCGGTCAGGCTGCTGTCAGTGAAATCCAGCTCCAGCGTTTCCTCATCGAACACCATATTCTCGACCACCGTGCCAAAGCGCGAGGTGGTGCCGTAAATCTCCGGCTCTGCCTCTGCCGACAGGTTGATGGTCTTGGCATAGCAGCCGCCCTCAAAGTTGAAGGTGCCGCGATCCGACCAGCCGTGTTCATCATCGCCGATCAGTATCCGCGACGGGTCCGCCGACAAGGTGGTTTTCCCGGTGCCCGAAAGCCCGAAGAACACCGCCGAATCCACCGGATTGCCAATCGCATGGTTGGCCGAGCAATGCATCGGCATCACGCCTTTTTCCGGCAGCAGATAGTTCAGCAGCGTGAACACCGCTTTCTTGTTCTCGCCCGCATAGGCCGTCCCACCAATCAAGATCATCTTGCGGTCAAAGTTCAGCGCGATCACGGTCGAGGTGCGGCAGCCATGCTTGGCCGGGTCAGCCTCGAACGACGGGCAGTTGATCACCGTCCATTCCGGCACGAAGCTGTCCAACTCGGCGCGTGCCGGGCGGCGCAGCATGTGACGGATGAACAGGCCATGCCAGGCCAGTTCTGTCACCATCCGCACGTCCAGCCGGTAAACCGGATCGGCGCCGCCGAACAGGTCCTGCACAAAATACTCGCGCCCCTGCATATGCGCCAGCATATCGGCATAAAGCCGGTCAAACGCCTCCGGCGCCATCGCGGCGTTGTTGCCCCACCAGATCGTATCTTCAACAGCAGCAGTGCGGACGACGAATTTATCCTTGGGCGAGCGGCCGGTAAACTGACCGGTGCTGCACAGGAACGCGCCACCCTTGCCCAAGCGACCCTCGCCACGGGCAACGGCAGCTTCGACCAGCGCAGGCTCGATATAGTTATAATAGACGCGCCCCAGCCCGCTGATGCCCTGATCTTCCAACCGTTGCGATGGGTTCACGCGTCCGTTCGTCATCCTGCAAGCTCCCGTTCCCGCCAATATGCGGCGGTATAGTTTCCAACCCGGTATGCCCCAACTTTGGGCAATTCTGCGAAAACCCATGATCTGGGTCTCGTGTCTTTGGTATAACATGCGGATTTTTCAGGGAATAGGACGCGCCGCGACAGTTAGCGCAACCAAATTCGGGTTAGCGCAACCAAATTGGAGCAGATCGGAAAACTGCGGCAAATTAGTCATTCATTTGGAAATTTAGCGCCTGATGGAGTCTCTGGCATAGGGTGATTCGCAGTTAGCAGTTGCTAACGGGGCAAGGAAAACGGAATATGTGTCAAAAATCAGGCAAGCAGTTCAGGCAAGCCGAGCAGTATAGGGAAGCCCAAACATGGCAAGGATCGCCCTTGTAGACGACGACAGGAATATCCTGACGTCGGTGTCGATGACTCTTGAGGCTGAGGGATTTGAGGTAGAGACGTTCAACGACGGTCAATCCGCGCTGGATGCCTTCAACCGCCGTATGCCAGACATGGCCGTGCTGGATATCAAGATGCCGCGGATGGATGGCATGGATCTGTTGCAGCGCCTGCGCCAGAAATCCACCATGCCGGTGATCTTCCTGACCTCGAAAGATGATGAGATTGACGAGGTTCTCGGCCTGCGGATGGGGGCTGACGATTACGTCAAAAAGCCGTTCAGCCAACGGCTTCTGGTCGAACGCATCCGCGCGCTGCTGCGCCGCAATGATGCGATTGTCACCGGCGAAGTGGCCGTGACCGAAGAAACCAAGATCATGGAGCGTGGGCATCTGCGGATGGATCCGCTGCGGCATTCGGTGGCCTGGAAAGGCCGCGATGTCTCGCTGACCGTGACCGAATTCATGCTGCTGCAAGCACTGGCGCAGCGCCCCGGCTTTGTGAAAAGCCGCGATCAGCTGATGGACGTGGCCTACGACGATCAGGTCTATGTCGATGACCGCACGATTGACAGCCATATCAAGCGCTTGCGCAAGAAGATGCGCTCGGTCGATGACGATTTCTCGGCCATCGAGACGCTCTACGGCATTGGTTATCGCTACAACGAAGAGTGACAGCGAGGCCATGACAGCGGCGCAAAACATATCCATGAAAGACGCAACCCCGGCGAAAAAGCCGGGCGAGTTGCTGTTGGGTGAAGACTGGGTCTCGCCCGAGGTGGTGGCAGACAGCGCCCTGTCAGAAGGTCGCGGCCGGCGCGGGATTGTGTCGCTGAACCGCTCGCCCTTGGCGCGCAAGATTATCGTGTTCAACATCATGGCTCTGGTGATCTTGGTCGCCGGGGTTTTGTTCATGAATCCGTTCCGCGACAGTCTGGTGTTGCAGCGCGAAAAAGCGCTGGTGACAGAGGCGCAGCTGATCTCCAACGTTGTCGAAACCGTAGCGGCCAACACCAACGGCGCGCTGCCCACCCAGCTTTCGGGTCTGGCGATTGCGCCGGGGGTAGAGGTTTTTGTATTTGATCCCAAAGGTTTGCTTGTCACGCATGAGATTGGCCAAGCCCGTGCAGGCGATGCATTGCGCGATGATCGCAAAACGATCATCACCGATCTTCTGAATGGCATATGGGAGGCTGTCTCGGGCCTTGTCAGCATGGGCAACAAGCCGCCCGCCGCCGCCAATGCCGAGGCTTTGGCGCGTGACCTTTATGCCCGTGCGCTGACCGGCAATGTTGCGGTGAACACCGGACGCGGGCCCGATGGCGGCGCACAGTTTTCGGTGGCAAGCCCGGTGCAATACGGCGGTGCTGCGATTGGCGTCATCGTGCTGACCTCGGCCGAGGGCGAGATTGACCGTCTGGTGCGTTATGAGCGCGAGCAGATTCTGCAGATGTTCGTGATCGCGCTGCTGGTCTCGATCGGCCTGTCGCTGGTGCTGGCCTCGACCATCGCCAACCCGCTGTCCGATCTGGCGGCGGCGGCAGAACTGGGCCGTGACCGTGACGCCCGCAAGATGTCACCGGGCCGCGTGCGTATCCCCGATTTGGCGGCCCGCCCGGATGAGATTGGCCGTCTTTCGGTGGCGATGCGTGGCATGGTGGCCGCGCTTTACGACCGCATCGACGCGAACGAACAATTCGCCGCCGATGTCGCGCATGAGATCAAGAACCCGCTCGCCAGCTTGCGCTCTGCCGTAGGCTCGATGCGGATGGTGAAGAAAGAAGAACACCGCGAGAAGCTGCTGAACGTCATCGAACACGATGTGCGGCGGCTGGATCGCTTGGTTTCCGATATCTCCAACGCCTCGCGGCTTGATAGCGAACTGGTGAAAGAGGAAGAGGAAGAATTCAACCTTATCAAGACCCTCGCCAATCTGACCGAATATCTGGGTGATCAGGCGCGCGAGAAAAATGTTGAATTCATCACCGATTTCCCGACCGAACCGATCAAGATCCACGGGCTCGAGGGCCGCTTGGCGCAGGTGTTCGTCAATCTGATCACCAACGCGGTGTCGTTCTGCGATGATGGCGATGCGGTGCGGGTCTGGGCGCGCCGGCGCGAAAACCGCGTGCTGATCGTGGTCGAAGACACTGGCCCCGGCATCCCAGAACAGGCGCTGACCAAGGTGTTCAAGCGCTTTTATTCCGACCGCCCGCCAACACATTTCGGCAATAACTCGGGCCTTGGCCTGTCGATCAGCAAACAGATTGTTGAGGCGCATGGTGGCGTGATCTGGGCCGAAAACATCCGCCCGACCAATGCCGACCCCACCTCTGACCCGCTGGGCGCGCGGTTTGTGGTTGGTCTGCCGGTGTGACCAGCCTGCTGCTGCACGCCAGTTGCGTTGCGGTCAATACCCGCGCGGTGCTGATCCTGGGCGCTGCGGGGGCGGGCAAATCGGCGCTGGCTTTGCAATTGATGGCCTTTGGCGCCGAACTGGTGGCCGACGATCAAACCCAGATCACCGCGCAAGATCAACAGCTTGTCGCCACCTGCCCACCCGCGCTGTCTGGCATGATCGAAGCGCGCGGCGTGGGGCTGCTGCATGCGCCCCCCTGTGCCAGCGCCACGCTGCAACTTGTGGTCGATCTGGATCAGACCGAGACTGCGCGTCTGTCGCCACACCGGATCACAACTTTGCTGGGCGTTTCGCTTCCCCTTGTTCTTGGCGCGCAAACCCCCCATTTTCCAGCTTCGGTCTTGTGCTATCTGAAAGGGGCAAGGCTGGGATGAGGCTGACGTGACGCTTGTAACCGCACCGGGGCAACCCGAACCTGGACCAGAGCATCAACTGGTGCTGATCACCGGCCCCTCGGGCGCGGGGCGGTCTACCGCGATTCATGCGCTGGAAGACCTTGGGTTCGAGGTGATCGACAACCTGCCGCTGTCGCTGGTGCCGCGTCTGATTGATGGCCCCAGCCTGGGCCGCCCGATTGCGCTGGGTCTTGACGTGCGCAACCGCGATTTCAACACCACCGCCCTGATCGAACTGATCGACACGCTGACCCGCGATCCGCGCATCGGGCTGGAACTGATCTATCTTGATTGCGATCCCGGTGAGTTGATCCGCCGCTATTCGCAAACCCGCCGCCGCCATCCGCTTGCCCCGATGGAAACCCCCACCGAAGGCATCGCGCGCGAGATTGATCTGCTTGCCCCGGTCCGGGTGCGCGCCGATCATCTGATCGACACCACCGAGATGTCGCCGCATGATCTGAAGGCCGAGATCGGCAAATGGTTTGACCGTGACGCAACGGAACATATGGCGGTCTCGGTGCAGTCGTTCAGCTACAAACGCGGGCTGCCGCGCGGGTTGGATATGGTTTTTGACTGCCGGTTTCTGGCGAATCCCTACTGGCAGGTTGATCTGCGCGAGAAAGACGGCCGCGATTCTGCCGTGGCCGCGCATATTGAAAGTGACCCGCGGTTCGCGGATTTCTTCCAAAGGTTGCAGGGCCTTGTTTTGATGCTACTTCCGGCCCATCTTGCAGAGGGCAAGGCGCATCTGTCGATTGGCTTTGGCTGCACCGGGGGGCAACATCGCTCTGTTGCAGTTGCAGAAAAACTGGGCAAGGTGCTTGCAGAAGCGGGCTGGCCGGTGTCAAAACGGCACCGTGAATTGGAACGCAGGGCAGCGACGTCGCCTGCTCTAGGGTCGAGGTAAGACACGCGTGATCGGTATCGTGATCGTGGCACATGGCGGCTTGGCGCGGGAATATCTTTCCGCGGTTGAACACGTGGTAGGTCCGCAGACCTCCATGCGGGCGATCGCGATTGAGGATGACCACGACCGTGTCGCCAAACAGCGTGAGATTTGTGACGCCGCCGATGCGGTCGATCAGGGGCAGGGCGTGGTGATGGTGACGGATATGTTTGGCGGCTCGCCGTCCAATCTGTCGCTGATGGCCTGTGCCGCGTCCGAGCGGCGCATTATCTACGGCGCAAATCTGCCGATGCTGATCAAGCTGGCAAAATCGCGCGAACTTCCCGTGACCGAAGCCGTGGCTGCGGCGCTTGAGGCCGGGCGCAAATACATCAATTCGCTGGATCTGGGCGGGGGGGCCTGAACATATGGCCGCGCAAACGCTGCAAATCATGAACGAAAAGGGCCTGCACGCCCGCGCCTCGGCCAAGTTTGTCGAGGTCGTTGAAGAATATGACGCAACGGCACAAGTCAGCAAAGACGGCATGACTGTGTCGGGTGACAGCATCATGGGGCTTTTGATGTTGGCAGCCTCTCGCGGAACCTCTATTGAGGTCTCTACCAGTGGGCCTGCAGCCGCGGCGCTTGCCACGGCTCTGGCGGATTTGGTGGCCAACCGCTTCGGGGAAGAGTTCTGAGGCGCGCGACGGGGAAGGCTTAGGTAGGCTTCGTGACAGATACGCCACAGACAGAGACCGTCATTGCTGCGGGGCCGCCATCGGTCAAGCGCGAATATGACATGCGGCGGCTGTCCTATGCCGGCACCTTCACCAACCCGTTCAAGGCCGGAACCATCCGCGCGATTGAATGGCTGACGGCGAAGATCACCCTGCTGCGCCTGATCCGCGATTTTGAGCGTTCGGGCGCGCCGTTCGGCTCGCCGTTCTGGCCCAAGGCGATCAAGCAGATGGGCATCCGCATTGATACGCCGCCCGAAGAAATCGCGCTGATCCCGCCAACCGGGCCGCTGGTGGTGGTGGCAAACCATCCGCATGGGCTGGTCGATGGCATGATCATGGCCGAAATGGTCAACCGCGTGCGGTCCGATTTCAAGATCCTGACCCGCAGCCTGCTGACGGGTATTCCCGAAGTGGCCGAATTCATGATTCCGGTGCCGTTCCCGCACGAGGAAAACGCCCGCGAACTGGGTCTGCAGATGCGGACGGAAACCATGGCGCATCTGAAGGCGGGCGGTGCCATCATCGTGTTCCCGGCGGGCAAGGTCGCGATGTCGGAAGGCTACTTTGGTCCGGCGATTGAGGCCGAATGGAACGTCTTTACCCATAAGATGATCCAGCGCTCGGGGGCGACGATCCTGCCGATGCATTTCACCGGCCAGAACTCACGCGCGTTTCTGATCGCCAACAAGCTGTCGGATACGCTGCGGCAGGGCCTGCTGCTGTATGAAATCAAGCGCGCCCTGTTCAAACCACAGCGCCCTTATATTGGCGCGCCGATCCCGGCGACCGAATTGGACAAATGGGAAGGCAATCCGCGTGGCTTCTTGGCCTGGCTGCGTGAGCATACGCTGGATCTGGGCAAGAAGGCCTGACAGCCCGCATGGTTGACGGGCGGTGAATGGCGAAGCCTAACCTGTTGATCTCAAAGTGATATGAAGTGGTCCCAACGCGGGACCATCACCGCGTCGGCACCGGCGTCTCGCCGCGATAGTCATAAAACCCGCGCTGAGTCTTCCGCCCCAGCCAGCCCGCCTCGACATATTTCGACAGCAGCGGGCAGGGCCGATATTTGGTGTCGCCCAAGCCGTCATGCAGCACGTTCATGATGGCAAGGCAGGTATCCAGCCCGATGAAATCCGCCAGTTCCAGCGGCCCCATCGGATGATTGGCCCCCAGCTTCAGGCTCTCATCAATCGACTTCACCGAGCCGACGCCCTCATACAGCGTATAAACCGCCTCATTGATCATCGGCATCAGGATGCGGTTGACGATAAAGGCCGGAAAATCCTCGGCGCTTGCAGCGGTCTTGCCCAGACGGGCGACCACGGCAAGCAGGGTATCATAGGTTTCCTTGTCAGTGGCGATGCCCCGGATCAGTTCCACCAGTTGCATCACCGGCACCGGGTTCATGAAATGAAAGCCCATGAACTTCTCCGGCCGATCCGTGCGGCTGGCCAGCCGCGTGATCGAGATCGACGAGGTGTTCGAGGTCAGGATCGTCTGCGGCGCCAGATGCGGCAACAGCCCGTCAAAGATCGCGTTCTTGATGGCTTCCTTTTCAGTTGCAGCCTCGATGACCAGATCCAGCGGTCCCAGATCGGCCAGCACTTCCGTGGTCTTGATCCGCGTCATCGCCGCGGCCTTGTCCTCGGCGGCGAGTTTGCCCCGGCTGACCTGGCGTTCCATATTCTTGTCGATGGTGGCGATGGCCTTGGCCAGCATGTCCGGGTTTACGTCGTTCAACAGCACATCATACCCGGCCATCGCGAACACATGCGCAATCCCGTTGCCCATCTGCCCCGCCCCTACGATGCCCACCGACCGGATTTCCATACCAACGCCCCTTTGCTGCCGTGCGGCACCATACGCAGCCATGGGGGGCAGGCGCAACCCTGTGGCGCTTGGGAACAATTCGCCACAAATGCCCGCATTAGCGATTTGGAAAGGCGATTCGGGCAGAGTCGATCTTGGGTGTTAAGACGAATGGGTGGGCTATGGCGTATGTATTTCCCGGCGAGGGGTCGCTGGATTATTTTCCGTGCCGTTATGGCGACTCGCGGATTCTGTTTCGCGGGCCAAGGCGTGATATCGAACGGGCCTATGTGGCGGTGCTGGGGGGCACCGAGACTTATGGCAAATTCGTGCCCGCGCCTTTCCCCGATCTGATCGAGCGGGAGTTGGGTCTGCCGGTCGCCAATCTGGGCTGCATGAACGCAGGGCCGGATGTGTTTCTGAATGAGGTTGCGGTGACAAAGGTCGCGGCCCAAGCCACGGTGACGGTGGTGCAGATTCTGGGCGCACAGAACCTGTCGAACCGCTACTATGCCGTGCATCCACGCCGCAATGATCGCTTTCTGGGCGCCACGCCGCTGCTGCGCGCGATTTATCCGCGCGTTGACTTTACCGAGTTCAATTTCACCCGGCACATGCTGATGTCGCTACAGGCCGCCTCTGCCGACAAGTTTGAGGTGGTGGCCGAAGAGCTGCGCGCGGCATGGGTGACGCGGATGAAGCTGTTGCTGTCACGGCTGGGGCCACGGGTGATTCTGCTCTGGGTCTCTGATCAACCGCCACCACCGCCCACACGGCGGGTCAATCTGGAACGCCAGCCGTTGCTGATTGACAGCGAGATGATCGCCGCCATCCGTGCGCCCGCTGCGGAATATGTCGAGGCTGTCATCAGCCATGCTGCGCTGTCGCAGGGGGTAGAGGGGATGGCCTTTGCCCCGATGCAGGCCCCTGCTGCGGCGGGGTTGCCGGGGCCTGTGGCGCATCAAGAAGTGGCCGATCTTCTGATGCCCGCCATTCACCGGCTGATGTAAAAAAGGGCGCCGCAAGGCGCCCCTTCTGTTGCGATGCACACGAAGCTACAGCTTTTCGATCAGTTCCGGCACCACGGCGAACAGATCGCCCACCAGACCATAATCAGCCACTTGGAAGATCGGCGCTTCTTCATCCTTGTTGATCGCGACGATGACTTTGCTGTCCTTCATCCCGGCAAGGTGTTGAATAGCGCCGGAAATCCCGACGGCAACGTAAAGCTGCGGCGCCACGACCTTGCCGGTCTGACCGACTTGCCAATCGTTCGGCGCATAGCCCGAATCGACTGCTGCGCGCGAAGCACCCACGGCTGCGCCCAGTTTGTCCGCCAGTTTCTCGATCAGATCGAAGCTTTCCTTGCTGCCCACGCCACGGCCGCCCGAAACCACGATGCCTGCGCTGGTCAGTTCGGGGCGATCCGAGGTTGCGGTCTTGTCTTCGACCCAAGCCGACAGACCAGCTTCACCCGGCCCACCGATTTTCTCGACAGCCGCCGAGCCGTTGGCCTCAACTGCGGTAAAGGTGGCGGTGCGGACGGTGAACACCTTCTTCGCATCCGCCGATTTCACGGTTTGCACCGCGTTGCCAGCGTAGATCGGGCGCTCAAACGTGTCGGCATCGACCACGGCGGTCGCATCCGAGATCACCATCACGTCCAGCAAAGCCGCGACGCGCGGCAGCACGTTCTTGTTGAACGCGGTGGCAGCACCGCAGATGTGGCTGTAGTTGCCAGCCAACCCCACCACCAAAGCGGCGGTGGATTCTGCCATGCCATGGCAATAGGCGTGGTCATCGGCGAACAACACTTTGGAAACGCCCGACAATTTTGCAGCCTCGGCAGCGGCAGCATCGCCGCCCGTGCCAGCCACCAGCACATGCACTTCGCCAAGCGAAGCCACAGCGGCTAGGGTTTTTGCAACGGCGTCGGTCGCCAAAGCGCCTTCGTTCACATCCGCAATCAGCAGAACGGCCATCAGATCACCCCCGCTTCGTCTTTGAGTTTCGCGATCAGCTCGTCGACCGAGCCCACCTTCACGCCAGCCTTGCGGCCTGCGGGTTCAACGGTTTTCACCACGCTCAGGCGCGGCGCAACATCAACGCCGTAGTCTGCCGGGGTCTTGGCGGCCAAAGGCTTGGCCTTGGCTTTCATGATATTCGGCAGCGAGGCATAGCGCGGCTCGTTCAGGCGCAAATCGACCGAAACGATGGTCGGCATTTTCACCGAAATGGTTTGCAGACCGCCATCAACTTCACGGGTCACAACGGCCTTGTCGCCCTCAATCGCCAGCTCGGAAACGAAGGTTGCCTGGCTCCAGCCCAGCAGTGCCGACAGCATCTGCCCGGTGGCATTCATATCGTTATCAATGGCTTGTTTGCCGCACAGCACGATGCCGGGGGCTTCTTCCTTGACAACAGCGGCCAGCAGCTTGGCAACCGAAAGCGGCTCGATATCGGTGTGCACATTGTCGGTGGCTTCAATCAGGATCGCACGATCTGCACCCATCGCCAAAGCGGTGCGCAGGGTTTCCTGGCTTTGCTTCACGCCGATAGAGACCACGACAACCTCGGTTGCCACGCCTTTTTCCTTCAGCCGGATCGCTTCTTCGACAGCGATCTCGTCAAACGGGTTCATCGACATTTTCACATTGGCCAGATCGACGCCGGAACCGTCCGCTTTCACGCGCACTTTCACGTTGTAGTCGATCACACGTTTGACAGGTACAAGAACCTTCATCGCGCATATCTCCGTTCAATGGCCCGAAGGCCGCCCAAGCTCTCGCAGACCTCATATCGTGTTGAGGGCTTGGGTAACAGACCAAAACCGACAGAAATTTGCGGCGGGACGTCGCGTCTAGCGCGTCAATCCCGGCACCCACAACACGTCGTCTTGGCCATCATTATTCGCGATCCGGCCCGCCACAAAAAACCAATCCGACAACCGGTTGAGGTATTTCACCGCCTCGGGGTTCACCACTTCGGTGGCTGCCAGTTCCACCACCAGCCGCTCGGCCCGCCGCGACACTGTGCGGCACAGGTGCAACTGCGCCGCCAAGGCGCTTCCCCCGGGCAGGATAAAGCTGCGCAGCGGGGTGAGGCGCGCGTTCATCGTGTCAATTTCGGATTCCAGCCGCGCTACTTGCGCCGCGATCATCCGCAGGCGCGGGTAGGGGGCGGTGGCATCATTCTCGATATCCGGGGTGCAAAGATCGGCACCCAGATCGAACAGATCGTTGGAAATCCGCTGCAAGGCGGCGTCGATTTCGCCGCTGGCATGTTGCCGCGCCAGCCCGACCGTCGCATTGGTTTCGTCCACCGTGCCATAGGCATTGACCCGCGCCGAATGTTTCGGCACCCGCGCGCCATTGCCCAAGGCCGTTTCGCCCTTGTCACCCGTTTTGGTGTAGATCTTCGACAGAACGACCATCAGTTGCCCCCCCGGCTGCGCCACCAGGCGTAGCCGACGATGATGATCACCGCCCCGGCCTGCGCGATAATTCTGTATCGCATCAAGCGGTTAGAGTGTTTGCGGTTGAACTCGCCGCCTTTGGCGAAGCTGCCAATACCGATCATCAGAATGATCAGCACCAAAAAGCAGGCAAGCACACCAATGATGAAGATAGGGTCGCTGAACATGCGGTTTCCTTTCGCGTTGCCCCTGATTTAGGCGCTTGATGCGGAAAAGCGAACTGCAAAACGCCGATCAGCCCTTCGAGATCATCCAATCCAGCGCCCATGTCGGCAGGATACGCCGCGCAAAGCCCATCAGATGGGTCGGCGTGGTGACGTAATAGCGCGGTTTCGGGCGGGCCGATTCCAGCGCGTGGATCAGCTTTTCGGTGACGGCGGATGCTGGAAGCTCCCACCGATCCTTGGGGCCAGCCTCGTAAAGCCGCCCGCGCAAGGACGCGTATTCTGCCGCGCGGGCCGAGTTTTGCCAATCAATCCAACGCTCAAAATGCGGGATCGCCTTTTCCCGGATCGCGGTGCCGATCGGCCCCGGCTCGATCAGGATCACCTTGATGCCGGTATCGGCCATCTCGATGCGCAGCACATCCGTCAGCCCCTCCATGGCGAATTTCGTCGCCACGTAAGCGCCGCGCCATTTCAGCGCCACCAGCCCAAGCACCGACGAGCAGTTGATAATCCGCCCGCCGCCCTGCGCCCGCATCAGCGGAATCACCCGGCGCGTCAGGTCGTGATAGCCAAACAGATTGGTTTCAAAAATCGACCGCAGCGCGCCACGCGGCAGGTCTTCCACCGCGCCGGGACAGGCAAAAGCGCCATTGTTGTAAAGCGCATCCAGCCTGCCACCCGTGCGCGCCACCACCTCGACCACCGCTGCCTCGACGCTCGCCTCATCGGCGTAGTCCAGCACGAAACTCTCCAGCCCCTCGGCGCGAAGCCGTTCGCAATCAGGCTCTTGCCGACAGGTGGCAAACACCCGCCAGCCCCGCGCTTTCAGGCCGCGTGCGGCGTCCAGACCGATGCCCGACGAGCATCCGGTGATCAAAATCGTGCGTTCCATGCCTGCTGCCCTTTTTGGGTTTTCCCCTTGGTAAGGGCTGGCGCAGGTTTCGACAATCTCTCAGTTGCAGAACGACTGCTTGCCGAAACTCACTCGCTCAGCAAGCGGCTGGCGATATAGCCCTCAACGCCATCGCCTTCGATTCGGATCAGCGACCAGCCATCCGCACCCTCGCCCTGCACCACCACCAGCACAGATTCGCCGCGACCCAGACGCCCCACCACATCAAAATCCTGACCGGGGCCTGACCGCACATTGGCCGATTTCGTGTTCACCACCATCAAAACGCCCGGCGTCAGATCGGGCGCGCTGGCTTCCGCCGCGCTTGCGGGCGTTACAACCGCCGGTGTCGCCGCCATCAGCGGCGCATCGGGCACAAAGGCGGCTTGCGTCAGACTGGCCACCACCGGCGTGGCGGGTTGCGGCGCGATCTCTGCCACAACAGGCGCAGCTTGCACTGTGCGCGCGGCTGGGGTCTCAGGCGCAGTTGGCTGGGCCATCAAGCCAAACCGTTGCTGACCATGGTTGGCCCCACCAAAAATCATCGCTGCATAAAGACCAGCGCAAAGGAAAAAGGTCAGTTTAAACATCTCGCCGGCACCCCACTGAAGTGCTGCACCCATAGCACGAGCCTACGCGGTGTAGAGTGGAAAAAACAGCGATTCTTCCCCCCTCGGCCATCCCTGCCGTCCTGCCCGATGCTTTTTCTGGCTGGACCAGATCGCAGGCCGGCACTACACCACATCCATGTCCGAACCCGATGATGACCCCAAGATAGAGTCTGTAACCCTTGCCGAGCCTTTGGCCCGCGCGATTGGCGAACGCTATCTGACCTATGCCTTGTCGACGATCATGCACCGGGCCTTGCCCGATGCGCGGGATGGTCTGAAACCGGTTCATCGCCGTATCCTTTACGCTATGCGAGAGCTAAAGCTTTCAGCGACCTCTGCGTTCCGTAAGTCTGCAAAAATATCTGGCGACGTGATGGGCAACTATCACCCGCATGGCGACGCTGCGATTTACGATGCGATGGCGCGGCTCGCGCAGGATTTCAACGTCCGCTATCCGCTGGTCGATGGCCAAGGCAACTTTGGCAACATCGACGGCGATAATCCGGCAGCCTCCCGTTATACCGAAGCCCGCCTGACCGCGATTGCCGAGACATTGATGGAGGGGTTGACCGAAAACGCGGTCGATTTCCGCCCCAACTATGACGGCACGCTGGAAGAACCCGTGGTGATGCCCGCCGCCTTCCCGAACCTGCTGGCCAATGGCTCGTCAGGGATCGCGGTTGGCATGGCCACCAACATTCCGCCGCACAACCTCGATGAATTGATTCTGGGCTGTCACGCCATGATGGCCGATCCCGCGATCAGCGATGAGGCCTTGGTCGAGATCATCCCCGGCCCCGATTTCCCCACCGGCGGCGTGATGATCGAACCCCGCGCCACGATGATCGAAGCCTATCGCACCGGGCGCGGCAGCTTCCGCACGCGGGCGAAATGGCAGGTCGAAGACTTGGGCCGTGGCACTTGGCAGATCGTGATCACCGAGATCCCGTATCAGGTGCAGAAATCCAAGCTGATCGAAAAGCTTGCCGAACTGATCCAGACCAAGAAAGTGCCGCTGCTGGCCGATGTGCGCGACGAATCCGCCGATGACATCCGCATCGTGCTGGAACCCCGCTCGCGCACGGTTGAGGCCGATATGCTGATGGCGGCACTGTTCAAGACCTCAGACCTTGAGGCCCGCTTCAGTCTGAACATGAACGTGCTGATCGACGGGCGGCAGCCGAAAGTGTGCAGCCTCAAGGAAGTGTTGCGCGCCTTTCTCGATCATCGCCGCGATGTGTTGCAACGCCGCAGCCAGCACCGGATGGAAAAGATCGACCACCGGCTTGAGGTGCTGGAAGGTTTCATCATCACCTTCCTGAATCTGGATCGCGTGATCGACATCATCCGCTATGACGATGATCCCAAAGCCGCTTTGATGGCCGAACATTGGGGCAAGCCGCACAAGCGCGCGATGTCCGAGAAAGACTATGTGCCGCCGAAACCCGGCGATGGCGAGTTGACCGAGGTTCAGGCCGAAGCCATCCTGAACATGCGCCTGCGCTCGTTGCGCCGTCTGGAAGAAATGGAACTGATCGCCGAGCGTGACGCCTTGATGGCCGAACGCGCGGGATTGGCCGATCTGCTCGACAGCGACCGGCTGCAATGGAAGCAGATCGGCGTCGAGTTGGACGACATCCGCAAGCGCTTTGGCAAAGACACCGTGATCGGCAAGCGGCGCACTGCTTTCGCCGAGGCGGGCGAGGTCGAGGAAGTCAGCTTTGAAGCGATGATCGAGCGCGAACCGATCACCGTGGTCTGCTCGCAAATGGGCTGGATCAGGGCATTGAAGGGCCATGTGGACCTTTCGGCAGAACAGAAGTTCAAGGATGGCGATGCCGCCCGCTTTGCCTTCCATGCCGAGACCACCGACAAGATCCTGCTGATTGGTGCCAACGGTCGCTTCTACACGCTGATCGGGGTCAACCTGCCCGGCGGGCGCGGCATGGGGGAACCCGTGCGCCTTATGGTCGATCTGCCGAATGATTCCGAGATTGTGGATCTGCAAATCTTCCGCCCCGGTGAAAAGCTGCTGGTGGCCTCCAGCGCCGGTGATGGCTTTATCGTCGCCTCGGATGAGGTTCTGGCCCAGACGCGGACGGGTAAGCAGGTGCTGACTCTTGGTGCTGGCGTGAAAACCGCGATCTGCCGCAAGGTGCAGGGCGATCATGTCGCGGTGGTGGGTGATAACCGCAAGGTGCTGGTGTTCCCGCTGACCGAACTGCCGGAAATGGCCAAAGGCAAGGGCGTGCGCTTGCAGAAATACAAGGATGGCGGGCTGTCGGATGCCACCACCTTTGTTCTGGCCGCTGGCCTTGCCTGGAAAGACCCGGCAGGCCGCACCCGGACCGAAACCGATCTGGCCGAATGGATCGGCGCGCGCGCCACGGCAGGCCGAATGGCCCCGCGTGGCTTCCCGCGCGACAATCGCTTCAACTGAACCGCATCGCTCCCGCAGCAAGGCCGGGGCAAGGGGGGGCAGGGGGGACATGCGTCCCCCCTGCCCCCCCTTCCGCCCTTGAACCAAGCCCGCGCAGCCGTTACCTTGCGCGGTGGTGCAGCAATCAGGAATCCTCAAGCATGGCGCAGCGTCTTCATCTGGTGTTTGGCGGCGAACTCGTCAGCCCGCAAAAGAATGTGTTCAAGGATGTCAGCCAGATTCATATCGTGGGCATGTATCCTGACTATGCGACTGCCTTCGGTGCTTGGAAGGCCGAGGCGCAGCGCACAGTCGACAATGCCCATATGCGCTATTTCATCGCCCATATTCACCGTCTGCGCGAAGAAGGTGTGCCGGGCTCGCTGACCGAGGAGATGGGCGCGTAAGCGACCGTTCTTTATGGCACTTTCGCTAGGCCGCACGCTGTATAACCTGACCGGACGCCGCGCGTCTGGCATCGAGGCGGCGCGGCCAGCTCGGCCTGCGGGCGATCTAATCTGGCTGCACGCGGCTGAGTTGGGCTGCGCGCGCGGCTTGCGGCAACTGGCGTTGCGGCTGGTCGAAGAATTGGGCGTGACGGTGCTGCTGACCTGTCCCGATGCGGTGCCGCTGACCGCCGATATGCTGCATCAGCCGCCGCCGCCCGACACCCCAGCCGAGGCGCGGGCGTTTCTGGCGCATTGGGCCCCGGCTTTGGCGATCATCGCCGAGGGCGAGGTGCGCCCCGCCCTGATGCTAGAGGCTGCCGAACGTCGCTTGCCGATGATCATGGTGGATGCCCGCGCGCCGTTTCTGCTCAAGGCGCGCGAGGGCTGGTATCCGGGTCTGATGCGTCAGGCCTTGCAATCGGTGCGGCAGGTGCTGGCGGTGGATGAAGCCGCCGCCCGTGCCTTTCGTCGTGCGGGCGCGCCAGAAGTCGCCGTCTCGGGCCGGATGGAGGAGCCATCGGCGGCGCTCAGCTATCACGAACCCGAACGCGCGGCGCTGGCGGCGCTGATGGCGACGCGCCCGGTGTGGCTGGCGGTGGATGTGCCAGCGGCAGAGGAGGCTGCGGTGATCGCGGCGCACCGCTCGGCCCTGCGGCTGGCACATCGGTTGCTGCTTATTCTGGTGCCGCAAGACCCGGCGCGGGGGGCGGAACTGGCTGCTGCGATCGAAGCCGCCGAAGGTTGGACCGTGGCGCAGCGCGGCCTTGATCAAGAGCCGGATGCCGAAACCGAGGTTTACATCGCGGATTCGGCTGTGGAATATGGGTTGTGGTATCGGCTGGCACCCGTCAGCTACCTAGGCGGGTCATTGCTGGGCGAGGGCTGCGCGCGCAACCCGATGGAGCCTGCGGCCTTGGGCTCGGCCATCATCTACGGGCCAAGGCCAGGCGGATATGGCAGCGTGTTCGGCCGCTTGGGGGCCGCGCAGGCGGCGCGGGCGGTCGGCTCTGCGGGCGATCTTGGTGATGCGCTCAGCGATCTTCTTGCCCCGGATCGCGCGGCGCGGTTGGCGCAGGCGGCCTGGACTTTGGCCTCGGACGGGGTCGAGGTCACCGACCGCGTGGTCGATTTCGCGCGCGGCGTGCTGGATGGGGAAAGCTGATGCGGGAACCGGGGTTTTGGCGCAATCCTGCGGATCGACCGGGCCTATGGGCGCGGCTGTTGGCGCCTTTGGGCTGGGTCTATGCCGCAGCCACGGCGCGGCGATTGCGCCGGGCGGGGTATCAGGCTTCGGTGCCAGTGATCTGCATCGGCAATATCAATGCAGGTGGCACCGGCAAGACTCCGACCACGATGGCGCTGATCGAACGGCTGATCGCACGCGGGCGGCGAGTCGCGGTGGTCAGCCGCGGGCACGGCGGCAGCCTCGCCGGGCCGGTGCAGGTGGCATCGGGGCATCGGGCCGATCAGGTGGGGGATGAGCCGCTGCTGCTGGCGGCCTTCTGCGATGTCTGGGTCGCCAAGGATCGCGCGGCGGGCGTGCAGGCTGCCGAGGCCGCGGGGGCTGAGGTGATCTTGCTGGACGACGGCTTTCAGAACCCCGCGGTGGTGAAGGACATCTCGATTGTCGTGGTCGATGCCGCCGTCGGCTTTGGCAATGGCCGCTGTATTCCCGCCGGACCGCTGCGGGAACCGGCTGCGGTGGGTCTCAAGCGGGCCGATTTCGTGCTGGCGATTGGCGACGGCTTTGCGGTGCAAGGCGTGCCGCTTCTGCGGGGGCGGCTGGAAGTGCTGCGGATGGGGATGGATTGGGCGGGCGAGCGGGTGCTGGCTTTCGCCGGGATCGGGCGGCCCGAGAAATTCTTCGCCACCCTGCGCGGTGAGGGTGCTGTGCTGGTGCGGGGCGAGGCTTTGGATGATCACCAGCCCTTGTCCGAGGCTTTGCTGGCGCGGCTTGAGATCGAGGCCTTCGCCAAGGGGGCGCAACTGGTGACGACGGAAAAGGACGCGGTGCGGCTGCCAGAGGCCTTCCGTTCTCGGGTGCTGACACTGCCCGTGCGGCTGCGGATCGAGGATTGGGGCCCGCTCGACGCAGCCTTTGATCGGATGGGAATTTGAACGGTCCCAACTCGGGACCAAATCGCAGGTAATGAATTCAACGGGTTAAAGGGGGGTCGTTCAGGTTTTGTTAACCTTTGCCCCCATACCCGCAGCAGAAAGGACATCTCATGTCGAATATCGAAACACTTTTCGTCACCCGCCTCTACCGCGCTGCTTTGGCCGAGCAGGGCAAGCCGGTTGATCTGGCAGAGTTGGAAAACTCTTGCCTTGCCATCGCCGAAGATGACGAGGCCGGGCAGGATTGGTGCGAAAAGCACGGCTATGCGGGCTATACCAGCTATGCCTCGCTGGATGATCTGCCGTGGCGGTTTCCGATCTTCAAGGCGCTGGTCAAGAGCTTAGACAAGCATGTCGAAGGTTTCGCCAAGGATCTGCAATTCGATCTGGGCGAGAAAAAGCTGAAACTCGACAGCCTGTGGATCAACATTCTGCCGCAGGGCGGGATGCACAGCTCACACATCCACCCGCACAGCGTCATTTCGGGCACCACCTATGTAACGATGCCGAAGGGCACATCCGCGATCAAGTTTGAAGACCCTCGGCTGCCGATGATGATGGCCGCCCCGCCGCGCAAGGCCAAGGTGCGCGATGAGTTGCGCACCTTCATCTACCGCACGCCCGAGGCTGGCGAAGTGCTGATGTGGGAAAGCTGGCTGCGCCATGAGGTGCCGATGAATATGGCCGAGGAAGATCGCATCAGCGTGAGTTTTAATTATAATTGGGGGTGAGAGGGGTATTACACCTGACTCAATATAGGAGATTCTTTTGAAGGAACTAATGCTGATCGCGTTTACAACGACCTTGGCAGTAGCTTCACCATCAAAGGCTGAGATTACTTGTAAACGTATAGGATCAGACCCGGACAAAACTGAGCAACAACTGGTGATTGACGGCGACAAAGGGGCTTACATATACAACGCATATGATGGTTCCCCGGCGTTTGTTGAAGTAAAGTGTGGTCAATTTCGTAATGACGCCGACGTAGGCTATCTTTGTGAACGTGTATTTCAGCGCGAAGATGGTTTCACCACGGAGCACTACCTTATTAGAAAGGCTAATGGGTTCACATCTCTTTCCGTGACGACCTTTGTTGAGAACAGTAAATCCTTGGTTTCAGATCAAATACATCAACCATATGTAGATAGCTTTGCCGTTAGTTGTTCGGAATAAATTGCTCTAAAACTCTCGCCCCTATGGGATTCTCCTGCACCACCTCTCACGCAAATCTCCCGCCCGGAATCAAGGCGCTTTAGCGCCGCCGGGCAGCGCCCGCCTCCCGGCCCGGCCACGGGCCGGGCGTTCTTCGCGGAAATCCTCCATTGGAGGATTTCTGATCGCTCATCACCCCCCTCGGGCGGGCGCTTTTGCGCTGTCTTGAGCAGAAATTCGGGGGAGGAGGTTGAGGCATAAAGTGCCTAGAAGTTCTGTGGCTCGCCCTCCCGGCGGTCAGGCGCTGCCCTGTGTTGCGCCGGCGGCAAGGGGATGGTGCGTGAAATCACGCACCCTATGGGTTATGCTCGCCCAGTTTCGGGGCGGGGCGGTCCAGCGACAATTCCGCGCCCGAAAAGGTCATCGGCGAACGCACACCCGGCAGGCCATCAGGCGCAATTTGCAGGCCGCGGGCGATGACTTGTGGGTCGGCAAAGACTTCATCGAGGGAGTTGATCGGGCCTGCGGGCACACCTTCGGCCTCACACGCGGCCAGAAGCGCGGCCTTGGTCCAGGTTTTCGTGGCCGCCGTAATCCGCGCGGTCATCTCCACCCGGTTGGCAATACGGTCGGCGTTGGTCAGAAACGCCGGGGCCTCGGCCATATCCTCCAGCCCCAAAATCCCGCACAACCGGCGGTATTGGCCATCATTGCCGGTGGCCAGAATGATCCAGCCATCGGCGCAATCGAACACGGCGTAAGGCGCAAGGTTGGGGTGGGCGTTGCCCATCATCCCCGGCGGCTTGCCTGACACCAGGTAATTCATCGACTGGTTCGCCATGATCGAGGTCGCCACGTCCAGCAGCGACATGTCAATATGCTGGCCAAGCCCGGTGCGGGCGCGTTGCAGCAATGCTGCGAGAATGGCGGTGGCGGAATACACCCCGGTGAACACATCCGTCACCGCGACGCCGACCTTTTGCGGCTGGCCGTCGGGTTCGCCAGTCACAGACATCAGGCCGGCCATGCCCTGAATGATGAAATCATAGCCGGCGCGGTGGGCATAGGGGCCGGTCTGACCAAAGCCCGTGACCGAGCAATAGACCAGCCGCGGGTTGATCTTGGCCAGGCTGGCATAGTCCAGCCCGTATTTCGCCAATCCCCCGACCTTGAAATTCTCGATCAGCACATCGGCATCGGCGATCAGCTTGCGAACGGTTTCCTGCCCCTCGGGCGTGCGGAAATCGCAGGTGATACTGCGTTTGCCGCGATTGGTGGCGTAGAAATAGGCGGCGGATTTGTCGCCATCACGTTCAATGAACGGCGGCCCCCAACGGCGGGTGTCATCGCCTTCCGGCGCTTCAACCTTGATCACATCGGCACCAAGGTCGGCAAGGGTCTGGCCAGCCCAGGGGCCAGCCAGAATCCGCGCCAGTTCAACAACTTTGACGCCCGCGAGTGGGGTCATTACTTGGCCAGTTCCGCGTCAATCACGGCCTTCAGATCATCATAGGCCATGTTCGCATGCTTGGTCCCGTTGATGATGAAGGTGGGCGTGCCTTCGATCTTGTCGGCGGCCATGTTGGTTTCAAAGTGCTTGACCAAAGCCTCCGCCATCGGGGCGTCTTTCATGCAGGCGTCAAGCGTCTTGTCATCCATCCCCGCCGTGCGGCCGATTTTCTTCAGGTTTTCCACCACCGCATTCGGATCATCCGAGGCCGCCCAGTCCTTTTGCGTGTCAAGGATGATGTCGGTGATGCCCATATAGCGCATCTCTCCGCCGCAGCGCGCCATCATCGCCGCCCACAATCCGTAGCGGTCAAAGTAAACCTCGTGATACTCCAACCGCACCTTGCCAGTGTCGATGTAATCCGCCTTCAGTTGCGGATAGACCTCAGAGTGAAACGCAGCGCAATGCGGGCAGGTGAACGAAAGGTATTCGACAATCTTCACCTTGGCGTCCATCTGGCCGACGCCATAGTCTTGGATGGTGGCCGGGTCGATGGCGGCCGGGGCGGCGGGCGCTGCCGGGGCCTCGGTGGTTGTGGTGGTTTGCGCAAAGGCTTGGGTCAGGCCAAGGCCCATAATCAAGGCCAGAGCGGCGGTGGTTGCGCGGGTTTTAGCCATAGGTCAGCCTTCCTTGGATTTGCGGCGATTTAGGATGTTTTGCGCCAAGGTTTCAAGCGCTTGGCGCAGATCGTCGTTCTTTATCGGTGCCGCCGTGCGTGCGGCTTCGGCCAGAATGGCCGGGTCCGGCGCGGGCGGGGCTTTGGGTTTGTGGGTAAAGCTCGCCTGCCCCTCGGCAAAGCCGGTGGCGGCGGTCTGGGTGATCAGGATGCGAGAGATCGCGGCATAGCCATAGACGGCGTTCACCCGCTCGCGCAGTTTTTCCTTCTGCATCTCAACCATTGGCGCGTTCGGCCCGGTGGTCAGCAGCGTCAGTGACGCGCCCATGCCTTCGCGGCCATAGCCCACCTTCACCGGGCGGGTGATTTGCGCCATCTCGTCACCCGCAATCTCGGGCCAATGGGTCAACAACCGTGCAATGGCAAAGCCGCGCGATTCGCCCACCTTGCGGATCTGATCCTTCAACAGCCCCGATGTGGCTTCAAAACCCCGCATCCGTGGTTTGGCAGAGGGAAGTGGGCTGGTCGTGCGGGCCATCTGGTCCTATCCGTGGTTCGGGCTATTCTAACGGCAAGGGTGCGGCTTCGCCAAGGGGCGCGGGCGGTAAGGGGATAAAGATTGCGTGACGCAGAGGTGAGCCAGCGCTTGCTGGAATGGTATGATGCCGCCGCGCGGGTGATGCCATGGCGCGTGCCGCCTGCCGCGAAAGCTGCGGGTATGCGCCCGGATCCCTACCGGGTCTGGATGTCGGAGGTGATGTTGCAGCAAACCACCGTGGCGGCCGTAACGGCGTATTTCCAACGCTTTACCTCGCGCTGGCCCACGGTTGCCGATCTGGCCGCCGCCCCGGATGCCGAGGTGATGGCCGAATGGGCGGGTCTTGGCTATTACGCCCGCGCCCGCAACCTGCTGGCCTGCGCGCGCGCTGTGGTGCGCCATCATGGCGGGGTTTTCCCGGATACGGCGGCGGGGATGCGCGCCCTGCCGGGGGTCGGGCCCTATACGGCAGCAGCGGTGGCGGCGATCTGCCATGACGAGCCTGCGGTGGTGGTCGATGGCAATGTCGAGCGTGTGATGGCACGGCTGTTTGCGCTGGAAACGCCCTTGCCCACCGCCAAGCCCGAACTGGTGCGGCTTGCCGCAACCGTCACGCCCGACCAGCGCCCCGGCGATTATGCCCAAGCCGTGATGGATCTGGGCGCGACCATCTGCACCCCGCGCAAACCGGCCTGCGGCATCTGCCCTCTGCTGGGCCTGTGCGCTGCACAACGCCTTGGCATTGCTGCGGAATTGCCGCGCAAACTGGCCAAGCCCGAAAAGCCCGTGCGGCAGGGCGTGGCTTGGGTGGCGCGGCGCGGCGATCAGGTCTTGCTGGAGCGGCGGGCCGAGCGCGGCCTGTTGGGCGGGATGCTCGCCTTCCCCAGTGATGGCTGGGATGGCACCACCCATGGCGCGCCGTTTGAGTCTGATTGGCGCAATCTGGGCGCGGTTAAGCATACCTTCACACATTTTCACTTAGTCTTGCAGGTGATGCTGGCCTCAACCACGGCCAACCCGCAGCGAGGTGAATACATGCCCCTGAACCCCGATGATCTGCCAACCCTGATGCGCAAGGCCTATGACCTTGCGTTTCCTGACAAAACGCCACGTTGAGCGGGATGGAATTTGCGCTAGACTGCCCGCAAAAGAGGGCCGTCATGTCAGTTATTCCCGCCGCCGAAGTGCAACGCCTGCAAAACGCTTTGCCGTTCTGGCTGTCACTTCTGATGATCCCGGTCGCGGTGGCCTGCACTTTGATCGGCGCGTGGAGCGTTCTGGCGCTGCCACTCTACGCTTGGGGCATGTTCTCGCTGCTCGATGCGGTCGCCGGGCGGAATGAGGATAACGCCGATCTCGAAACCCCCGAAAGTGGGCTGAAATACTACCGTCTTGTCACACTGATCTGGTTTCCGGCGCAGTTTACCTTGCTGTGCTGGATGCTGTGGTATGTGCCGCAGGCGGCAGATCTGGGCACGGCGGAAAAGATCGGGCTGTTTTTCGGCATGGGCGTGGTGTCTGGCACCATCGGGATCAATTACGCCCACGAATTGATGCACCAGAAACCGGCGTGGGAGCGGCTGCTGGCCGATCTGCTGCTGGCATCGGTGCTGTACAGCCATTTCCGGTCAGAACATCTGCGCGTGCATCACCTCTATGTCGGCACGCCGCGCGATCCGGTGACAGCGCGCTATAACGAAGGCTTCCATCGGTTCTTTCCGCGCGTTCTGGTGGAATGTCACCGTTCGGCTTGGAAGGCCGAAGCCGCGATGCTGGCGCGCAAGGGGCTGAAACCCTTGGATAAATCCAGCCCCTATTGGCGCTACTGGGGCTTGCAGGGCGCGATGCTGCTGCTGGCGCTGATTTTGGGTGGCTGGGTCGGGCTGGGGCTGTTTCTATGGCAGGCATGGGTCGCCGTCTGGCAGTTGGAACTGGTGAACTACATCGAACATTACGGCCTGACCCGGCGCTATCTGGGCGAAGGCCGCTATGAGCATGTGCTGCCGCGCCACAGTTGGAACGCCTCGCACCGGGCGTCAAACTGGCTGCTGATCAACCTGCAGCGCCATTCCGATCACCACTACAAACCCGATCGCCGCTTTCCCCTGCTGCAAACCTACAGTGCCGAGGATGCGCCGCAACTGCCCCATGGCTATCCGGTGATGACGATGGCGGCGATGGTGCCGCCGCTGTGGAAGCGCCTGATGAACCGCCGCGTCAAGGCATGGCGGGCGCAGTATTACCCCGATATCACCGATTGGCACGGCTATAACAAAGGCCTGAATCCCGATCCCAAGGGCGCGCCGGTTTAGGCTGATCTGCGCGGCTTTTAGGCCGAAAAACACAACATGTTGTGGAAAAACCCAAAATTCTGGCCTCTTGGCACAAGTCATTCCCAGATGGGAAGATCAGAAAAGCCCCCTTGCCAGAGCGTTTTTAATCGCCATGTCCCCAGCGCCGCAACGCCAGATGCAGCGGTGCCAGAAAGCCATCTTCGGCATAGCCATTCTTGGGCCGGGCGGGCAAACAACAGCCGACATGCAAGGCACGTTTCAGCGTGGCGGGCAGCGATTTCGGCGGCCGGATGCTATAGAGAAAGCCTTCGATCCGGGTGCAGCCCAAGGTCTCAAACCTTGTGGTGAAATCGGTATAGGGCGCGATCATCAATGTGCCGGGGCGCGCCTGCCCGATCAGCCGCGCCTCCATCTCGTGCAGGGCGTCGCCATACATCGGCTTGTAGACGTAAAGCACATCATAGTCGCCGTAGCGGTCAAACGTCAGCGCATCGGCCTGAAAAATCCGCGCATGTGGCCACCCACCACGCTGCATCATCGTCTGTCCAATGGCGGCATGGGCTGCCTCATACTCCAGACCATCAACTTGCGCGAACATTTCGGCGGCCTGAAATGCCTTCAACCCGATGCCGCAACCCACATCCAGAAACGAAGGATCGGGCTTGTCCATCGCAAGGCAAATCCGGCGCGCGGCCATGGAGTAGCGTAAGAAATCGGTGCTGGGATAGGGCAAGTCGCCATGGTGGCCGGGGGTGTCGTGATAGATGTTCGGCACTTGCGGGCTAAGATGCGCGTGCATTCTGTCCCATGTGCGGGCATGCAGCGCCAACATCTGCGCGGCAGGGCTATAGGGGGGCGCGTCTGCAGGAAACAGCGGCAAGCGTTGGCGCAGCGCGGCGTTCAGGCGGGCAAGGGCCGCAGGGTAAAGCCGCAGATGCCGCAGCACAGCATCGAAAAACTGCCGCGCCGGGGCGTGCATCGGCAGCGCCCGCAGCTCGGGGCTGTGCAGATGCAGGCTGTGCGCGCGTTGCAGGGCAAGCCGATGCGCCTCGGCATGGGTCAGCAAACTGGCAATCCGGGCGCGGATTTTCGGGGTGTAAGGCGGCACGAATACCGCCGCGATGTCAGCGAAAATCGCGGACAAAGCCGCTTCCTCGGCTTGGCAACTGCGGATCAGGCTGGGCAGATCGGGCTGCATGAGGACCAATGGATTTGCGCTTAATCCGATCAGACTAGCGCAGCTTTCGCCGATCACCTAACCAAAAAACCCCAGCACGACACGCGTGCTGGGGCAGTGGTGTCATGGGCGGAACCGTGACACAGGCGTTCGGTAAACGTGTGGGTTGCCTTAGTGCGGGCGGCCTTGGTCGGCTTCCATTTCAGCACGGATCTGCTGGCGCAGGATGTCGATCGGGATCATCTTGCCATCGCGCTTGAAGTGCCAATAGGTCCAGCCGTTGCAAGACGGCGCCCCTTCGTAAGCAGCACCGACCTGATGGATCGAACCCTTGACTTCATGCCCGACCAACGTGCCATCGGCGCGGACCTTGGCGGAAAAGCGATTGCCAACCGAGTAAAGTTCTTCGCCGGGGCGCAGCATGCCACGCTCGACCACTTGGCCGAACGGCACGCGCGGTTCGGCGCGTTTGGAGCCGGTGATCTCCAAAGCCGAAGCATCAAAGCGGCGGACACGCGCGATACGGGCGGCGGCGGCGTTGCGGTAGGCTTCTTCGCGCTCGATCCCGATGAAATCACGGCCCAGCATCTTGGCGACTGCGCCGGTGGTGCCGGTGCCGAAGAACGGGTCAAGCACAACATCGCCGGGGTTGGTGGTGGCGATCAGCACGCGGTGCAGCAGCGATTCCGGCTTTTGCGTCGGATGCGCCTTGTCGCCGTTCTCGTCTTTCAGACGTTCATGCCCGGTGCAGATCGGCAGCACCCAATCCGAGCGCATCTGCACGCCGTCGTTGAGTTCTTTCAGCGCTTCGTAGTTGAAGGTGTATTTGCTGTCCTCATCGCGACTGGCCCAGATCAGGGTTTCATGCGCGTTGGTCAGGCGTTTGCCGCGAAAGTTCGGCATCGGGTTCGACTTGCGCCAGACCACATCGTTCAGCATCCAATAGCCCTGGTCCTGCAACACAGCGCCGACGCGGAAGATGTTGTGATAGCTGCCAATCACCCAGATAGCGCCATTCGGTTTCAGCAGGCGTTTCGCCGCCGCCAGCCATTCACGGGTGAATTTGTCGTAGGCGGCAAAGCTGGAGAATTGGTCCCAGTGGTCATCCACCGCATCGACCTTGGAGTTGTCGGGGCGATGCAGATCGCCTTTCAACTGCAAATTATAGGGGGGGTCCGCGAAGATCAGGTCTACCGACCCAGCGGGGAGCGCGTTCATCCGCTCGATACAGTCACCATCAAGGATCTGGTTCAGCGGAAGGCTATGCGCCACCGCCGGTTTGCTTTTCGTCGCCATATTCTGCCTCTGCCCTCGGTGTTATTCACCGTTTGTTGATGCAGAGAATGAGTCATTGTGGATAACTCGTCAAATTCTTTATTGAATCAAGGGGTTACAGATTTATCTTGATACAACATATTGTGGACAGGTTTGAACGAACGTCTATGCGCAGGCGTGACCCCAAGATTTAGGAGCGCGGACTGATGCAACTTTGTCGGGTATCCGGCATTCGCCTCCCAGCCGTAGCCGGGGTATTGTTGCGCCAAATCCACCATGATGCGATCGCGCGCCACTTTGGCGATGATCGAGGCGGCGGCAATCGACAGTGATTTCGCATCGCCCTTGACGATGGCCTGCGCGCGACCCTTCAGGCCAGACGGAATCAAGTTGCCGTCGATCAGGATATGGTCGGGGGCCTGCGCCAATCCGGCCACCGCGCGCTCCATCGCCAGATGGCTGGCGCGCAGGATGTTCAGGGTGTCAATTTCTGAGACGGTTGCATGGGCGATGCAGCATTGGGCCGTGGCTAGGATGGTGTCGAAAAGCGCTTCGCGGCGCGCGGCGGTCAGGGTTTTGGAATCGGCCAGACCGGGCGGGATGCGGGTGGGGTCGAGAATCACGGCGGCGGCGGTGACGGGGCCAGCAAGTGGGCCACGGCCCACCTCATCCACCCCGGCGATATGGCTGTGACCCAAGGCGCGGGCGGCGGATTCGTAGTCGAGACTGGCGGTGAATTTTCCCATGCGTTTCGCGTAGCGCGAAAATCGCGGTGAAAAAAGGGGGGCGGCGCTGCTCATACCGCCGCCCCCAAGTGTCGGGCCGCTAAGGGATCGGGGTGCGGCCCGGATTTCGGGGATCAGCGACCCAAACGGAAACCCGCGTCGCGCAGGCATTGCGCGGAGTAGACCCGGTCGGCCTCACCATAGATGCGCACGTCGCGGGCGCAGTTGGGCAGGCGGTAATCGAAGCCTTCGCGGCGCAGGCATTTCTGCGAATACATCGTCACCGGCTGGCCAGAGTTGCTGTCGATGCTGATGGCGCAAACCGAGGGCACGCGCGGCTCGTAGACGGGTTCGGGCTGCGGCTTGGGCTTGTGGCGGTCCTTATTGTCGTCAATCGATTTGGCGATCAGCCCGATCACCAAAGCACCTGCGAGGATCTTGGCCAGATCATTGTTGCGCCGCTCGGCATGGGAGGGCATCGCGGTTGCGGCCAGCAATGAGATCGCCATCAGCAGAATCACGAACATATTCGCCTGACGCTTCATGGTGAACATCTGGGTGTGCTTGGTATCGCGCAGGGCGTGAATGGTTTCCGCAAGGGTTTCGGATGCGGTGGACATGTGGGACATTTTGACCTCCTTCTGCTGGGATATGTGGGCTGGGCCTCTGGCATGAAGCCGATGCGCAAGACTGGTGCTTCTACGTCTGGCCAAGCAATATCCGTCGGTTGTTATGCGATAGCAGCGCCCTAAACCGGGTTGGATATTGAATAGCCCGGCCGTTATGCCCAAAGTGCTGGTAACGATTTAGGGAGTGCAATGGATGCGCCTGTTACTTGCAGCAATCTTGGCCTTTGGCGTGGCGCTTCCGGCCAGTGCCGAATGTTATGCCGACTACAAGGCCAAGCAGGACAGCCCGCTGCGGCTGCATTACGGCGTTGCGCAAATTTCTGATGGCGCTTGCGGCAACAAGGGGGCCGCGAAAGGCGAACTTGCGCCGAGATTGGCGGCGGATGGATGGACTTTGCTGACCGTTTTATCCACGTTCGGCCCGGAAGGTTTGGGGGAAAGGAAAGCCAGTGCAGGAGAGTACTTCCTCCGCTACTGATGTGCTGAAGGCGGGCAACCGGGTGGTTGCGGGCGGGATCGCGGCGATTGTCGTGATTCTGCTGGGCGCTGCGGTATTTCTGTTCATCAACCTGCCCGACGCCAATGTGTTCAACGCGCGGGTGGAGCGGTTGTTTGTGGAAAACAACAACCTGAACACCGGGGCCGAGATCAAGCTGTTGGAAATTCTGGCGCAATCGGGCACCTCGTTTTCCGAGGTGCTGACCAGCTATCGCTCGGTGATCTTCGTGTTGCTGGTGTTTGCCACGGCGCTGATGGTGGCGGCCTTGGTGTTTCTGGTGACGATTGTCGCGCTGAACCGGCGGATTTCGGCGATCCAGCGGTCGGGCATTCAGGTCAGCACGCTGGTCATCAGCCGCGAGGCGCGGGCGGTTTATATCAACGATATGGAGTTTGCGCTGACCGAGGCGGCGATTGAGACGCTGAGCGTTCTGGCCGAGGCGCGGATGGATGATGATGTGCTGACGGGGGCGCAGATTGAGGGCGTGATCTCGGGTCGCAATGCCGCCGATTGTGACGAGGCGGCGGGGGCGACGCGGGTGAAACGCTTGCGAGACGCCTTGGGCAATCAGTTGGTTTCGGAATTGCTGGTCAAGACGATTGCGCGGCGCGGTTACATGCTGGCGGTCGGCAAGGACACGATCAAGATGGTTTGAGGCGGGAAGGCGCGTGAATCACGCACCCTGACTATATACATCCGGCGTTGTTTGCGCTATGCGACCAGCTTCGGCCCGAGGATTCCGGGGCAGGCGGCAGGGAGGCTGGCTTGCGATGGGGAAATGAGGTGCCGTTTTTATGGGACTTCACGGGCATGGCCAAGGCCATCCCCCATCAGGAAAAGACATGATTGATCAAATGATTGCCGCGCCTTTGGCTGCGGCTTTGACGGCCAAGGGCTATGAAAAGCTGACGGCCGTGCAGCAAGCGATGCTGCAAGACGATGCGCAAAGCCGCGATTTGCTGGTGTCGGCGCAGACGGGTTCCGGCAAGACCGTGGCCTTTGGTATCGCGATGGCGGATCAGATTCTGGGCGGCATGGACAAGCTGCTTTATGCTGATGTGCCGCTCGCCTTGGTGATTGCGCCGACCCGCGAATTGGCCTTGCAAGTGGCGCGAGAGTTGGAATGGCTTTACGCCTCGGCAGGGGCACAGATCGCCACCTGCGTCGGCGGTATGGATTACCGCAGCGAAAAACGCGCGCTGGATCGTGGCGCGCATATCGTTGTCGGCACGCCGGGCCGCTTGCGCGACCACATTGACCGCAAATCGCTGGACCTGTCGGGCCTGCGCGCGGCGGTGCTGGACGAGGCGGACGAGATGCTCGATTTGGGCTTCCGCGAGGATCTGGAATACATTCTGGCGGCTGCCCCCGAAGATCGCCGCACGCTGATGTTCTCGGCCACCGTGCCGAAAGAGATCGCCAAGCTGGCGGAAGATTTCCAGAACAACGCGTTGCGCATTGCCGCTCAGGGTGAGGCCAAGCAGCACGTCGATATCGAATACCGAGCGTTTTCGGTGGCGGTGCGCGACCGGGAACATGCGATCTTCAACGCTTTGCGGTTCTACGAGGCGAAGACGGCGATTGTGTTCTGCAAGACCCGCGTCAACGTCAATCATCTGATGGCGCGCATGGGCAATCGCGGCTTCAAGGTTGTGGCTTTGTCGGGCGAACTTAGCCAGCAGGAACGCACCAACGCGCTGACCGCGTTGCGCAATGGCCGGGCGAATGTCTGTATCGCCACCGATGTGGCGGCGCGCGGGATTGACCTTCCGGGGTTGGAACTGGTGATCCATGCAGATTTGCCGTCAAACTCCGAAACCCTGTTGCACCGCTCGGGCCGCACCGGGCGGGCGGGGTCGAAGGGCGTTTCGGCGCTGATCGTGGCGCCGTCGGAATTCAAGAAAGCGCAGCGCTTGCTGCAAGGTGCCAAGGTTGTGGCCGAATGGGGCGCGGCACCTTCGGCGGATGATGTGCAAGCGCGCGACGACATGCGCATCTTTGAAAACCCCGTCTTTGGTCAGGATCTGACCGACGAGATGGATATGGCCATGAAGCTGATCGAACGCTTTGGCGCTGAACAGATCGCGGCGGCTTATGTGCAGTCGTGGCGCTCGGGCCGTTCTGCGCCGGAAGTGCTGAGCGAAACGGCGGCGCCCCGCGATGCCGCCCCGCCGCGCGAGCGTTCGGAATTTGGTGCTTCGGTGTGGTTCTCGCTGTCGGTGGGCCGTTCGGGTCGGGCCGAGGCGCGCTGGCTGTTGCCGAAGATCTGCGATGCAGGCTCGATCACCAAGGACGGCATCGGCGCGATCCGGGTGCAGGATGATGTGACCTATGTGCAGATCGCCGAAAATCTGGCGGGCAAGTTCGGGCAATCGCTGGAGTTGGAAAACGGCGTCGTGATGGCGCGGATGGCGGGCGAGCCTTCGATGGATCGCCCCGAGCGCGCGCCGCGTGCGCCTGCGCGGGATCGGGCAGAGCGCCCGGTGCGGGCAGAGCGTGCCGAGAAGCCAGCTTATGAAAAGCGCGAAAAAGCACCCTATGTGCCGAAGCCTTCGCGTCTGATCGAGGAAGCGGCAGCGGATGGCTATGATCCGATCAAAGGATCGGAAGCGCCGCCTGCCGAGGCTCCGCGCCCGCGTGCGCCCAAGCCCTATGCCAAGCGCGATGACGATGCGAAGCCCTATGCGGCCAAGCCTTATGCTGCGCGCGAAGCCAAGCCTTACGCCCCGCGCGCCGAGGGGGGCAAGCCCTATGCCAAGCGGGAAGATGGGGATCGCAAGCCTTATGCGCCCCGCGCCGAAGGCGCGAAGCCTTATGCCCCGCGTGGCGACAAGCCCGCCTATGCGCCGCGCGCGGATGGTGAGCGTAAGCCCTATGCGCCGCGTGGCGAGAATGCCAAGCCTTTTGCCAAGCGCGAAGACGGCGACCGCAAGCCCTACGCGCCGCGCGCTGAAGGTGCAAAACCCTATGCGCCGCGTGGCGACAAGCCCGCTTATGCCCCGAAATCCGCAGGCTTCAAATCGCATGGTGGGGCCGAGGGTAAACCGGGCAAAGCCTTTGGGTCGAAATCGCATGGCGCAGAGGGAAAGTCGTTCGGTAAGCCAGCCTTTGCCAAAGCGGCGGCCCCCAAAACCGATGCCAAGGATACCTCGAAGCGGTTCGTGCCGCCGAAGAAAAAGTAATCGGAACCTACGTTCACATAATTGCGTATGAAAGTTCACATAAGGCCGCCTTTGGGTGGCCTTATGCGTTTGTCAGGCCCATCAGATCATCATGCAGCAAGGGCGCGCAGGCGAACGTGCCTGGCGATTGCGCAGTCAAAGCGTTGAAATCCAGCGCAAGCCCGTAACGGTCGCTGACGGTCGCGCCTGCACGGGCGGCGATCAGGCTGCCTGCGGCGATGTCCCATTCCCAAGCGTCCATGAAGGTGATCATGCCGTCAAAACTGCCATCGGCGACCAGACACAGCCGATACGCCAGCGAGGCACGGAAGCTGCGCTGAAACTGTGGCATGCCATTTGGCCAATGCGCAGGATCAAGCGTGTGCTTCGAGGTCAGAATGTTCGGATCATCGGCAAGCGATTTCCGGCTACAGCGGATCGGCAGCCCATCACACAAGGCGGGGCCAAATTCGGTGGCGGTATACAGCTTGTCGAGCGCCGGAAGATAAACCACGGCGGCGGTGATCCGGCCCTGATGCGCCACGGCGAGCGAGTGGGAAAAGTGTTTTTCGCCCGCGATGAAGGCACGGGTTCCATCGATCGGATCGATTATGAACTGGTATTCGGTATTCAATCGCGCCTTGTCATCCGGGGTTTCCTCGGACAACCAGCCATAGTCGGGGCGGGCGCTGCGCAGGATGCTTTGAATCTTGTCGTTGCAGGCCAGATCGGCCTCTGTCACCGGGCTGGTGTCGGCCTTGTCCCAGGCTTTGGGCGCGTTTTTCCAGTAGCGCAGGGCGATGTCGCCGGCGGCACGGGCGGCTTTGGTCAGCAGGGCAAGATCACGCTCTGGCAAGGTTACGCTCCGGCAAGGATCATGCCTTCGACAAGCAGGCTGGGCACGCGGGTGGACAGATGCGCGCGGGCGTCATTGGCGGGAATGATGCGTTTGAGCATATCGCGCAGGTTGCCTGCGATGGTGCATTCGTTCACCGGATACAGGATTTCGCCGCCTTCAACCCAGAAGCCGGAAGCGCCGCGCGAATAATCCCCGGTGGTGGGGTTGATGGTCGAGCCGATCATCGAGGTGATCAGCAGGCCGGTGCCCATGTCGCGGATCAGATCGGCGCGCGTGGCGGTGCCTTGGGTGAGGTCGAGGTTTGAACTCGACGGGGTGGGCGGTGACGAGGTGCCGCGCGCGGCGTTGCCGGTGGATTGCAGGCCGAGTTGGCGGGCGGTGGCAAGGTCGAGCGTCCAGCCCATCAGCACGCCGTTTTCCACCACGATGCGGCGGGTCGAGGGCAGGCCTTCGCCATCAAACGGGCGCGAGCCGCCGATGCGGGGGCGCAACGGGTCTTCGATCAGCGACAGATGGGCGGGCAAGACT
The DNA here is from genome assembly GCF_042646385.1 of Cypionkella sinensis. Classification (NCBI taxonomy): domain Bacteria; kingdom Pseudomonadati; phylum Pseudomonadota; class Alphaproteobacteria; order Rhodobacterales; family Paracoccaceae; genus Cypionkella; species Cypionkella sinensis. Next base: position 435,520 of record NZ_JBHRTO010000002.1, on the reverse strand, counting down.
TGGGCGCCAAGGCCGTTCAGAAGCCAAGACGATCCGCGCGCGATGGCGGCACCGTTGATGGCAGAGGTGAAGTGGCCAATCAGCGAAGATGCGACACGTTCATCGAAGATCACCGGATAGGTGCCGGTTTTCGGCTTGGTCGCCCCGGCGCGAGCCAGCGCGCGCTCGGCGGCGAGGCTGCCGATGCTGGTGGCGGAAGGCATGTCGGCGACGAAGATGCGGCCTTCGCCGGCATAGTCACGCTCCATCGCTGTGCCCGATCCGGTGAAGGCGACGGCAGAGACCGAGTGGGAGGAGCGTTCATAGCCGCCCGCGAAGCCGTTGGTGGCGGCGAGGTGGACTTGGCGGCGGCCGTAACCTGCCGAGGCTTGAACTTGGGTGATGCCGGGGGCGGCGAGGCTGGCGGCTTCGGCCTCACGCGCGAGGGATTCGAGATGCGCGGCGGTGGGCTCAGGGGCGTCTTCGACCAGTTCCAGCGCGGCGAGATCCCAGTGTTTGGCGATCTGGTCCGGGGCGGCGAGGCCTGCATAGGGGTCATTCGGGGCCTCGCGCGCCATCGCCACCGCGCGTTCAGCGAGGCGGGCGAGGGTGGCGGGGGAGGTGTCGGAAGCGGAAACGCAGGCCTGACGCCCGCCGATCAGCACGCGCAGGCCGATCTCGGTGGCCTCGGATCGCTCGGCTTGCTCCAACGCGCCTGCGCGGATGTCGATGGATTGCGAGGTGCCGGAGAGGGCCATCGCATCAGCGGCTTCGGCCCCTGCCTTGCGTGCGGCATCAAGAAGGGCTTCGGTCAGCGCGGCGAGACGGGACATGCGGCATCCTTAAGGGATTTGACTTCGTTGCGGCTCAAAGTCATGCTTTCCGGGCGGAGTTCAAGACGTAAGGGCATATTTAGCCCATCAAGTTTTTTTCAAGAAGGATTTTGCCATGCCGTGGACGGTGGTGGTGGACGCGCAGGGTCAGCGCTGGGGTGTCAATAAAGAGGGCGTCTATCTGATGCTGCGCGCGGCGTTGCGGGCGGAAAAGATCAAGGCGCGCTCGCAGATTACCTCGGTGGACAACGGGTTTCTGATGCCAACGACGTTTCTGTTCGAGACGGATTGGAACGGGCTGCGGGCGGATGTGGATCAGGAGACCAACACGTTTTACATGGATGCGGCGGAGCGGTTGTCGCGGGATCCGGCGTCGATGCGGGCCAATCTGTTGGGGATGATCGCGCGCGGGCGCAGTGATTTCAATGCGGTCGAGGCGATGCGGCGCAGGGCTACGCGGCAGTCATCGGAGAGTATTTCCAATAATGTCGAGGGATGGGAGACGGCGCTGGCGGTGGCGCAGTTCACGCGGGATACCTCGGCGACCATTCTTGTGGTGGGGGCGGGTTTGCTGTCGGGTGGGGCGGCGTTTGGGGTGTTGGGGGCGGGGTCGGTGTTGCGGGGGACGGCGACCTATCAGGATACCGGCAATGTCGGGGCTGCGGTGATCAACGGGTCGGGGACGTTCATTGTGGGGATGGTAGGGATTGCTGGGGCCAATCCGGCGCTGGCGCGGTCGGAACAGTTGCAACTGATGTTTGTCGGGTCTGGCCTGCAAGGTGGGGTGCAGGGGGCGCAGTCGCTGGTGGAGGGCAAGACCCCCAAGCAGGCGTTGCAGCAGGCGGCGGTGTCGGCGGGGTTCAATCTGTTGGGCTCGGCTGTGGGCGGGCGGATTGAGAACATGAGTTTCAGCACGCGGTTGGTGGTGGGCGGTGTGATCGACACCACGGGGAATGCGCTGACGGCGGCGACGGTGCCTACCCCCGCCCCGCAGGCGATTGCACGGCCTGCGGTGACGGGCAATCTGGACTATGCGGGCATCCCGTTCGATCCGGCAGCGGATGAGATTTATCTGGCGCAGAATTGTCTGCGAAGGTTGTGATTTGGGGTGGTCCCAACTCGGGACCAAAAAATGTTCTTTTATATCAGTTTGTTGCATTTCCGATTTAAGGATTTGGTAATCTTTGTGGATATGCTTGTCTTATGCCTGCGCTCCCCGCCGCCCCGGACTTGATCCGGGGCCTCTTGGTGACAGCGCGAGGCCCCGGATCAAGTCCGGGGCGGCGGGGAATATGCGATTCGCGCAGGTGTTGCCGTTCTTGCCCGATTTGGCCCGTGACAAATCGGGCCGCGCCTGCCTGCCCCCGGCAGGCGCGTTTCGCGCCCGCCAGTCAGGCGCGCCCCGATTTCCCAACTGTCGGCTTGCTGCCGCACGCCCCTTGCTCAACGGCGTTCCGCCTTTTGAGCAATGAACCGGAAAACGCTTCACTGGAGCGTTTTCTTTCGGTTCGCGAGAAGGGTTCAAAGCAAAAAGGCCGCTCGGGTGAGCGGCCTTTCCGTTGTTGTCATGTCAAGGCGCTTACTGGAGCTTTTGGCCGTTTGCGTAGAAGCCTTTGTCCTTGAACTCCAGCGTCGAGGTCATCTCGTCCTTGTCGGTCGCGGAATTGGCGAACATCGAGACCATCATCTTGAAGCCCATCGCCTGATCTTGCGGCAGAAGGCCCATCGCCACCAGCTTATCCAGCAGCGTGTTGCCGCCGGTCAGCTTGAGATCCATCTTGCCGGTCGGCAGCGGCACGCCGGGGAAGGTGGTTTTGTCGGTGTTGTCAAAGGTAAAGGCACCGGCGCCGGTCAGTTCGGCCCCTGCGATCGAGGCTTTCAGCTCGGTCACGTCCAGCGCGTTCAGATCGCCGGGAGGGGCATCGCCCAAAGCCGCCATCGCAGCCTCGTCGAACAGATCGGTGGTCATGGTGACTTTGCCCTTGGTGTCGATGACAACCGTGGCCGGATCATGCGGCAGATTGCCTGCCGGGTCGAACATGCCCCACACCTCATCCGAGACGGTGAAGCCGACCAGCTTGGTCAGGAAGGCAAAATCGGCAGGCTCGGCGGTCTTGCCGACTGGCATCAGCATGTTGAAGGCGGCTTCCTGATAGCCGATCTTCAGCTCCGGGAACGGAATGTCGGCGCTGGCAATCGTCAGGTTCAGCGCCTTGCCGCCTGCGCCGAATTGCAGATGTGTGGCATCCATCGCCACCGACATATCGCCGCCTTCGGATGCGCCGGTGATCTTGGTGGGCTTGCCGTCTTCGGTGACGGCCAGATCGAAGGTCATCGCGCCATGGCTGAAATTGCCGTTGACGGCAAAGCCACCTTGCAGCGCCTTGGCCATATCGGCCATCGCGGCGGCACCTAGGAAGTTGCCGTTGGAGTTACCCGCCAGATCGGCAATCGTGGCGTTGAAGGTAACGTCCGATTTCTTGGCTTCGTCCTTGCCGGTGCCAGTGACTTTCAGGCTTTTGGCGGCGAAGTCAGAGGTGATCTTTTTGGCCTCGCCATTGCCTTCGACCAGATATTTGCCGGACAGATCGCTGAGGGCGACTTCAAAATTGCCCTGCGCCTCGGCTGCGGTGTCGCCGGGTTCAAACGTGGCGGTGACGCTGGGGCCTTCAAATTCGTAGCTGAGCGCATCGGCGGTGCCGCTGGCGGTGACAACCATATCGGGTTGCGACAGGGTGATCTTCAGATCGGTCGGCACGGCGCCGTCGATGTCTTTGGCTGCCGGGGCTTTCAACGACATTTCGGTGTTGTCAGACGTGGTGACATCGACCGTGCCATCGCCGTTATCGGTGAAGTCGATCTGCTCGATCGCGCTGGTAAACGAGGTGCCGTCTTTTTCGTAGGTGATGGTCACACCCGAGACGACCAAAGTGTCGCCATCGCGCTCGGCGCTGGTCGAGGTGACGGTCTGCCCGGCAGAGGTGCTCATATCTTGCCAGTTTTGCCAGACTTCTTCGGGGGTTACGTCGGCAAATGCGCCGGTTCCGGCCAAAATCGCAATCGCGGCGGTGCTGCCGGCGAGTTTCCAGTGTTTCATAATCAAGCCTCTCCGATTGAAATATCGCGCATAAGCATCCGTCCAAGTGCAGGCAGGGTCAAGGCTTTCCGTTGCGGGTGGATTTGGCTAAACGGGATTGTCATCTGGGCGTGAGGGGCAAGCGATGCAGGACAAGGTTGTTGTGATCACTGGTGCAAGCCGGGGTATTGGGGCTGCGGCGGCGCGGGAATTTGCGCAAGCGGGGGCAAAGGTGGCGTTGCTGGCGCGGTCTGAAGTTGGGATTGCGGCGCTGGCGGCAGAGATTGGTCCGCAGGCGATGGCGCGGCGTTGCGATGTGGCCGATGGCGCGGATGTGGCCGCGGCGCTGGCGGCGGTGGTTGCTCGGTTCGGACGGCTGGATGTGTTGATCAACAATGCAGGCGTGATCGAGCCGATTGCGCGGCTGGCCGAGGCGGGGGTGGAGGCGTTCTCGGCGGCGATTGATATCAACCTCAAGGGCGTGTTTCACGGCATGCGGGCGGCGCTGCCGATCATGCGGGCGCAGGGTGGCGGCACGATCATCACGGTGTCCTCAGGGGCGGCGGTGAACCCGATGGAGGGCTGGGGCGGCTATTGTGCCAGCAAGGCGGGGGCGCTGATGCTGACTCGCGTGGCACATCTGGAGGAGGCTGCGCAGGGCATCCGGGTGTTGGGGATGTCTCCGGGCACGGTGGCGACCGAGATGCAGGTGAAGATCAAGGCGAGCGGGGTCAATCCGGTCAGCCAGTTGGATTTCGCGGTGCATATCCCGGCGGATTGGCCGGCGAAATGTCTGGTGTGGATGTGCGGGGCGGGGGCGGATGAGTATCTCGGCCGCGATGTCTCGCTGCGGGATGAGGCGGTGCGGCGCGCGGTGGGGTTGATCGCATGATTGGCGTCGCGCGCGAGGCTGGGCTGCTGGAGCTGACCCTGCAGCGGCCCGACAAGGCCAATGCGTTGACCCGGGCGATGCTGGGCGATCTGCTGGCAGCACTGGAAGATCCGCCGCAGGTGCTGATCCTGACCGGGGAAGGCCGGGTGTTTTCGGCAGGCGCCGATCTGGACGAGGCACGCGCGGGGCTGGCGAGTGATCCGATATGGGATCAGCTTTCCAACCGCATTGCAGGGCTGCCGGGGCTGACGATTGCGGCGCTGAATGGCACGCTGGCGGGCGGGGCGATGGGGATGGCTTTGGCCTGCGATCTGCGGCTGGCGGTGCCGGGGGCGAACTTCTTTTACCCGGTGATGCGCTTGGGCTATCTGCCGCAGCCCGCGGACCCTGCGCGATTGGTGGCGCTGGTCGGACCTGCGCGCGCCAAGTTGCTGCTGATGGCAGGCGCGAAGATTGGTGCCGAGGAGGCGCTGTCTTGGGGGCTGATCGACCGCATTGTCGCGGCGGATGAGCTGATGGCCGCGGCGCGGGCCTTGGCAGCGGATGTGCTGGCGGCCAAACCCGGCCATGCGGGGGCGATCAAACGGCTGATCGGGTAGCGGAATTTGCACAAATTCCGGCCCGATTTCTGTGCAGAAATCGGCTGCGCCCTGCGCCGTGGTGGAACGGCTTCAAATCACCACGGCGTTCGGGCAGGCTTGTTTTACCCCGGTTTCTTTGACACTGGAGAGGGGTAGCGTGGGGGCCTTGGTATGGAACAGCAATCGGAATTTGTCACACGTGTGATGGGCTGGCTGCGTCAGGGCAGCGAAATTGCCGAAGGCTGGCTGCTGTCGCCTGCGGCTTGGTCGCAATTCGCGCTGCTGGCTTTGGCGGTGTTTGGTGCGGTATATGCCTCACGCCGCATCGCGCCCTTGGCGCTGCGGATGCTCGACCCCGGCGACAAGGACACCATCATTGCCACCGCCCTGCGCTTTGCCTTGCGGTTTTTGCCACTGCTGATGCCGCTGCTGGCCTATGGCTTTACGGCAGCGGGCGAGGAGGTGACTCGGTCGCTGTTCGGCTCGGGTGATGTGATTGCCTTTGGCAAGCGGGTGTTCTTCTTCCTTGCCGCGCGGTTGTTCGTGCAACAAGTGCTGCGCGATCCATTCCTGAAACTGCTGGGCAAATATGTGCTGGTTCCCGTCGCCGCCCTGTATGCGGTGGGCTTGCTGGACGATATCTCGCTGCGGCTGGAAGAAACCATCATCGCGCTGGGCAATATCCGGTTTTCGGTGATGGCGCTGATCCGGGGGCTGATCGCGGGCGGGTTGTTGTTCTGGCTGGGGTCGTGGTCGAACCGGCAGAGCGCCGACTACATCAAGAAACAGGAAGAGTTGCGCCCCGCCACCCGCGAACTGGCGGTGAAGGCGACCGAGGTGGCGATCTTTGGCGCGTCTTTCCTGCTGCTGATGAGCATCATGGGCATTGATCTGACCGCCGTGGCCTTGCTGGGTGGTGCCTTGGGTGTGGGGATCGGGCTGGGGCTGCAACAGATTGCCGCGAACTTTGTCAGCGGCATCATCCTGCTGATCGAGGGCCAAACCACGGTCGGCGATTATGTCGAACTCGACGGCGGCGAGAAGGGCACAATCGTCAAGATGACCGCGCGGGCCTGTGTGCTCGAGACGTTCGACGGCAAATGGATTGTGGTGCCGAATGAGCATTTTGTCACCACGCGGGTGGTGAATTACTCGGATCAGGGCAGTGCCAACCGCTATGAGGCTTTGTTCTCGGTGGGCTATGACACCGATATCAACCTTGTCCCCGAGGTGATCGAGCGTGCGGTGCAGGCACTGCCGTTTGTGTTGACTCAGCCCGATGGCCCGGATTGCGAATTGCGCGGTTTTGGCGAAAGCAGCGTTGATTTTGCAGTGGAATATTGGGTGAACGGCATTGATGACGGCAAGAACAAATACGGCTCGGTGGTGCTGTTCGCGATCTGGAACGCACTGAAAGCCGCCGGGATTGAGATGCCCTATCCGCACCGGGTGGTGGAAATTAAAGGCGCTTTGCCCAAAGGAAATATCTGATGGATGCTTTGGTGATTGGCGCGGGGCCTGCGGGCCTGATGGCGGCAGAGGAATTGGCGCGCGCCGGGCTTAAGGTGGTGGTGTGCGATGCCAAACCCAGCCCGGCGCGCAAGTTTCTGATGGCGGGCAAGTCGGGGCTGAACCTGACCAAGGACGAGGATCGCAGCAGTTTCATCGCGACCTATCGCAACGAAGGCCTGCGCCCGATGCTGGCCGAATTTGGCCCGCGCGAGATGATCATCTGGGCGCGCGCCTTGGGGCAAGAGGTGTTCACCGGATCGACAGGCCGGGTGTTTCCGCGCGCCATGAAGGCCTCGCCGTTGCTGCGGGCATGGTTGCTGCGCTTGCAGGGTGTGGGGGTAGAGCTGCGCAGTCGCTGGCGCTGGGCTGGGTTTGATGGCGAGGGCTTGGCGTTTGAGACGCCAGAGGGCCGCGAGGTTCTGCACCCGAAAGTGACGGTGCTGGCCTTGGGCGGGGCAAGCTGGTCGCGGCTCGGATCGGATGGCGCTTGGGTGCCTTGGTTGGCGGAAAAGGGCGTGCAGATTGCGCCTTGGCAGCCGGCGAATATGGGCTTTGCGGTGGAGTGGACGCCGCACATGGCCAAGCATTTCGGCACGGCGATCAAGGGCGCGGCGCTGCTGGTCGGCGATCAGCGCGAGCGCGGCGAATTCGTGATCTCGGCGCGTGGGATCGAGGGCGGCGGGGTTTACACCGTCAGCCGGTCGCTGCGCGAGGGGGCGGCGTTGCGGGTCGATCTGATGGCGGATGTGTCGGGCGATGAGATTGCCGCGAAACTGGCACGGATGAAGCCGGGGGAAACCTTGGCCAACCGGCTGCGCAAGCTGGGACTTTCGCCTGCGGCTGTGGGTGTGGTGATGGAGTTCGGCCGGGGGATGGAGACTGTGGCGGCAGTAAAATCGCTGCCGTTCCGGCTGGCAGGACCAAGGCCGCTGGATGAGGCGATCTCGGTGGCCGGGGGTATTATGCAAGATGCTGTCACCGAGGGGCTGGAGTTGAAAGCCATCCCCGGCATGTTCGTCTGTGGCGAGATGCTGGATTGGGAGGCCCCGACGGGCGGCTATCTGCTGACCGCCGCGATGGCGACGGGGCGCTGGGCAGGGCGGGCGGCGGCACTCAAATAGCCGCTGATTTCATCTTGGTCTAAATACTCCGGGGTCCGGGGCAGCGCCCCGGCGCTTGGCGAAGGGCTGCGAAGCATGGCCTTTATCCCAATATCGTGCTAGATCAGACGCATGAACACACTCCCCACCAAACAGCAGATCCGGCAATGGATCGAAGACAACCCCGGCCTGACCGGAAAGCGCGATATCGCCAAGGCGTTCGGGATCAAGGGCGATGCACGGATTGATCTGAAGCGGATGCTGAAGGAACTTGAGATCGAGGGCGGGATCGAGAAGAAAGAGCGCCGCTATCGCGAACCGGGGGCGTTGCCGCCGGTTTCGGTGCTGCTGGTGCTGCCGCCTGACAGCAATGGCGATCTGTTTGCGCAGCCTTTGGAGGCGGATGCGGGCGACACGCCGCCGCGTATCCTGATCGTGCCGCAGAAGGGCGATGTGGCTTTGGCGGGCGGGATGAAGATCCTCGCGCGGCTGACGCCGGTGGGCGGGCAGGATTACGGCTATCAGGCGCGGTTGATCCGGGCCTTGGGGTCGAACCCGCTGAAGGTGCTGGGGGTGTTCCGCAGCACGGCAGAGGGCGGGCGGATTGTGCCCGTGGACAAGGGCGTCGATAAGGAATGGCGCGTGGCGGCGGGCCAGACCAATGACGCGCGTGATGGTGAACTGGTCGAGGCGGAACAGGTCGGCAACAAGCGGCTGGGTCTGCCGCAGGCGCGGATCACTGCGCGTTTGGGCGATCCTACGGGGGCGCGGGCGGTCAGCCTGATTGCGATCCACCAGCACGGTATCCCCGATCAGTTCCCCGATGCGGTGATTGCCGAGGCCGATGCGGCGCAGCCAGCACCTTTGGGCAAGCGCGAGGATTTGCGCAAGTTGCCCTTGCTGACCATCGACCCGATTGATGCCCGCGACCGTGACGATGCGGTTTATGCCGAGGCTGATCCCGATCCGAAAAACCCCGGCGGCTATTACATCTGGGTCGCCATCGCCGATGTGGCCTATTACGTCCGCCCGAATTCCGCGCTGGACCGCGAGGCAAGGAAGCGTGGCAACTCCACCTATTTCCCCGACCGCGTGGTGCCGATGCTGCCGGATGTGCTGTCGGGCGATCTGTGTTCCCTGCACGAACATGTCGATCGCGCCTGCATGGCGGTGCAGATGCGGATTGACGCGCATGGGCAAAAACTCAGCCATCGCTTCACCCGTGGCCTGATGCGCTCGCAAGGGTCGTTGCATTACGGGCAGGTGCAGGATGCGATTGACGGGCGGCCCGATGCTGTGACGGAACCGCTGCTGCCGATCCTGACCACGCTTTACGCGGCTTATGAGGCGCTGAAAAAGGCCCGGGCGCTGCGGCAACCGCTGGATCTGGAACTGCCCGAGCGGAAGATTGAACTTTCCGACGAGGGCAAGGTGGTGTCAGTCGCGTTCAAGGCGCGGTTTGATGCGCATAAGTTGATCGAGGAATGTATGATCCTCGCCAATGTCGCGGCGGCCGAGGAATTGGTGGGGCTGAAGCGGCCCTTGCTGTTCCGCGTGCATGAAGAACCCTCGCCCGACAAGCTGGAGGCTTTGCGCGAAGTGGCCGAGGCTTCGGGCTTTACGCTGGCCAAGGGGCAGGTGCTGAAGACAGCGCATCTCAATCGGTTGCTGGCGCAGGCGCAGGATACCGATTTTGACGAGCTGATGAACATCTCGACGCTGCGGTCGATGACGCAGGCCTATTACAACGCGGTGAATTTCGGGCATTTCGGCCTCGCGTTGCGCAACTACGCGCATTTCACCTCGCCGATCCGGCGCTATTCCGACCTGATCGTGCATCGGGCGTTGATTTCCGGGCATGGTTGGGGCGACGATGGCTTGTCGGCCTGGGATGTGGAAAACTTGGATGAGACCGCCAAGCTGATCTCGGATACCGAGCGGCGCTCCATGGTGGCCGAGCGCGATACCAACGACCGTTATCTCGCGGCGTTTCTGGCTGATCGAGTGGGCAATGAATTTGCCGGCCGGATTTCGGGTGTGCAGCGGTTTGGGCTGTTCGTGAAGCTGGATGAAACCGGGGCGGATGGGCTGGTGCCGATACGGTCGGTCGGGCGCGAGTATTTCCATTATGATCAGGATCGTCAGGTACTGATCGGCGCGGATACCGGGATCGAGATTGGCATCGGGTTGCGCGTGCTGGTGCGGCTGGCCGAGGCCACGCCGATGACCGGGGGCATCACGCTGGATCTGTTGAAGATCGAAGGCGCAACGCTGCCGACAGGTCGCGCCAAGCCGGGGCGGTATCAGCCGAAAAAGCCGGGCAAGTTTGCCAGCAAAGAGGCCGCGACCAAGCGCAAGGTTGTGCGCAAGCGGCGGTAAATCCCTGCGCTGGCCCGATAAATCACCGAAATGCAACAAGATGTGAGTTGACCCGCAGGCGGCAAGCGCCTATCGCGGCCCCTGCAACCATACGCGTTGTGAAACCCAGGAACCGCAACCCAATGTCAAGTCACAGTCGACCGCATTTGCCGTTTTGGGCCTGCCTTCGGGGGATCGCGTGATCCTTTGACGGACGGCCGGAAACGGCTGTCTGAAGGAGATCACCATGAAAACCTATATCACCAACCGCTTTGACATCCTGTCGGAATGGATCTCGGCCGGGCTGGGAAGCCCGTTTGCGTTCATGGCGGCGTTTCTGGTCGTGGCGCTGTGGGCCGTGACCGGGCCGCTGTTTGGGTATTCTGACACCTGGCAGTTGATCATCAACACCGGCACCACGATTTCAACCTTTCTGATGGTGTTTCTGCTGCAGAACACCGGCAACCGCACCATCGAGGAAATGCAGGACAATCTGTGCCGGATGGAGCGGCAGAATGCCAGCTTGATGCACGAGGTCATGGCACTGCGCGATGATCTGCGCGCGGGCAGCCGGATCGCGGCCTGAGGCTGAATGCGCTTGCGCAGGTGGGGGTCGTCGGTAATCTGGCGGTCCCGCTAATCTGAGTGTTCGCCGTGCTGATCTGCCCATGTCCTTCCTTGCGTCCGTTGTCTGCCCTGCTGATGCTGTGCGTGGCACTGGAGGCGGGCGCATCTGTGGCGCAAGAGATTGCGGAAGATGTGCCCGAGGTGGTGGCAAGTGCGGGGGATGGCGACGTGATCGAGAATGGCTCTGAGGCGGGATTGCAGGCGTGGATCGCAGGGTTTCGCGGGCGGGCGCTGGCGGCGGGGATTTCGGCAGAGACGTTTGATGCTGGTATGGCGAGGGTGCATTTCCTGCCTGCGGTGATCGAGCGCGACCGCAAGCAGGATGAATTTACCCGCACGATCTGGGATTACCTTGACCGTGCGGTATCGGAAGACCGAATTGCGGCAGGGCAAAAGGCATTGCGTGCGCATGGTCTGCTGCTCTATCAGATCGAGGCGCGCTATGGGGTGGACAAGCATGTGGTGCTGGCGATCTGGGGGTTGGAAAGCGCCTATGGCGCGGTGCGCGGCGACATTGAAACGCCCAGTGCCTTGGCGACCTTGGCCTACGACACGCGGCGGGGGGCGTTTTTTGAGGCCGAGTTGATCGCGGCGCTGCAGATCCTGCAATCGGGGGCGGTGAAGCCAGATGATATGGCGGGAAGCTGGGCCGGCGCGATGGGGCATACGCAGTTCATGCCGTCGTCTTATCTGAAGCTGGCGGTGACGTTTGCGGGCAAGGGCAAGCCGGATATCTGGGGCGATGATCCCAGCGATGCCTTGGCCTCGACCGCGGCTTATCTTGCAAACGCGGGTTGGAAAAACGGCGGGCGCTGGGGCGATGAGGTGCGGCTGCCTGCGGGGTTTGACTATGACCTCGCCGGGGATCGCACACAAAAGCCGCTGAGTGCCTGGGCCGCGCTGGGCGTGACCCTGCCCGATGGCGGGGCGCTGGGCACCGGCTGGGGGGCGTTGCTGCTGCCTGCGGGGGCTAGGGGGCCTGCGTTTCTGGTCTACGACAATTTCGCGGCGATTGAAGCCTATAACAAGGCCGATTCTTATGTGATTGCGGTGGGCCATCTGGCGGATCGCATCGCGGGCGGGGCAGCGTTCAAGGCGACATGGCCGCGCGATCTGCGAGCGTTGACGCTGGACGAACGCCGCGAGATGCAAAGCCTGCTGCTGCGCGCCGGGGTTTATGCCGGAACGCCGGATGGCAAGGTCGGTCCGCTGACCATCGCTGCCGTAAAGGCTTTTCAACGCAAGCACGGCATGGTGCCCGATGGCTACCCCAGCCTTGAGATCCTGCAGGCCCTGCGCTGAGGCCATCGGGGTGCCGCCTCGGGTGGCATCGAGCCACCGCTCGGCGGCGCTGGCGCAGCATCGCGACCAAAAGGTCTGCGGGCGGATATGTGGAAGCCTCCGGCGGGGATATTTAAGAAACAGGTGAAATAGAGAGCCTCTTTGCTTTCACCTGTTCTTAAATATCCCCCGCGGAGCGTTCTGGCGCTGCCGCTTCGCTGCGGGGTAAAAACGGGCGGCACGCAGACGCCTTACTCGCCGCGCGGGAAGCGTTTGTTTTCTTCCAGCACGTTCAGGTCCATGTGGTTGCGCATATAGCGCTCGGAGGCCGCGCGCAGGGGTTGGTGATCCCACGGATAATAGGCGCCGTTGCGCAAGGCTTCGTAAACCACCCAGCGGCGGGCTTGGCTTTGGCGGACCTCGGCGTCATAGGAGGGGATGTCCCAGCGGTCTTGCGTCATGGTCTGGAAATGCGCCAGCACCTCGGCGGCGCGGGGGTCGGCGGCGAGGTTATAGTTTTCCTCGGGGTCGGCGGCGAGGTCGTAGAGTTGATCGGGGTCGGCGGGGCAGTGGATGTATTTCCACGCACCCAGGCGCAGCGCGACCATGGGGGTGATGGTGCCTTCGGCGGCGTATTCCATCGCCACAGGCGTGGTGCGCGGGGTGCCGGTGGCCAGGGGCAGCAGGCTTTCGCCATCGGTCCACGGCATGACTTCCTCCATCGAGATGCCCGCCAGATCGCAGAGCGTGGGGGTCAGGTCGATGGTGGAGACAGCGGTGTCGATGCGTTTGGGGTCAAGGCCGGGGGCCGAGATCATCAGGGGGACGCGCGAGGCGCCTTCGAAGAAGTTCATCTTGAACCACAGGCCTTTGCGGCCCAGCATTTCACCATGGTCCGAGACGAAGATCACGATGGCTTCTTGCCTTGTGGCTTCAAGTGCCTCGAATATCTCGCCGATCTTGGCATCGACGTAAGAGATATTGGCGAAATAGCCTTGGCGGGCGCGGCGGATGTGGTCGGGGGTAACTTCGAGACCGCGCCAGTCGCACGCGTCCATCAGGCGCTGCGAGTGCGGGTCCATGTCTTCGTAGGCGAGCGGGGTGGGCGGTTCCAACTCGGGCGCGTCGTTGTAGAGATCCCAGTATTTGCGGCGGGCCACGAAGGGGTCGTGCGGGTGGGTGAAGCTGGCAGTAACGCACCACGGGCGCGGATCAAGCCCACGCGAGAGGTCGTAGATTTTCTGCACGGCTTGATGGCAGACGTCATCGTCGTATTCGAGTTGGTTGGTGATTTCGGCGACACCTGCGCCGGTGACGGAGCCTAGGTTGTGATACCACCAGTCGATACGTTCGCCGGGTTTGCGGTAATCCGGGGTCCAGCCGAAATCGGCGGGGTAGATGTCGGTGGTCAAACGGTCCTCAAACCCGTGCATCTGGTCGGGGCCGACGAAGTGCATCTTGCCCGACAGGCAGGTGTAATAGCCCGCGCGGCGCAGATGGTGGGCGTAGGTGGGAATGTCTGACGCAAATTCGGCGGCATTGTCATAGACACGGGTGCGGCGCGGCAGAGCGCCCGACATGAAGGCGGCGCGTGCCGGGGCGCAGAGCGGTGAGGCGGTGTAGGCATTGGCAAAGCGCACCGAATGATCGGCCAAACGGCGCAGGTTTGGCGCGTGCAGGAAGGCGGCGGGACCATCATCGAACAGGGTTCCGGTCAACTGATCCACCATGACAATCAGGATATTCGGGCGGGCGGTCATGGAGGGTTCCTTTGCGGTTTGATCTGCGCGAAAGTGGTGGCGCGCTTGGGTTTGCGTTGCAAGAGGGCTTTTTACCCGAATGTGACGTAACGTCGCAAATGGATGCTCAAGCGCCGTTTGAAGGACGGATTTCAGCGCCTTCGCATCGCCTGATACGCGCGAGATGACAAGGGGACCCACATGAAGATTGTAACCGAGTTTCCCTTTGCCATTACCGACGAGCCCGACATGGGCATCGTGCTATCGGACGGCTGCCGTTTGTCGGCGCGGGTGTGGCGGCCCGAAGGCGCAGGGCCAGTGCCTGCGGTGCTGGAATACATCCCCTACCGCAAGCGCGATGGCACTTTGCCGCGTGATGAGATGATGCACGCCTATGTGGCGGGGCATGGCTATGCCTGCGTGCGCGTCGATATGCGCGGCAATGGCGACAGCGAAGGCTTGATGAGCGATGAATACACCATTCAGGAACTCGCCGACGCCTGCGAGGTGATCGAATGGCTGGCAGCACAGGATTGGTGCGACGGCGCGGTCGGGATGATGGGCAAAAGCTGGGGCGGGTTTAACTGCTTGCAGACGGCGTTTTTGCAGCCACCGGCGCTAAAGGCGGTGGTGTCGGTGTGCTCGACCACCGACCGCTTTGCTGATGATATTCACTACAAGGGCGGCTGCCTGCTGGGCGAGAACTTCGGCTGGGGGGCGGTGATGCTGTCTTACTCCAGCAGGCCAGCGGACCCGGTGTTGCGCCCGGATTGGCGGGCGGAATGGCTGCGGCGGCTGGAGAATGAGCCTTGGCTGGCCCCCCGCTGGGCTGAGATGCAAGAGAAGAGCGATTACTGGAAGCATGGCTCGGTGTCAGAGGATTATGCGCGGATGACGGTGCCGGTACTGTCTTGGGGCGGTTGGGCCGACAATTACATGAACACCGTGGCGCATCTGGTGGAGAATGTGCCTGCTCCGGTGCAGGGCATCGTCGGGCCTTGGGTGCATCAATATCCGCATACGGCGGTGCCGGGGCCTGCGATCGGCTTTCTGCAACTGGCGCTGCGCTGGTGGGATCGCTGGCTGAAGGGCATCGAAAACGGCGCCGAAAATGACCCGGCCTATCGCGCCTATATGATCCATTCCGAGGCCCCGGATGCCTCGGCCAAGCATCGGGCGGGGCATTGGGTGGCAGAGACTGTCTGGCCCAGTCCGCGCGTGACACTTCAGGTCTTGGCGCTGGGGGAGAGGTCTGGGGAGGGCCAGCCCTCCCCAGTCCCCACCGCGGGCGCGCTGGGGGCCGGGGTAGCGCTTCGGGTTCCGGTGACGATCAACACGCCGCAGCATCTGGGGATGCATACGGGTGAGTTCTTTCCGATGGGTTTGAATGCGGAAATGCCGGGGGATCAGGCCAGTGACGACGCAATCTCGGTTTGTTTTGATGGTGTGGTCTTATCAGAGCCGCTGGATCTGCTGGGGGCCGCGCGGCTGAACCTGCGACTTTCCAGCGATCAGCCACTGGGCTTTGTGGTGGCCCGGCTGTGCGATGTGGCCCCGGATGGATCATCGGTGCGCATCGCGCATGGCATGTTGAACCTGTGTCATCGGGGTAGCATGGAAGACCCCGCCCCGATGCCGGTGGGGCAGACGGTGGATGTGGCGTTTGACATTGACCAAATGGCTTACCGTCTGGCGGCGGGGCATCGGCTGCGCCTAGCGCTGTCGACGACCTATTGGCCGTTCCTGTGGCCCTCGCCCCAGCCTGCGACGTTGACGGTGATGGCAGGCAGCCTTGATCTGCCGGTGCATCAGGGCAGCGCGGCAGAGTGGACGCCGCCCGAAGCGCAGGGTGCGACGCCTTGGGCGCACAAAGTTCTGCGGGCGGGCAAGACCACGCGCAAGATCGAGACGGATCTGATCAACGGCACCACGGCGCTGGTGATCAGCGATGATCTGGGCGATGTCGAAAATTTGACTCATGGTCATTGCACCGGCGAAAGCATGACCGAACTGTGGGAAATCCACCCGGATGATCCCCTGTCGGCGCGGGCGGTGCATACTTGGGAGCAGCGGCAGTCTCGTGGTGATTGGTCTGTGAAAACAAACGCTTGGGCCGAGATGACTGCCACGGCGACGCATCTGCATCTGAAGGCCAGTCTGACCGCCTATGAGGGGGATACCAAAGTGTTTGAGCGACATTTTGATGACAAGGTCGCGCGCAGATTTGTTTGAAGCATCCCGCGCAAGAATCGTTGCCATAACGGAAATTCGCGGGTTACTGATTGGGTAATCAACAAAAAACGGCCCCAAAAATCCGGGGCAATCAGGGAGATCACAATGTCGAATGAGTTGAACTATCTGCTGTCGCGCGCCACCAAAGGCTTGATGAGCCGCCGCGAATTCGTTGGCCGTGCCGGTGCGCTGGGCGTGTCGGCGGCGATGGCCTCGACCCTGCTGGCTTCGGCTGCGCGGGCGGAAGAGCCGAAAAAGGGCGGCCTGCTGCGCGCAGGTATGGCGGGTGGCGAATCCACCAACTCGCTGGACCCGGCGCTGGCCGCTTCGGAAGTGCCCTTCGCCGTGAACATGACTTGGGGCGAGATGCTGGTTGACGTGAACGCCAAGGGCGAGATCGACTACCGGATTGCCGAAGAAGTGTCGTCCAGCCCGGATGCGATGGAATGGAAATTCAAGATCCGTAAGGGCGTTGAATACCACGACGGCAAGACCGTAACGTCGGACGACGTTGTTGCCACACTGAAACGCCACACCGATGAGAAATCGCAGTCGGGCGCTTTGGGCATCGTGAAAGATATCGTGGACATGAAAGCCGAAGGTGACATGGTCACGCTGAAGCTGAAGTCCGGTAACGCCGACTTGCCGTTCCTGATGGCAGATTACCACCTGATCATTCAGCCCGGCGGTGGTTTTGATAACCCGACCGCAGGCATCGGCGCTGGCCCCTACAAGATCGTCGCCAACGAGCCGGGCGTGCGCCATACCTTCACCAAGCATGCCAACTACTTTGACAGCACCATGGGCCATGCCGATGATGTCGAGATCATCGTGATCAACGACAACACCGCGCGCACCTCGGCGCTGCAGGCTGGTCAGGTCCATATGATGAACCGCGTTGACCCAAAGATCGTCGGACTGCTGAAAGGCGCACCCGGCATCTCGATCGAGGCTGTTGCAGGTCGTGGCCACTATGTCTTTATTATGCACTGCGACAAGGCACCTTTCGACAACAACGACCTGCGCATGGCGTTGAAACTGGCGATCAACCGTCAGGAAATGGTCGACAAGATCCTTGGCGGCCTTGGCTCGCGCGGCAACGACTTCCCGATCAACGCGGCCTATCCGTTGTTCGACGACACCATCCCGCAGCGGGAGTATGATGCGGCAGCGGCGGCGGAAGCCTATAAGAAATCCGGCCATGATGGCTCGCCCATCGTGTTGCAAGTGGCGGCAGGGGCCTTCCCCGGCGCGATCGAGGCGGCGCAACTGTTCCAGCAATCGGCCAATGCCGCCGGTATCCCGTTGGAAATCAAGCGCGAGCCCGATGATGGGTATTGGACGAACGTCTGGAACGTCGCACCCTTCTGCGCCAGCTATTGGGGTGGGCGTCCGGTGCAGGATCAGATGTATTCCACGGCCTATCTGTCGACCGCCGACTGGAACGACACCAAGTTCAAAGATCCGAAGTTCGACGAAGTTCTGATCGCTGCCCGCGCCGAGTTGGACCAGACCAAGCGCAAGGCCGAATATTCGGAACTGGCGCACATGCTGCGCGACAACGGCGGTCTGATTTGCCCGATGTTCAACGACTTCGTCGAGGCCAAGCGCGCAGAAGTCGGCGGCTGGCTGCCTGATCCGAACGGTGAATTGATGAACGGCCGCGCACTTGCCAAGTGCTGGCTGAACACCTGATCCGCCCGATGCATCCGGTTGTGAAACTCGTATCCCAGCGATTGGTGCTGGGACTGTTGCTCATGTTGGCGGTTTCGGCCCTGATTTTTTTTGGGGTCGAGGCTTTGCCGGGCGATACGGCGCAAGCCATGCTGGGGCAATCGGCAACGCCCGAGGCCTTGGCTAACCTGCGCGAGAAAATGGGACTGAACGAGCCTGTGCTGTGGCGTTACGGCCATTGGCTCTACGGGTTCATGACCGGAGACATGGGGGTGGCGCTGACCAACGGCGAGGATATCGCCACCTCTATCGGCAGCCGTCTGGGAAATACGCTGTTTCTGGCGTTCTGGGCCGCGCTGATTTCGGTGCCGCTTGCGATCCTGTTGGGGTTGCTGGCGGCACGCTACAACGGGCGCTGGCCGGATCGGTTGATCTCGGGCGTCACGCTGGCCACGATCAGCCTGCCGGAATTTGTGGCGGGCTATCTGGTGCTGTATTTCCTTGCCGTCAAATTGCAGTGGTTCCCCGCGATGTCGATGGTGTTTCCCGGCATGGGCGTGTTTGAACGCCTGAGCGCGATCATTCTGCCGGTTATCGTGCTGGTGATGGTGGTGCTGGCGCATATGATGCGGATGACGCGCGCAGCCATTCTGAACGTGATGCAATCGGCCTATATAGAGACTGCCGAGCTGAAAGGCTTGTCGCCGCTGACTGTGATCTGGCGACATGCTTTCCCGAATGCCATCGCCCCCGTGGTCAACGTGGTGATGTTGAATCTGGCCTATCTGGTGGTGGGCGTTGTCGTGGTTGAGGTGGTGTTCGTCTATCCCGGCATGGGCCAGTATCTGGTGGACCATGTGACCAAGCGCGATCTGCCGGTGGTGCAGGCCTGCGGGATGATCTTTGCCGCCGTCTATATCGGGCTGAACATTCTGGCCGATGTGGTTTCCATCCTTGCCAACCCCAGACTGAGGCATCCGAAATGAGGCGTATTCCCCTTTCCGCCCTGATCGGTCTGATCCTGACCGGGGGCTTTTTCTTCGTGGCCATTTTCGCGCATCTGATTGCGCCCTATAAAATGGACGAATTGGTTGGTGGCGTGTGGGATCCGATCTCGTCCGCGCATTGGCTGGGCACGGATTCGATTGGCCGCGATCTGCTGACGCGGATGATCTATGGCGCGCAGGTGACGATTTTCATCGCCACGGCCTCTACCATCCTCAGCTTTGTCACCGGATCGGTGCTGGGCTTTCTGGCGGCGACGGCGGGCGGCTGGGTCGATCAGGCGCTGTCGCGCTTTGTCGATTTGCTGATGGCGATTCCGACGCTGATCCTGTCGTTGGTGATCCTAACGGCGGTGGATGTGACCACGCTGAACCTGATCCTTGTGATGGGCTTTCTGGATGCGACGCGGGTGTTCCGGCTTTCGCGCGCCGTAGCCGTCGATATCACGGTGATGGATTACGTCGAAGCCGCGCGGTTGCGGGGCGAAAAGCAGGGCTGGATCATTTTCTCGGAAATCCTGCCCAACGCTCTGTCGCCGCTGGTCGCCGAACTTGGCCTGCGGTTTATCTTTGCCGTGCTGTTCATCTCGACCCTGTCCTTCCTTGGCCTTGGCGTGCAGCCGCCGCTGGCGGATTGGGGCGGCTTGGTGAAGGAAAACTCGGCCGGGTTGGTTTATGGCATCCCGGCCGCCTTGGCCCCGGCGATTGCGATTGCCGCACTGGCAATCTCGGTGAACCTGGTGGCGGATTGGGTGCTGTCGCGCACCACCAGCTTGAAAGGTGGTCGCGGTGCTTGATCAGATGAAACCCAACCTGCTTGAAATCAAGAACCTGCGCATCGAGGCCACGTCTTATCCGCCCGGAGAGCCGCCGCGCCATGTCGTGCTGGTGGATGATGTGTCGGTCGCGGTGCAGCAGGGGCGCGTGCTGGGGCTGATCGGTGAATCCGGGGCGGGCAAATCCACCATTGGCCTGTCGGCGATGTCCTATGCCCGCGGTGGGGCGCGTTTGGCCTCGGGTCAGATCCTGCTGAATGGCCGCGATATCCGCACCGCTGGCCCCGGTGATCTGCGCAAATTGCGTGGCCATGAAGTGACCTATGTGGCGCAATCCGCCGCCGCTGCCTTCAACCCGGCGAAACGGCTGATGGAGCAGGTGATTGAAACCAGCCTGCACCACAAGCTGATGTCGCGGGCCGAGGCCGAGGCCCGCGCGGTGGATCTGTTCCGCAAGCTGGGCTTGCCGAACCCGGAAACCTTTGGCTCGCGCTATCCGCATCAGGTTTCGGGCGGACAGTTGCAGCGCGCGATGACGGCGATGGCCCTGTGCCCCAAGCCCGATCTGGTGGTGTTCGACGAGCCCACCACCGCGCTGGACGTAACGACGCAGATCGACGTGCTGGTGGCGATCAAGGCGGCAATCCGCGACACAGGCGTTGCGGCGTTGTATATCACCCATGATTTGGCGGTGGTGGCGCAGGTGGCCGACGACATCCTCGTGCTGCGTGGTGGCAAAAAGGTGGAATACGGCACAACCGATCAGATTATCAACGCACCACAACAAGCCTATACGCAGGCGCTGGTCTCGGTCCGTTCGATTGACCACGCCGAAAAGCCGGACACGGCCTCGGTGCTGTCGGTCGCCAATGTCACCGCGCGCTACAAGGGCACCAATTTCGACGTGCTAAAGAATGTCACGGTTGATCTTTCGGCGGGGCAAACGCTGGCTGTGGTGGGCGAAAGTGGCTCGGGCAAATCGACGCTGGCGCGGGTGATCACCGGGCTTTTGCCCGCCACCCAAGGCCGCATCACATTCGCAGGCCGCACGCTGTCGCCCGATCTGGCGGGCCGGACGCGGGATGATCTGCGTGAGTTGCAGATGATCTACCAGATGGCCGACACCGCGATGAACCCGCGCCAGACCGTGGGCACCATCATCGGGCGGCCGCTGGAGTTCTACTTTGGTTTGAAAGGTGCTGCAAAACGCGCGCGTATTCAGGAGTTGCTAGAAGAAATCGAGATGGGCGCGGGCTTTATTGATCGCTACCCAGCCGAGCTTTCCGGTGGCCAGAAACAGCGCGTCTGCATTGCCCGCGCACTGGCCGCCAAGCCTAAGCTGATCATCTGCGATGAGGTGACATCGGCGCTCGACCCGCTGGTTGCCGATGGCATCCTGAAACTGCTGCTGGCGTTGCAGGAACGCGAGGGCGTGGCCTATCTGTTCATCACCC
Organism: Cypionkella sinensis; assembly: GCF_042646385.1. Lineage (NCBI taxonomy): Bacteria > Pseudomonadati > Pseudomonadota > Alphaproteobacteria > Rhodobacterales > Paracoccaceae > Cypionkella > Cypionkella sinensis. The sequence goes on along the minus strand of NZ_JBHRTO010000002.1, from coordinate 414,402 downwards.
ATGACCTTGCGACAGTGAAAGCCATCGCCGACAAGATCGCGGTGATGTATCGCGGGCAGGTCGTGCGTTATGGCAGCAAAACCGATGTGCTGACGCCGCCGTTTGATGATTACACCGACCTGCTGCTGTCCTCGGTCCCCGAGATGCAACTTGGCTGGCTGGAAGAGGTGCTGGCGTCGCGCAAAATGGAAAGCGGCGGCAACTAAGGCGCTGAAGCCATTTCATCTGTCCCTAAATATCCCCGCCGGAGGCTTCCCCGGTTGGGCACGGAGAAAACCATGCACAAACTGCTGCTGATCATCCTTGACGGTGTGCCCTATCGCAACTGGCGCCGCCTGTTCGGCAACCTTGAGGGCTTTGTCGCCCAAGGCGAGGCGCGGGTGTGGCGGATGCGGGCGACGCTGCCCTCGACCTCGGCCTCGTGCTATGCCTCGATCCATACCGGGGTGCCGCCGCAACAGCACCGGGTATGGGGCAATGAGGCGGTGTATCGGCTGGAGCAGCCGGATATCTTTTCAGAACTCAGCAAGGCGGGGCGCAAGACTGGGGCTGTCACCCACAGTTTCTGGTCGGAACTGTTCAACCGCAGCCCCTTCGATGTGGTGCGTGATATCGAATATGACGAACCCGCAGGCCCGATCACCCATGGCCGTTTCCACACCATGACCGGCTATGGCAATATCAACCAGATGACGCCGTCAGACGTCGATCTGTTCGCCACGCTGACCCGTTTGGCCGAGGTAAAGGGCATCGACTATGGCATCCTGCACACCTGCACGCTGGACAGCATGGGGCATCGGTTTTTCCACGATTGCGAGGAAATGGACCATGCCTGCTATGTGATAGATGCGATGCTGGCCCCGTTCCTGCACCGCTGGCGTGCGGCGGGATATGAGGTGATTGTCACCGCCGACCACGGCCAGGACGAACGCGGCCACCACGGCGGCACTGGAGAATTGCAGCAGGACTTCGCGTTCTACTACTTTGGCGAGTCTGAGATGCCCGGCCCGGATGTCGTGCTGGATCAGTTGGCGCTGGCCCCGTCGATCCTGACGCGGATGGGCGTGGCGGTTCCGCCCAGTATGAAGGCGAAGCCGTTCTTTCAGGCCTGACCCGACTTGCGCCCTTATCTGGCGTAGGTCGCGCCTTCTTCATCCAGCAGGGCCTTGACCTCGCGCAGATGTGCCTCAGCATAGCCTCGGTAGGCATCCCATTCGCCGGCGGTTTTTTCGGCCACGGCATCGGACAAGATGCGCAGCGGGCGGCCGGTTTGCAGGGCGCGGATATAGGTTTCCGCGGCGCGCTCAAAATAGGTCAGCCGGTTGAAGGCATCGGCCACCGATTGACCGATGATCAGCACGCCGTGGTTGCCCATGATCATCGTGGTGATCTTCGGATCGGTCAAAAGCTGCACGCAGCGGGCTGCTTCTTCCTCAAACGCCATGCCGCCGTAATCGGCATCCACCACCTGCCGTCCGAAAAACATCGCCGAGTTCTGGTCGATGGGGGGCAGGTAACTGTCGGCAAGGCTGGCGAGCACCGTGGCATGGATCGAATGCACATGCATCACACAGCGCGCGTGGGGCAGGGCGCGGTGGATGCTGCCGTGCAGGCCCCAGGCGGTCGGGTCCGGCGCATCGGGGCGGTTCATCGTGGTCGGATCGTTGGCGTCAATCTCAAGCAGGCTGGATGCGGTGATGCGGCCAAAGTGGCGCATGTTCGGATTCATCAAGAATTTGCTGCCATCAGCGTTCACCGCAAGGCTGAAATGGTTCGACACCGCCTCATGCAGGTTCAGCTTGACGCTCCAGCGAAAGGCCGCCGCCAGATCGACGCGTTCGGCCCAATGGGTGATATTGGCATGTGCGTTCATGTTTGCTCTCCATAGGGCCAGTGGCCTTGCGCCAAGGCGGTGATCGCGTTGCAGATTTCGCTGAAAGAGGTGGCGGCGCGCGGCACGCTGGCGCGGGCACGCAGATAGCCATGCACCATCCCCGGCGCGGTAAAGGCCATCGCCCGTCCGCCTGCGGCACGGATGGCCGCGGCATAGTCATGTGCATCATCGGCCAGCGGATCACATTCGGCGGCAATGGCAACGGTGGGCGGCAGGCCGGTGAAATCGCTGTCTTGCAGGGGCGCGACGGTGGGATCGCCTCGCACTTCGGTGCCGCCATGACGGATACCTGCATAGAATTCCACATCCGCCAGCGTCAGCATCGGCGCGAAGGCATGGGTCTGATAACTGCCCTTGCTGCGATCACCGCCCAATCCGGGATAGATCAGCACTTGCCCCAGAATCCGTGCATCGCCGCGCAGGGCATGGCTGACGGCGGCGGCAAGATTGCCACCCGCCGAATCGCCCACCAGCACCACCGCACCATCCACCGCCTGCACGACGGCGCGGGCATCATCAAAGGCTGCGGGGTGCAGATGCTCGGGCGACAGGCGGTAATCGACCGCCACCACCTGCAACCCGGTGGCGGCGCGAATGTCGGCGCAAACGTCATCATGGCTGTGCAATCCGCCCACCACATAACCGCCGCCGTGCAGATAGATCACTGTCGGGGCTTCCCCCGGATAGACCCGGCACGAAACCTCTGAAATCATGCGATCTTCCGAGACGACCCCCGGCGGATAGCCGCGCTGAAAATGCGCGCACATCGCGTCATAGACCCGGCGTTGATCGGCAATGTCCATGCTGGCGGTGTCAGGCGGATAGCAGGCGTCGGTATCTCGGATAAAGCCCCAAGTCGCGGCGTCGATAAGGCTTTGGTAATCTGGCGCTGGCATGATGAGCAAATCCCGGTGCATTCGCTGGTGATCATGGCGGGCAAAGCCTGCGGGTTCAACGCCCAATCATCGCCACAATTCAGCAAAGAATGTCCCATTGACTGCCCCATTGCCGCCGCAAGCCTCGTTCAAGGTTAACTCAGAGAAGTCGTAGACCGCTGCCATGTTGAGGGGAACAATCGTGCAAATCATCCGGTCACTAGAACAACACAGCGCCTCGCCCGTTGGGCTTGGTATTCGGGTCATGCTGGTCAGTCAGGGACAAGAGGCTGCGCCTTTGCCGCATCGTCTTGCGGGGCTTGGTGGCAAGGTTGAAATGGCGGATGATCTGTTTGCCGGGCTTGAGGCGGTGATCGAGGATCCGGCTGGATACGGGCTGTGCGTGATCGACTGTGATTGCTTTGGCGGACTGGCGGCGGGGCGTCGGGCGCATGCGCTGCTGGCTGATGTGGCCAAACGGGTGCCGGTGATCCTGTTGTCAAAGGAATGCGCGGCGCAAGAGTTTCCTGAGAACCGCGGCGATGCCGTGGTGCTGCGTGCGCCCACCTCGGGGATTTCGCTGCGGGTTGGTTTTGAACATGCCTTGCGCGACCGGCTTGCGATGCGTTTGATCTGAAGATCCAGCCCGTGTTTGCCTGATTGCAGGTCGTGATCAGCGCGGAAATGAAAAGGGGCGCATCCAAGATGCGCCCCTTTCAAATTCATCCAGCCCTTAGGCTGACGGTTCAGGCCAATGCCAGGTTGGTCGCCGATTCGCGGCCATCGCGGCCGGCTTCGATGTCGAACGTGACCGGCTGGCCATCTTTCAGCGAGCGTAGACCAGCACGCTCCAGCGCAGAGATGTGCACGAACACGTCTTTTTTGCCGCCTTCCGGGGCGATAAAGCCAAAGCCTTTGGTCTCATTGAACCATTTCACGGTGCCCTTAGCCATCGTGATGTCTCCTTCAGTGGTGCCGCCCGCGAGATTGCGGCGGCTTGGCGCAGTCAGCCTTTGTCGAATGCTGTGGCCGAAATCGGAGACAGAGATCGCAGAGAGTCAACGTCGCACTCTTTGATATGGGCGATTCTGGCCACAGATCAAGAAAAAATTATGGACTAGGCGTGTTCCGTCCGGCGCAGATCGGTGGCCTTACGGCGCGGCCACATCGCGAATCCCAGCACCAAAGCGGCGACGGCGCAACCGACCCCGCTCCACAACCCAAGGGCGGTCATCCAGCTGACATTCAACGCCACAAGGCTGAACAAGGCCGAGAAAAATCCCAGCATTCCGCCTGTAATCATTGAAACGACAGCCATCGCACCCTCCGTAAAATCACAGGTGCAGTAGGGTGGCGGAATGCGGCGACAATGCGGCGAAAGCGCGGAATGGTTGTGAAGGACGGCAAAAGTCTTTCAGAACTGCCGCCGCGCTCGCAGTGCCGCGCCAATGGTACCATCGTCGAGATAGTTCAACTCGCCGCCAATCGGCACGCCCTGCGCCAGCGAGGTGATCCGCACCTCCAGCCCCGCCAAAGCATCGGCGATGTAATGCGCGGTGGTCTGGCCATCGACCGTGGCATTCAGCGCAAGGATAACCTCGGTCGCATCGCGCGCCCGATCGACCAACCGGGGGATGCCGAGTTCTTCCGGGCCAATCGCATCCAGCGCCGATAGCGTGCCGCCCAGCACGTGATAGCGGCCACGAAACGCGCCGCCACGCTCCATCGCCCAGAGGTCCGAGACATCCTCGACCACGCAGATCTCGCCGGTGGCGCGGGTTTCATCGCTGCAAATCGGGCAAATCTCGGCGGTGCCGATATTGCCGCAGATCACGCAATCCTTCGCCGTCAGCGCGACCGTCGCCATCGCCTGCGCCAGCGGGGCCATCAGCGGCCCGCGCTTTTTCAACAACGCCAACACCGCGCGTCGGGCCGAGCGGGGGCCAAGCCCCGGCAATCGCGCCATCAGCTCGATCAGCACCTCGATGTCGCGCGATTGCTCCATTCTGCCCGGATGTCCTTAGATCGGCAGCTTGAAATCCGCAGGCAGACCAAGCGCTTGCGTCATTTTCTGCATCTCGACCATGTTGCGGGCCTGCCCCTTGTTCTGGGCATCCTTGATCGCGGCGATGATCAGATCTTCGACCACTTCCTTTTCCGAGGCGACGAGGATCGATGGATCAATATCCAGCCCGGTGATCTCGCCCTTGCAGGTGGACCGCGCCTTGACCAGCCCGCCGCCCGCTTCACCGATCACCACGGTGCGCGCCATTTCCTCTTGCAGTTCGGCCATCTTGCCCTGCATTTCCTGCGCGGCCTTCATCATCTTGGCCATATCGCCAATGCCGCCCAAACCTTTCAGCATCTTGTCTCCTCAGTCATCTTCAAAGGGGTCCCATTCGTCGTCCACTTCCGGCAAGGCTTCGGCGGCGGCAGTGGCCGCCATCGCCTCGGCGGTTCTGATATCGGTGATCTTCGCACCCGGAAAGGCTTGCATCACGGCCTGCACCAGCGGGTTGCCCATCGCCTCGGCACGGGCGGCTTCTGCGGCGGCGTCGCGTTCTTCGGCCAAGGTGGCCGCGCCACCGGTGTTCACCACCGACACGCCCCAACGCGCGCCGGTCCAGCCTTGCAAGCGCTGCGACAGCCGCGCGGCAAGGTCAGGCTTTGCGCCGGGGGCAGGTTCAAACTCGATCCGGCCCGGTGCGTATTTCACCAGCCGCACGCCTTCCTCGACTTCCATCAGCAGCCGCATGTCGCGCTTTTCGCGGATCAACTCAACGACTTGCGCAAAGCTGGCGTAAATCACCAACTGACTTTCGGCCACAGCCAAAGCCTGACCGCCCTGCATCGTCGGCCCGCGCATCGGGGCCGAGGGCATCATCCGCGCGCCATGCATCATGCCACCACCACCGCCACCGCCAGCCGGTGCGCCACCCGTCGGGCGCGGCGGGGCGCTTTGCGACATCAGCTTTTTCACCAGCGTTTCCGGGTCGGGCAGGTCGGCGACATGGGTCAGACGGATCACCGCCATTTCGGCCGCCATCATCGCGTTGGGGGCGAGCGCCACTTCCTCGAGCGCCTTGAGCAGCAATTGCCACATCCGCGACAGCGCGCGGCTTGGCAGGGCCTGCGCCATGGCCAGACCGCGTTCACGCTCATCCTGCGGCGTCGTGGGGTCTTCGGCGGCTTCGGGGGTGATCTTGATCACCGAAATCCAGTGGGTGATCTCGGCCAGATCGCGCAGCACCGCCATCGGATCGGCCCCGTCGGCATATTGACCCGACAGTTCCGCCAAGGCCCCGGCCGCCTCACCCTTCATGATCAGATCGAACAGATCCAGCACCCGACCCCGGTCGGCCAAGCCCAGCATGGCGCGCACCTGTTCGGCGGTGGTTTCGCCCGCGCCGTTGGAAATCGCCTGATCCAGCAGGCTGGTGGCATCGCGGGCCGAGCCTTCTGCCGCCCGCGCGATGAGGGCCAAAGCGCCATCGGTGATCTTCGCGCCCTCGGCATCGGCGATCTTGCGCATCAGCGCCATCTGCACTTCCGGCTCGATCCGCTTCAGATCAAAGCGCTGGCAGCGGGAAAGCACCGTCACCGGCACCTTGCGGATTTCGGTGGTGGCAAAGATGAATTTCACATGCGCCGGCGGTTCTTCCAACGTCTTCAGCAGCGCGTTGAACGCAGCATTGGACAGCATGTGCACTTCGTCGATGATGTAAATCTTGTAGCGCGCCGAGGCTGCGCGATAGTGGACCGAGTCAATCACTTCGCGCATGTCGCCCACGCCAGTGCGGCTGGCGGCATCCATCTCCATCACGTCGACGTGGCGGCCCTCGGCGATCGCCATGCACGGCTCACACAGGCCACAAGGTTCGGTGGTGGGCTGGCCCTGGCCATCGGGGCCGACGCAGTTCAGCCCCTTGGCCACGATCCGCGCCGTCGTGGTTTTGCCGGTGCCGCGAATGCCCGTCAGCATAAATGCATGGGCGATCCGGTCGGCCGCGAAGGCGTTTTTCAGCGTGCGCACCATCGCCTCTTGCCCGACCAAATCGGCAAAAGTCGCGGGGCGGTATTTGCGGGCCAGAACCTGATAGGTTTGCGGCGGGGTTTCGGTCATCATGCCTCTTGTGCGCGGGGCGGATTCGGCTGCGCATAACCTAAGCCGCGCGGGGCCAAACGTAAACCAAAGAGGAACAGATGCGGCTGACAATCGCAGAGCTGACCTTGCGGCAGGGGCTGCTGGGGATCAGCCCATGCCCCGGGCGCGCGGGGTTTTACGCGGCTGATCTGCTGGCGATACGCTATTGGCGGCCTGCACTGGTGGTGACATTCACCACATCCGAAGAATTGGCGCGCACAGCGCCGCCGCTGGGCGATGATCTTGCCGAAGCGGGGATCGCATGGCTGCATCTGCCGACTGCGGATTACGACACGCCGGGGCAGGGGTGGGACGACGTCTCGGCGCACGCGCATCGGCATTTGGCGCAGGGTGACAAGGTTCTGCTGCACTGCATGGGCGGCTGCGGGCGGTCCGGCAGTGCCGCGCTGCGGCTGATGGTCGAAGCTGGTGAGGCCCCCGAGCCTGCCCTGATCCGCCTGCGCCAAGTGCGGCCTTGCGCGGTGGAAACCCAAGCGCAACTGCTGTGGGCCAGCCAAGCCGCTGCCACCTGACCGACATCGGTCTTCATCTTGGCTCAAATACTCCACGGATAGCCGGGGGTGTGAAACCCCCGGCTATCCGCCAAATCGCCGCTTGGCGGCGGATTTCTTGGTGAATTTGCCCGCTGCCCGCACTTTCGACACCTGCATGGCAGAGGAATTGGCGGCCTCTTCGGCGCCCAGCTTGCGCCAGCTTTCCAGCCGCCGGGCATCGACCTTGCCCGCCGCAATCGCCGCCTGCACGGCGCAGCCCGGCTCGACGGTGTGCTTGCAATCGCGGAAGCGGCAATCGGCGGCGAGGTCGATCAGATCGGAAAACAGCACGTCGATGCCATCGGCCACATCGGTCAGTTGCAACTCGCGCACCCCCGGCGTGTCGATCAGCCAGCCGCCGGTGGGCAGGGCCAGAAGGTAGCGCGAGGTGGTGGTGTGGCGGCCTTTGGCGTCATCTTCGCGGATATCGCCGACCTCGAGCGCGCCGCCCGTCAGGCTGTTGGCCAAAGTGGATTTGCCGACCCCGGATGAGCCCAGCAGCACCACGGTTTGCCCCGCGCGGCACCATGGGTCCAGCGCGCCCAGATCGCCGGATTTCGCGTTCAGCGCCAGCACCGCCATCCCCGCCGACAGGCCTTGCGCGCGGGCGATATAGGGGGCGGCCTCGGCCATGTCGGCCTTGGTCAAGACCACAACCGGGGTGATGCCAGCGGAATGGGCCAGCACAAGGTAACGCTCCAGCCGCGCCTCGTTGAAATCGGCGTTGCACGAGGTGACGACGAACATGGTATCGACATTGGCGGCGATCAGTTGTGCGGCGGTGCCGGTGCCTGCGGCGCGGCGTTGCAACAGGCTGATGCGCTCCAACACCCGGCCCACGCGGGGGCCATCGGCCAGCACCCAATCGCCCACCGCCATATCCGCGACCGACAGGGTCGGGGGGCAGAGCAGTTCCATAGCGCCCGTCGCTGTCAGGGCCTGCACGCGGGCGCGGTGCAGCGAGGTCAGGCGTGCAGGCACAAGGGCCGCATCTGTTTCGGTCAGTTGTGCAGAGAAATGGTCAGACCAGCCCAGATCAGGCAGCGTGAAATCAGGCAAACGGCATCCTTTGTCGGCCCCTAGCGGGCAGCGGCAGTTTACGCGCCTGTGGCCGATGCGGCAAGCGGGGGCTTGCGCGCGCACGGGCGACGCCGCATTTTGGCGGCAAAGAGGAAAATGCCATGAGTGCTGCCCGTATTGCCGTTCTGACCGTCTCTGACCGCGCCGCGAAAGGTGAATATGCCGACCGGGGCGGCCCTGCTGCAGAAGAATGGCTGCGCCGGGTGATCACCACGCCGGTCGAGATCCTGCGCCGCATCACGCCGGACGGGCGGGCCGAAGTGGCGGGCGCGTTGTGCGATCTGGCGGATAACTGGGGGGCCGATCTGATCCTTGCCACCGGCGGCACTGGGCCATCCCCGCGTGATCTGACGCCCGAGGCGATGGCGGATGTGATCAAGATGGAGTTGCCGGGGTTTGGCGAGGCGATGCGGGTGGCCAATGGCCGCGTTGTGGCCACTGCGATCCTGTCGCGGCAATCGGCGGGGGTGCGCGGCAAGACGCTGATCATCACCTTGCCCGGCAGCCCGAATGCCATTGCCACCAGCCTAGAGGCGGTGTTTGCCGCTGTGCCCTATTGCCTTGATCTGATCGGCGCCGGCTGGATCGAGACCGATCCGACGCTGATCAAGGCGCATCGCCCGAAGGCCTGATGCTTTCCCATCTGGGAATGACTTGTGTTTTCGGGCCGAATTTGGCGTGTTTTCTACCGGATGTTGTGGTTGGGTGCGATTTTACGCGCCCACCCCCTGCTGTGGCAGCAGTTGCACGGCGTTGATCTGCCAGCCGTCCTTGGTTTCCACCATCATGTAATCCAGCAGATAGGTGCGCCCGCCCAGATCGGTGATCATCACCCGTTGCCAGAGATTGCCCGCCACCGTGCGCAGCTCTAGCATCCGCACATCGCCGTGCTGCCAGACCATAGGATACAGCTTTTCGACCATTTCGCCGAACTGATCCGGGGTGCCGAAGATGCCCTTGATATTGGGCGAGGCATAGGTCCAGGCCTTGGGCACATCCTGCGCGTTGAACGCGTCAAGCTGTTGCTGGATGGTCTGCTGAATGGGGGCTTCCTGGGCCGCCGCTGGAAGGGCCAAAGCTGCAAAAGCCGCTACAGAAAGGTAAAGTCGCATCGCAACCCCTTTTGACACCGTCCCCGATGATAAAGGTAAAGCAAGGCGGGATTTCGTCAAATGAAAACCCCCGCCGCGCAAGGGCAAGCGCGGCGGGGGCGTAATTTTTCAGCAGATCAGCCGACCAGATCGCCGTTCAGGGCGCGATCCAGCAGGGCAATGGTTTCTTCAACGCCGTAAAGGGCGATGAAGCCGCCAAAGCGCGGGCCGTCGGATGCGCCCAGCAAGACCTCATACAGGGCCTTGAACCAGTCGCGCAAAGGCTCGAACGCATGATCCTTGCCGACTGCAAAGACCATGCTTTGCAGGGCTTCGTCGTCCAAGCCACCGTCCCATGCCACCAGACGCGCGCGCAGATCGAGCATGGCGGCGCGTTCCTGATCGGTCGGCAGACGGAAGGTGCGGGTGGGGGCAATGCGGTCGTCGAAATAGCGCAGGGCATAGCCTGCCGCTGCATCCAGATCGGGGTTGGCTTCGGGCGAGGCATTGGGCGCATAGCGCTTGATGAAGCCCCACAGGCCCTTGGCATCCTTGGCCCCAGACACGCTTGCAAGGTTCAGCAGCATCGAGAACGGCACCACCATCTTCGATTCCGGCGGATTGCCGCGATGGATGTGCCAGACTGGGTTGTTGACCTGTGCCTCGATGTCTTGGGTCGGGTAGGCGCGCAACTGCTGGTGATATTCATCCATCGCGCGCGGGATCACGTCGAAATGCATCCGTTTTGCCGTCTTGGGCTTTTGATACATGAAATACGACAGGCTTTCGGTCGAGGCGTAGGACAGCCATTCGTCAATCGTCAGGCCGTTGCCCTTGGATTTGGAAATCTTCTGGCCTTGGTCATCCAGGAACAACTCATACGTCATGTGGTTCGGCTTGCGACCGCCCAAAACCTCGCAAATCCCGTCATAGATCGGGGTGTTGGTGGAATGGTCTTTGCCATACATCTCAAAATCGACATCCAGCGCGGCCCAGCGTGCGCCGAAATCGGGCTTCCATTGCAGTTTGACATTGCCGCCGGTGACGGGAAGCGTCCATTCGCGGCCCGACTCGTCGTCAAAGGTGATGGTGTGGTTGACTGGATCGACATGCTTCATCGGCACATAGAGCACGCGGCCGGTTTCCGGGTGGATCGGCAGGAAGCAGGAATAGGTCTGCTGGCGTTCATCGCGCAAGCTGGCCAGCATGATCTTCATGATCGCGTCATAGCGTTCGGTCGCCAGTTTCAGCGTGTCGTCAAAGCGGCCCGATTTGTAGAATTCGGTGGCGCTGATGAATTCATATTCAAAGCCGAACGTGTCCAAGAACCGGCGCAGCATGGCGTTGTTATGCGCGCCAAAGCTGGGGTATTCGCCATAAGGATCGGGCACAGAGGTGAGCGGTTTTTGCATATGCGCGCGCAGCATGTCTTGCTGCGGCACGTTTTCCGGCACCTTGCGCATGCCGTCCACATCATCCGAGAAGCAGATCAGCCGGGTGGGAATATCGGAAATCGCCTCGAACGCGCGGCGGATCATGGTGGTGCGGGCCACTTCGCCAAAGGTGCCGATATGCGGCAGACCTGACGGGCCATAGCCGGTTTCGAACAGCACATAGCCCTTTTCCGGCGCTTTTTTCTCATAACGTTTGAGCAGCGCGCGGGCCTCTTCAAAGGGCCAAGCTTTCGACTTCATCCCAGCATCGCGCAAAGCGGACATCGCGGCATACTCCAACGCGTGATGACCCCATGCCATCACAAGCCATTGTCCTCTATTGCCGCCACGCGCGCAGGTCAATATTCTGCACTGCAACAACAGGAGACCAGACGTGCCCGATACCCCCCCTTCGCTGTCGCCACAGGATGCGTTGCTGGCCGTGATGATCGCGGTTTCGGCCTCGGATGAGAACATGCGCACGGCCGAGTTGGTGGCGATCCAGCGCACGGTGAACCATATGCCGGTGTTCGCGGGCTATGACGCCGACCGAATGCGGGTGGTGGCGCAGACAGTGTTTGATCTGTTTGAGGAAGAGGACGGGCTTGAGGCTTTGTTCGGGCTGATCCGCGATGCGCTGCCGGAACGGCTGAATGAGACCGCCTATGCGCTGGCTTGCGATGTGGCCACCGCAGATGGGCAGTTGCGCGAGGTCGAATTGCGCATGCTTGAGGAAGTGCGTGAGGAACTGAGCATCGACCGTCTGCATGCAGCGGCGATCGAATGGGGCGCGCGGGTGCGCCATATGCGGCCCTGAGCGCCCAAAAATCAGGCAGTGCTGAAAGCCGCAGCGCTTGCCGCGACGTCATGGGAAAATCGAATCCAAAATCGCGGTCTGAGCGTGGCCCGCGCTCTATCCCTGATTGACCGACAGCGGCGGGTTGACCAAAGTCGACGGAATGGGGAGGTCCATCATGTTGATATTATCACGCTTTATAGATCGCGGGAATGAGGTCATCGGCAAGACAGTCGGCTGGTTCATTCTGGCTGCCATTTTGCTGAGCGCCGGAAATGCGGTGGTGCGCAAGCTGTTCAACACCTCGTCCAATGCGCTGCTGGAGGCGCAATGGTATCTGTATGGGGCGGCGTTTCTGCTGGCGGCGGCCTACACGTTGAAGCAGAACGAACATATCCGCATCGACATCGTTTATGGCGCTTTGTCGCGGCGCACCCAGCATTGGATTGATCTGCTGGGCCATCTGTTCTTTCTGATGCCGTTTGCGATTTTGATGGATGTGTATTTTGTCTCCTATGTGCTGCAATCCTACCGCTCGGGCGAGGTTTCCAACAACGCGGGCGGGTTGGTGTTGTGGCCTGCCAAGGCGTTGCTGTTGATCGGGATGCTGTTGCTGACGCTGCAAGGCATCTCGGAAATCATCAAGAAAATCGCGGTGATGCGGGGGATCATCCCCGACCCAACCCCATTTGTTTCGGCGCATGAGGCGGCTGCACAGGAAGGGGCTGAACTGGCCGACAAACTGGCCGCTTTGCAGGCTGAAGCCGATAAGGATGCGCGCAAATGATGGAACTTATCGCGCAGAACATGGCGCCGATCATGTTCGTCTCGTTGGTGGTGTTTCTGCTGGCGGGCTATCCGGTGGCGTTTTCCCTGGCGGCCAATGGGCTGTTGTTCTTCGTCATCGGGGTGTTTCTGGCCCCGCTGTCCGAAGGCACCATCACGCTGGACTGGCCTTTGCTTTACGCGCTGCCCGAACGATTTTGGGGGGTGATGCAGAATGAAACGCTGCTGGCGATCCCGTTCTTTACCTTTATGGGGATCGTGCTGGAAAGATCCGGCATGGCCGAGGATCTGCTGGAAACCATCGGGCAGTTGTTTGGCCCGGTGCGCGGCGGGTTGGCCTATGCGGTGATCATCGTCGGCGCGCTATTGGCGGCAACGACGGGGGTTGTTGCGGCCTCGGTCATTGCCATGGGGTTGATTTCGCTGCCGATCATGCTGCGCTATGGCTATGACCGCAGGTTGGCGAGTGGCGTGATTGCAGCGTCGGGCACCCTGGCGCAGATCATTCCGCCGTCGCTGGTGCTGATCATTCTGGCGGATCAGTTGGGCCGCTCGGTTGGCGATATGTATAAGGGTGCGATGATTCCGGGCTTGGTGTTGACCGGGCTTTATATGTCTTACGTGTTCATGGTGACGATGTTCCGCCCGAACTGGGCACCGGCGCTGCCGAAAGAGGCGCGGACGCTGGGCAATGGTGTGACATCCCTCATGGTGTCGCTGCTGGTGGCGGGCGGGGCGGGCTATCTGATCATCGCAGCGCTGCTGCCGGTTTACGGTGAAGGCGCGGATATCATCGGGGCGTCGGTTGCGATCATCGGCATCTACATCGCGGCGCTGCTGGACCGCGCGTTGAACATCAACCTGATGTCGCGGCTGTGCTCGCAGGTGATCATCGTGCTGATCCCGCCGTTGGCACTGATCTTTCTGGTGCTGGGCACGATCTATCTGGGCATTGCCACCCCAACCGAGGGCGGGGCGATGGGGGCTGTCGGCTCGCTGATATTGGCCGGGGTCAAGGGGCGGCTGAACATGGGGGTGATCCAGCAGGCGCTGGCGGCCACCACGCGGCTGTCGTCGTTCGTGATGTTCATTCTGCTGGGCGCGCGGGTGTTCTCGCTGACCTTCTACGGCGTGCAAGGGCATTTGTGGGTGGAGCATCTGCTGACTGCGATGCCGGGCGGGCAGTTGGGCTTCCTGATTGGCGTCTCTATTCTGGTGTTCCTGCTGGCGTTTTTCCTCGATTTCTTCGAGCTGGCGTTTATCCTTGTGCCGCTGCTGGCCCCGGTGGCGGATAAGCTGGGCATTGATCTGATCTGGTTTGGCGTCATCCTTGGCGTCAATATGCAGACGTCCTTCATGCATCCGCCGTTTGGGTTTTCACTGTTCTATCTGCGATCTGTCGCGCCGAAAGAGCCCTATACCGACAAGGTGACAGGCCGGATGATGGCACCGGTGAAGACCAGCCAGATTTACTGGGGGGCGGTGCCGTTTGTGGTGATTCAGGTGGTGATGATCGGTCTGGTGATCGCCTTCCCGCAGATGGTGATGCACTACAAGGGGGCGGTGGTGGATACATCGCATGTCACCTTTACCGCGCCGAACTCGGGCCTTGGCGGCTTGGGGGGATTGGGCGGTCTGGATGGTGGGCTTGGCGGCGGTTTGGGTGGCGGCTTGGGTGGCCCTGCAAAACCTGCGGCACCCGCGCCTGCTGCGCCCGCACCTTTGGGCGGCAATGACCTGCTGTCGCAACCGCCCAGCTTTGGCACGACCAAACCTGCGCCCTGACCTTGGGGACAGCGCAACAAAAAACCCCCGCCGAGCGATCGGCGGGGGCTTTCTTTGTGGCGCGGCTTAGAGTTTGCCGTCGCGTTGCTGGATCATCATGAAGGTGTCGTAGTTGTATTCCGCAACTTGCGTCCACTGATAGTAGTCGTTGCGGAAGCCCTTGATCGATTCCCAGATTTTCTTGAAGGGGGCGTTGGTGGCCTCCATCTCGGCATAGACCTCATTCGCGGCGGTGAACGAGGCTTGCAGGATTTCCGGGCTGAACGGGCGCAGTTGCACGCCTTGGCCGACGAGCGATTTAATCGCAGTCGGGTTCTTGTAGTCATACTTCTGCAGCATGTCGGCATCAGCGGCGCGGCACGCAGTGCGCAGCAAGGATTGATAGGTCGGGGTCAGCGATTCATACTGCGCCTTGTTGAAGAAGAAGTGGACGGTCGGCCCACCCTCCCACCAGCCGGGGTAGTAGTAGAACGGGGCGACCTTGTAGAAGCCCAGCTTTTCATCGTCATAGGGGCCGACCCATTCGGCGGCGTCAATCGTGCCTTTTTCCAGCGCCGGATAGATGTCGCCGCCCGGGATTTGCTGCGGCACCACGCCCAGCTTGGTCAGCACTTTGCCGGCAAAGCCACCCACGCGGAATTTCAGGCCCTGCAGGTCTGCCAGCGTGTTGATTTCCTTGCGGAACCAGCCACCCATCTGCACCCCGGTGTTGCCACCCGGCAGCGCGAAGATGTTTTTGGTGGCGAGGAATTCGTTATAAAGATCAATGCCGCCGCCATGGTAGTGCCAGGCGTTGATGCCACGTGCCGACAGCGAGAACGGCACGGCGGCCGCCAGCGCAAAGGTCGGGTCTTGGCCGAAGTTGTAATAGCCAACGGTGTGGCAGGCCTCAACCGTGCCCGCGCTGACCGCATCTGCCGCAGGGGCACCACCGGGCACCAATTCGCCTGCCGCAAACACCTGAATCTGGAAATTGCCATCGGTGGCTTCGGACAGCATTTTGGACAGCACCTCGGCCCCGCCATAGATGGTATCCAGCGATTTCGGGAAGGACGAGGTCATCCGCCACGTCACCTTCGGGCTGGTCTGTGCAATCATCGGCGAGGCGAGCATGGCGGCCCCTGCCGCACCAACCCCCCCAATCGAAGCCTTGGTCAGAAATGAACGACGATCCATGCAATCCTCCTGTTGATGCAATCACAACGGCTGGCGCGGTCTCCTCATCCCACGCCGACACGCAATCAGACTACACGCTAAGATCGTTCTGTCTATGCAGTTAGACGGCAAAGCGGCCAATCCCGCCCGGGTTCTTGCGCGGAAATCCTGCTGCGTTATCCGCAGGATGCAGGGTGACGTAGCGGCAGGTGTGGTCTGGCGGCTCGCATGGCGTGGCTGTGCCTGAAACGGCGGCAAAGGCGCGTTTCTTGGGCAGCGGTGCGCCTAAAGATAGGTCTGGCCCCAGCGATTCAGCAGTTGCGCCTGCAACCTGTGCGCGCGTCTGACCCAAGCCTTGTCGCCTTCGGGCGATTCGCGGTTCCACACCGGCACAGCGGCACGGCGGGGCAGGTCGGCGGCAAAGATCGCAAAGGCCAAAGCCCGTCCGTCCGGCGCATCGACATAGCCCGACAGGTTTGAGACGAAATTCATCGTGCCGCTTTTCGCCGCCACCCGTGCCACGCTGCCCGGTTTCGCCGCCTTGGCGGCAGGCTTGCCATCGGCGCTGGGCAGATCGGCGGTTTTCATCAGCCCGTGCAGCAGCGACAGCCGCTTGTCGGCGCGGGTGGCAATCATCACCTTGACCATCTCGGCGGGGCTGATCCGGGTTTTGGGGCCAAGGCCGGAATGATCGCCAAACACCGCCTGCACCCCAAACCGCCGCCGCGCCCAACTGGTCATCACCGCAGCCGAGCCTTCCAGACTGCCCGCGCCTGATGCGGTCAGCCCCACCGCCTCGGCGGTCAGATTGGTGGAGAATTTCAACATCTTGCGCAACACATCCGGCAAAGCCTCGGACTCGTGGCGCACGATCTCAGACGCGGCGGGGAGGGTATAGACGACTTCTGCCGCGGGCAGCTTGATGCCCTGCGCGGCACAAAGGGTCTGGAACACCTCGGCCACATAGGTCGCCGCATGGCGCACCGGCAACCAGCGCGAGCCTTCGCGGCCCAAAGCGCCGCGCGCCACTGTCCAGCGATCCTGCGCCGCGCCGGTTTGGTAGGCGAACACCGGCACATCGCGGTCCACCACCTGCACCTGCGCCATGCTGACGGGCGGCACAAACCGCGCGCCTTCGGCGTTCATTGACAGGTTGTAGCCGTCGTTTACCGCCTTCCAGACGAAATTCACCCGGTTGAAATTTAGCATCAAGCCCGAGATTGCCGGGTTATAGCCCACGAAATCCGGCTGATCATTGGCAATCTCGGCCCGTTCCGGCAAAGCGCCTGCATAGGCTACGAACTTGCCCGTCACTTCGCGCAGGCCACTGGCTGCAAGCGCCGCCACCAGATCGCCCATCTTGTCGGTGTCAAAGGTGGGATCGCCGCCGCCAGCGAGGATCAGATCGCCGTCAAGCCGCCCATTTGTCACCGGCCCCGTCCGCATCACCCGCGTGACAAAGCGGTGATCCACCCCCAGCTTTTCCAGCGCAAACGCTGTGGTCACGGCTTTGGTGACGCTTGCGGGCGGCATCTCCTGCGCCTCGCCTGACGCCTCCAACACCCGGCCCGAGGCCAGATCGACCACGCAATAGCCCACCGTGCCGGTCAGCTTCGCCGCTGCGACCAGCGCCGCCGCCCCCTGCGCCGCCCCGCGCGCCGCCGCACCGGGCAAGGGCCGCGCCCGTGGCCGCAGCGAGACGCTGGGCGCTTCTGCCAAGACCGGGGCCGCAACCCCCGCCAGCAACCCGCCCAATACAAACCTGCGCGAAAGCCGCATGCCGATTCCTTTGGTCATCCTCTGCGTTCAAATATCCTCGGGGGAGGCTGCGATGCAATCGCGGCCGTGGGGGCAGACAGCCCCCTGGCACCACCGATCACGGCAAATTCACCGCTTCCACTCGCCGCGCGCCCGGATCGCGCTCGACGACGCGCCGTTCATCGGGATGTTCACGAAACACCAGGCCGGGGCCTTGCGCCCGCGCAAATTCTCACCGCGGTCGATCTGATTGACCCGAAACGCGCGCGCGGCCACCGATGTCCGCGCCGCCACCCCCGATCCGGGCCGCGCCAAAACCCCCACGGGCACCGAGCGCAAGATATCGCGCCAGCGGTTCCAGCGGTGGAATTGCACCAGATTGTCCGCCCCCATCAGCCAGACGAAATGCACGCCGGGATAGATCGCCTGCAAGCGGCGCAAGGTGTCCACCGTCGCCCGCGTGCCCAGACGCGCCTCAAGATCGGTGATCTTCACCTGCGGATCGGGCATCACCGCCCGCGCGCGCGCCAGCCGTTCTGCCAATGGTGCGGGCTGGCGGGCCTTCAGCGGATTGCCGGGCGTGACCAGCCACCAGACCTGATCCAGCCCCATCCGCTTCAGCGCCTCGCGGGTGATATGCACATGGCCCTCATGCGCGGGATCAAACGACCCGCCCAGAAGGCCGATGACCATACCCTTGGTCGCTATGGGAAATCCTGCTCTCATGCGACGCATCTTGACCCGATCCGGCGCGGCTTTACAATCGCAGACAGCAAGGCCGGGTCAAGACGCCGGGCATCCCGGCTGGGCGGGGCTTCCCCGCCTATCTTTCGCACGTTGTGACATTCGACGCATGGCCTTCGCTGAACGTCATTCAGAGATGGCCATGCAGGACAGGTGAGGTTGACCCGGCCCTTGCACCCGCCATTTCCAGACCGCGCCGCACTGGCCCCTTTGGCCGCCAGCCTTGCCCAGCAAGACTGGACCGAAGCCGCACTGACGCTGCATCTGCGCCAACGCCTGCCCGGCAACCAGCCCGCCCGCGCCGCACAGCTTGCCCGTAGCCTGCTGCGCCGCTTTCCCGCGCGCGCGGCGCCCGATGCCGCGCAAATCCTGCGCCATCTGCGAGGGTCGCCGCAAGGCAGGGCGGTGCTGGCCCATGCCCGCCGCTATCACGTGCTGCCCGCCCACAGCCTGACGTCGCCTGCGTTCAACCCGATCCCGCCGCTGCAGAATCTGCCGCTGCCGCCGATGGTGAGTGAGGCTGACCTTGCCGACTGGCTGGCGATCACGCCCGATCAGTTGACCCGCTTTGCCGATCTGCGCGGGTTATCTGCCCGCACCGACAGCCCATGGGCCG
Source organism: Cypionkella sinensis (assembly GCF_042646385.1). NCBI lineage: Bacteria > Pseudomonadati > Pseudomonadota > Alphaproteobacteria > Rhodobacterales > Paracoccaceae > Cypionkella > Cypionkella sinensis. The sequence continues at coordinate 395,691 of NZ_JBHRTO010000002.1, read as the reverse complement.
CGCATTACCACCACCACCTGATCCCAAAATCCAACGGCCAGTTGCGCCTGATCGAAGAACCCAAACCCTTCCTGAAACGCCTGCACCGCCGAATCCTGTCGGGCCTGCTGAACCATATCCCGCCACACCCCGCCGCCTATGGCTTCGTGCAGGGGCGCAACTGCCTGCAAGCCGCCGCGCGCCATGCGGGCGAGCAGATCGTGGTCAGCTTTGATCTGGCGCATTTCTTTCCCTCCATCCGATTTCCCCAGATCTACGCGCTGTTCCGAGCCTTTGGCTATCCGGCTCAGGTGGCACGTAGCCTTGCGGGCCTGACCACCGCAATTACCCCGGCCGCTATCTTGCGCCAAGCTGGTCTTGCCGCCCGCGACCAACTGTCGAACCGCCATCTGCCGCAGGGCGCGCCCACCTCGCCCGCGCTGGCCAATCTGGTGGCCTTGCACCTCGACCGCCGCCTTGCGGGGCTCGCGCAAAGCCTTGATGCCACCTACACCCGCTACGCCGATGATCTGACCTTTTCGGGCGACACCCGCATCGCAGCGGTCCTGCACCGCGCCGTGCCGCAGATTGTGGCCGAGCAAGGCTTTGTGCTCAACCCCAGCAAAACCCGCGCGCAGCCTAGCCACCACCGCCAAACCGTGACCAGCATCACCGTCAACGCCACGCTCAACCCGGCGCGCGAGTCCTACGATCTCTTGAAAGCCACCATCCACCACCTCACTCGCCCCAGCGATCCACGTCGCCACGACCTCGGCTTCCTCGCCAGCCTGCAAGGCCGCATTGCTTGGGTCGCGCAGATCAACCCCGCCAAAGGCGCGAAACTGCAAGACCGCCTCGCCACAGCCCTGTTGACGCGATCAGATAGCTGATCTAAGTCAGGTATCTGCGAGCCCAGACAATTCGACCAAAATTGTCATCCTCTGCGCTAAAATATCCTGCCGGGGTCTGGGGGTGCAAACCCCCAGCCGCTATGCAGCAACCCAAGGCCGATCATGCTTGATAACATCGCCCGCCTGCGCCGCTTCAACCGTGCCGTGACCCGTGAGGTCGGTGCGCTTGACGATTCCTACCTTGGCCGCGGCCGCCCTTTGGGAGCCGCCCGCGTGCTGCAACTGATCACGCCGCAGGGCACCGACGTTGCCCAGATCCGCAGCCAACTTGCACTCGATTCCGGCCTGCTCAGCCGCCTGCTGCGCGCACTGGAAGCCGAGGCGCTGATCCATCTTGTCAGCGATCCCGCCGACCGCCGCCGCCGCACCGCACATCTGACGGCAGCGGGAGAGGCCGAGATGCAGGCCTATAACGCCATCGGTTATGCCCGCGCCGCTGAAACCCTCGCCCGCGCCAAGGGTCGTCAGCAGGCTCTGATCGACGCGATGGATCTGATCGCCACCACCCTGCTGCAAGATCAGGTGCAGATCCACGACGCGGGCCCAAGTGACCCCGCCGCCCTTGCCTGCCTGCAAGCCTATTATGATCTGTTGGCCGAAAAGATCACAGGCATCACCCCCGACATGCTGACGCTGCCGCTGTCTGACCCCGAAAAATACCGCGCCCCCCATGGCGCTTTCCTGATCGCGTGGAGCGATGATCTTCCCGTCGGCACCGTTTCCCTCCGCCCGTTGGAAGGCAGCACGGCCGAGGTGAAACGGCTGTGGGTCCACACCTCTGCCCGTGGCCAAGGCCTCGCCCGCCGCCTGATGCAAGCCATCGAATCCCGCGCCCGCAGCCTTGGCTATACCGCCCTGAAACTCGACACCAACGCCGCCCTGACCGACGCCATCGCCCTTTATCACCGCGACGGCTGGCAAGACATCCCTGCCTACACCCAGTTCCCGGCGACGCATTGGCTGGGCAAAACCCTATAATCGCCGCCCCACGTTGCCCTCGCGCCCAACAATCGCTACATAGCGCAGCAACAGCGCAAGCGATCTTGTCAGGAGCATCCCAATGGCCGCGTATCAATATGTCTATCACATGGAAGGCGTCTCCAAGACCTATCCGGGTGGCAAGAAATGCTTTGAAAACATCCACCTGAACTTTCTCCCCGGCGTGAAGATCGGTGTGGTCGGCGTCAATGGTTCGGGTAAGTCGACCCTGCTGAAGATCATGGCGGGCATGGATACCGATTTCAAAGGCGAGGCTTGGGCGGCCAAGGGCGCCAAAGTGGGCTATCTGGCGCAGGAACCCTACCTTGATCCGGCCTTGACGGTGAAGGAAAACGTCATGCTCGGCGTGGCGGCGCAGACCGAAATCCTCAATCGTTACAACGAATTGGCGATGAACTATTCGGACGAGACCGCCGACGAGATGGCGCAGTTGCAAGACCAGATCGACGCCGGCAACCTGTGGGAGCTTGAGGCCTCGGTCGGTGTGGCGATGGATGCTTTGCGCTGCCCGCCCGATGATGCCAATGTCGAAGACCTCTCGGGCGGGGAACGCCGCCGCGTGGCTTTGTGCAAGCTGCTGCTGGAAGCCCCCGACATGCTGCTGCTCGACGAACCCACCAACCACTTGGACGCCGAATCCATCGCCTGGCTGCAAAAGCACCTGATCGCCTACAAGGGCACCATCCTGATCGTCACCCACGACCGTTACTTCCTCGACGACATCACAAGCTGGATTCTGGAACTCGACCGTGGCCGCGGCATTCCCTACGAGGGCAACTATTCGGCCTGGCTGGATCAGAAAGCCAAGCGTATGCAGCAGGAAGCGCGCGAGGATAAATCCAAGCAGAAGGCGCTGGAAAAAGAACTCGAATGGATCCGGTCGGGTGCCAAGGCCCGCCAGTCGAAGGGCAAGGCGCGTCTGGCCCGCTATAACGAAATGGCTGGCCAAACCGTGCTGGAACGCGCCTCGACCGCGCAGATCATCATCCCGAACGGCGAGCGTCTGGGCAGCAAGGTGATCGAAGTCACCGGGCTGAAAAAAGCCATGGGCGACAAGCTGTTGATCGAGGATCTGTCCTTCACCATCCCGCCGGGCGCCATCGTTGGCGTGATCGGCCCGAACGGTGCGGGTAAATCGACGCTGTTCCGTATGCTGTCGGGGCAGGAACAGCCGGACGAGGGCACGATTGTGCTGGGCAACACTGTGCAGCTTTCTTACGTGGACCAGTCGCGCGACGCGCTCGACCCGAACAAGAACGTCTGGGAGGAAATCTCGGGCGGCTCTGAAGTGATCCAGCTGGGCGACATGACGATGAACAGCCGGGTTTATACCGGCGCGTTCAACTTCAAGGGCACCGATCAGCAGAAGAAAGTCGGCCTGTTGTCGGGGGGTGAGCGTAACCGCGTTCACATGGCGAAACTGCTGCGCTCGGGCGGCAACGTGCTGCTGCTCGACGAACCGACCAACGATCTCGACGTGGAAACCCTGCAAGCGCTGGAATCGGCGATCGAAGATTTCGCCGGCTGCGCGATCATCATCAGCCACGACCGCTTCTTCCTCGACCGGCTCTGCACGCATATGCTGGCGTTTGAAGGCGATGCGCATGTCGAATGGTTCGAGGGCAACTTCGAGGCCTATGAGCAAGATAAAGTCCGCCGTCTGGGGCCGGATGCTTTGGAGCCGAAGCGGGCGAAATACAAACGTTTCAGCCGGTGATGCTGAAAGCGCTTCTGTCTGCAGTGGTGATCTGCGCTGCAATCCCGGCTCAGGCCGGGATTGATTTCGCCCATATGCCGGTCGGGTGCAGTTGGTCGATGAAATATTCCGACGGCCGCACGCTGATTGAAACCTATGTCGGGAAGAAATCCGGCAGCTATCGCACGGAAGTCGCCGACAAGCGCGCGCCCGATAAAGTCATCAGCCGAACCTATTTCGACAAGAAAGGCCGGATGGTGCGCAACGATTGGGCTGGGGGCAAATGGGAAACCTTCAACCCTTACAGTTGCTTCGGCATCGCCGGAACCTGCAGCTCGACCTATCAGAATGGGGATGGGGCAAAGTTCATCATCGACAACACCACCAGCGCAGCAGGCAATGGCTTCAAAGTTGTCGCTGCACCGCGCGGGGGCGCACCGTATCCCGATGACTATTTTGAGTTGGGGCAGTTCAACATTCAGACATTGAGCAAGAATAGAAATTTTTCGATGAAACTTGTCGCGTTCAACAATTGCGACGAGCCATTGATGTGACCTGCTTTTCACTTTGAACGGCGGGCGCAATCTGCGCCCGCGTCCAATGCAATCGTCGTGGTCAGATCAATGGCTTACTTGCCCTTGACCACTTCTTTCACTTTATCCTTTGCCGAGCCGACAGCATTCTGCACGCGGCCTTCGACTTGATCTGCCTTGCCTTCGGTTTCCAGCTTGGCATCGCCAATCACCGCGCCGATGGCCTCTTTCGCCTTGCCTTTGATGACCTTGGCCGAGCCTGCGATCCGATCTTTATCCATGATACTCTCCTGAAACTTGAGGTGGCGGGTTTGATCTCAAGTGACGTTGCGCAGGTTTGTGGTGCAAACTGCGCAGTGCTGTCACATGCCTTTACAACGCGCCGTGTGCGGGATGGTTCCACGTCCATCAACGGGACGCCGATACGCCGCCGCGCAGGCCGCAGTTTTCGGCTGCGGGTTTTCGGATCTGGGCACCAAATCAATCCTGATCAAAAAACTGTGCGCCAGCGTGGAACCAAACCGCCGATCAGTGGTTTTCCTGACAAGTTTGAAACAGCTAAAAAGGAGAGCGTTATGAAAGGCATCGTCGCCTACTTCCTCGGAATTCCGATTGTCGTGATCATTCTGCTGTATGTGACCGGCATTTTCTGACGCTTTCGATACTGTCACCAAATCAAAACGGCGCGGGATGATCCCGCGCCGTTTCGCGTTTATGTCAGGACATCAGGCGCAGCCGATCATTCCTTGATCACATGCCATTTGCCGCCCATTCCGTCGCCCTTGGCATCGCCTTTCGCCTTGTCGCCCGCGAAGTAATACACGGGCTTGCCGTCGTAGGCCCATTGCTTGGTGCCATCGGTGCGATCCACCAATGTCCAGCCCTTTTCCATTTTGGCATCGGCCTTGCCCAGGTAGGGCGGCCATTTCACCGCGCAATCGCCATAGCAATCGGAAACTCCGCCCGCGTCCTTGTCGAACACATACAGCGTCATGCCCTTGGCATCGGCGAGCATCCCTGCCGCCTGTGCAGCAATCCCCGACCCCAGCACCAGCGCCGCGCTCAGCACGGCAGCGAATTTTGCAGCTTTCATCTCAAATCTCCTTTGCGGCTTCAGGCTCCGCAGCCCCGCCGCAGGATCAACCGAGGCCCAGAGCGGCCCGGTCCTGCGCGGCATGGCAGGGAAGCTTGCGCCACGCCCTGCGCCGCCAATATAGCGTCAAGGGCACCCGCCCGGATGGGCCTTTGGTCTGATGATCCAGCGCCCTCGCGCGACTGTGAAGCGGGGTGAGGCTGCGTTACGCAGGCGGCAGCGGGCGGGGTTTGCCCTCGTCATCAATGGCGACAAAGGTGAACAGGCCATGCGTGACCTTTTCGCGCTGTTCTTGCCGGTTGCGCAGCACCCAGGCCTCGATCTGCAAGCCCATCGAGGTCCGCCCCTCGCGCGCGATATGCACATAGATGCAAAGCACATCGCCGACCTTGACCGGGCGGATGAACTGCATCGCGTCAATCGCCACGGTGGCCACACGGCCATGCGCGCGGGCTGATGCCACAATCCCCGCCGCCATATCCATTTGCGAGAGAACCCAACCGCCAAAGATATCGCCGTTGTTGTTGACATCGCGCGGCATGGTCAGCGTGCGCAGCGTCAACTCGCCGCTCGGTTGCTCGGGGTCTGGCGGTTGCGGCATGGGTTATCCTGATCGAGGAGGGACCAGGGTATTAACAAAATCTGATGCGCCGCGGTCAAGTCATTGTTCTGGAATGACGAAAAAACGCCACGATGGGAGGTTAGTTCAGCATCCCACCATCGGAATCGTCGCCGGTTTCTTCCAGCAAACGATCCAGACTGGGCACGATCACATGCCGCTTGCCTTCCAGCACGATCACGCCTTCCCGCTTCAGGCTTGAAATCTGCCGGCTGACGGTTTCCAGCGTCAGCCCCAGATAATCAGCCATTTCCTCGCGCGTCAGTGGCAGATCAAACCGCACCCCGCCTGAACTGGCAGCCTTTAACGAGGCATTGCGCCGCGCGATGATCGCCAGCAGCGAGGCGATCTTTTCCCGCGCGGTCTTGCGCCCCAACAGCAACATCCACTCGCGCGCTGCGTCCAACTCATCCAGCGTCATTTCCAGCAAGCGCTGAGCGATATGCGGGGTTGCGTTCATCAGGTCTTCAAACGGCTTCTTGCGGAAGCAGCACATCACCAGATCTGTGGTCGCCGTCACATCATAGGCCGCGGTCGCCCGCCCTGGCCGCCCGACAAAATCTGATGGCAGCAGCAAGCCCACCATCTGCCGCCGACCATCTTCCATCGTCTGTGTCAGCGTCGCGATGCCCGTCACCACCGATGCGACAAATTCCATCCGGTCGCCCGACCAGATCACCGGCTGCCCGGCTTCAAAGCTGCGGTAGTATTTGATCGTCTCAAGCTCTTGCAGCTCATCCGCGTCGCAGCGGGCGCAGACAGCACGGTGCCGGATTGGGCAGGCGCCGCATTTCAGATCGGTAAGCTTCAGGTCAAGGTGCGACATGTCCGGCCTTCCTTTCGATTGGGGTCGGTTGATCTGGGTCAAGGCATCCACACTCACACCCTGACAAGCTACGCCTATGACAGTCCATTCGCAACTGATGCACCTCGGTCTTTTTGACGCCCGCGTGCCCCGCTATACCAGCTACCCGACCGCGCCACAGTTCAGTGGAGCGGTTGGGCCTGCCGATTTCACGCGCTGGATCGCCGACATCCCGGCTGATACCGAGATTTCGCTGTATCTCCATGTGCCATTTTGCCGCCGCCTGTGCTGGTTCTGCGCCTGTCGCACGCAGGGCACCGTTTCGGATGATCCGGTGCGGGCCTATGCCAAGGTGCTGAAGGCGGAAATCGCGTTGCTGCGCGGCCATCTGGGCCCCGGCATCCGGCTGGCGAAACTGCATTGGGGTGGCGGCACGCCGACCATGCTGGCCCCTGATCTGATCCGCGATTTGGCAGCGCAGATTTTTGATGTGGTGCCGATGGCTGCGGGTGGCACGTTCTCGGTTGAGATTGACCCGATGGAGATTGACGCCCCCCGGCTGGATGCGCTGGTGGCGGCGGGGATGAACCGCGCCTCGATCGGGGTGCAGGATTTTGACCCGCAGATTCAGACGGCGATTGGCCGTGAACAGCCTTATGAGACGACGCTGGCCGTGGCGCAGATGATCCGCGACCGGGGTGTGGGCAGTCTGAACGCCGATATCCTTTATGGCCTGCCGCATCAGACATCGGCACGCATCGCGGATTCGGTGCAAAAGCTGCTGGCCTTGTCGCCCGACCGGGTGGCGCTTTACGGCTATGCGCATGTGCCGTGGATGAGCCGCCGCCAGCAGATGATCCCGTCGGACGCGATGCCGACGCCCGAAGAACGGCTGGATCTGTTCGAGGTCGCGCGGCAGATGTTCGTGGCGGATGGCTATGCCGAGATCGGCATCGACCATTTTGCCAAACCCAGCGACAGCATGGCGCAGGCGGCCAAAGTGGGCAAATTGCGGCGGAACTTTCAGGGCTATACCGACGATACCTCGCCGATCCTGATCGGCCTTGGGGCTTCGGCGATCTCGCGCTTCCCGCAAGGCTATGCGCAGAACGCGCCCGCAACGGCGGCACATACCAAGGCGATCCGCGCGGGCGAGTTTTCGACCGAGCGCGGCCATGCCTTCGCGGGCGAGGATCATTTGCGCGGCCGGTTGATTGAGGCGCTGATGTGCGATTTCCACATCAACCGCACCGAAATTCTGCGCGATTTTGACGTGACGCCCGAGGTGCTGGACGCGCTGCTGGCACATGCCGCGCAGGCTTTCCCGCAGATGCTGGTGCTGGATGACAGCGGCCTGACCATCCCCGAAGCCAGCCGTCCGCTGACCCGGATGGTGGCACGGATGTTCGATGCGTATGATCAGAGCCGCGCCAAGCACTCGGCGGCGGTGTGACGCTGGTTTTTATCCCAACTGGGAATGACTTGTGCTTTTGGGCTGCTAACAGCTAGGATTTCCACTAGATGTTGTGGTTAGGCAGATTTCTTGCCAAAGCTCTCTACGAACTGCACCATCCTCGGCAGGCAATTTCCCCGCAGATCATAGCGCTCCAGCGCCACTTTCCGCGCCGCCGCGCGCATCGCCAGAAACCGCTCGGGATGCGCCAGCCCTTCGATCATCGCGGCAGACCATCCCGGCACGTCGAAGAAATCAACCAAGGTGCCGGTCTTGCCATCTTCCAACGCCTCCATCACCGGGCGGGTGGCCGAGCCGATGATATGACAGCCCGCCGCCATCGCCTCGATCATCGACCACGACAACACGAACGGATAGGTGAGGTAGGCATGGGCGCGGGAGACCTTCATCAGCGCCACGAAATCGGGGTAGGGCACTTTGCCCATGAAATGCACGCGCGACATATCCAGACGGTCGCGCACTTCCGACAGGAAGCGTTCCTTCCAGCCCTTTTCGCCCTTGGGGGCAGCGCCATACGACACTTCGTCACCGCCAACGATCACCACTTGAGCCTGCGGCCGGGCTGCCATCACATCTGGCAGCGCGCGCATGAAGGTGTGATAGCCGCGATAGGGTTCGAGATTGCGGTTCACAAAGGTCAGAACCTCATCCCCCGGCGTGACCACGCGGCCATTCGGCAGGGTAAAGCGCGCCTGCGGATCGGGGGCCATGCCAGAGGTATCCACCCCGTCATGGATCACCGTGATCATGCGGCGCAGCGGATCGGGATAGGTCGAGGCCTGCCATTCGGTTGGCGACAGGCCGGCATCGGCATGGGCCAAGGCTTGGCCCAGATAGGTGGCGCGGCCTTGCGCGATCATCACCTGATCGAAATTCGCCTCGTTGAACTCGCGGTCAAAGCCGACATCCGCGCCGCGCCCGCGATAGTAGAACTCGGCATAGACGATCAGCTTGGCTTCGGGCCAGACTTCTTTCAGAAACAGCGTCTCACCCCAGCCGGAATGGCCGAAAATCACATCGGGCACATAGCCCTTGGCGCGCATCGCCTGCGCGGCGCGGGCCACGGTCACGCCGCGGTCGCTCATCGTGGTGTAGTTGCGGCCCAAACGGGTGGCGGCGGGGTCCACGGGCTCGGCCTTGTGGGTGTATTTGGCCAGCGGAATCGGTGAGGTGCGGTTGTTGTTGGCATCGGTCAGCGCCATGCAGTCGTGCCCGCGCGCGGCCAGTTCTGGGGCCAGATGCAGGAACTGGCCGGGGAAATTCTGATGCACGAACAGGATTTTCATGGCCGCAGGTTATCTCCGAAAGCTGCCGCCATCAACGCGCGGGTGTAGTCGGTTTGCGGATTGGCGAACAGATCGGCGCCTGTGCCTGCCTCGACCACATCACCGTTTTTCATCACCATCACTTTGTGCGCAAGCGCGCGGATCACCCGCAGATCGTGGCTGATGAAGATATAGGCCAGCCCCCATTTGCGCTGCAAATCGCGCAAAAGGTCAACAATCTGCACCTGCACGGTCATGTCGAGCGCACTGGTGGGCTCGTCCAGCAGCACCAGTTTCGGGCGCAGGATCATCGCGCGGGCGATGGCGATGCGTTGCTTTTGGCCGCCGGAAAATTCATGCGGGTAGCGGGCAGAGGTGGCAGGATCTAGGCCAACCTCGGCCATGATTTCGGCCACCATCTCGGCGCGGTTGCGGCCCGGTTCCAGCCCATGCACGCCCAAGCCCTCGGCGATGATGTCGGCCACGGTCATGCGCGGTGACAGGCTGCCGTAGGGGTCTTGGAACACGATCTGCATGTCGCGGCGGCGGTCACGCACGGCTTTCGGGGCAAGGTTTTGAATGTCGTGGCCCAACACCGCAATCCGCCCGGTGCTTTCGATCAGCCGCAACATCGCCAGCGCCAGCGTGGTCTTGCCCGAGCCGGATTCGCCCACGATGCCAAGGGTTTCGCCTGCGCGCACCGTCAGGCTTGCGTCGTTCACCGCTTTGACATGGCCCACCACCTTGCGCAGAAAACCTGCGTGGATGGGGAACCACACCCGCAGATGTTCGGTTTCGGCCACCACGGGCGCATCCGCTGGCACCGGATCGGGGCGGCCCTGCGGCTCTGCCGCCAGCAGTTTTTGGGTGTAGGGATGCTGCGGGTTGGCAAAGATTTGCGCCGTTGGCCCCTGTTCGACAATCTCGCCGCCCTGCATCACGCAAACCCGGTCGGCGATGCGGCGGACGATGCCGAGATCATGGGTGATGAACAACAGGCTGAGGCCTTCGGTTTTCTTCAGATCGGCCAGAAGTGCGAGAATCTGCGCCTGAATCGTCACATCCAAGGCCGTAGTCGGCTCATCCGCCACCAGCAATTCGGGACCATTCGCCAAAGCCATCGCGATCATCACGCGCTGACGCTGGCCGCCTGACAACTGGTGTGGATAGGCGGAGAGGCGGCTTTCGGCGTCGCGGATGCCGACCTTGTCCAGCAGTTCCAGACTGCGGGTGCGGGCAGCGGCGCCGTTCAGGCCTTGGTGCAGGCTAAGACTTTCTGCCAACTGCCGTTCAATCGTGTGCAGGGGGTTCAGGGAGGTCATCGGTTCCTGAAAGATGAAACTGATGTCGTTGCCGCGCACCTGCCGCAACTGGGCCTGGCTTGCGCCGATCATTTCCTGGCCCAGATACTTGACCGAGCCTGTCACCTTGGCGCTATCGGGCAGCAGCCCCACTGTGGACAGCGCCGTTACCGACTTGCCCGAGCCGCTTTCGCCCACAAGCGCCACGGTTTCGCCCTTGCCGACGGTGAAGCTGACCCCGCGCACAGCCGAGATGTCGCGGCCATCCTGATGAAAGCCGATATTCAGGTTCGAGACCTCCAACACCACATTCATTGGAAGGTCTTTCTGGGGTCAAACGCGTCGCGCACGCCTTCAAAGATGAAGACCAGCAGCGACAGCATGATGGCAAAGGTGAAAAACGCGGTGAAGGCGAGGGAGGGCATCTGGAGATTCTGCTGCGCTTGGCGCGAAAGCTGGCCCAGTGACGGCAACGACGCGGGCAGGCCGAAGCCCAGATAATCCAGCGCCGCAAGCGAGCCGATGGCGCCCGAGACGACGAACGGCAGCATGGTCAGCGTTGCCACCATCGCATTCGGCAGCACATGGCGCACGATGATTGTCAGGTCCGACACGCCCAAGGCTTTGGCGGCGCGGACGTATTCGAAATTCCGCGCCCGCAGGAATTCGGCCCGCACGATGCCAATCAGCCGTGTCCATCCGAAGGCGATCATCAGCAGGATCAGCACCCAGAAACTGCGCTGCCAGACCGAGAACACGATGATAATCACATACAAATCTGGCGTGCCGCCCCAGATTTCCAGCACGCGCTGAAAGATCAGATCGACCTTGCCGCCGAAATAGCCCTGCACTGCGCCTGCCGCGATGCCCAACACGGATGTCAGCACCGTCACGATCAGCGCAAAGGCGACCGAGAGCCGGAAGCCATAGATCACCCGCGCCAGCACGTCGCGGCTGGTGTCATCGGTGCCCAGCCAGTGCTGCGCATCGGGGGCCGAAGGCGCTGCCTTGCCGCCCAGATCGTTGATTGTGTTGTAGGAATAGGGGATCAGCGGCCAGATGATGCGGCCTTTCTGAAAGCCTTCGGCGCTATATGTCCCCGCCGATACCGCCGCCAGAATATCTTCGGGCGTATCAAAGCAATCGACCACGCCGCCCGTGACGATGAGGCATTGCACCTCGGGCGCTTTGTAATTCGCCTCGGTTTTGAAATCACCGCCGAAATCGGTCTCGGTGTAGAATTTCAGAAATGGCATCCGCCATTCGCCGCGATATTGCACCAACAGGGGCCGGTCATTCGCCAGCACTTCGGCGAACAGCGAAATGCCGAACAGTGCGGCGAAGATCAGCAAAGACCAATAGGCCCGCTTGTTGGATTTGAAATTCCGCCAGCGCCGCTGGTTCAAGGGGGACAAAGCCATCAGCCCCTCCGCTCGAAATCAATGCGGGGATCGACCCAGACATACATCAGATCCGACAGGATGCCGACGATCAGCCCCATCAGACCAAACGCAAACAGCGTGCCGAAAATCACCGGATAATCGCGTTCTACCGCCGATTTGAAGCCAAGCTGGCCCAGACCATCCAAGCTGAAGATGTTCTCGATGATCAGGCTGCCGCCGAAAAACACGCCGATGAACAGGGCCGGAAAGCCCGCGATCACGATCAGCATGGCGTTGCGGAACACATGGCCATAAAGCACCCGCCGCTCTGAAAGGCCCTTTGCGCGGGCCGTCATCACATATTGCTTTTTGATCTCATCCAGAAAGCTGTTCTTGGTCAGCAGGGTCAGCGTGGCAAAGGATGAAATCGTGCTGGCGATCACGGGCAGGGTGATGTGCCACAGATAATCGCCGACCTTGCCCAGCAGCGACAACTGATCGAAGTTGTCTGAGGTGAGGCCCCGCAGCGGGAATATCTTCCAATACGACCCGCCCGCGAACAGCACCAGCAGCATCACCGCCACCAGCAGACCGGGGATCGCATAGGCGGCGATGATCACGCCGCTGGTCCAACTGTCAAAGCGCGAGCCATCCGTCACCGCCTTGCGGATGCCCAGCGGGATCGAGATAAGGTAAGCCAGCAGGGTGGACCACAGGCCAAGGGTGATCGACACCGGCAGTTTTTCCGCCACCAGCCCCATCACGCTTTCAGAACGGAAATAGCTTTGGCCAAAGTCAAAGCGGATGAATTTCCCCATCATGATGAAGAACCGCTCGTAGGACGGGATCATTTCCTTCTGGCAATCTTTGGCCTGCTGCAACAGCGCACCTTCATAACCTGCCGGGCAGATGAAACGGGCAAAGCCGAATTCAACCTCTAGCTTGGCGCGAAACTCGGGCGGCAGGCCCCGCGCCCCGACATAGCCCTTGCCGCCTTCGGCATCGGTGCCCGCATCCGCGCCAGCAGCACCGCTGACAGCACCAATGGAATCGCCCGAGCCTTGCATCCGCGCCTCGATCTGGTCAAACGGGCCGCCGGGGACGAATTGCGTCAGCGCAAAGTTGACCACCATGATGCCGAGCAGCGTCGGGATCACCAAAAGCAGCCGCCGAAGGATATAGGCCAGCATCTATTTCAACACGCCCGCAGCTTTCAGCTTGTCGGCCTTGCCCTGATCATACCACCAGAACGAAAGCTCGCCCAAAGCGTAGGGGGGCAGGGTGGCCGGGTGGTCGTATTGGTCGTAATAGGCCACGAAATAGTGGTCGTTGAACCAACCCGGCACCCAGAACCGTTGCGCCCGCAGCACACGGTCCAGCGCGCGCACCACAGTGTCGAGTTCCTCGCGGGTCTTGGCGTCTTCGACCAGATCCAGCATTTTATCCACCGCCGGATTGGCAAAGCCCGCCCGGTTGCGGGTGGAATTGTCTTTGGTGACAGAGGCATAGGCCTGCTTCAACTCGCCACCCGGCTCGTATCCGCCATTCACGGCATTGCCCGAAATGATGTCGAAATCGAAGTTCGGCGGATCGGTGCGCTGGCTCATCTGCGCGGGGTCGATCATGTTGAGCGAGGCATCAATGCCGACCGCCCGCAGGTTTTCGACATAGGGGCTGATCACACGCTCAAAACTTGGGGTGTCTTCGAGGAATTCGACCTTCAACGTCTCACCCTTGGCATTGCGGCGGATGCCATCTGCGCCCACTTCCCAACCGGCTTCGTCCAGCAGTTTCGAGGCCTTGCGCAGGTTGCCCCTGTCCATCCCCTTTTCCGAGGTGGAGACCGAGCCCATCACCGCATCATCGGTCAGGATCGTGGCAGGCAGCAGGCCTTGATCGACGAAGGGCTGCAACACCGCCACTTCGGCAGGATTTGGCGCGCCTTTGGCGGCCATCTGGGTATTCTCCCAGATGGAATTGATCCGGCTGTAAAGACCATAGAACAGCGTCTGGTTCGACCATTCAAAGTTGAACATCAATCCGATCGCTTCGCGCACGCGGGGATCTTGGAATTTCTCGCGCCGCAGGTTCAACAGAAACCCTTGCCCCGAGGCGATATTGCCGTTCGGCAGTTCGGTCTTGATCACCGAACCGTTGCTGAGGTTGCTGAATTGATAGCCCGTCGCCCATTGCTTTGACGAGTTTTCCTGCCGGAAGGTGTAGATCCCGGTCTTGAACGCCTCAAACGCTGCGGTGTCATCGCCGAAGTATTCATAGCGGATGCGGTCAAAATTGTTCTGCCCGATGTTTAGCGGATGCTTCGCGCCCCAATAATCCGGGTTGCGTTTGTAGATGATCTGCTGGCCGGGTTTCAGGCTGTCGAGCACGTAGGGGCTGGTGCCGAGGAAGGGTTTCAGCGTGCTGTCTTCCAGATCGCGCTTGTTGCCCTCGTAATCGGCCTTCGACATGATGGTCAGGCTGCCGGCAATCGCGGGCATATCGCGGAAGGGCGTGCCGGGGGTGAAGACGAACTTCACGGTGTAATCGTCCAACGCCTCAACCGATTGGAATTTCTGGTTAAAGACTGAACGGTATTCAGCAATGCCCTTGTCACGGAACATTTCGTAGCTGAACACCACATCGGCGGCGGTCATCGGGCTGCCATCCGAGAATTTCACATCCTTGCGCAGATGGAAGATCACCCAAGAGCGATCCTCGGGGTATTCCATCGTTTCGCACATCAGGCAGTAGGCGGCACCGATTTCATCGGCGGGGCTGACGAGGATGCTTTCGTAGAAGATCGACGAGGCAACCGCAGCGACGCCCTTCACCGAATAGGGGTTCACGCTGTCAAACGTGCCGGGGGCCCATTCCGAAATCTCGCCGCCTTTCGGGGCATCCGGGTTGACGTAATCCAGATGTTTGAAATCAGCCGGGTATTTCAGCGTGCCAAAGGTGGAAATCCCGTGTGCGGTGATGATCTTGGCATCCTGCGCCCAAGCGGTGCCTGCCCCAAATGCCAGCACTGCCACCAAGCCCGCTTTGATCTGCCGCATTCCCAACCCCTTGCCATCCGCCGCTATGCTGCGGCCCCATGTCTTTTTAATCGTGTTGCTGCATATGCTAAATCGGAACCCGCATGTGCCACAAGGCGCGAATGTGTGATCGCTGCCGCCGCCTGCCTCGCAGGGCCGTGAAAATGAAAAAGCCGCCCAAAAGAGCGGCCCTTCCCGGCAAACTGCCGTCCGTTTACTTCATTGTCGCCAGATAGGCGATCACGTCGGCGCGATCCTTGATGTTGGGCAGACCGGCAAAGCCCATCTTGGTGCCTTTGACGTCGGCCTTCGGGTTCAGCAGGAACACTTCCAGCAATTCGGGGGTCCAAGGATCATGGATCGACGCCATGCCTTCGGAATAGGCAAAGCCCTCAACCGCGCCGCGCGCACGGCCAACAACACCGTTCAGATGCGGGCCGGTGCCGTTGCTGCCATCAACCTTGTGGCAGGCTGCGCATTTCTTGAACACTTTCTCGCCGGCGGCCGGATCGGCTGCCGCGAACACTTCTGCCCAAGCCGGGCCTTCTGCTGCTGCGCCATCTGCGGGGGCCGCATCTTCGACCGGGATGGAATAGGCCTGCGCCACTTCTTCGCCGCCATGGCTTTCAGCGCCGCCGCCGTAGATCGACTCGCCTGCCCAAGAAATGAACAGATATACAAGAAGCGAGCCACAGACCGCGCCGGTCACCTTGGTCAAAGTCATCGTGTCGAACATGTCGCGCCTTCCTTCGGGTCGTGTTTGGGTGGGCTGCAAAGCCGGAACCTGATTTGCGGTTATCTACCCGCTTCCCCCGCCTTCTTTCAAGGTGTAGTAGCGCGACCAATAGCCCCAATGCGGGGCTTTTTACGGCGGAGTGTTCGAAATGTCAGGGCGTATCGCGTTTCAGGGCGAATTGGGGGCCTATTCTCATCAGGCATGCCAGCAGGCACGCCCGGATATGGAGGCATTTCCCTGCACCACCTTTGAAGACGTGGTCGAACTGACTCGCTCGGGCGAGGTCGAATTGGGCATGCTGGCGGTGGAAAACTCGACCTATGGCCGGGTGGCGGATGTGCATTCCTTGTTGCCGCGCGCGGGGTTGCACATTGTCGACGAGGCTTTCGTGCGGGTGCATGTCAATCTGTTGGGCGTGAAGGGGGCAAAGCTGGCCGATGTGAAGGAAGCCCATGGCCATGTGGTGATCCTGCCGCAATGCGCGGGTTTTCTGAAAAAGCACGGCATCAAGGGCCGCGTCAGTTCCGACAACGCGCGTGCGGCGCGCGAAGTGGTGGAATGGGGCGATGTGTCCAAGGCGGCACTGGCGTCTGAGCTTGCCGCGTCGATCTACGGGCTGGATGTGCTGGCCCCGCATATCGAAGATAACGCCAACAACACCACACGTTTTCTGGTGATGAGCTGCACGCCCGACCATGCGCGTCGGGCCGAGGATATGATCACCACCTTCACATTCCGCGTCCGCAACATTCCGGCAGCGCTGTATAAGGCGATGGGTGGCTTTGCCACCAATGGCATCAACATGACCAAGCTGGAAAGCTATATGGTCGGCGGCAGCTTTACCGCGACCGAGTTTTATGCCGATATCGAAGGCCACCCCGATGATGCGCCGGTGAAACGGGCGTTGGAGGAGTTGCGCTATTTCTCGACGCAGGTGGATATTCTGGGGGTTTATCCGGCGGATCGGCGCAGGGACTGATCCTGTCGCCAAGCCGCCCCGGACTTGATCCGGGGCCTCGTGGGCGGCGTGGAGGCCCCGGGTCAAGCCCGGGGCGGCTTGGGAAGTAAGGCGGCCTATCGGGCCATTTCTTACAGAAAAATCGTGACCCGCGCGAGGGCGGCGCTGCCTTAATACTTCTTCACCGCCCGATAGCGCGCTTCAATCTCGCCTGCCAGTTGCGCCGCGCGTTGGTCAAACTTGCGGTCAATCCGGGCGCGCGCCAGCCGCAACGATTGCAGGAACAGCCGCGCCGTCAGGCTGCGGGGTGAGACTTCCAGCACCACATGCATGCGGGTGCGTTTGACACCCAATTCCATCAGGTCAATCGAGACAACCCCTTCGATGGCCTGCGAAATTCCGGCAAAGCGCAACAGGTGCGGGCTGTCGATCTGCGTCAGCTCCAACTCCATCGTACGCGGCTTGCTGCGATAGGAAAACTTTGCCGCCCAGCGCATCCCGGCAGCCACGTTGCGCAGCTTGTCGACGCGGGCAACCTCGGCTCCCCGCCGCATCGCGGCACGCTCCCAAGTTTCGAAATCCGAGATGATCCGAAACACATCGGCCACAGGTGCTTCAATATCCTGCTTTGTCGCAAACCGCATCGAAAGTCCCCCAGCCTTGCTTGTTTTTGTTATTGCTGCCAACAGGCACGGCGAAATTGTTAACGCGACAGGAATAGCGATCAATCAAGCCGTTCTGCAAGGAAATTAGCCATCAGAAACTGCGCAATAGCGCCTTTTCGGCCCGGTTTGATCTTGGGGTGTTGCCCCGCCATCACCGCAACCAATTCTTCGCGCGTGACCCACAGCGCATCTTCCAACTCGGCAGGGTCCAGGGTGATCGCATCCGAGGTGGCTTCGGCAATACAGCCAAACATCAACGAGGCCGGAAACGGCCACGGCTGCGATGCCAGATAGCGCACAGCACCCGTGGTGATGCCGGTTTCTTCGAACACCTCGCGCCGCACGGCAGCCTCAAGCGTTTCGCCGGGTTCGACAAAGCCTGCCAGCAACGAATACATCCCTTCGGGCCAAGGGGCCGAGCGACCCAACAGCAGCTTGTTGCCGCGCACCACCAGCATGATCACCACCGGATCGGTGCGCGGAAAATGCTGCGCGCCGCAGGCCGGACAAGACCGCTGCCAGCCTGCGTTGATCATCTGCGATTTCGCCCCACAGGTGGCACAAAACCCATGCGTGCTGTGCCATTGCAGCACGGCCTTTGCGGTTGCGGCCAGTTCGGCCTCACGCGGGGTCAGTTGCGCCATCACACCGCGCAAATCCTCAAAGGCGTGATCTTCGGGCAGGGCAGGGTGGGTTTGGCGATTGGCGTCGACAAAGCCCGCGGGCTGACTGGCCTCAAGCACCTCGGGCTCCCAGATAGAGATATCGGCGGTAAAGCGCGGCACGCCCTCATCCAGCCCCAGAAACACCGGCGCAGCACCCATGAGCACCACACTGTCTGCCGAAACCCAGCCGAGACCGCTTTGCGCCACGATCAGCGGCTTGCCCCGCCACAGCGGCAACACCTGCCCCTGCGCCAGCAATTCCGCCATCCGTGCATTGTCGCCGCGCAACGCTGCTGCCCGATCCAAGCCCGAGCCGCCAAATGTCACCGTTTCCGCCAGCCGCATCGCCCACCCCCGCTTTGCGCCGTTCATGGCACGGAACCCGGTCTAGGGCAATTCGCTGGCCACGGCAGAAAATCTGGCGGCGACAGAAAAATCCAGCAATCCCAATCAAATTTGCAACTGGAAGATGAAACTTTTCGCGATGCGTCAAATTTCACCTTCCTTTCGGCAGTTTAGAGTGAGACGCTAAACCAAGAGGAGAGAAACCTGACAAAGATCGGGCCTCCTGCTGCGTCGGGGAATGGGATTTACGGTGCAATACAGCTTTGTGAACGCGCGTGGTGCAGAGGCAGGCAGCTTTGGTGGCGCGGTCGTTGATTTGCGTATTCTGGCCACGTCAGATCTGCATGCCAACCTTCTGGCATGGGATTACCACACCAGCCGCCCCTGCCCTCAGCGCGGTCTGGCCCGAGTGGCGACGCTGATCCACAAAGCAAGATTTGAGCGACCGCAGAACCTGCTGTTTGACAACGGTGACTTTCTGCATGGCACCGTGCTGGGCGATTTCATCGCCGAATCCACGCCCACCCTGCGCTCGGGCCGCCCGCTGCACACCCATCCGATGATCGCTGCGATGAATGCGCTGGATTACGATGCGGTGGCGCTTGGCAATCACGAGTTTGGCCACGGTTTGGGCTTTCTGCGCCGCTCGCTGGCTGCAACCCGTTTTCCCATTGTCTGTTCAAACCTCTATTTCAAACCAACGCGGGGTGCGCCGCTGGCCGCCCCCTATCTGCTGATCCACCGCGATCTGCGCGACCGCCACGGCAAGTTGCATCGGCTGAAAATCGGCGTCTTAGGCTTTATCCCACCGCAAACGACGATCTGGGAAAAACGCTATCTGAAAAGCCGCGCCTCGGTGGATGACATCACCGCCTCGGCCCGGCATGTGGTGCCCGAGTTGCGCGCGCGCGGTGCCGATCTGATCATCGCCTTGTCCCACTCGGGTATCGGCAGCACCGGGGATGAGCCGGGGGCAGAGAATGCCAGCTCGGCCCTGGCCGAGATCGAGGGCATTGATGTGATCATCGCCGGTCACACCCATCTGACCTTTCCCACCGCCGACCAGCCCAATCTTGCGGGCAAGCCTGCGGTGATGCCGGGCTTTTTCGGGTCGCATCTGGGGGTGATCGACCTTGCCCTGCGCGCCACCAGCAAAGGCTGGCGCATCGCCAGCTTTGGTGCCGAGGTTCGTCCGATTTCGCAGCGCGATCCGACAACCGGTCAGGTCACGGGATTGGTGTCGGATGATGCCGCCATTGTCGCCATCGCTGATCCGGCGCATCAAACGCTGCTGGCGCGCACCGATGTCACCGTCGGGCATAGCCCGATCCCACTGCACAGCCATTTCGCCTTGCTGACGCAAAGCCCGCCGCTGGCGCTGGTGGCGGCGGCACAGGCGGACCATATGCGCCGCGTTCTGGCCGAAACCGGCACCGCGCACCAGGCGCTGGCCGATCTGCCGCTGCTGTCTGCCGTGGCACCGTTCAAGGCTGGCGGGCGTGGCGGGCCGGAAAATTACACCGATATTCCCGCAGGGCCGCTGCTGGCCCGCCATATCAGCGATCTTTACGTCCACCCCAACAGCCTGTCTTGCCTGCGTGTCAGCGGGCAGGATCTGGCCGATTGGCTGGAACGCTCGGTCAGCCTTTATCGGCAGATCCTGCCCGGAAGCTGCGATATCGCCCTGATCGACGAGGACTTTCCAAGCTTCAACTTTGATACGATCCATGGCCTTTGCTATCAGATCGACCTTTCGGCGCCGCCGCGGTTCAATACCTTTGGCCGGGTGATCGCGCCCGACAGCCGCCGCATTCACGACCTGCGCTATCAAGGCCAGCCGGTGCGCCCTGAACAGATGTTCGCGCTGGCCACCAACAGTTATCGCGCGGCGGGCGGTGCTGGCTTTCCGGGCACCGGCAGTGCGCAGGTGGTCTATGAAGGCCCCGAAAACAGCCGCGAGGTGCTGGCCGCCTATCTGCATCGCGGCGGTCAGCCTGCCGAAACCGATGTCGACTGGCGTTTTCTGCCGATGCCGGGCTGCTCGGTGACGATTGATCTTGGCGTGAACGCCGCCGCGCATCTGGCCGAGGTGCCGCATCTGCGTCTGGAACCGCTTGCGCTGCTGCCCACCGGCTTTCGCCGCTTTCGCCTGCATCTGTGATCCGCTATGAGGGCGTCGGCCCGTTCGGGCGCAGAACCGGGGTTTGCGATGTTTGACGCGATTTTCTTCGATCTTGACGGCACATTGATTGATACCGAAAGCCTTGCGATGGCCTCGGGTCTGGCGGCTTTTGCCGAACTGGGCCATCCCGTGACCGAAGATTTTCTGCATCAACTCGTTGGCGTCGATTTGCCCACCGGCAGCAAGATCATCCGCGCCGCACATCCGGGCCTGGATCACGAGGCGCTGCACCCGCTGTGGCAAACCGGGTTCCTTGCCGCGATGGAGGAGCAGGGGCTGAAGCTGAAATCGGGTGCCTTGGACATTCTGCAAGCGCGTCTGCTGCCGATGGCGCTGGTGACATCCTCCGGTCGGCGCGAGGCGCATCACAAACTGGCCGTCGCAGGCATTGCCGAGATGTTCGATCTGATCATCACCGTCGATGATGTGACCGCCCCGAAACCCAATCCCGCGCCCTATCTGCTGGCGGCCGAAAAGCTGGGCGTCGCCCCGGCACGTTGCCTGGTGTTCGAAGACAGCGAAACCGGCGCCGAAGCCGCCCACCGCGCCGGCTGTTTCGTGGTGCAAGTTCCCGATGTGGTGCCCAGCAAAGGCCGCTGGGCGCACCATCTGGCCGACAACTTGCTGGCCGGGGCACGTCAGGCGGGGCTGCTGATCTAGGCGCGGCAAATTCCACGGAAGTTTTTCAAGAGTGTCATCCTCTCTGCTCAAATATCCCCGCCGGAGGCACCCGTCATCTGCCCCAAGTGCAAGCCTTCGGCATCTGGCGCCGCGCTGGCCAAATCTTAAAATGCGGTAAACGGTTGCTGTTAAGGCGTTGAATTACGGGCACTCTGACATGGTCCCCAGGTGGGACCAGCCCAAGCAAAAGCGGCGCACCCCTGGGATGCGCCGCTTTTTCATGGCTTCTGGCTCAGTTCGTCATCAGATAATAGCTGTTGCGCGAGCTGCCGTTGTTCTGAACGGTCACATAGAAATAGCCGTTCCAGCTCGGCACAAAATCGCAGTAGACCTTGTCCGACCAGCTTACGTCATAGCAGATCGTGTTGCCGTTCTCGTCGGTGACCAGCACGTCAAGGTTGGAGTCGCCATCGCCCACCACGGCCAGTTCCGCATAGCTGTCACCATAGAACGGCACTTCCCAGGTGTCGGTCTGCCCGCCGGGCAGGCGCGATAGGGTGGATGACGCGCCGCCGACACGGCCACGGCCTGCCTCGACCATCGCATCCTCGACCAGCCCGGCCAGAACCTCATCCTCGCCCGCCAGTTCCTTGGCCGAAGCCATCATGGTCGCTGCATCCACTGGCATATCCTTGCCTTCGGCGTCGCCTGCAACTTCGGTGCCCTTGGTTTCTTTCTTGCGCTCGACATCCTTCACCTCGACCGAACCGGCCAGTTTGGCAGCCGTCAGCACGGTGAGGGCGTCTTTGTTGGCCATGCCCAGCGTGTAAAGATCCTGTGCCATCGCCAGCGTCGCCACAGCGCCCTTGGTGCCAACGGCAGACGATTTCACGTTCGGCCCCTTCGCCGGTGTGGCGGCTGCGGTGGCGTCGGCGGCGGGGGCTTCGGTGGTGGTTTGTGCGAAGGCAGGCAGGCTGAACGCGACCAGCGCGGTGGTGGCAAGGGCGGGGAAAATCGCTTTCAATGTCATGTGCTGTCCAATCCGTTGGGGCCCGGCATGGGCGGTATGGAATGAACTTGGCAAGAAACTGCCGGTTTGGGAAGTGGGTTCTACGTGACAAATCGCGTCATATCCGTCGCGGCTGGCCTTTCACCCCCCACCGCTTCGCGCTAGCTTGCCCCGAACAACAGGAGCCCCCGATGCGCGCGATTTTGGAACAACTGCTCAGCTTTGATACCGTCAGTTCCAAGCCGAACAGCGCCCTGATGACCTATGTGCAAGAGGTTCTTGCCGGGGCGGGTATCGACTCGACCCTGATCCCCGATCCATCGGGCGGCAAGGCCAACCTCTATGCCACCGTGGGGCCAGAAGGGGTGCCGGGGGTGATGCTTTCGGGGCATACCGATGTGGTGCCGGTGGAGGGCCAAGCCTGGACGGTGCCGCCGTTTGCGCTGACCGAAAAGGACGCGCGTTACTATGGTCGGGGGGCCGCCGATATGAAGGGCTTCGCCGCCTGCGCGATTGAGGCGGTGATTGCGGCCAGCAAGCGGCCGCTGAAAGTGCCGCTGCATCTGGCCCTGTCCTATGACGAGGAGATCGGCTGCATGGGCGTGCGCAGTCTGATTGACATGCTGGACACCGCCCCGATCCGGCCCCGAATTTGTATCGTGGGCGAACCCACGGCGATGCAGGTCGCGACCGGCCACAAGGGCAAGATCGCGCTACGGGCGACCTGTGTGGGGCGAGAGGGGCATTCGGCTTTGGCTCCGCTGGCGTTGAATGCGCTGCATCTGGCGGCGGATTTTGTGGGAGTGGTGCGGGCCTTGCAGGCGCGGGTCGCGGCAGAGGGGCAGCGCGATGGCGATTATGATGTGCCCTACACGACCCTGCATGTCGGCAAGCTGAACGGCGGGGTGCAGGTCAATATCGTGCCCAATACTGCCGTGATCGACTTTGAAATCCGCAGTCTGGCGGGGGAGGATACTGACGCCTTGATCGCCGATCTGCGCGCCGGGGCCGAGGCTATCGTGGCGCCGCTGCGGGCGGAGTTTCCTGAGGCCGAGATCAGGATTGAACGGCTGTGGGATTACCCCGGTTTGGGCACGCCATCGGATGCGGGGGTGGTGAATTTCGTGAAATCGCTGACTGGGGCGAATGGCACGATCAAGGTGGCGTTCGGAACCGAGGGCGGGTTGTTTGACGCCCGGCTTGGCATCCCGACGGTGATCTGCGGGCCGGGGTCTATGGCGCAGGGGCACAAGCCGGATGAGTTCGTCTCGGTCGAGCAGATTGAGCGGTGCCGGGTGATGCTGGCGGCGCTGGTGGATCGGTGTGCGGCGGGGTTTTAGCGGCGGTCCCAACTCGGGACATTTTTTAGTGGTTTTAGATCAATGGGTTGGGGTGTCTGATTTAAGACATTTTTAACCTTTGAGCCGTTTGAGGGCTGGACCCGCGCCGATAGAGAACTCTGCGGGGCAGAGTTTTCCGGTGCGTTGCTCATAAGGCTGGAGGCCGTTGAGCAAGGGGTGTGAGGCAGTAAACCTGCGCCATCCAATCTTGCAAGGCCAACCCTTCAGTCTTTCCCCCCGCCGCCCCGGACCTGATCCGGGGCCTCGCTTCATCCGCCATGAGGCCCCGGATCAAGTCCGGGGCAGCGGGTTTGGGTTAGGGCTGTTCCGGCTTTTCTGCCCGCCCGAACAACCCTGCCAGCGCGCGGCTGGTGGTGGCGCTCGTCCCCGGTCGCGGCAGCGCCACAAACGGCATTGGGCGCGACAATTCCATCGCGGCGAGGCCGACGCGCGCTGTCAACGCGCCGTTCACCACGCCTTCGCCAAAGCGGCGGGAAATCTTGGCCAGCAAGCCACCCGAGGCGACCGAGCCCACCAGATCATCGGCCAAGGCAATCGCCCCTGCACCCAGCAGCGCGGAAAACACCCGGCGCATCAGGCGAAAACTGCCCATGCTGCCCGAGCGCCCGCCGTAAATCTCGGACAACCGGCGGATCAGCTTGAGGTTAGAGTAAAGCGCCGTCGCCACATCGGCCAAAGCAAGCGGCACAAAGGCGGTGACGGTGGCGACCTGACGCGCGGCGGCCTCGACCTCTGCTAGGGCGGCGCGATCCAAGGGGGCCAGCAGTTCGACCTCGGCGAGCGACAGCATGGCATCGGCGTCAAACACATCCGCCTCACGCTCGGCCAGACGGGCGCGGCCCCAAGCGGTATCGGCACGGTCGGCATAAAGGCTGGTCAGGCTGGCGACCACGGCGCGGGCGGCTTTCAGATCGCCCGCCACACGCGCCTCTGCCGCAGCCACGCGCAAGCGATCCAGCCGCGCCATGCGGGAGAACGCCAGCAGTTCCTTGGACGAGATCACCAGCACCACCAAGAGCGCCAGCATCAGAAGCACAAAGGCCATCCAGCCCAACATGCTGTTTTCGCTGAACAAACCAATCACGAAATTCCACGCCGACACCGACAGGATCAGCGTGAACAGGCTGGCGAACACCCAAAGCGCAAAGCGGGTGAAACCAGACGAGCGGCGATTGGCCAACACGGCGGCGGTGTGCAGGGCACGCGCGGCCCCGGCCTCATGCCCGTGTTCCGGTGGGGCTTCGGCCAGACCGGGATCGGCGGCGTCACCGTCATATTCCTGCATCAAGGGGCCGTGCAGGCGGGGCGGGTCTTCAAGGCTCACAAGCGGTCTCCGATCAGGAATTCGGCGGCGCGGTCCAGCCGGATATGCGGCGGGCCTTCGCCGGGGCGGAGTGTGGTGCGGGCGGGGGCAAACTCCATCAGCGCGTAATCGGCATCCAGCCATTTTTCAGCCCCCTCGCGGGCGGGCGACAAAAGCCGGGCGGGATCGCTGGGCAGTTGCCCCGGATACATCACCGCCTGCTTGCCGTTCGACAGCAAGCGCCCCCGCACGGCATCAAGGCTAACGCCTTCGCGCACAACGGTTTCTTCCACGGTCGAGCGCAGGGATGCCATCGAGATCGCCGAGGTCTGCGCGCCTGCGAAATCGGCGCGGCTGACCGCTTCGCGCAGCATGGCACGCATGATGCCGGTCAGGGCAGGATGCTGATGGTGGTGCAGATGGTCGGCCTTGGTGGCGGCGAACAGGATTTTCTCCACCCGTTTGCCGCCCAAGATGCCGGTCAGCCAGCCGTTACGACCGGGGCGAAACGCCTCCAAAACCTCGGCCATGGTGCGGCGCAGGTCTTCCACGGCTTGCGGGCCTTGGTGCAGGGCGGACAGGATGTCGACCAGCACGATCTGGCGATCAATCCTGGCGAAATGCTCGCGGAAAAACGGCTGGATGACGCGGGATTTATAGGCGTCGTAGCGGCGCTGCATCTCACGCCAGAGACTGCCGCGCGGGGTTTGCGATGGCGCGGGCAGAGGGGCGAAGGTCAGCACAGGCGAGCCTGCCAGATCACCGGGCAACAGGAAGCGCCCCGGCGTGCAATCGGACCACCCCGCGGCGCGGGCGGCTTTCAGGTAATCGGTGAAGGCTGCGGCCAAACCTTGCGCGCGGGCTTCGTCAAGGCGCAAGCTGCCATCCTCGGCGCGGGCATGGGCCATGAAATCGGCGGCCTGATCGCGTTTGGCGATGCGGTGCAGGGTTTCTTCCGACCATTCGGCATAGGATTTATCGAGCAGGGCAAGGTCCAGCAGCCACTCGCCGGGGTAATCGACGATGTCGACATGCAGGGTGCGCGCACCCGACAGGCTGTTGATGAAGCCCTGCGGACGGCTGCGGAACGACAGCCGCAATTCCGACACGGCGCGGGTGGATTGCGGCCAGCGCGGATCATCGCCGGTCATCGCGGCAAGGTGATCTTCAAAGGCAAAGCGGGGCAGGGTGTCGTCGGGCTGCGGTTGCAGATAGACCGCCTCGATGCGGTTTTGCGCCTGTGCGGTCAGTTGCGGCATCCGCGCGCGGTCCAGAAGGTTGGCGACAAGGCTGGTGATGAACACGGTTTTGCCGGCGCGGGACAAGCCTGTGACGCCGATGCGCAGCACGGGTTCGTATCCGGTCAGGGCGGTGGCTGCGGCCTCGATCTGGCGGGCGATGCCATTGGTCAGGCTGGAAAACACGCGGCATTATCCTTCTGTTCGGCTTGAACATAGGGCGGGGGGCGGGGTTTTGGAAGGCATGGCCCATCTGGAAGCATGGACACGCAAGCGCCCGCGCGGTAACTGAAGCCCCATGCCCAGATATGCCATGCTCATCGACTATGACGGAGGCCCGTTCAACGGCTGGCAACGCCAGGCGGGCGGGCAGTTGACGGTGCAGGGCGCGATCGAAAGCGCACTGGCGCGGCTGGAGCCGGGGCCGCACACGATTGCGGCGGCGGGGCGGACGGATTCCGGGGTGCATGCGACGGGGCAGGTGGCGCATTGCGATCTGGGGCGCGAATGGGATTGCTTCCGTCTCGCCTCGGCGCTGAACGCGCATCTGCGCCCGCATCCGGTGTCGGTGCTGGCGGTGGTGCGGGTGGAGGAGGATTTCCACGCAAGGTTTTCGGCACGCGAGCGGCGCTATCTGTTCCGGCTGGTGGCACGGCGCGCACCAGCGACGCATGATCGCGGCAAGGTGTGGCGGGTGCATAGCCCGCTGGATATCGAGGCGATGCGGGCGGGGGCTGCGCATCTGATCGGCAAGCATGATTTCACCACCTTCCGCTCAACCTATTGCCAAGCCGCCAGTCCGGTGAAATCGCTGGATGAGGTGTCGATTGTGGCGCTGCCCTATCCGGCGGGGGTGGAATACCGCTTTACCCTGCGCGCGCGCAGTTTTCTGCACAATCAGGTCCGCTCTATCGTCGGCACGCTGGAACGTGTGGGGGCAAGGGCTTGGGGCCCGGATCAGGTGAGAACCGCGCTTTTGGCGGCGGATCGCGCCGCCTGCGGGCCCGTCTCGCCGCCTGACGGGCTGTATATGACCGGGGTCGGCTATCCGGTGGATCCCTTCGCAGGCCTCTAAGCCATTTTTCTGCGAAAAATCAGGGGGCTGTCTGCCCCCTGCGCCCTGCGGGCTACCCCCGAGGATATTTGCGCAGAGAGGATGACAAAGCTGGTTCAGACGCCCCGACAGCAGGACTTGCCTTGCTGCGGGGCGTCATCCCCTCTGACGGTCATCGGCGTCCCCGCCTGTACCGTGGTTTGACCCTGAATGATTCGGGTTAAGTCTGAGTTAACGCTTCGGTTCATCCTCTCTGCTCAAATATCCCACGGGGGTCCGGGGGTGTGAAACCCCCGGCTTGGTTGATGCAGCGCGCAGCGGCTGCTGGATATGGCGGGCATCCTCGCCTATCGTTGCGCAAATCACAGGAGCCCGCATGTCCCTTTCCGATCTGCTTGTCGCACAACTTTCTGATCCGTTCCGCATCGGGCTTTTGATTGCGCTGTTCATCACCATGCTGCGCACGCGCGCGGCGTCGGGCACGCTGATCCCGCTGGCCATCGGGGCGGTGTTTGTGGCGGTGCTGCTGCCGCTCACGGCGCAGGCTTCGCTGGCGGCACCGCTGGCGACAGTGATCGGCGTTGGCATCATCGCCAATGTGATCTGGCTTGCGATCATTCTGGGCGCGTGGTCGCTGTATCTGCGCCTCAAGGCCTGATCCGCGCCGAAAGCAAAAGGGCCGCAGGTTTCCCTGCGGCCCTTTCATCTCCAAACCTTCCCGCTCAGCGGTTGTTGGCATCCGAGAAGATGTCTTTCTTATGCGTGCCGTTCGGCACCAGCAGCGCGCCGATCACCACCGTCGCCAAAGCCACGACGATCGCATACCACAGACCCGAGTAGATATTGCCGGTCTGCGCCGAGATCGCCAGTGCGGTTGCGGGCAGCAGGCCACCGAACCAACCGTTACCGATGTGGTAGGGCAGCGACATCCCCGAGTAGCGGATGCGGGTCGGGAACAGTTCCACCAGCATGGCGGCAATCGGGCCGTAAACCATCGTCACCAGAATGATCAGATAGGTCAGGATCGCCACGACGCTGATGTTCTGCGCGGTGAAGATGTCAAAGAAGCCACCGACCTTCGCCACGGTCGTATTGTCGGCAGCCACCAGCGGATAGCCCGCTGCAGTCAGAGCATCGTTGATCGACTTTTCAAACCCGGCTTTCACGCCATTGGCTGCATCGAGGGCTGCTTGCGCTGCATCGGTTGCGGCCTGATCGGTGCCAGCCTTGGCGGTTTCCAGTGCGGTTTTGGCATCGGCAACCGCCTTGCCGTTGACGCTGCCGTCGTAGGACTCGATCACAGTTTCGCCGATTTTCACCGAAGCCACCGTGCCAGCCGGGGCCGCGACGGTGGTCGAATTGACCGAGCCTTTCAGCAGCAACGCCTTGGCGATGTCGCAGGATTTGCTGAACTTGGCGGTGCCGACCGGGTTGAACTGGAACGAGCAATCCGCCGGGTCTGCCGTCACCACAACCGGGGTGTCCTGTGCTGCGTGCAGCGCCGGGTTGGCGACTTTGGTCAGCGCGTTGAACACCGGGAAGTAGGTGATCGCGGCAATCAGGCAGCCTGCCAGAATGATCGGCTTGCGGCCGATTTTATCCGACAGCGCGCCGAAGAACAGAAAGCCGCCGGTGCCAAGGATCAGCGACCATGCCACAAAGACGTTGGCCGAATAGCTGTCGACCTTCACCACGTTTTGCAGGAAGAACAGCGCGTAGAACTGGCCGGAATACCAGACCACGGCTTGCCCTGCGGTCAGACCGAACAGCGCGATCAGCGCGATCTTGGCGTTTTTCCACTGGCCAAAAGCTTCGCGCAGCGGCGCTTTCGAGGCAGCACCTTCTTCCTTCATCTTTTTGAAGGCCGGGCTTTCGTGCATGGTCAGACGGATATAGAGCGATACCGCCAGCAAAGCGAGCGAGCCGATGAACGGCAGGCGCCAGCCCCAGGCTTTCCACGGCTCCAGCATGACTTGCGCGCCTTTGGCGTCCAGCAGCGGCGCACCATCAAGGCCGACTTGCGGCACCGTCGGGTAGTTGCCGTTGACATAGCCGGTCAGCAGCAGGATCACCACCAAGGACAGCAGCAGACCCAGCGTGGCCGTGGTCTGGATGAACGAGGTGTAATAGCCGCGACGGTTTTGCGGCGCGTGTTCGGCGACATAAACCGCAGCACCACCGTATTCACCGCCCAAGGCCAGACCTTGCAGCATCCGCAGGCCGATCAGGATGATCGGGGCGGCGATGCCCCAGCTTTGATAGCCGGGCAGCACACCGACGAGGAAGGTCGAGAAGCCCATGATCAGGATGGTCATCAGGAAGGTGTATTTCCGACCGATCAAGTCACCGAGGCTGCCGAACACCAAGGCGCCGAACGGGCGCACGATGAAGCCTGCGGCAAAGGCCAGCAGCGCGAAGATGTTGCGGGTGGCTTCGGGGAACGGCGTAAAGAACTGCGCGCCGATGATCGCGGCGAGGCTGCCGTAGAGGTAGAAGTCGTACCATTCAAAGATCGTCCCGGCGGACGAGGCCATGATGACCTTCCGTTCTTCCGCCGTCATTGGACGTGAGCGGACGCTCGCGTCGGGTGCTAGTGCCATGTTAGGCCTCCCTGTTATGCGGCGATGTGCTCGCCGGTTCCCTATCCCTGTCCAGCGCCGGGCAAGCCTTCTCCGATCCCTGCCAAGCAGGGTTCAGCCAAGGCTGTCTGGTCTGGTCGTGTAACCCCCGCCGCCGCTCCTCCGGCGGCGGGGTATGCTGTCAGGCCGCGATGCCCGCGACGATCTGGGCAAGGGCTTGGCGGATCGCTGCGATCTCTCCCATCGCGTCGATGCGTTCCAGCACGCCCTTGTCGTCGTAATAGGCAATCAGCGGCGCCGTTTGGGCGTGATAGGCGGCAAGCCTGTCACGCACCGTCTCGGCATTGTCATCGGCGCGGCGTTTGAAATCACTGCCGCCGCATTTGTCACAGACGCCCGCGCGGGCGGGGCGTTTGAACGTATCGTGATAGCCTTCGCCGCAGGTGCAGGTGTAGCGGCCTGCGACGCGCGCGACCATCGCCGCATCATCCACTTCAAGGCTAATGGCAGCGGTGATCTTTTGCCCGGTTTGCGCCAGCAGCGTGTCGAGTGCTGCGGCTTGGCCTGCGGTGCGCGGGAACCCATCCAGAATGATGCCCTTTGCCACATCGGGCGCAGTCATCCGATCTTTCAGGATCGCCAGCACGATGTCATCCGACACGAGGCCACCCGCCGCCATCACTGCCTTGGCGGCCAACCCGGCCGACGTGCCCGCCGCCACCGCCGCGCGCAGAAGATCTCCGGTGGAAAGCTGGATCAGGCCGAAGTATTCCTCGAGCATGCGGGCTTGCGTGCCTTTGCCAGCACCAGGGGGACCAAGCAGGATCAGGACAGGTGCCATGGATCAGCCCTTGTTCATGCGGTTAGCGATCAGATCATCCACCACCGACGGATCGGCGAGGGTGCTGGTATCGCCCAAAGCGCCGAAATCATTCTCGGCAATCTTGCGCAGGATACGGCGCATGATCTTGCCCGAGCGGGTTTTCGGCAGGCCGGGGGCCCATTGAATGAGGTCAGGCTTGGCGATGGGGCCGATTTCGGTGCGCACCCAGGCCTCAAGCTCTTTGCGCAGCGCTTCTGAGGGTTCTTCGCCCTTCATCAGCGTGACATAGGCGTAGATGCCCTGGCCCTTGATGTCGTGCGGATAGCCGACCACAGCGGATTCGGCGACTTTCGGGTGGGCGACGAGGGCGCTTTCGACCTCGGCTGTGCCCATGCGGTGGCCCGAGACGTTGATCACATCATCCACCCGCCCGGTGATCCAGTAATAGCCATCGGCATCGCGGCGGCAGCCGTCGCCGGTGAAGTAGTAACCGGGGTATTGGCTGAAATAGGCTTCCTCGAACCGGGCATGATCGCCCCAAAGCGTGCGCATCTGCCCCGGCCAGCTATCGGCGATGCACAAAACCCCATCGGTTTCCACCGCGTCCTGCACTTTGGCGGTGGCCGGATCCAGCACGATGGGCTGGATGCCGAAGAACGGCAGCGTGGCCGAGCCGGGTTTCTGCGGGATCGCGCCGGGGATCGGGGTGATCAGATGGCCGCCGGTTTCGGTCTGCCAGAAGGTATCGACAATGGGGCAGCGGCCCTTGCCGACATGCTGGTTATACCAATTCCAAGCCTCGGGGTTGATCGGCTCGCCCACCGAGCCCAGCAGTTTCAGGCTGGAGAGGTCGTGCTTGGCAGGCCATTCCGGCCCCATGCCCATCAGGCTGCGGATCGCTGTGGGTGCGGTGTAGAACTGGTTGACCTTGTGTTTGGCGCAAACCTCCCAAAAGCGGCCTGCGTCTGGGAAGGTTGGCACGCCTTCAAACATGACCGTGGTCGCGCCATTCGCGAGCGGGCCGTAGATGATATAGCTGTGGCCGGTCACCCAGCCCACATCGGCGGTGCACCAGAACACATCGCCATCGTGGTAATCAAAGGTGATCTGCTGCGTCATCGCGGCATAAACCAGATAACCGCCCGAGGTATGCACCACCCCCTTCGGCTTGCCGGTAGAACCCGAGGTATAGAGGATGAACAGCGGGTCTTCCGCGCCCATCTCGACATAGGCGCAATAGGGCTTGGCGGCGGCCATCTCGGCCTTCAGGTCAATGTCGCGGCCTTCGGTCCAATGGGTTTGGTCGCCGGTATGCTTGACGACAAGGCATTTCACCCGGTCATCGCAATGCCGCAACGCCTGATCGGCGTTGTTCTTCAGCGCGGTTTTCTTGCCGCCGCGCGGTGCGAAATCGGCGGTGATCAGCACCTTGGCTTCGGAATCGTTGATGCGGTTGGCCAAGGCATCCGGCGAGAAACCGGCGAACACGATGGAATGGATCGCACCGATGCGGGCGCATGCCAGCATGGCATAGGCGGCTTCGGGGATCATCGGCAGATAGATCACCACGCGGTCGCCGCGCGAAACGCCCTGCGCCTTCAGCACATTGGCCATGCGCGAGGTGTTTTCCAGCAGTTGGGCGTAGGTGATGTGCTGGGCGGGGGTTTTCGGATCATCGGGTTCCCAGATGATCGCGGTCTGGTTGGCGCGCCTGGTCATGTGGCGGTCGATGCAGTTGGCCGAGACGTTCAGCGTGCCGTCTTCGAACCATTTGATGCTGACCGCGCCGCGCTCGAAACTGGTTTCCTTGACGCGGGTGAAATCCTTGATCCAGTCGATGCGCTGGCCTTCTTTGGCCCAGAATGCATTCGGATCGGCGACCGAGGCTGCATATTGCGCCGCATATTCGGCAGGTTTCACATGCGCATGGGCGACAAATTCTTCCGAAGCCGCATATTTCTGCGCAGCAGCGTGGTCCGACATAACTCTCTCCCCAGTTCCCAGTCAGGCCCTGAGGCCTGTCCCAACGGCCTGCCGTGTCAGGCAGGGCTCCCCCGTTTGTAACCTGATCATAGCGTAGTTGTAAAATAATTGGTAACTCTTTTTATTCATGCAGTTTTTCTGTAAATAAATTGACAAGATCGATGGTGAATTTTGTCAATGACCAGAAAATTGGCAATGAAATGACGGAACGTCAATCCAGCAGCCTTGGGTTGCGCCGGGGCAGGGTGGGCTGTCAGCAACGACTCTGCCGGATCGCGCCGCCGCATGGCCGGGGCGAAAGCGCGGCGGTTTGCCCCGTTCACAAACGGGTGATTCGCGTGATAGCTGAGCTGCATCTGCCCGGCAGCCGTCTTGCTTTGTAAGTCACGCCACCGAAGGCCTGCCCCCCAAGTATCAAAGGCCCGACATGACTGTAAAACGCCCCGATCCCGTGGCCGTTGCCGATGCCGAAGCGCGTGCTTTGGCGATAAGTTTGATGCAGACGCATCATGCCGCTTTGGCTTACAGCGATGCGCAAACTCAGACTCCGGGCATCAGCCGTATTGCCTTTGGGCTGGACCCGGACGGTGTGCCAATGGCGCTAGTGTCCGGCTTGGCGCCGCATACCGCAGCCCTGCGGGCGAACCCGGCCTGCGCGCTGATGTTGGGAGAGCCGGGCGAAAAGGGCGATCCGATGACGCATCCGCGCTTGATGATCCGGGCGATGGCGGCGTTTGTTGCCCCCGACGATCCGCAGCGGGCGGCGCTGCGGGCGCATTGGCTAAAGGGCCACCCGAAGGCGACCCTTTACATCGACCTGCCCGATTTTGCTTTCGTGCGGCTGATGCCGCAATCGGCCTTGCTGAACGGCGGGTTTGGCAAGGCGTTTCGGTTTACGGCGGAAGACTTGCGCTAGATCGGGAGATCTTTCGCAAGGACAGCCATCTTGCCTGATTTGGAGTATACAAATCGGGCCGCGTCTGCCTGCCCCCGGCAGGCGCGTTTCCGCGCCAGCCCAGTCAGGCGCGCCCCGATTTCAAAGATGTCGGCTTGCTGCCCACCGCCCCTTGCTCAACGGCCTTCAGCCTGATGAGCAACGCATCGGCAAACTCTGCCCCGCAGAGGTTGCTTCCGCTGCGAAGCCCTCCACCTTACACCGGATTATCCACCCGCAGCGTCACCTGCACCCGGCCTTTCACCGGGGTCGGCCATTTCAGATTGGCAAACTGCCCGCCAGCGCCTTGCTCTACCTGCGTGTAGGGCGCGACAAACTGCGCGGTCCCCGCCGCATTGGTGATTGCGCCTTCGGCCACCACCGCCGTTACATTGCGCGCGCGACCCCCAAACGGCAGCAGGTTGTTGCTGTTCACCGCCCAAGTGTCGGATGCGGTGTTCTGGATATGCTCGACCAACATCGGGCTGACCGCGCGCTGCACCACGCCGTTGAAGGTGTTCTGCTCAAAATTCACGTTGCGGAACGAATTGAACGCCAGCGTGGCATAGCTGGTGTCGATCGACTCGACCCGGTCAATATCCTCGCCGCGGGCCGAGCACACATTGCTAGTCACCGTCAGCCCCGAGATGAAATGCCCAGGCCCGCGGGGTGTTACCACGATCCAGGAAAACCACGGGGCGGTGTGCTGGCAGATGAAGATGTTTCCGGTGATGGTCAGCCCGCCAAACGAATACTCGCTGCCAAAGGTCGGAGTGGCGTCGTGTTCGTTCGACAGCTCGATGAAGTAGTTATCGACGTAATTGCCGGTGAAGAAGGTCTTGGAATTGGCCAAGGTTAGCACCACCCCGGCGCGGCGGATGCCGTTCAGCAGCACATCGTCGCCGCCAAAGAAATGGTTGCCCAGAAAGATCGCCCCAGACCCCGCCACCACGCCAAAGTTGCCAAAGCGCGAGGCCCGGTTGTTGCGGATCTTGATGTCATTGGCATTGGCGTTGAACACCATCGAGACGCGGTTCTGCGCCGGTTGGCCTTGATCGGCGGCAAAGAACTGGCAGCGGTCAATATGCAGATCCTGACAACCCTCGCCGGTCGAGGTGATGGCGCGATCCTTCACCAGCCCGAACATACATTCGGATACATCAAAGATCGCCCCGGCGGTGGCCAGATTGATGCCGCTGGCAATGCCGCCGCAGCTGAACTCTACCTCTTTGATCTGAAAGCGCGTCAACTCGGTAAAGCCAGAGAAATCCAGCATGTAAGCATAGCGATCAAAGGTGAAGGTCCGCGTGCCAGCTGCGGCCCACAGCGGGCGGCTGAGGTTGATCGTGCTGGTGGCGACGTTTTTCGAGGTCACGTAAACCTCGCGCCCCACCCCGGTGCCACTGATCCGCGCGCCGACCGGGATGGCGGCGATATTGGCCACACCGGTCAACACCGAGGGGTTGCTGACCGTGTAGGTCGCGACCGCCGTCATGCTTTGTGTGTTCCAGGCCGTGCCTGGCAGCGCCACCAGATTGCCATTCACCAGCGCGCGCCGGGTGGTGAAGCTGGTCAGCCCACACAAGGCCGCGACATTGATGGGCGCGGTCAGTTCCACACGGCGACCGTTCAGATCTAGCGTCACATGGTCGGTGAAGTAGAACAACACCTGCAACGCCTTCTTGAACCCGGTCAACTCGCTGCCAAAGGCCGCCGCGTAGGTATCCAGATTATAGTTGCGGGTGCAGGCCAGACGCTGGCTGTCGGGCATCACAATCGTGCCTTCAAACTGCACCGGATTTTCAAAGGTCAGATGGCTGCCGATGAAGTACACCCCCGGCGAGACCACCACCGTCTTGCCTGCCGCTGCGGTATCTGCCGCGTCAAAGGCTGCGCGGTCATCCGTCACCCCGTCACCCCGTCGCCAACGGCGCCGTAATCGCGGACGTCGACCCAATCGAACATCTCGGAATGGAACACATCGGTCACGTCCTCGATGGTGATATCGTCGATACGCACCACGCCGCCGGTGGGCCCGGTCAGATCAATCCCGAAATGGCCAAAGGCCGGGGCGGTGCCCCAGACCATATCCACCCCCGGCCGATTGCCTGACCCCACGATAGCGCTGACCGTGACCACGGTGCCATAGCTGGTCAGTGCAATATCCGGCCCCTGCTGATCGGCGCTGCTGACATTGCTGCCCGAGCCTGACCCCGCCCAGCCAGCAATCCGAACGGTTGGCAACGCGCCGCTGATCGCCTTCACCCGCGCCGTGACGCGCAGATACAGCCCCGGCTGGCAGGGGATCGACTGAAAACAGCGCAGCTTTTGCACCGCAGAGGTTTTCTGCAACTCCAGACATCCGGCGAAATCCTGATCGGCGGGCACATAGGCCGCATTGGGTTGCCCCAAGTAAGACCCCTGACCGCTTAAGCCATCCTCGCGCGACCATAGCGCCAATCCGGCCGAGAATGGCGGTGGCATCAGCACCAGCCCTTGGGTAATTGCCTTGTTCATCGCGTCACCTCGCCTCGATTTGCCCGATTGCCCAGCCGCTGCGGCGCGCGCAGGGCATAGGGCTGCAGGGATAGAGAAGGCGGGTTAACGTCGGACAATCGCAGCGTGCGCTGCCTTACAGCCGCTGGCTTGACGGGGCAATGATGCGGATTTGCGCAGCTATCGGCGAAGCCTTGCCTAAAAATCAGCCTTCTAACGAATCTTGGCCCGCGTTATGCTGTCTTTTGTCGAAAAACTGTGCTAACGCTGCAGAAATAGTTCGTATATTTCACAAGCCGATTGTAGCGACCTGTGCCTTTGACTGACTAAGGATCCCCAGATGAACCCCTATGTATATCGGCTGTTGTCGATGAACCGAGGCAAAAAGCGGGTGATCCAAGTTTCGGTTGACCTGTTGCTGCTGCCAACGATGTTTATGGTGGCGATGTGGCTCAAGCTGGATAGTTTCGAATTTGTGCGCGATCCGCGTGCATGGTTGGTACTGATCCCGGTGCTGCCTGTCACGATCTATTCCTTTGTGCGGCTTGGGTTTTATCGCGCAGTGCTGCGTTATATTGCCGGGCGGGCATTGATCACCATTTTGCTGGGAGCGATGATTTCCGCCGTCACCATGACCATTGTGGCGCAACTGGCCAATTTGCCAGTGCCGAGTGCGGTGCCACTGATCTATATGCTGCTGACTTTCCTGTGCGTTGGCGGCGTGCGTTTCGGCTTCCGCGAGTTGGTCAACTACGCGCAAAACCGCCGCAAGGAGCGCGTGGCGATCTATGGCGCGGGCGCGGCAGGGCGGCAGTTGTTGCAGGTGCTGCATCAGCGCAGTGATTATGTTCCGGTGGCGTTTATCGACGATTCACCGCAGGCGCAGGGAACGCATGTCGGCGGGATTATGGTATATGCACCTACGCAGATCGAGGCGTTGATCCGCAATAACGGCATTAATGTCGTGTTGCTGGCGATCCCGTCGGCCAGCAAAGCACGGCGCAATGAAATCCTGAAATCGCTGGAGAATCAACCGCTTCTGATCCAGACCGTGCCTGGTCTCGATGACATCATGACTGGCAAGGCCAGCATTGATCAGATCAACGACATCAGCATCGAAGACCTGTTGGGCCGCGATCCGGTGCCGCCGCAGCGCGAATTGCTTGGGGCCAATATCACCGACAAGGTGGTGATGGTGACAGGCGCTGGCGGCTCGATCGGTTCCGAGCTTTGCCGTCAGATCTTGCGGCTCAAGCCGAAACGGCTGGTGCTTTATGAAATTTCGGAACTGGCGCTTTACACCATCGAGCAGGAACTGGTGACAATGTTGACGGCGATGCGTACCAATATCGCGCTGTCGCCGGTGCTGGGCTGCATCAAGTCGGCGCCGCTGGTGGAACGCACCTTGCGGCATTTTGAGGTCGACACGGTGTATCACGCCGCAGCCTACAAGCATGTGCCATTGGTTGAACACAACATCGTCGAAGGCGTGCGCAACATCGTGTTTGGCACCGCGACCCTGGCCGAAGCTGCAATCGCGGCGGGGGTGAAGTCATTCATCCTGATTTCATCCGATAAATCGGTGCGCCCGACCAATATGATGGGGGCGTCCAAGCGCATGGCAGAGCTGGTCTGCCAATCGCTTGCCGATGCGCCGCGCAACACTGGCACCACGATTTCCATGGTGCGCTTTGGCAATGTGCTGGGCTCGTCGGGTTCGGTGATTCCGCTGTTTCGTCGCCAGATCGAAGCAGGCGGCCCGATCACGGTGACACATCCCGAGATCACCCGGTTTTTCATGACCATCCCCGAAGCTGCGCAACTGGTTATTCAGGCCGGGGCGATGGCACAAGGCGGAGAGGTTTTCGTGCTGGATATGGGCGATCCGGTGCTGATCACCGAGCTGGCCGCGAAAATGGCGCGGCTGCACGGGCTGAAACCCGTGGTGTTCACCGATCCGAAAACCGAAAAACCCGGTGTGGGCGAGATCGGCATTACCTTCACCAAGCTGCGCCCCGGCGAAAAGCTGCATGAAGAATTGCTGATCGGCAATGATCCAAAGGCCACCAGCCATCCGCGCATCATGTCTGCCACCGAACGGCGTCAACCGCTTGACGAAATCTCTGCCGCGCTTGTTCAACTGGCGCAGGCTTGTGAGCGTAACGATGTCGGTCGCATCCGCAGAATCATGATCGAGCAGCAGACCGCCTACCAGCCGACCAGCGAAATCTTCGATCAATTCTGGACCGAAGAAGACACGGTGGATGAGCCAGTCGAAAAAGCCGCACCTGACCAGCGCCGCCTGATCCTGGTGCATGGCTGAAACATGGCTGAGGCCCTGTGGCGAAATTTCGCCGCGCGGGCCGGGGTGCTGCCACCACAGGAAAGGTTTTTCGTGCAAGGTTGGTGGCGTGGCCTCAGGATTTCGCTTATGAATAGTCACAAGGCACCGTGATATTCGGCGCAAAAGGGTGGGTCTGACGGCATGAAGCATTCGAAATCTCTGGTTTTTTGCGCGCTCTGCGGCGCTTTTGCCCTGCCCGCGCAAGCCGAGATGCGGCCCAGCCTAGCCTTTTCTGGTGTGACCGGGTTGATCGATATGCCCTCGGGCGATGCACAAAGCGACGGCACGCTGTCGGTTGTGAAATCGCAGTTCGGCCCGATTGGCCGTACGACGCTATCGTTTCAGATCACGCCGCGCCTGTCGGGCAGCTTTCGCTATTCTTCGGTGAAAGACTGGTTTGACCCACCAGAAGACGGCATCACCACCTATGCCGACCGCAGCTTTGATCTGCGCTATCAACTGACCACCGAAGGCCGCTATGTGCCTGCGATCACTGTGGGTTTGCAGGATATCATCGGCACAGGCGTTCTGGCGGGCGAATATGTCGCCGCCACCAAGACCTTTGGCGACAAGGTCAAAGTCACTGCTGGTCTGGGCTGGGGCCGCTATGGCAGCTATGGCAGCATCGGTGCGCCATTTGGCGACCGCCCGGATGTGGATTTCGGCAAGGGCGGCAAGCTGCGCACCGGGCAATGGTTCCGCGGTGATGTCGCGCCCTTTGCCGGGGTGGAGTGGCAGGTGAACAAGAAGTGGTCGGTGAAGGCCGAATATTCCTCGGACGCCTATGTCGAAGAAGCCGAAAACCGCGGCACTTTTGAGCGTAACAGCCCGTTCAACTTTGGCGTGGAGTATGCCCCGAACGACAAGATGCGGCTGGGTCTTTACTCGCTCTACGGCTCCAAGGTCGGATTTTCGGTGCAGGTCGCGATTGATCCCAAACAAAGGCCGCGCGGTGGACCGATGGGCCCCGGCCCGTTGCCGGTGACAGCCCGTGCAGCGGCGAAAAGCTGGGGGCCGGATTGGGTCAATGACCGTGGCAGCCAGACTGCCATGCGCGATCAGACTCAGGCCATTCTGGCGCGTGACGGCATCACCATCGAAAGCATGGCGATCAACGCCAATCGCGTGCATCTGCGCATCCGCAACACCCGCCTTGACAACGCGCCGCAAGCCATTGGCCGCACCGCCCGCGCGCTGGCAGCCGTTATGCCAGCATCGGTGTCCAGCTTTGAAATCGTCGCCATGGCGCAAGGTGTGCCACTGTCGAATGTGGTGATCCGCCGCGCCGATCTTGAGGCGCTGGAATTCGCACCGGGTTCCGACATCGCAATGGAAAAGCGGGCGCAGATTCTGCCCGTGGCCTTTGCGCTGCCCGAGGGGGCGATCCGCTCTGAGGGGCTTTATCCGCGCTTCAAATGGAACCTTGGGCCTTATGTGGCTACCAGCCTGTTTGACCCCGGCAAGCCGTTGCAGGCCAATGTCGGTGTGCGGCTGACGGCCCGTTACGATATTGCGCCGGGTTGGGTGCTTTCGACCTCGATTGCCAAACCGATTTATCAGGGGATCGAGCGTTCTACGTTTGCGTCGGATAGCACGCTGCCGCATGTGCGCAGTGACGCCAACCTTTACACGCTGGAAGGCGATCCGGCGTTGGAACGCCTGACGCTTGCCTGGTATGCAAAACCCGCCCCCGAAATCTATACCCGCATCACCGTCGGTTATCTGGAGCGGATGTTCGGCGGTGTCTCCGGTGAGGTGTTGTGGCAGCAGACCGACAAGCCCTATGCGATCGGTGCCGAGATCAACTATGTCAAACAGCGCGACTTTGATCAGTTGCTGGGTTTTCAGGATTACAGCGTCGTGACCGGGCATGTTTCGGGCTATTTCAGCTTGGGTGGCGGTTATCATGCGCAACTTGATGTCGGGCGCTATTTGGCGGGCGACTATGGGGCCACGCTGTCGCTGGATCGCGAATTTGCCAATGGCATCAAGGTCGGGGCCTTTGCCACGCTGACCGATGTGCCGTTTGATACCTTTGGCGAAGGCTCTTTTGACAAGGGCATCCGCATCTCGCTACCAATGGCGTTCTTCACGGGCGGGCAGGTGCAGAAAACCTCGAAAGTCACGCTGCGGCCGCTGTTGCGCGATGGCGGGGCACGGCTGGATGTCGAAGGGCGGCTATACGATACCGCGCGGACCTATCAGGAAACCGACCTTGATGCCGCATGGGGGCGGTTCTGGAGATGAATGTGCCGCGCAGTCTTGTTACATTCGCCGCTGTGCTGGCGCTTGCCGGTTGCAATGCAGCGACGATGCAGGCCGTGGCCAGTCGCGTGATCGGCCCTGCGGGTGCGCCGGCGGTCAAACCCGCTGCGGGTGCGCCGCAAATCTGGCTGACACTGTTCTCGCGCGGTATCAAGTTTCCGATGACGCAGATCAGCCAGCGCGATGGCGTCACGATCTATGCGGCGAAAGACGGGGTGCAGGTGTTCTTGCGCAACGGCATTTTGATCGGCACGCGCGGCTTTGGTCGTGATCTGATGTCAGCCGATGCGCCCACCCCCGCAGGCTTGCGCGCAGGCGCAGCCCATCAGCGCAGCTATTACGATCTGGACGGCACCGACACGACGATTCGGCACGTATTCACCTGCACGGTTGAGCGGGATTCCGCTGCAAACAACGCCATTGCCGAGGCTTGCACAGCTGACATCGGCACGATTCGCAACCAATACTGGCTTGATTCTGCTGGTTCCGTGATCAAATCGAAGCAATGGGTGTCACAGGGTGTCGGATATGCCGCGGTTGAGCGAAAAGATGGCTGAATTTACTTGCGTCAGACTTTTCTTTTAACCCCCTTCACTATACATTGATCAAGATCATCCATCCAACCGGAGTATTTCCAATGAAAAAGATCACTTCTTTCGCACTCGCTTCCTCGCTCGTTATGGCGTCTTCGGCTGCTTTCGCTGGCGGCATGGTTGACCCGGTTGAAGAGCCCGCACCCGTTGTTGTGACCGAAGACAGCTCGTCCTCGGCTGTTCCGCTGTGGGCCATCATCGGTGGCGTTGTGGTTGTTGGCGCGGTTCTGTCGAACGACAGCAGCTCCAGCTCGAACACCACCGACACTGCTGCAGAATAATTCACTCCGCCCTTAACGGGTGGTTGATGGAATATGGAACGCCCAAGCATTTGCTTGGGCGTTTTGCTTTTGCAAGTTCAGGATGATCAGGTCTGATGCCGGGTGAGCGACAGGTTAACTGAAGGTAATCAGCCGTTGGTAAGCCCCTGTTCTTGAAAATGCTTTCTTTGGTCCCAATTCGGGATCCCCCTCAATACCCTTTGCCACGCGCAGAGATAGGCCAAATGGCCTCAACCCTTCCGCCCCTTATGCCGACATACCAGTCGTGCAAATTGCAGGTCGGGTCGCAATGCCCCGGCACCAGCCGCAGCTTGTCGTTGATCTGCAAAGCCCCTGCCGGATCGCTGATCTCGCCATGCTCGTCCGAGCATTTCAGATATTCCACCCCCGCCACCCCGAACACCACCGGCAGCCCGGAATCCACCGCCACCGCCTTCAATCCAGCATCACAAACCGCCCAATCGGCGCGCACATGACTCATGACTGAGGTCAGCACGAACAGCGCGTTTTTCCAGACCTGATCCAGCCGCCGCCCGTCCTGATCCAGCACCCGGCCGTAATCTGCGTCCATGAAGGCATAAGACCCACACTGCAGCTCATTATAGACACCCGAACCGGCTTCAAGCGGCCAACTTCCGGTGCCAGCGCCGGCGACAATCTCGCAATCCAGCCTGACTTCGCGCAGCGCGGCCACTGCCTGCCGCACCTGATCCACCGCCAGTTCAATCGCGGCCTTGCGGTCGGCAAACAGCGTCAGATGCTGCATCGCACCCTGATATGCCTGTACCCCAGAAAATCGCAGCCCTTTCGCCGCTGCGATCGCCTGTGCCAATTCCACGACGGCCAAACTGCCCCGCACGCCACAGCGCCCCGCGCCGACATCCATCTCGACCAAGCATTCCAGCACCACCCCATGCCGCTGCGCTGCCGCTGCAAGATCGGCCACATTCTGCAAATCATCGACACAGACAATCACCCGCGCCCCTCGCAAGCACAGCCGCGCCAGCCGGTCGATCTTGGCCGGGTCCGTCACCTGATTGGACACCAGAACATCCATCACCCCGCCGCGCACAAACGCCTCGGCTTCGGAAACCTTCTGACAACACACCCCGCAAGCGCCACCAAGCCGCATCTGCAGCAAGGCCACATCGACCGATTTGTGCATCTTGCCATGCACCCGATGCCGCACCCCCATCGCCTGCGCAGCCTCGCCCATCTTGCGGATGTTACGCTCCAGCGCGTCCAGATCCAGCACCAGACAGGGCGTTTGCACCTGATCCTCGGTCATTCCAGGCAAAGCGGGGATGTCATATCCCACTTCCAGATCGTTGAGATTCATCGCAGCCTCCGTCACTTTCCACACCAGAGTTGCGCAAAACCCCGCGCTTTGCCACCGCCTGCGAAAACTTCTTTCATTCCGACAATTCGTGTTATGCTGCACCTGCACAATACCTGCGCCGTCCTCGCTGCGCTGTAGTGCCATGGAGTTGCCGATGCCGAAGCCTTCCCGCCTGCGTGGCCGCCCGAAATCCGTTATCGACAAGACCGAGCAGAACACGGTGCAGGCATTGGACCGTGCACTGGGCCTGCTGAAACTGCTGGCGCAAAGCACAGGGCTGACGCTGTCGGAACTGGCCGAGCAAAGCGCTTTGCCCATCGCCACGGTGTTCCGCGCGCTGGTGACATTGCAAGCGCATGGCATGGTCGAGGTCGAAGACCCCGGTCAGGTCTGGCACATCGGCCCCGGCACCTTTCGCGCCGGATCGGCGTTTCTGAAGCGCACCAAGATCACCGAACGCGCCCGCGCGCCGATGGAAGCCTTGCGCGACAGCACGGGCGAAACTGTCTCTCTGGCCATCGAGTCTAAAGCCGAGGTGCTGTTCCTGTCGCAGGTCGAAAGCCCCGCCGATCTGCGCGCCTTGTTCCCTCCGGGCAGCACCGGGCTGATGCATCTGTGCGCGCCGGGCAAGGCGCTGCTGGCTTGGTATCCTGCTGAAAAGCGGGCACAAATCCTGCAAGCCAAGGGTATGCCACGCGCCACCAGCCTGTCGCTTTCCAGCCCCGAAAGCCTTGCGCGTGATCTGGAGCGCAGCCGTGAGCGCGGCTTTGCGATAGATGATCAGGAACGCGCCGAGGGTATGCGTGGCGTCGCTGCGCCGATTTTCGATGCCTTTGGCGAGGCGGTTGCCGCCATTGCCATCGCAGGCCCGACCTTTCGTATGGGCCTGTCGGATGCCACCCGTTTTGGTGCGTTGGTGAGGGCCGCCGCCGATCATATTACCGAGGCCACGGGTGGCGAGCAGCCGTGAGCGCCACTTAATTATTTGATCAAAACCTCACCGCCCCCATTGATCGACGCCCGATCCCGTGATCTGACTTTGCGCAATCGTTCGGCGCAAATTTCAGGGCGCAAACGTCAGAAAGGGCACCCCATGAATCTGTTCATCAACGGCTTTGGTCGCATTGGCCGCTCGGTGCTGCGCGCCGCGCTGAAGGGGGCTGCGCCGGGGGCGAAGATCGTCGGCATCAATGATATCGCCGCCGCCGAGATGTGCGCCTATCTG
Organism: Cypionkella sinensis; assembly: GCF_042646385.1. Taxonomy (NCBI): domain Bacteria; kingdom Pseudomonadati; phylum Pseudomonadota; class Alphaproteobacteria; order Rhodobacterales; family Paracoccaceae; genus Cypionkella; species Cypionkella sinensis. The sequence continues at coordinate 351,600 of NZ_JBHRTO010000002.1, read as the reverse complement.
TTTGAATTCGATTCGATTTTTGGGCCGTGGCCGGGGCAGGTGCGCTTGGATGGCACATCATTGGTGGTTGATGGTCTTTCGATCCCGCTTCACCGCACGCCAGACATTTCCAGCCTTGCGCTGAAGGGTGTCGATGTTGTGCTGGAATGCACAGGCCGTGCCGATGCGCGCGAGATGGCAACCCGCGGTCTGCGCGGCGGCGCGCGCAAGGTGCTGATCTCGGGGCCGTCGAAAGCCGCCGACCTGACGGTGGTGCTGGGGGCGAATGACGCTGAACTGACCGATCAGCAGATCGTGTCAAACGCCTCTTGCACCACTAATGCGCTGGCGCCTTTGGCGCGGCTGATCCATGAGAAATGGGGCGTCGTCACCGGATCTATGACGACGATCCACTGCTACACTGGCAGCCAGCCCACGGTGGATGCCCCCGCCGCCGATTTCGCGCGATCCCGCGCGGCGGCTTTGTCGATGGTGCCGACGACAACCTCGGCGCAGCGGTTGCTGGATCAGGTGCTGCCGCAGATCGCAGGCCGCATCGAAGGCTCGGCGGTGCGGGTGCCGACGGCCTCGGTCTCGGCGGTGGATCTGGCGGTGATGACCGAAACCGCAGCGTCGGTGGCCGAGGTTAATGCGGCCCTTGTGGCGGCGGGTGGGGTGATCGGCGCAACCTCCAAGGCCCTGGTCTCTACCGATCTGCGCGCGCGGCCTGAAAGCATTGTGATGGCGCTGCCGGAAACCCGCGTGACCAAGGGCGGCATGCTGCGGGTGTTCGGCTGGTATGACAACGAATGGGGCTTTTCCAACCGGATGCTGGATGTGGCCGCAAGGATGGCGCAGGCTTGAAAGGCTTTTTCATAGCAGGTCCGACCGATGACGGCAATGCGGTAACGGGGCATTACTACGAGGTCGCAAGCCCCGACCCAAGCCGCGCGCAGGCTTGGGTTTATGCCGCAGCCCTATCCTATGCCCCCGGTGAGGAGTTGGTGCTGCACGGCATGTCGAGCGCGCCCGAGGCTGCGCTGACGATCACCCGCGACGGTTTGCAGCCGCAGGTGATGCTGCAAACCCGGCTGGCCACGCACTTTGCGGCCACGCCGATTGATGCCTCGGAGAAGGGGTGCGACTGGCCCGAGGTGCTGCGTCTGACCATCCCCGCAGATTGGCCCAGCGGCGTCTACAGGTTGGATATTGCCATCCCCGGCCATGCGTCGCAGGGGATGTTCGTTGTCAAGGCTATGAAACCGCAGGCCAAAATCCTGATGCTGCTGGCGACGGGAACATGGTGCGCCTATAACGATTGGGGCGGGTCGAACCATTATCAGGGGCTGACCGGACCCACGCAGGGCGATTTTGCGCCGCATGTCAGTGTGCTGCGGCCGTGGGCGACCGGGTTTGTGGCTTGGCCCGATGGCGCGCCGCGTATCACACATGCCTCACCGCTGCTGACCAAGCCGCGCTATCCGCATATGGATTATGCCCGCGCGCGGGGGGTGTCGAAGAAATACGCTTCCTCTGGCTGGGCGGCGTTTGAACGCCCCTTCGCGCTTTGGTGCGAGGGGCAGGGTATCGCGCTGGACTACACCACGCAGCACGACCTGCACCGCAACCCCGCCGCGCTGGAGGGTTATGACCGGGTGCTGATCGTCGGCCATGACGAATACTGGACATGGCAGATGCGCGATCATCTGGAGGGCTGGCTGGATCAGGGCGGAAAGCTTGCGCGCTTTGCCGGGAATTTCTTTTGGCAAACCCGGCTTTCCGATGATCTGACCACGCAGACCTGTTTCAAGACCACCGCCGAAGCGGCTGACCCCTTGGCGCACACCAATCGGCTGACCAGCTATTGGGACCACCCCGCAATTGGCCGCCCCGCCACCGCCACCATGGGCCTGACCGGGGCGGCGGGCGTCTATGCCGGGTGGAGCCGTTGTGCCGCACATGGATCGGGCGGCTTTGCGATCTACCGCCCCGCGCATTGGGCGCTGCGCGGCACGGGTCTGGGTTATGGCGATGTGCTGGGGGCGGCGTCGAAAATCTTCGCCTATGAGGTCGACGGCATCGACTACACCATGCACCACGGCCTGCCGTTTGCCGCCGAAGATACCGGCTTGCAGGGCGATCTGACCATCGTCGGCCTGTCGCCTGCCACCACGCTCTCGCATGACACCGGCCCGCATGACCGTGACCGCTTCATCGGCGCGGGTGATGCCGAGGATCTGGCGTTGCGGCTTTATGGCGGCATCACGCCGGAAGCCGTCGCGCGCGCGGTGCAGGGCAATGGCTGCATGGCCGAATATCGCCGGGGCAGGGGTGCGGTGTTCAACGCCGCCACTTGCGAATGGGTGGCCGGATTGATCGCCCGCGAACGCGCTGTCGAGCACGTCACCCGCAACATCCTGTTGGGGGCGTGGCAATGATCTATCTCTGCCGTCACGGCCAGACCGAGTTCAACGCGATTGGCCGCCGTCAGGGGCAGGTTGACAGCAACCTGACCGATCTGGGCCAGGCGCAGGCCCGCGCGATGGGTCGCCGTCTGGCCTCGCTGCGCCTACCCAATCCGCATATCTTCGCCAGCCCTTTGGGCCGCGCGCATCACTCCGCCCGCCTGATCGCCGCCGAGCTTGGGCAACCGCCGATCACGCTTGACCCGCGCCTTATGGAGATCGGTATGGGCAGTTGGGATGGCAAATCCGATGCCGAGATTGACGCCGCCCACCCCGGCCTGCGCGCCAGCCTGCCGCCTGAGGCGTGGTGGTTCCACTCGCCCGATGGCGAAACCTATGCGATCTTCGCCGCCCGTCTTGCCGCCGCTCTGCGTGACATCCGGTCCAACCCCGCCCCGGTGAAAATCATCGTCGCCCATGCCGTCGTCAGCCGGGTGATCCGCGCGCAATGGGCGGGCCTGAGCGAGGCCGAAAGCCATACCCTGCCCGTGCCGCAAGACGCCTTCTACGCGCTGGACGCCGACCAGAAAATCACCGAAATCCGCGCGTAATACACAACTTTGGTCATCCTCTCTGTCTAAATATCCCCGCCGGAGGCTCCTGTGGCAGATGCAGGAAGCCTCCGGCGGGAGTATTTAAGCCAAGATGAAGCGGCAAGTCACCAAGCCTGCAACACTGCTTCCAGATTGTCGCCCAGTTGCGGGCAAAGATAACCACCCTCTTGCACGATCACTGTGGGCAGGCGCATCGCGGCAACGGCGCGGCCGATGGCGGCGAAACCCTGTGTGGAGACGGCGAGGCCAGCAAAGGGGTCGCCTTCGAACGCATCCAGCCCCAGTGCCAGAACCAGCGTGTCTGCACCCCAAGCCTGCACCTTTTCGATGGCTTCCGCCAAGGCGGCAAGGAAGCCCGCATCGCCGGTGCCGCGCGGCAGCGGCAGGTTCAGGTTCGCGCCCAGCCCTGTGCCTTCGCCAATCTCGTCCGCATAGCCCCAGAAGAACGGATAGAACCGCTCCGGGTGCGCGTGCAGCGAGACCGTCAGCACATCGCCGCGCGCGTAGAACATGCCTTGGGTGCCATTGCCGTGGTGCAGATCGACATCCAGAATAGCCACCTTGCGCCCTGCATCGGTCAAGCGCTGCGCCGCGATGCCCGAGTTGTTCAGATAGCAGAACCCGCCCGCCAGTTCGGCGAAAGCATGATGCCCCGGCGGGCGGCACAGCGCATAGGCCGCAACCGCACCGCCCAACACTAGGTCCGCGGCATGGATCGCGGTTTGCGCCGAGGCATAGGCCGCGCCCCAGGTTTCGCCCGAGATCGGGCAAGAGGTATCGGTCATGTGAAACCCAGCCTGACCCACCGCCGACAGCGGATACCCATCGCTCCGGCTGGCCGGATGGACGTTGGGGATCACCTCGGCCGAGGCACCTTCAATCCGTGTCCACCGTTCGTAAATGCCGGACAGAAACGTCACATAGCGCTGCGGATGAACCGCGAGGATCGGGCCTAAGCCTGCATCCGGCGCCTGCACCACCGCACCCCCCATCCGCCGCACTGCCCCCAGCAGGGCGTCGACTCGCGCTGGCTGTTCCGGGCAGGGCTTGCGCGCGCCCGATGACAGGAAAAATTGCGGATCATGCGCCCGCTGCGCGTCGTCAAAAACGGTGATCATGGTTGCATCAGGGCGGTCAGGCCCTCTCCTTCCAGAATATAGGGGTCGGACGCATCGCGCAAAGCAAAGCCCAAGGTTTCGTAAAATCCGATGGCCAGCACATTGCTCCGCTTGACCATCAGCGCCATGAACTGCGGCTGCCAGTCTTGCGCATGGGCGAGGGCTGCGGCCAGCAAGCCGCGCCCCAGCCCTTTGCCGCGCGCCGCATGGCTGAGGTAAATATCCTGCACGAAAACCCCCATCGCCCCGCGCCAACTGGAGTATTCCGGCAGGAACAAACAAAACCCCAAGGCGATGCCGCGTTCTTCCACCAGCACGACGCGAAAGCGCGGCGCAGCGCCAAAGCCGTGCTGCTGCAGCGCTGCAACGCCGCCACCAATCCTGCTGCCCTCGGCCTCGGCCATTTCCGAAAGCATGGCGTGGATCAGCCCTGCATCCGCAACCTCGGCCAGACGATAGCGGATCAAAACGCCACCTCTGCCATGCCTTTCAACCCCAGCATTGCCCGCGCCTCATCCGGGCTGGCGACGCTGCGGCCCAATGCCTCGACAATGCCACGGATCTGGCGCACCTGCTGCGCGTTGGATTGCGCCAGCACACCCTTGGAGAGGTAAAGGTTATCCTCCAACCCCACCCGCACATGCCCACCCATCGCTGCCGCCATGGTGGCCATTGCAATCTGATGCCGCCCTGCGGCCAGCACCGAAAACTGATAGCCTTCGCCAAACAGCCGATCCGTCGTGCGTTTCATCAGCATCAGCATGTCAGGGTCCGCCGCCATGCCGCCCAGCACGCCAAACACGAACTGGATGAACAGCGGCCCCGCCACCGCACCCCGATCGACGAAATGCTTCAGCATGTGCAGATGGCTGACATCGTAGCACTCAAACTCAAACCGCGCGCCGCGCTTGGCGCCCATTTCCGCCAGCACAAAGCCAATGTCGCGCGGGGTGTTCTTGAACACCAGATCATCCGAGTTTTCCAGAAACGGTTGTTCCCAATCGAATTTCCAGTCCGAAATCCGCGCCGCCATCGGATAGAGCGCGAAATTCATCGAGCCCATGTTCAGGCTGCACATCTCGGGGCAGAACTGCATCGGCGCGGCAAGGCGTTGTTGCAAACTCATCACCGCCGATCCACCCGTGGTCATGTTGACCACGCCCGCGCAGCCCGCCTTGATCTGCGGCAGAAACCCGGCCCAATGCGCAGGATCGCTTGACGGGCGGCCATTTTCTGGCGCGCGGGCGTGCAGGTGCAAAATCGCCGCCCCGGCTTCGGCGGCCTCGATGGCCGAGGTCGCAATCTGCGTCCCGGTGATCGGCAGATAAGCCGACATGGATGGCGTGTGGATCGAGCCGGTGATCGCACAGGAAATGATGATCTTTGACATGCTTGCCTCCCAGCAGGTCCACCCTGCCACGAAGCCGCCGCCTTTGCCAAGGTGGGGTCGCGGCAGGGTATCCCCGCCGCGACTTGGGCTTTCAGCTAAACGCGCGTTTCATCGCCGGCACGTTCTGCAAAACCAGAAAGTCCACCAGCAACACCGCCAGCAAGGTCAGCCCCAGCATCGGGAAGGCGACGCTCAGCACCAGCGCTATCAGCGCCACGCCGCCCAACGGCACGCCCGCAGGCTTCGGCGGGGCTGCCAGACGCAACGCTCCGGCAGGGCGGCGCTTCCACCACATCACCACGCCGCTGACCGCGACAAAGATCACGATCAGACAGAAGGCGATGTTGGCGACGATGTTCCAAGTTCCCATCTGCCCTTCGTGCAGCGAGATGCCAACTGCCATCGCCTTGCCCGCCAGCGCGTAATCGGCAAAGCCGACCTGCGCCAGAATCTTGCCGGTGTATTGGTCGATATGCACAGTGCGGTCTGCGGTGGGATCGGGGCTGTCATAGCTCATGCTGTCTTGGCTCAGCGTCCAGACACCGCCCTCATCAGCGGGCACAGCCACCTGAAAGCGGCCCTGAAAACCGATGGCGCGGCCTAAGGCCACGATGTTTTCCAGCGTCACCGGCATGCCCATCGGCAAGCCATCGACTCCGGCATCGGAACCTGACATTGGCATCGGCGTCTGCTCCAGCGCCCATGGCACGGTGTCTTCGGCGGTCATGTTCATGTCTTTATGCTTGGCATCCGACAAGGGCACGTTGTCCCATTTCGCCGCCGGAAAGGTGGACCAGGCCTGCACATATTTGCCGCCCCAGATCCCGGCCCAGGACAAGCCCGAGATCAGGAAGAAAACCAGCACGATTGAAATCCAGAACCCCAGCACACTGTGCAGCGATTTCCACAGCGCCCGCCCCTTCGCGCGTAGATTGGGCACCAGCAAGTCGCCGATGCGTGCGCCATTGCGCGGCCAGACCAGATAAAGTCCGGTGATCACCAGCAACAGCCCCAGCGAGGCCGCAATTTCAACAAGCCGGTCGCCCAGATCGCCGATCAGCAGCGTGCCGTGGATCTTGTTGGCAAACGCATACCAAGTGTCGCCGTTCAGGCTATCGCGCAAAACCTCACCGGAATAGGGGTTCAGCGCGATCATGCGCTGGCCGTCGGCCAGATCAACCCGCAGCATCGCCGGGGTCTGCGCATCATAGGGCGCGATATACTGGCCGATCTTGCCAGCCGGATAGGCCGCCAGCGCCGCCGCTTCCTGCTGCGTGACGCTCAGCGACGTGGCTTGCGGGGCAAGCTGCATCCGCTCGCCATATTCGGGCGCTACGGCGGTGAACCAGACCATCACGATCCCGGTCACGGCCAGCATGATCAGAAACGGAATGACGTAAAGCCCGGCATAAAAGTGCCAGCGCCAGACCGCGAAGTAGAGCTTATTGACGCCCGAAGGCGCGGTAGAGGTGTCAGACATCGGGTTTATCCCTGAAAAAAGCCATGAGAACGGGCCAAGGCCCGCAAGTTGCGCTTAGATCAGGGTGGCAGGCGGGCCGCGCGCGGGTGGGGCGCGTGGCTGATGCCCCTCGGCATCGGTCAGCGCGGCATCTTGCCAGACCACGACCACAGGAACCAGTTGCACCGGCGGCAGCGTCACCACCGGCGGCAGTTCCATCGCCGCGATGATCCGGCAGAGCGGGCAGGGTGCTTGATCTTTCTGGCCATGATCGCCGAGGCCCGCGTCGTGGCAAAGTTCGGGCAGGGTGCCATCCGGCATTGCATAGGCGCTCAGATCCACCGGGTCATGCAGCCGGATCTGGTGGCCATAGCCCAGCAGGCTGAACGCCGCTGCCAAAAGCAGCACCGTCAGATTTTGGGCAAACTGTCGCATCATGCGGATCATGCGCTGTGGCTAACCGATCACAGGCCCGATAATCAAGCCGGTCTGTGCCACAATCACGGGCTTCCTTTCGCCGCAGCCCCGCCTAAGCTGCCGCAAAACGCAGGAGTCCGCGATGTTTTTCACCGAAACCCCGGAATGGGCGGCGCTGGGCAGCAGCCTGACGGCAGCGCTGGCCGAGCTTTATGCCGGGCAGGGGCTGTCCGCTGATAGCTTCGGGCTTGTGCTGATCACCCCCGGAGCAGGTGGCCCGACAGGCTTTGCCCATCGCGGCGACATTCCGATCTATCCCTGTTCGCTGGTGAAAAGCTTTCATCTGGTGCATGCGCTGGCCCTGCTGGAAGACGCCCGCATCGCCCCGCATGGCGAGATGGATCGCGCTTTGCGCGACATGATCCGCTGGTCGTCGAACAACGCCACCAACTATGCCATCGACCTGATCACCGGCACCACCGGCGATACCCTGCTGCACGGCGCGGAATATCTTGATTGGGTGAACAAGCGCGAGCGGCTCAATCGGTTTTTCTGGGCTTTGGGCTGGGATGAATGGCAGGGCTGCACCATTGCGCAAAAGCTGATGGACGACACCCGCTATGGCCGCGAGGCGCAATTTGCGGGCGCCGACGGTGCCTATCTGAACCGTCTGACGCCGCTGGCCGCCGCGCGCTTGTTGTGTGAGTTGTTTGAGGGCGATCTGCCGTTGTCACAACCGTCAAAAGCCCGCGCGCAGGCGATCCTGCGGCGTGACCGCACCTGCGAGGATGCCGCCAACCCGAATTATCAACTGTCCGAGTTTCTGGGTGGCAAACTGCCCGATGGCGTCGAGATCTGGTCGAAGGCCGGGCATAACCTGTGGACGGGCGATGCGCGCAGCAGTTGGTTCAAGCACGATATGGCGCGTTTGGCAGCACCGGGGCGCAAGCCGCTGACGCTGGTGCTGACCACCCAAGGCCGCGACATGGCGCAGACCTATCCCAGTGCTTTCCCCGAAATCGGCCGGCTGATCTGGGAGATGACCGAGGACATCACCCGGCTTTGACCGCGCAGGGGGGCTACCGCCCCCCTCGGCAAAGCCTCACCCCCTGCGGGCAATGGTGGGCGCTGCGTTGGGGGAAGGCAGGGGGCCAGCCCCCTCGCCCTTGCGGGCTCACCCCCGGGATATTTGGGCGCAGAGGATGATCAAAGTGGGGAAGGGGTCAGCCGATCACTCTTGCCAGCAGGCCTTGCCAGTTGCTCCAGCACAGTTTCTCGGTCAGTTCCGTGCCAAAATGCACCTGCATCGCGGCGGTCAGGTTCGGCAGGCCGCTGGCGTCGGTGATAAAATCGGGGATCATCGTGCCGTCGAAATCCGACCCCAGCGCCACGCCATCCTCGCCCAAATGGGCGATCAGGTGTTCGAGATGGCGCAGCATCACCTCTGGCCCCGTTGCCGGGTTCTTGATGCCATCCGGGCGCAGGAAGGCGCAGCCGAAGTTCAGGCCGACCAGCCCGCCACTGGCCCGGATCGCATCAAGCTGGCGGTCGGTCAGGTTGCGGGTGGCGGCGGTGATCGCATGGGCGTTGGAATGGGTGGCGACCAGCGGTTTCTGCGACACCCGCGCCACATCCCAGAACCCGGCCTCGTTCAGATGGCTGAGGTCAATCAGCACGCCCAAAGCATCGCATTCCCGCACCAGCCGGATGCCCGCCTCGGTCAGACCCGGCCCGGTATCGGGGCTGGCGGGGAAATTGAACGGCACGCCATGGCCGAAAATGTTTGACCTGCTCCAGACCGGGCCAAGGCTGCGTAACCCGGCTGCATGATAAACGTGCAAGGCGTCCAGATTTTCGCCAATCCCTTCAACGCCTTCAATATGCAGGATCGCGGCAATCGCGCCCGCCGCCCGCGCTGCCGCAATCTCGGCGACGCTGCGGCACAGCCTGATCGCATCGGGGCGCGCGGCCTGCATCCGCAACAGAATCGCGATCTGTTCCAGCGTCTGCCGCTCGGCCCGCACCGGGTCAATCGGCTCGAACGCCCGGTAGGTGGCCATCGGATCTGGCCCGGTTCCGGGCACGCCCCCCACCCAAACCGCGAAAAAACCGCCCGCAAAGCCCCCAGCGCGGCATTTCGCCAGATCAATGTCGCCATCGCGTCCACTAAAAAACGCCGCGCCATCAAAGGATTTTTCTGCCCAGAGGCAGGACAACAGATCATTATGCCCGTCGAAGATTGAAAAGTCTGACATTTTGCCGATCTGCCCGTGAAACTGCCTGTTGCCCATAGTTTCACCGCGCAAGCCGCTGTTGACAAGCCCGCATGAAAGTTGCCCAATCGGTCAGGAAAGACCTTGGGGCTTGCAAAGACTCAGGGACGGCAATGAAAAAACGATGATAAAACAGGGAGTTTGTCATGCTACTTGAACCGACGCTGCGCCGCGTGGGCGCTGTTGCGATTGCGGCCTTGATGTTGGGGGCTGCCCCCGCTGCGCTGATGGCCGCAACGCCCGCCGATACGCTGGTGCTGGCCGGGGCGATCGACGATATCGTCAGCCTTGACCCGCACGAGGCTTACGAGTTTTCGGGCCTTGATGTGGTGAACAACACTTATGACGGTCTGGTCGAAATCAACCCGACCACGCTGCAGATCGAACCCGGTCTGGCCGAAAGCTGGTCGGTGGCCGAGGACGGTCTGACCTATACGTTCAAGATGAAACCCGGCCTGACCTTCAGCTCTGGCAATCCGGTGACGGCAGAGGCCGCCGCCTATTCGCTGCAACGCGCGGTCAAGCTGAACAAGACCCCGGCCTTTATCCTGAACCAGTTCGGCTGGTCGGTCGAGAACGTGGATACCATGATCACCGGCGCGGGTGACACGCTGACCATCAAGGTCGACAAGCCCTATGCGCCGACCTTCCTTTATAACTGCCTGACCGCAGGTGTGGCTTCCATCGTCGATATGGATACCGTCAAGGCCAATGAAGTTGTCACCGACGGCGTGTCGGACATGGGCAATGAATATCTGAAAACCCATTCGGCAGGCACCGGCGCTTATACGCTGAAATCGTTCAAGCCGAACGAGGGCTATGTGCTGGAGATGCGCCCCGGCTACTGGCGCGGTGATGCAAAAATGGCCAAGGTATTCATGACCCATGTGCCCGAAGCCGCGACCGAGCGTTTGCAGCTTGAAAAAGGCGATATCGACGTCGCGCGCACCCTGACCCCGGTGGACGTGGCCGGTATGGCTGGCAATGCCGATGTGGTTGTGCAGGAGGACGTGGGCGGTCAGATCTATTATCTGTCGTTCAACCAGAAGAACGAAAACTACAAGAACGCCAAATTCCTCGACGCGATGCGCTGGGCCGTCGACTATCAGGGCATGGCCGACAGCTTCATGAAGGGTGCCGCCGTTGTGCACCAGAACTTCCTGCCGTCAGGCTATCTGGGCGCGTTGGATGACAACCCCTATTCGCTCGACATCGAAAAAGCCAAGGCGCTGCTGGCGGAATCCGGCATCAAAGACCCGGTGATCAAGCTTTCGGTGCGCAACGCCGCTGACCGGATGGATGTGGCGCAGTCGATCCAGAACACCTTTGGCCAGGCTGGCATCAAGGTGGATCTGAACGTCGGCGAAGGGGCTGAACAGCTGAAGGAATACCGGGCCCGTCAGCACGATGGCACGCTGCAAACCTGGGGCCCGGATTATCCCGATCCGAACACCAACTCTTCGACCTTCGCCGAAAACCCCGACAACTCGGATGAGGCCAACAACACCGGCTATCTGGCTTGGCGCAACGCCTATGATCCGGGTGAAATGACTGCGGAATCGAAAGCGGCCGTGCTCGAGCAAGACCCGGCCAAGCGCGTGGAAATGTATGCCGCTTTGCAGAAGAAATTCCGCGAAACCGCGCCCTTCATCGTGATGTTCCAGCAAGCCCGCCAGACCGGCGTGCGCGCCAACGTCAAGGGTCTCTATACCGGGGGCGCGGTTGATGCCGTTGCCTACTGGCTTGTGACGAAATAAGGCACTGGGGCGCCTCCACCGGGGGCGCCCCATTTCCCCATGACCAGCATCCCCAGCCCGTCTTCGCGCGTCCTGCCGTTGCTTCGCCAGATCGGCGGCACGGTTGTTACGCTGTTTGTCACCTTCCTCGGCTTGCTGATGGTGACGTTCTTCATCTCGAACGTGATCCCGGTCGATCCCGTTCTGTCGATCTTGGGAGAACGCGCGTCTGAGGCGCAGATGGAAGAAGCCCGCGAACGGTTGGGCCTGAACGAACCCTTGTGGAAGCAGTTCGGGATCTACGTGAACAACACGCTGCACGGTGATCTTGGCACATCTGTCCGCACGCGAGAGCCTGTGCTGGAAGAAGTCGCGCAACGCTTCCCCGCCACCTTGGAGCTTGCCACGCTTGCCACCATTCTGGGCGTGCTGCTGGGCGTGCCTGCGGGCGTGATTGCGGCGACCAAACCCGGCAGCTTTTTCGACCAATCCACCCGCTTGATTGGCCTGATGGGCTATTCGATGCCGGTGTTCTGGCTGGGGCTTATGGGGCTGCTGCTGTTCTATGGCCAGCTTGAATGGGTCGGCGGACCGGGGCGTTTGGATGCCGTCTATCAAATGTCCTATGATTTTGAAATCACTCAATATACCGGGATGATCCTGCTGGATACCGCGCTGAACAACCGTTGGGATATGTTCGCCAATGCGTTTTCCCACATCATCCTGCCCGCCGGGATTCTGGCCTATATCTCGATGGCCTATATCAGCCGGATGACCCGCAGCTTCATGATGAACGAGTTGGGGCAAGAATACATCACCACCGCCCGCGTCAAGGGGATGCCCGAGCGCCGGGTGATCTGGGTCCACGCGCTGAAAAACGTCATGGTGCCGCTGATCACGGTGATCGCTTTGTCCTACGCCTACCTTTTGGAAGGCGCTGTGCTGACCGAGACGATCTTCGCATGGCCGGGGCTTGGCAGTTATATCACCGATGCGCTGATGGTCGCCGACATGCCCGCCGTTCTGGGGGGCACCGTGGTTGTTGGCATCGCCTATATCGGGCTGAACATGCTGTCAGACCTGCTTTATCGCTTGGTTGATCCGAGGGCACGGGTATGAGCACACTCACCACATGGCTGCGCGACCCCAACCCCGCCTCGCGGATGCAATCGCGGCTTGGCCAAAGCTATCTAAGCTGGCTGCGCCTGCGCCGTAACCCCTTGGCGATGATTGGTCTGACGATCTCTTTGGTGCTGATCTTCATCGCCATCTTCGCGCCGCTCCTCGCGCCGCATGATCCGATCACGCAGGAACTCTCCCGGCGTCTGCTGCCCCCCGGCACCCCCGGCAACATCCTTGGCACCGATGATTTTGGCCGCGATATCCTGTCGCGCATCCTCTACGGCAGCCGCATCACGCTTTACATCGTACTGTTGGTGATCCTGACCGCCCCCGTGGTCGGCCTGATCATCGGCACCGTCGCGGGCTATTTCGGCGGCTGGGTCGATACGATACTGATGCGGATCACTGACATTTTCCTCGCCTTCCCCAAGCTGATCCTCGCCCTCGCCCTCGTCGCCGTCCTCGGCCCCGGCATGGTCAACGCAGTCCTCGCAATCGCGCTGACAAGCTGGCCGCCCTATGCCCGCGTCGCCCGTGCCGAAACCCTCACCGTGCGCAACTCCGACTATATCGCGGCGGTGAAACTCCAAGGTGCGGGCCCCATCCGCATCATCTGGGGCCACGTCATCCCGATGTGCCTGCCTTCCGTGATCATCCGCGTCACCCTCGACATGGCCGGCGTGATCCTCACCGCCGCCGGCCTCGGCTTCCTTGGCCTTGGCGTCCAGCCCCCCCTGCCCGAATGGGGCCTGATGATCTCGGCAGGCCGCAAGTTCCTGTTTGAACAATGGTGGGTCGCCACCATGCCCGGCCTTGCCATCTTCATCGTCTCGCTTGGCTTCAACCTGCTGGGTGACGGCCTGCGCGATGTGCTAGACCCCAAGAGTGCCAGCAAATGAGCCTGCTTTCCGTCAAAAACCTCCGCGTCACCTTTGACACCGAAGCAGGCAGAGTAGAGGCCGTGCGTGGCGTATCCTTTGATCTGGGCCGCGAACGCCTTGGCATCGTGGGCGAGTCCGGCTCGGGAAAAACCATGACAGGCCGCTCTGTCCTCCGCCTGATCCGCCCCCCGGGCAAGATCGAGGCCGATGAGATGACCTTCGACGGCATTGATCTTATGAAGGCCTCCGAAACCCAGATGCGGTCCTTGCGTGGCCCCCGTATCGCCATGGTGATGCAAGATCCGAAATATTCGCTGAACCCGGTGATGAAAGTCGGCGCCCAACTGACCGAAGGCCTGCGCCAGCGTGATAAAGTCTCCAAACCCGAGGCCTATGCCAAAGCCATCGACGCGCTGAACGCAGTGCAAATCCGCGACCCGGCACGGGTGATGGAGGCTTACCCGCACGAACTTTCCGGCGGCATGGGCCAGCGCGTGATGATCGCGATGATGCTGATCCCGAACCCCGATCTGCTGATCGCCGATGAGCCGACCTCCGCCCTCGACGTCACCGTGCAGGCCGAGGTGCTGTCGATCCTCGACAATCTGGTGAAAACCCGCGGCATGGGCCTGATCTTCATCTCCCACGACCTGCGCTTGGTGGCGCGCTTCTGCGACCGCGTTTTGGTGATGTATAAGGGCAAAGTGGTGGAAGAACTCGCGGCCAAGGATCTCATGCACGCCAAACACCCCTACACCCAAGGCCTGCTGAATTGCCTGCCGCGTATTGGCGGCAACCGCGCACCTCTGCCAAGCCTTGACCGCGATGCAAGTTGGGCGAACTGACATGCTGATCGAGATCGAAAACCTCTCCGTCACCTTCACCGCGCAAGGCCGTCAGGTCCGCGCGGTGGAAAACGTCTCGCTCAACGTCAAAGCGCAGGAATCCTTCGGTCTGGTGGGTGAATCCGGCTCTGGCAAATCCACCATCCTCCGCGCGATCTGCGGGCTGGCCCCGATTTCCGGCGGCACAATCCGCATCAACGGCAAAGCGATCAGCCATGACCGCGCGTTTTCACGCCAAGTGCAAATGGTGTTCCAAGACCCCTACGCCAGCCTGCACCCCCGCCACACCCTTGACCGCACCCTCAGCGAACCGCTTGCAATCCACGGCCTGCCCCTGACCGATGCCGCCATCACCAAGGCACTTACCGATGTCGGCCTGCCGCCCAACTTCCGCTTCCGCTACCCGCACCAACTCTCGGGCGGCCAGCGCCAGCGCGTCGCCATCGCCCGCGCTTTGATGCTGCAACCGGAAATCCTGCTGCTGGATGAACCCACCTCGGCGCTTGACGCCAGCGTCCAAGCCGAAACCCTCAACCTGCTCTCACGCCTGCGCGCTGAACGCGGCCTCACCTTCCTGATGGTCTCCCATGACCTCGCCGTGATTGACCACATGTGCGACCGTATCCTCGTGATGCAGCATGGCAAAGCGGTCGAGGAACTCAGCCGCGACGCCCTCGCCACCGCCCAGATGAAAACTGACTATGCCCGCAGCCTGTTCGCGGCCTCCGCCGACCGCATGCTCGAAGGCTGATTTCATCTGTCTCTAAATATCCTGGGGTCTGGGGCAACGCCCCAGCCGCCTGCCCAAAACCCAAAGGCTTACCAAATGTTCCCCACCTTCGACGGCCACAACGACCTGCTGCTCCGCCTGCACAACCACCCCGAAAACCGCGAGGCAATCTGGCTGACGGGCGAAGGCAAAGGCCACCTGGACCTGCCCCGGATGCAGAAAGGCGGCTTCAAGGCCGGCTTCTTCGCCATATACATCCCCTCGCCCGAAGCCCACGACGCCCCCGACTATATGGCGCAGATGGAAAATCCGCCCTTCAGCATCCCCTTGGGCGATCTGATCACCGAACCCGAAGCGCTCCCCATCGCCATGTCGATGGCCCGCCAGTTCCTGTGGATGGAGCGCTCCAGCCAAGGCCAGTTCAAACTCTGCACCACCACCGCGCAAATCCGCGACTGCCTGAAAGCCAACACCATCGTCGGCATCTTGCATATGGAAGGCGCCGAGGCCATCGACGCCAACCTCGACAACCTCTACGCCTTCCACGCCATGGGCCTGCGCTCGCTCGGCCCGGTGTGGTCTCGCCCGACCATCTTCGGCCACGGTGTCCCCTTCGCCTTCCCGTCCTCGCCGAACACGGGCGAGGGCCTGACCGATGCCGGGAAACGCCTGATCCGCGCCTGCAATGAGCTGAAAATCATGATCGACCTCAGCCACATCAACGAGGCGGGCTTCAACGACGTGGCAGCGCTCTCGGATGCGCCCTTGGTCGCCACCCATTCCAACGCCCATGCCATCACCCCCAGCAGCCGCAACCTGACCGACCGCCAGTTGCACATGATCCGCGAATCCAAAGGCATGGTGGGCCTGAACTATGCCACCTCGTTCCTGCGCCGCGACGGCAAACAGAGCGGCGATATGGGCTGGGAAGATGTCCTCGCGCACCTTGATCACCTGTTGGAAAACCTCGGCGAAGACCACCTCGGCCTCGGGTCTGATTTCGACGGCGCAACCCTGCCCGACGGCATCGGCGACGTCACCGGCCAACCCGCCCTGCAACAAGCCATGCTGGACCACGGCTATGGCACGGCCTTGGTGCAGAAAATCTGCTACGACAACTGGCTGGCGCTGCTTGATCGCACTTGGGGCGCATGATGTAGGGTGCGTGATCTCACGCACCTTCCGTGACACCTCACCCACATGTAAAGGTGCGTGAAGTCACGCACCCTACAAAGGCCGCATCATGTCCAAACTCGCCCTCGTCACCGCAGGCCCCTCTGCCATCGGCCACGCCCTTGTGACCGCCCTCGCGGGCGCTGGCTATGATGTGGGCTTCACGCATCTGGGCCAAGCGCAAGCCGCCGAAACCCTGATCACACAAGTCGAATCCCTCGGACAACGCGCCCGCGCTTGGGAATCTGACGCAGGGGATGAGTCCCAAACCGCCCGCTTCCATGCCGAAGCTGCCGAATGGGCCAATGCCGCCCCCTCGGTCATGGTCAACAACGCAGGCATCCAAACATGGTCATCCCTGCTGGATCTGAAACCCGAAGATTGGGACCGCACCCTTGCCACCAACCTGCGCGGCACTTTCCTAAACACCCAAGCCGCCGCACGCGCGATGATTGCCGCAGGCCATCCGGGCGCCATCATCACGCTTGGGTCAGGCTGCAACAAACTCGCCTTCCCGAAACTGGTCGATTACACCACCTCGAAGGGTGGTATCGAGCAGTTCACCAAGATTGCCGCGGTTGAACTTGGCCCCCACAACATCCGCGTCAACTGCATCGCCCCCGGCGCCATCGCCACCGCGCGCACCGCCGCCGAGGCCCCCGATTACGATGCCACCTGGGCGCGCGTCACGCCCCTGCGCCGTGTCGGCACACCACAAGACCTGACCGGCCCCCTGCTGTTCCTGATCTCGGACGCCGCTGCTTTCGTGACTGGGCAAACCCTCTGGGTTGATGGCGGTGCCTTCAGCCAAGCCAACTGGCCGTATGAGACTTGATCGCGTGCGCCCGGTTCGGCTGTAGAGCCCTCCGGGGGGAGTATTTTTGCCAAGATGAAGTCCGCCGCAGTTTCATCTTGGCAAAAGTACTCCCGCGCGGCGCGCGCACATCTCAACCGGCGTTCCCGCTGGTCGCCCCGCGCACTGCATCGCGCACATGTGCGGCCATGAAATCGGTGAACAGCTTGACCTTCGGGTCTTTCAACCTCCGATGCTGCGACAGGCTGGAAAGCTGCGTCGGCAGCGGCGGGGTGGCCACTGCCACCGGCACCAGCGCGCCAGATCGCAGGTGATCTGCGACTTCAAAAACTGGCTTCATCACGATGCCGCGCCCGTCCAGTGCCCAACCGGTCAGCACATCGCCGTCGTCTGACTCAAACGGCCCGGTGATCTCATAGCGCCGCACCCCGTCGGGCGTCTGCAACGCCCACTGAAACTCCTTCGCCCCCGGAAACCGCAAGTTCAGACAATCATGCTTTTCCGCGACCAATGCTGCGCCATCCGCAGGCATCCCGCGCCGCGCGATATAGGCAGGGGCGGCACATAACACCCTCGGGCAATCGGCGATCAACCGCACTTTCAGTGTGGAATCCTCGAGAATCCCAAGATGAAACGCCACATCCAGCCCCTCGGCGGTCACATCAATGATCCGGTCGGATAGCCGCAACCGCACGTCAATCTGCGGATACATATCCTTGAACACCGGTACATGCGGCGCAATGAACCGCCGCCCCACTCCCAGCGGGGCCGAAACGAAAATCGTCCCCCGCGGGTTTTGCGTCACATCCATCACCGCGGCTTCGGCCTCGTCGATGGCCTCCAGCACCCGCTTGGCACCTTCAAAGAAAATCCGGCCATTCTCGGTGGGCTGCAAGCTGCGCGTGGTGCGTGAAAACAGCCGCACGCCCAGATGCTTCTCCAGTTCCGAAATCCGCGCCGAAGCCACAGCCGGCGAGGTGCGCTGATCGCGTGCCGCTGCCGACATCGACCCCAGTTCATACACCCGGACAAACATCTTGATCGTGTTGACATAGGACATTTTCGCGCCAATCTTGAAAGTATTCCCGGCGTTTTCAGGATTAACAGATCAATGCCCGGCGGTATAGCCTATCCCAAACAGGAGAATGCCGAATGTATGACTGGGTCGTGCTGTGGGAATGGGTCGAACTGGCCGTGCGCTGGCTGCATGTCACCACAGCGATGGCTTGGATCGGATCATCGTTCTATTTCATCGCGCTAGACCTTGGCCTGCGCAAAACCCCCAGCCTGCCACCGCTTGCGCATGGTGAGGAATGGCAGGTCCACGGCGGCGGCTTCTACCATATCCAGAAATACCTCGTGGCCCCGGAAATGCTGCCCGAGCATCTGACCTGGTTCAAATGGGAAAGCTACACCACCTGGCTTTCCGGCTTTGGGATGCTGTTTCTGGTCTATTACCTTGGCGCCAACATCTATCTGATCGACCCGGAAGTCGCTGACCTGACGCAAACTCAAGCCATCGCCATCTCGCTCGGAAGCCTCGCTTTCGGCTGGATCGCCTATGATCTGATCTGCAAAAGCCGCTTTGGCGACGACAATACCCGGCTGATGATCGGCCTCTACATCATCCTTGTCGGCATGGCCTGGGGCTATACCCAAGTCTTCTCGGGCCGCGCCGCCCTGCTGCACCTTGGCGCTTTCACCGCCACGATCATGAGCGCCAATGTCTTCATGATCATCATGCCGAACCAGCGCATTGTGGTCGCTGACCTGAAAGCCGGTCGCACCCCCGATCCGAAATACGGCAAGATCGCCAAGCAGCGTAGCACGCACAACAACTACCTGACCCTGCCGGTGCTGTTCCTGATGCTGTCGAACCACTACCCGCTGGCCTTTGCCACCGAATACAATTGGCTGATCGCTTCTCTGGTGTTCCTGATGGGCGTCACCATCCGGCATTGGTTCAACACCAAACACGCCCGCAAGGGTAACCCGCATTGGACATGGCTCGTTACGGTGATCCTGTTCCTGATCATCGCCTGGCTCTCCACAGCGCCGATGCGCCACCGCCCCGAGGAAGCCGCCCTGACCGGACCCGCCCTCGCTTATGCCTCTGCCGCAGGCTTTGAGGATGTGGTATCCATCGTGCAGGGCCGCTGCTCAATGTGCCACGCTGCCGAGCCGGTCTATGAAGGCATCTATTGGCCGCCAAAGGATGTGGTGCTGGAAACCCCGGCGCAAATCGCCGCCGAAGCGCAGCGCATTTACCTGCAAGCGGGCCTCACCCACGCCATGCCGCCCGCCAACCTCAGCTATATGGAACAGCCCGAGCGTGACACCATCCGCCGCTGGTTTCAATCGGCGGGGCAGGGCGGCCAGAACAGCTAACACAGCACAGCGGCCTCGGCGTCAAACCGGGGCCGCTGCGCCACTCCTGACCCTTCAACCGCCGGTTTGCTTGCGCAGCAACCGCACCTGATCGGCGGTCAGATAACCGCTGGCACGCAAATTCTCATCACGCTGCCAGCTTGCCAACGCCCGCCTTGTGTTGCTGCCAAAGGCCCCATCGACGCCATAGGTGTTGTAGCCCAGCAGGGTCAACTGCCGCTGCACCTCGCGCCGTTCATAAGAGGTCAGGCTCAACAAGCTTTCCTGCAACGCATCATCGCCCGCTGAAGGCTGCCCCGGCGTGGGCTTTACCTTGTCGCCCGCCTGCTGCGCGATCAGCGTCACCTGCCGCGCCGTGACATAGCCGGTCACGCCCAACTTGTTCGCCTTCTGCCAACGGCTGATCGCATCGCGGGTTTTCGACCCCCACAGCCCATCGGCCACGCCGGTCGAATACCCCACTGCCGTCAACTGCTGCTGGATCAACACCCGCTGCGACCGGCTTAGACCCAACGAAGCCTCAACTTGTGCCGCACTCGCGCCATTCGAGGGAATGACCGGATCGGATGTGCCCGGTGCAGGCTCAACCGTAGCACCCAGCCGCACCAGCGCCTGCTCGGCGTTGCGACGATAAATCCCCTTCGGATACTGCGCCAGATAGCTGCGATAGCCGCGCACCGTATTCACGCGCTGCGCCTCCAGATAGGCCTTCTTGTCCAGCTCTTGCGTGATCAGGGATTGCGCAATACCGGAAACAACGTCGCCCAGATCGGTCTGCGCATGAACCATCGGCGTCGCCACAAGGCTCGCCGCCAGCACCATTGGCAAAGTCAACATCCGCATGATGTGCATCCTTTCAAGAGTCCGGCCCGATTGGCCAGAACATAAGTTCGCAAGATAACGCGCCAACAACCAAACGGTTGCACCGCGTTGCCACCGCGCAGTTAAGTGCCGACGTCCGACAAAACCGATTGCCGGGTTGGGGCGATATGCTATCAACGCCAGCGCGCAACTGTCAGTCGAGACAGCAAAAAGAGGTCGCATGAAAACCTACGCTGGTCTTGCCCGGCTGTTTCCCAACAGCTTTCCTGCCAAAGTGTTTCTGATCGCCTTCATCGGCACCCATATTCCACTGATCGCCACCGTCTATTTCCTGCTGGCCGAGCGTGGCGGCGTCATGGCCAATCTTGAAATCTGCATCGTGATGTTGCTTGCCACCCTCATCGGCACCGCCGCCACGCTTTACGGCCTGCGCGCCATTCTTCAGCCGCTGTTCTTCGTGCGCGATGCAATGGAGGCCTTTGAATCTCGCCGCGAAAAGCAGGACTTGCCCGGCCAGTTCAACGACGAAATCGGCAAGATCATGGCGATGACCAATCGCCTTATCGGCGATCTTGACCTTGATCTGCGCCGCAAGAAATCGGTTGCCAACACCGACCCGCTCACTGGCCTGCTGAACCGGCGTGGCTTTGATCAAAGCGTTCCGCAAGCTGCCGTCGGGGCGATCATCTATGTCGATCTCGATCATTTCAAGGCGGTGAATGACCGCTTCGGCCATGACGTTGGCGACACGGTGCTGCGGCAAGCGGCGCAGGTGCTGACGGCGGCGGTCCGCACCGGCGACGTGCTGTCGCGCTTTGGCGGAGAGGAATTTGTCATCTTTCTGCCGGGGGGCGATCTGCTTGCAGCCAAGGCGGTGGCCGAGCGTGCCCGCGCAACCCTTGTCGCCAAGGTTCAGGTTGAGGGGGCGGCGGTGACAGGTTCTTTCGGCGTGGCCGTCACGCCCGCAGCGGGCGGCGACATTGCCGAGACGATCAGGCAAGCCGATACCGCCGTCTACGCCGCTAAGGCGCAGGGCCGCAACCGGGTCACGACATCGGAATTGGCGGGGGCGGGGATGGGGGCAATTTCAGGTGCGCAACCCGCAACCTGACAGCCGCAGCGGCTGGCGATCAGTCGGCTTCGGCTTTGCTCATCAGGCAGTTTCAGGGTCAAAGATTAGCAAATCGTAATCGACGCCTCGCAACCCATTGAAAAACAAAGTCCCAAAATGGTCCCGAGTTGGGACCGCCCTCACGTCCCCCTCGGCTTGGCCCGCAGGGTCGGCTCTGCCACCGTCGGATCTTCCGGCCAGGGATGCCGCGGATACTGGCCGCGCATATCTTTCCTGACATCCGCATAGGAAGATTTCCAGAACCCCGGCAAATCCATCGTGACCTGAATCGTCTTCTGCCCCGGCGAGGTCAGAACCACCCGCAGCGGCAGACGTTTCGCCCCCACCACCGGATGCTGCGTGACCCCGAACATCTCTTGCAAGCGCACCTCAATCCCCGGCACCTCGCCATCATAATCAATCGGCACCCGCCGCCCCAACGGCGTCTCAAACGCCCCCGGCACCAGCTTGTCGAGGCGCGCCACCTGCTCCCAAGAAAGCCGCGCCTTCAAAGCCTCAGTCAGATCAAACCCACGCAAATCCGCTTCCGTCCGCACCCCTGTCAGATGTGGCAGCAGCCACGCCTCGGCGCTGTCGAGCAAGCCCTGATCGCTGAAATCCGGCCAATCCTCACCACCCCCCCGCGCCAGTTCCACCCGCGCCCGCAGCCGCCGCGCCGCAGGCGTGAAATGCAACCCATTCAGCCGCATCCCCTCCAGCGCCGCCCGCGCCACCGCCTCGGCAGGCGCATCCCAATGCTGATCCGCCAGCACCAGCGCGCCGAAACATTCCTGCCGCCGCGCCATCACCCGGCCATCCCGCTTCGACCAGAAGCAAACCTCACGCCAGCCGATTTGATCGCCATGCACCGCCCGCAGTTCCGCCTCACTGATGCTCACCGCCTGCCGCACGGCCGCCTCGCGCGCGTCCCCATCCAGATCGGTCGCTACGATCAACCGCGCCCCAGCCAATGGCGTGCCCGCCGCCATCGCCGCCCCCTTGCCGCCCGACAGCACCCACCTTGGCGCCTCCCCCTTGCGCCGCAGCCCCACCCGATCCGGGTAGGCCAGCGCCGCCATCTGCGCCAGACTGAACCCCGCATCGCTGCTTGAGATCGCCCGCGCCAACCGCCGCGCTTCCAGCTTCACCCGCTCCACCACCGGGCGTAAAACTTGCCACGGATGCGCGGCCTCAAACCGCCGCGGGTCCGCCACCGCCGCCATCCGCAACGCCAGATCAGGCGGCGCGCCCTTCAACACATCCCGCTCACCCAGCACCGCCGCCAACACCGCCGCCTCCGGCCCCGCCACCGCCAGCATATGCGCCAGCCGAGGATGCACCGGCAGCCCCGCCAACACCCGCCCATGCGGCGTGATCCGTCCCTCGGCCAGCGCCCCCAACCCCTCCAACAAAGCGCGCGCCTCGGCCATCGCCCCCGGATTGGGTGTGGTCAGAAACCCCACCTCACCCCCCCAAAGCGCCAGTTCCAACGCGAGGCCCGTCAAATCCGCCGCCTCAATCTCTGCCGGCGGATACGCCGCCAACCCGCCTTCCTCACCGCGGGTCCAATAGCGATAGCAAATCCCCTCGGCCACGCGCCCAGCCCGCCCACGCCGCTGCTCGGCCTCGGCCTTCGTCACCCGCTCTGTCACCAGCCGCGACATGCCCGAGTTCGGATCAAACCGCGCCCGCCGCGCCCGCCCGCCATCCACCACCACCCGAATGTCCGGGATGGTCAGCGAGGTCTCGGCAATCGAAGTCGCCAACACCACCTTGCGCCCCGCCGTCGGTGCCAAAGCCGCCCGCTGCGCCGCAAAATCCATCGCGCCAAACAGCGGGCGGATCTCGCACCCCGGCAAACCCGCAAGTAAGCCTTCCACCCGCCGGATTTCACCTTCCCCCGGCAGAAACACCAGAACCCCGCCCGTCGTCTCCTCGACCGCCTGCCGCACCAAACCCGCCACCCCGGCCTCATAGCGCAGGCTCGCATCCGGGCTGCGCCCCAGCCAGCGGGTCTCCACCGGATAAGCCCGCCCCGCCGAAGTCACCACCGGCGCATCGCCCATCAGTGCCGCCACCGGCTCGGCATCCAGCGTCGCCGACATCACCACCAACACCAGATCATCGCGCAAAGCGCAGCGAATTTCCAAGGCCAGCGCCAGGCCTAGATCAGCATTCAGACTGCGCTCGTGAAACTCGTCAAAGATCAGCGCGCCGACACCCTCCAAGCCCGGATCATTCTGGATCATCCGGGTCAGAATACCTTCCGTCACCACCTCAATTCGGGTGGTGCGCGACACCTTCGCCTCACCCCGGATGCGATAGCCCACCGTCGCCCCCACCGCCTCGCCCAAAGTCTCGGCCATCCGCTCTGCCGCCGCCCGCGCCGCCAGCCTGCGCGGCTCCAGCATGACGATCCGCCCCGCGATCATCCCCGAGGCCAGCAAATCCAGTGGCACCATCGTGGTCTTGCCCGCCCCCGGCGGCGCCTGCAACACCACCATCCCGCGCGCCGCCACCGCCGCGCGCACATCCTTCAACACATCTTCTATCGGCAATCTGATCATGCCCGCTTATCCGCGATGCCAGTGCAATTTGCCAGCACGCCCTGATTTCATCTGTCCAAAAATATCCCCGCCGGAGGCTCCCCGGCTGCCACCAGCACCCCGCCGCCAAACCATTCCCCGGCAGCGCGGCCGAGGGGTGGCTCGATGCCACCCGAGGCCGCCCCTGTTTCAAGGGCATCCTGTTTCAAGCCCGCACTGGCCAAACCCCGCGGCATCGGGCAAAACCTGCGAAAGGAGTCGCCATGGATATCGCCCCTCTCGCCCACAGCTTGCAAACCGGCGACCGCCGCAGCCTTGCCCGCGCCATCACCTTGGTCGAAAGCGCCCGCGCCGATCACCGCGCGCAGGCGTTGGAGTTGCTGCAGGCCGTGGGCAACGGCAAACAGGCGTTGCGCATCGGCTTGTCGGGCACGCCGGGGGTGGGTAAATCCACCTTCATCGAAAGCTTTGGCTTGCTGCTGACGGGGCAGGGCAAGCGCGTGGCTGTGCTGGCGGTCGATCCCTCCTCGGCCCGCTCTGGCGGTTCGATCCTGGGGGACAAGACGCGGATGGAGCGGTTGTCGCGCGATCCGCTGGCCTTCATCCGCCCCTCGCCCAGCCAGGCCCAGATGGGTGGCGTGGCACGGCGCACCCGCGAGGCGGTGGCTTTGTGCGAGGCGGCGGGCTTTGACATCATCCTGATCGAGACTGTCGGCGTCGGCCAATCCGAAACCGTGGTCGCAGAGTTGTGCGATCTGTTCATCCTGCTGCTGGCCCCCGCTGGTGGCGATGAGTTGCAGGGCGTCAAGCGCGGCATCATGGAAATGGCCGATCTGATCCTGGTCAACAAGGCCGACGGTGATCTGAAACCCGCTGCGCTGCGCACCTGCGCCGATTATGCCGGTGCGTTGCGGCTGCTGCGCAAGCGCCCGCAAGACCCGCCCGGCTATCCGAAGGCAATGACTGTCTCGGCGCTGGAACAGGATGGGCTTGAAACCGCTTGGGCCGAAATGCAGGCGCTGGCCGATTGGCGGCGCGCGCAGGGGCATTGGGCCACGCGGCGCGGCCAGCAGGCGCAGCATTGGTTCACCGAGGAATTGCGCCGCGGCCTGCTTGCGGTGCTGGAAGTGGAGCCTACGCGCGGCATCGTGGCGGCTGAGGGGCAGGCCGTGGCCGAGGGCCGCAGCACACCCGAAGCCGCAGCCCGGCAAGTGCTTGCGCTGTTGCACCGCGCCTGACGCGCTGAGCCTTTCCCATCTGGGAATGACTTGTGTTTTTTCTGCCAATTTTCGCGTTTTTCTACCATATGTTGTGGAAAGCCGGTTTTGCGGTGTTTTTTCTTGGTGGCTGTCATCATCCCGTCAGCGGTTTTTGGCCTAAGGTGCCGCGATGCCGCGTTGATTGTCGGAATTCATTCGCAAGCGCTTGCCTCGGCACCGTCAGGTTGATTCGCGGCAGGTGATGTTAACCAGCGTCGAAGGTTGAGATTGCGGCGAAGCTGGTGCGATTGCTGGCGCAGATTTTTGGCGTAACTATATGATTACAAATAAGTTTCGTAAATTTGCGATGGCGAATTTTGCCACAAACTGCCGCCATTTTGCTGCAATTCGCAGTTTTTGCCTGCGCCGCTGTCCAAATTAAGCCCGAAGTCTCACCTATCTCTTTCGGCAATGACGCATTGTCCCCGGCATTCCGGCGGCCCGAACCTTAGGAGATACAAGCATGGCGACTTTTACCGGCGGAAGTGGAAATGATACCGTTACGGCTGCGGCGGGTACGATCAACGATACCCTCACTGGCCTTGCAGGCAACGATACGCTGATCGGTCTTGGCGGGGCTGACCTGCTGGACGGCGGCACCGGCACTGACACCGCAAGCTACGCCTCCAGCTCGGCTGGGGTGAATGCCAACCTGACCACTCTGACCGGCACGGGCGGCGATGCCCAGGGCGACACCTATATCTCGATTGAAAACCTGATCGGCTCGGGTCAGGCCGATACCCTGACCGGCGACACTGGCGCGAACGTGCTGAGCGGCGGCGCAGGTAACGACAGCCTCTACGGCGGTGCAGGCAACGACACGCTGGTTGGCGGCACGGGCAACGACCGCATCGACGGCGGCGCCAATATTGACACCGTCAGCTATGCCGCGGCCACTGCGGCTGTCAGCGTCAACCTGACGACGGGCCTTGCCACGGGCGGCGAAGGTTCGGACACGCTGGTTGGGATCGAAAACGTCATCGGTTCGAACTTCAGCGACACCATCATTGGCGATACGAACAACAACGTGATCGCGGGCGGCGCGCTGAACGACAGCCTTGATGGCGGCGCGGGCATTGATACGGTTGATTATTCGACCTCTGCCTCGGGCGTGACCGTCAACTTGCAGAGCGGTGTGAACACCGGCGGCGATGCCGAGGGCGACATTCTGCTCAACTTCGAGAACATCATCGGTTCGGCTGGTGCTGACAGCCTGACTGGTGATGCAAATGACAACGTGCTGACGGGTGGCGCGGGCGCTGACACGCTGGACGGCGGTGCGGGCGTTGACACCGCAGACTATTCGGCTTCGTCGGCAGGTGTTGCGGTTTCTGTTGTTTCAGGCGCGACGGGTTCGGGTGGTGATGCGCAAGGCGACCGTCTGTTCGGCATTCAGAACCTGATCGGTTCGGCCTTTAACGATACTTTGACGGGCGATGCTTTCGTCAACGTGCTGACTGGTGGCGCTGGCAATGACTTGCTGGATGGCGGCGGCGAGAATGACACCATGATCGGTGGCGCCGGGGACGACTCGTATGTGGTCGGCTCGTCGGCCGAGGTGATCACCGAACTGACCAACGAAGGCAATGATCTGGTCACGTCCTCGGTGGACTTTACCTTGGGTGCCAACCTGGAGCGCCTGACTCTGGTCGGCTCGCTGGACATCAACGGCACCGGCAACGAGTTGAACAACATCCTGATCGGCAACAGCGGCGACAGCAGCCCCGGCACGATGGGCAAGAACATTCTGCGCGGTATGGCTGGCAATGACACCATTTACGGTATGGATGGCGGCGACGTGCTGGATGGCGGCACCGGCAACGACAGCCTGATCGGCGGCAAGGGCAGCGATATCTATCAGGTGGATAGCCTGAATGACGTGCTGGTCGAATTGGCCAACGAAGGCACTGACACCGTTCAGACCACCGTCAACTGGACGCTGGCGGCAAACTTTGAAAACCTGTTGCTGGACGATGTTGGCAACATCAACGGTATCGGCAACACTGTTGCCAACCTGATGACCGGCAACGCTGGTAACAACTTGCTTTCCGGCATGGAAGGCAACGACACGCTGATCGGCAACGCTGGCAATGACACGCTGAACGGCGGCACCGGATCGGACGACATGTATGGCGGCACCGGCAACGACTATTTCTACGTTGACAGCTCGGGTGACGAGATTTTCGAACTGGCCGATGGCGGCATTGACACCGTGGAAAGCTCGGTCACTGTCACGATGGATCGCTATGTTGAAAACCTGATCCTGTCGGGCAGCGCCAATATCAATGCGACTGGTAACACCTCTGACAACATCATGACCGGCAACATCGGTAACAACGCGATGACCGGCGGCACCGGCAACGACACGCTTTACGGCGGTGCGGGCAATGACAGCCTGGACGGCGGCATCGGCAACGATGTGGTCGCAGGCGGCGTGGGCAACGATACCTACACCATCAATGCCACCGCAGATGTCGTCACCGAATTCCTGAACGAAGGCACCGATACCGTGATCGCCGGGGCAACCTGGACGATGAGCGACAATATTGAGAACCTGGTGCAGAACGGTGCCTCCAGCATCAATGCAACGGGCAACGCTTCTGCCAACAGCATCACTGGCAACGGCGGGCAGAACCTGCTGCAAGGGATGGCGGGCAATGACACCCTCGACGGCGGTGCAGGCGGCGATACGTTGGACGGCGGTGCTGGCAACGACATCATGATCGGTGGCATTGGCAATGACATCTTCATTCTGGATAGCGCCAATGATGTCGTGGTCGAAAACCTGAATGAAGGCATCGATACGGTGCAGACGGCCTTCAGCTACACCCTGCTCAACAACTTTGAAAACCTGACTTTGCTGGGCACCTCGGGGTTGTCGGGCACTGGTAACGCGATGGCAAACGTTCTGACGGGCAACACTGGCGCTAACCTGTTGTCGGGTATGGCGGGCAATGACGCCCTGTTCGGCGGTGCAGGCAATGACACGTTGGATGGCGGCACCGGCAACGACTCGATGACCGGCGGTGACGGCAACGATCGCTTTATCGTCGACAGCCTCAATGACAACACCTTCGAGACCAGCACCGGCGGCATCGACACTGTGGATACCAGCATCAACTGGACCTTGTCGTCTTACACCGAGAACCTGAACCTGCTTGGCAGCGGCAACCTTGAAGGCCATGGCAACAACCTTGGCAACATTGTCACCGGCAACACCGGGAACAACGTTCTGTCGGGTGAATCGGGCAATGACACCGTCTATGGCGGCGCCGGCAACGATACACTAGACGGCGGTGCTACCGGGGCCAGCGGTAACGATGTACTTTATGGTGGCATGGGCGATGATCTTTACTTCGTCAACTCGCTCAATGACTCGATTATCGAAGGCGCAAACAACGGGGTTGATACGGTCAGCAGTTCGGTGAACTGGTCTCTGGCGGCGAACTTGGAAAATCTGATACTCACCGGGTCCTCGGGCTTGTCGGGTGTTGGAAACGCCAGCAACAACGTGATGACGGGCAATCTGGGTTCCAACAACCTGAACGGCTTGGGTGGCAACGATACCCTGGATGGCGGCTCGGGCGCTGACACGTTGAACGGCGGCACCGGCGATGACTCGCTGATTGGTGGCTTCGGCAACGACACCTACTACGTCGACTCGCTGAACGATGTGGTCGTAGAACTGGCCAACCAAGGTGCGGATACCGTGTTCTCGTCAGTCAACTACACGCTGGCTGACGCGCTGGAAAACCTGACCTTGAATGGCACCGCTTCGATCAACGGCACTGGCAACCTGAACGCCAACGTCATCCTCGGCAATGCCCAAGACAACTATCTGTCGGGTATGGCTGGCAATGACAGCATCATCGGCGGCGGCGGGAACGATACGATTGATGGTGGCACCGGCAACGACACTATGGCCGGCGGTATTGGTGACGACAGCTACATCGTGGACAGCGCTTCGGATCGCGTCAACGAACTGACCAACCAAGGCATCGACACGGTCTATGCTTCGGTCAGCTACTCTATCCTGTCGCCGGTCGAAAACCTCACGCTGACCGGCACTGACAACATCAATGCCACCGGCAACTCGTCGGCCAACATTCTGATCGGCAACGCAGGCAACAACCTGCTGTCGGCCAGCGGCGGCAACGATACGCTGGATGGTGGTGCGGGCAATGACACGCTGGATGGCGGCGCTGGTTCTGACAGCATGTCGGGCGGTTTGGGCGATGACACGTTCATCATCGACAGCCTGAATGATGTTGTCAGCGAGGGCCTGAACGGTGGCACTGATCTGGTGCGTTCGTCGGTCAATCACGTGCTGGGCGCGAACTTTGAGAACCTGACCCTGTCGGGCAGCTTCGGGGTGAACGGCACCGGCAACGAGTTGAACAACGTGCTGACCGGCAACTCGGGCAAGAACGTGCTGAATGGCATGGCAGGGGATGACACCCTGACTGGTGGCAGCGGCGCGGATGTGCTGATCGGCGGCACCGGGGCGGATCACTTTGTGTTCGCATCGGCATCGACTTCGCAAGCGACGATCTCGGATTTCAACTCTGTTGATGGCGGGGCGGCCGAGGGCGATCTGCTGGAGTTCGTGGGTCTGTTGACGGGCACTTTTGCCTATATCGGTGATGCGGCCTTCTCGGGCACGTCGAATACCGAAGCGCGCTTTATCGCCGGTGCGCTGCAACTGGACTTTGACGGCAACGGTGCGACTGACCTGACCATCCGTATCACGGGTCTGACTGATGATGCGCAGATTTCGGGCGGGGACTTCTTGTTCTCCTGATCGGAAAAATAATTCAAAACCATGGGGCTGGCCGATCTGTTGGCTGGCCCCATGGGCATTTGTGATCGCGAATGGCGATCAGTCGGCCACTGCGCACAGCAAAACGCCGCAGACCTTCCGGCTGCGGCGTTTATGTATGCGTGGCATGGCAGGATCAGGCCGCCAGAAGCACCCTTGCCTCAAAGGATTTCAGCGTCGGGCGTGCTGCCTCGAAGCGGGCAAGCTCTCCCTCCTTGGCCAGTTCGGGGAAGATCTTGTAGATTTCTTCGCGCTGGGCCGTTTCCATGCCGCCCATGGTGCGATCGCCGGGCTGGAAGCTTTCGCTCCAGGCGCCGTCTGCCAAGATCACCTCGTGACGGTCAAACAGGATGTGCAGATAGGTCACGGCATCGACTTCTGCCACCGAGACGCCGGGCAGGCACAGCAGATGCTGCGCACGCACCAGAACCTCATCGCTGCCGAACAGCAACTCGGCGCGCGGGCCGCTGAGCAACATGCGGTGCTGGCGCGAGACCATCATGTCGGTCTCCGGCAAGCCGTGCCCCAAGGCCCCGGCGCGGATCAGGATCGGTCGCAGGCTTTCATCGGCGCGCAATTCCGCACGGGTGATCCGGCGTGACCCGATCCAGCGGATTTGCTGCATGCCGTTGTCACGGGTGGCGACCATATCGCCAACCCGCAAGTCTTCGACCGCGATTTCCCCGATAGGCGTTGCGATCATCGTTCCCGGCGTGAAGCAGGATACGATGTTTTCGATGTTGGTATAGGTCAGCGTGCCGATCAGATTGCCGCTGCCATCGAAGAAATTCACCGTGCCGTTCAGCGGGTTCAGGGGATCGCGGATGATCTTGAACGGTGCTTGGCCGGTCAGATCCAGCACGTCCCAATCGCTGCCGCTGGTGCCACCGTCGACCACATCGCCCGCACCGGCATAGATCGTGTCTGCTCCGATCCCGCCGACCAGCGTATCAGCCCCCGCACCGCCAAACAGCACATCACTGCCGTCACCGCCGTAAAGCGCATCATTGCCGTCGCCGCCCGACAGCGTGTCGGCGCCTGTGCCGCCATAGAGCAGATCGTTGCCTGCGCCGCCATCCAGACTGTCATTGCCATCGCCGCCTTGCAGCGTGTCAAGGCCCGCGCCGCCGAACAGGCTGTCATTGCCGGTGCCACCATCGACCAGATCATTGCCATCACCGCCCGAGACAATGTCATTGCCCGCGCCGCCATAGACCTGATCGTCGCCCGTGCCGCCATCGGCGTTGTCGTTGCCGTCACCGCCATAGACCGTGTCATTGCCAGCGCCACCCAAGACGGTGTCATTGCCCTGATCGCCATAAACGCTGTCGTTGCCATCGCCGCCATCGACACTGTCATTGCCATCGCCGCCGTAGACCTGATCGTTTCCGGTGCCGCCGTCCAGCGTGTCATTGCCTGCACCGCCGTAGACCAGATCGTTGCCCGCACCGCCAAAGGCTGAGTCGTCACCGATGCCGCCGTCAACACTGTCGTTGCCATCGCCGCCATAGACCGCATCATTGCCTGCGCCGCCAAAAACAGAATCCTCGCCTACGCCGCCGTCGACACTGTCATTGCCGTCGCCGCCATAGACCAGATCGTTGCCCGCGCCTCCAAAAGCCGAGTCGTCACCGATGCCGCCGTCAACACTGTCGTTGCCGTCACCCCCGTAAACCGCATCATTGCCTGCGCCGCCCAGCACGGTGTCATTGCCGAGATCGCCGTAAACGCTGTCGTTGCCGTCGCCACCGTCAACACTGTCCGCGCCATCGCCGCCATAGGCTGCGTCATTGCCGCTGCCCCCGAACACGCTGTCATTGCCGACACCGCCGTAAACGCTGTCATTGCCCGCGCCGCCATAGACGCTGTCATTGCCCGCATCGCCCGAGACGCTGTCGTCGCCGTCGCCGCCGTCCACGCTGTCGTTGCCGTCGCCACCATAGGCGAGATCATTGCCTGCGCCGCCGCTGACCACGTCTTCGCCCGCGTCGCCGTAGACCGTGTCGTTGCCGTCACCGCCATCCGAGGTGTCATTGCCAGCGCCGCCATAGACCAGATCGTTGCCTTCGTCGCCGAACGAGCTGTCGTTGCCGTCGCCGGCATAGATTGCGTCATTGCCGGTGCCGCCATAGCTGGTGTCATCGCCCGTGCCGCCATAGACCGAGTCGTTGTCCGCCCCGCCGAACAGGATGTCGTTGCTGCCCCTGCCGTCGAGATAGTCGTCGCCCGTGCCGCCGTAGAAAATGTTGGTGAATACGTCACCCGACAGCCCGACCTCATCAAAGCCGATGATGGTATCATTGAAGGCCGAGCCGATGACGCCATCGACCCCTGTCAGCTGATCGCCCTGCGCATCGCCATAAAGCGCGGTCCAGGTGGTCAGGTTGATCGAGACCGCGGCATTGCTGGTCGAGTAATCGACAAAGTCCATCCCGGCGCCGCCGTTCAGGATATCGGCACCAGCCCCGCCCGATAGCGTATCGTCGCCGTCGCCGGCATAGAGGCTGTCAACGCCCGCGCCGCCCCACAGATAGTTGTTGCCCGCATTGCCGGTCAGCACATCGGCAAAGGCCGAGCCGACGAGGTTTTCGATGCCCACCAGCGTATCGCCCGCAGCATCGCCGCCGGTATTCGCGCCGCCGTTCAGGTTGACGTTCACCGCTGCGGTCGAGGCGCTGTAATCGGCGGTATCAATGCCCGCGCCGCCATCCAGGCTGTCGTTGCCTGCGCCGCCAAACAGCGTGTCATTGCCGCTGCCGCCATAGAGGCTGTCGACGCCTGCCGCGCCGTAAAGCATATCGTTGCCGTCGGCCCCGGTCAGCGCATTCGCCGCCGCATCGCCGATCAGCGTGTCGTTGTAGGCCGAGCCGATCAGGTTTTCGAACCCGCTCAAGCTATCGCCGGTGGCATCGCCGCCCGAGGCCGTGCCCGCGGCCAGCGAAATCGCCACCGCAGCACCCGAGGCCGAGTAATCCGCCGTATCTATGCCAGAGCCGCCGATCAGCGTATCGGCCCCCGCGCCGCCTGCGATCGTGTCATTGCCCGCGCCACCGTCCAGCACGTTGGCCCCGGCATCGCCGGTCAGGCTGTCGGCCGCACCCGAGCCGGTGATGTTTTCGATCCCTACCAGCGTATCGCCTGCGGCATCGCCGCCGGTTTCAACCCCGGTGGCCAGATTGATCGTCACCCCTGTCGCCGAGCTGGAGTAATCTGCGGTATCAATCCCCGCACCGCCGTCGATCAGATCACCGCCCGCGCCGCCGCTGAGCGTGTCATTGCCGTCGCCGCCATAAAGGCTGTCGACGCCCGCCATGCCGCTCAGGCTGTCATTGCCAAGGCCGCCATAGAGTGCATTGGCGTTGCCGTCGCCGGTCAGGGTATCGTTGAAGGCCGAGCCGAGCAGATTTTCGATCCCGGTCAGCACATCGCCCGCTGCTTCGCCTGCGGTGCCGGTGCCCGTGGTCAGGCTGACGGCGACTGCCGCCGCGGCGGCGGAATAGTCGGCGTTGTCAATGCCGCTGCCGCCGTCGAGCAGATCATTGCCCAAGCCGCCAACCAGCGTGTCATTATCCGCGCCGCCGTAAAGCGAATCGTTGCCTGCACCGCCATCCAGCGTGTCAGACCCCGCCGCGCCGTAGAACACATTCGACCCGGCATCGCCTGTGATCGCATCGGCAAGGGCCGAGCCGATGATGTTCTCGATCCCCACCAGCGTATCGCCCGTGGCATCGCCGCCCGTGGCGGTGCCAAGTGCAAGGTTGATGGTGATGCCAGCGCCCGAAGCCGTGTAATCGACCACATCGGCGGTGCCAGTGCCGCCGTCCAGCAGATCGGCCCCGCCACCGCCGATCAACGTGTCGTTGCCCGCGCCGCCAAACAGCGAGTTGTCGCCCGCGTCGCCGGTCAGGTTGTCATTAAAGGCCGAGCCAATCACTGCCTCGATGCTGGTCAGGCTGTCGCCAGCCGCGTCGTTGCCCAGGTTGACATTGGTGGCCAGATTGATCGTGACTGCTGCGGTCGCGGTGGAATAATCCACCGTATCAATGCCAAGCCCGCCGTCCAGAACGTCAGACCCGGCACCGCCGTTCAGGGTATCACTGCCGTCGCCGCCATAGAGGCTGTCGACACCCGCCATGCCTGAAAGGCTGTCGGCGCCTGCGGCACCATACAGCGCGTTGGCATTGCCATCGCCGACCAGCGTGTCGTTAAAGCCCGAGCCTGCAAGGTTTTCGATGGTGTTGAACGTATCGCCCGCCGCATCGCCTGCCGTGCCGGTGTTGGTGGTCAGGCTGGCTGCGACGCCCGCCGTTGCCGTGCTGTAATCGGCCGTATCAATTCCTGCGCCGCCAAACAGGCTGTCGGCACCCGCGCCGCCCAGCAGCGTATCATTGTCGTTGCCGCCATAAAGCGTGTCATTGGCTGCGCCGCCATCCAGCCAGTCCGCTCCAGCCGCGCCATACAGCATGTTGGCAGCCGTCGAGCCGCTGATCGTGTCGGCATAGGCCGAGCCGATCACGTCCTCGATGCCCACCAGCACATCGCCCTGCGCGTCGCCGCCCAGACCCGTGCCCGCCGCCAGATCGACGTTGATCGCCGAACCTGAGGCCGAATAATCCACATCATCCGCGCCCGCGCCGCCATCCAGCAGATCAGCGCCGCTGCCCCCGATCAGAATGTCGTTGCCGTTGCCGCCATAAAGGCTGTCACTGCCCGCGCCGCCTGACAGGCTGTCGTTGCCAAGGCCGCCCCACAGCACGTTATTGCCGCCGTCGCCGGTCAACGTATCGGCATAGTCCGAGCCGAGGACATTCTCGATGCCCACCAGCGTATCACCACCGGCATCGCCGCCCGAGCCCGCACCCGTTGCCAGATTGACCGTAACCGCCTGCGTCGAGGCATCATAATCCGCAGTATCGGTTCCCGCGCCACCGTCAAGCAGGTCAGACCCCGACCCGCCGTCCAGCGTGTCGTCGCCATTGCCGCCATAAAGCCTGTCGCCGCTGCTGCCACCAAACAACGAGTCGTTGTCGTCGCCGCCATAGAGCGTATCCGTGCTTGATCCGCCATAGAGCGTATCATTGCCACCATACCCGTTCAGGGTATCGGACAGAATCGAGCCAACCAGGGAATCGTTCCCCGAGGTGCCATTATAGGTTGCCAATTTACTACTCTGCTCGCTTGCCCGGATCTGACGCCCGGATCTATTTGCGTCCCAATTATGCCAAATACGCCGAAACTGTGGCGATAATTTGTCAGATTCCGTGAAGTTTCTCAGGGGTTTGTGATAAATCGGCGACGGCTGGGCATATCTTGCGTGCCAAGCCTTGGTCGCGCGTGACAGAATCGGGCAGGGCAGGGCGGCAAAGCCCACTGGCGCGGCGTGATTTTTCGCGGCATTTTCCGCCCAAACCCGCGGTTCTTCGCGCGTTTCGCCGGGCTTTTGTCGGCTTGCACGCTTGACGCGCCGCCGGATTACCCGTAAATGCCCGAAATCAAATTCGGGTGCTGCCGAGCGGTGGCTGCCCTTTCGTCTTAAACTGACAAGGAAATAGACCATGTCTCGCGTCTGCGAACTCTCTGGCAAAGGCCCGATGTCTGGCAACACTGTCAGCCACGCCAACAACAAAAACCGTCGCCGCTTTCTGCCGAACCTCAATCAGGTCACGCTGATCTCTGACGTTCTGGGCAAGTCGTTCTCGCTGAAGATCTCGGCTGCTGCGCTGCGCACCGTCGATCACCGTGGCGGTCTGGACGCGTTCATGGCGAAAGCCAAAGACGAAGACCTGTCGGTCGACGCGCTGAAAATCAAGAAAGAGATCGCCAAGGCACAAGCCACCGCTTGATCTTTTCGACATTGTTCGCGCAAGGCCCCGCCCGATAAGGCGGGGCTTTTGCGTTTGGGAAGGCTGACGACGGGCAAGCTGACAAACTGTCACCTTCCACCATCAGGCACT
The DNA here is from genome assembly GCF_042646385.1 of Cypionkella sinensis. Lineage (NCBI taxonomy): Bacteria > Pseudomonadati > Pseudomonadota > Alphaproteobacteria > Rhodobacterales > Paracoccaceae > Cypionkella > Cypionkella sinensis. The sequence continues at coordinate 315,745 of NZ_JBHRTO010000002.1, read as the reverse complement.
TTGCGTTAAACGCAGGCCATGATCCGCCAGCTTTGCACCCTTCTGCTTGCTCTTATCCTTGCGACCACATCGGTCAGCGCGGCGGTGATGCATGCCGAAATGCAGGGCGCGCAGCAGATGGTGATCTGCTCGGACAGCGCCGCTGGCAGTGGCATTGCCACCGTTACGCTTGACGCCACCGGCAAACCCATCGCCCATCCGCATCGCTGCCCGGATTGCACCGTCAGCGTCACTGCGCTACTGCCAACCCTGTTCGCTTTGGCCAGCCGCACCGGCGTCTCGGCCCCGCCCGATCTGCTGCCACAGCCCATCGTTGCCAGCATCAGCCCGCCGCCGCAATCCGCCCGCGATCCCCCCGCCTTTGCCTGATCCGCACATCCCTCTGATCAACCGCAAAGGAAAACCCATGCGTATTCATTCGCTTATCACCGCTTTCGCCCTGTTCATTGCCGCCCCGGCCTTCGCGCATCAAGGCGTGCATATCGAAAACCCCTATGCCCGCACCAATGGTGGTATCGGCAAAACCGGCGCGATCTTTCTTGAGATCATGAACCACGCCGATACAGATGACCGCCTGATCGGCGTCGCCTCGGATGTTGCCGAAAAGGTCGAGATGCACACCCACAAGGCCGATGCGAACGGCGTCATGAGCATGTCTGCCGTCCCCGAGGGGTTTGAGATCCCCGCGCTGGAAAGCCGCTTTCTGAAACGCGGCGGCGATCACATCATGCTGATGGGGCTGCGTCAGGATCTGAAAGACGGCGATATCATCCACCTGACGCTGACCTTCGAACACTCGGGCGAGGTCAAGGTCGATGTCCCGGTCGATAACGCCCGCAAACCCGAGGAGGCAGCCGATCCGATGGCAGACATGCCGGGAATGGACCATAGCACGATGGACCACAGCACGATGGAAGCCCCCGCCAACTAACCGCAACCGAACCTCGGGCGGGGAGGCATCCCCGCCCACAAAGGCCAGCATGACACCGCATTTTTCGATCCCCAACGCGCTCTCGCCGCAGCAATGCGATGATCTGATCACCCTGATCGCGGCGCATCATCTGAAAGATGCGGGCCTTGTGCGCGGCACCACCGCTCATGACATCCGCCGCGCCGAGATCGCTTGGCTTGACGACATCCCCGAAGCCGCCTGGGTGATGGACCGCATGATTTCGCTCACCGCGCAAGCCAACCGCGAGGCGTTTCAGTTCGACCTGTCGGATTTCGGCGAAAGCCCGCAGGTCGCGCGCTATACCGCCGAACGTGCGGGCCATTTCGACTGGCACAGCGACATCGGCGCGGGCCAATGGGCCGCCAAGCGCAAGCTGACCATCGTGGTGCAACTCTCCGATCCCGCCACATACGAAGGCGGCACGCTGGAACTGCGCCCCGACAGCAACGTGACCCAAGCCCCGCGCGCCCGTGGCACCGCCACGATCTTTCCCAGCTTTGTGCTGCACCGCGTCACCCCCGTCACCGCGGGCACCCGCTGGTCGCTGACGCTGTGGTCACATGGCCCGGCGTTTCGCTAGGCTTTCTCCCGCCAGGATGCCCTGCTAGCAATTTCATCTTGGCTGTAAATACTCCCGCGCGGCGCGCTCCCGCAGCCGACAGCCGCACTGCCGGTACTCAGAAAGGCAAATCATGACCGCCGCTAAAGCCCCGAGTGACCGCACCCGCGCCCGCCGGATGCACGAGAAAGCCGCCTACGAGCGGGCCACCATTGACGCGATCCTTGATGCGATGCCGGTCGCCCATGTCGGCTATGTCAAGGATGGTGCGCCGGTGGTGATCCCCACGCTGCAATGGCGCATTGGCGATCAGATTTACTGGCACGGCTCTACCGCCAGCCGCACGCAACGCAGCGCCAGCGATGCGCAGGTCTGCGTTACCGTCACCTTGACCGATGCCATGGTGTTGGCCCGTTCAGGGCTGGAACATTCGGTCAATTTCCGCTCAGTGATGGTGTTCGGCACCGCCCGCGCCCTGACCGACCCTGCCGAGAAGGCCGAAGCCCTGCGCATGATGATGGAACAGATGTTCCCCGGCCGCTGGGAGCAGTTGCGCCCGATGACCGCGCAGGAACTCAAAGCCACCGCGATCCTGACCCTGCCGCTGACCGAGGCTTCCGCCAAGATCGGCACCGGCATGCCGACCGATCCGCCCGAGGATCTGGCAACCCCGGTCTGGGCCGGGATTTTGCCGATACAGCTGACGATGGGCCAGCCCATCGCCGATCCATCGCTGGCGCCGGAAATCACCGTGCCCGACCATGTCAAAAACTATCGTTTCGGCGGGTAGGGTGGGGCGACCTAACCAAGCGCAGCCAATCAACCGCCGCAATACGCCTGTGCTTGGGCGCTGAACGCCTTGTAGCGATCCCAGAACTCATCATCGCCGCGCGATTTTGACATCCAGACCTTATGCGCCTTTTCCGGGTCTTTGAAGAAAGACGCCGCCCGCCGCTGATCCGCGCCGCGCAGGGTCTGGTCGGCAACCTGTTGGATGCAGCCACAAAGCTGCGGGTTGGCCGCCTTGCGATCTGATCGGTTGCACGCATTCTCGATTGGCCCGGCATGGGCAAGACTGCTCATAACCGGAAGCACCACGGCCACGCTGGCCGCCAGAAGTAGTGATTTCATGTCGCTCTGCCTTTACCGCCCGCAGCCGGGTTTCCCTCACCTGCGGATCATTATGTGGAATCACTATGGCGTCAAACGCAGGATTTTTCAAGAACGCGGCCACAAGGCGCAAATCCGCTTACGGCGTGGCGTGCCCTGGTCGCAGCCCGGCAGCACAGCCCCCCGTCCGTCAGCGCGCCGTGCAAATGCGCAGATATTGCAGCGTCAAACCGTTAACAAAACCGAAATCAGCAATGCTATATATATGAAAAACATGGAATTTATGCCGGTCCCGGCTCGGGACTACCCCCCGCGTCCACAAGCCCCTTCACGGCCCAGCCAAACCAAGCTATATCGCGCGCATGACCCAGCTTGATCTCATCCGCAATTTCTCCATCGTGGCCCATATTGACCACGGCAAATCCACCCTCGCCGACCGTCTTATCCAGATGACGGGCACGGTCGCCGCACGCGACATGAAGGCGCAGATGCTGGACAGCATGGATATCGAGCGCGAGCGCGGCATCACCATCAAGGCCAACACGGTGCGGATCGAATATCCGGCCAAGGATGGCAAGACCTATATCCTGAACCTGATCGACACCCCCGGACACGTCGACTTCGCCTACGAAGTCAGTCGCTCGATGCGCGCCGTCGAAGGATCGCTGCTGGTCGTGGACGCCTCCCAAGGGGTCGAGGCGCAAACGCTGGCCAACGTCTATCAGGCGCTGGACGCAGGGCATGAGATTGTCCCCGTTCTGAACAAGATCGACCTGCCGGCAGCCGAGCCTGACCGTATCCGCCAGCAGATCGAGGACGTGATCGGACTTGATGCCTCTGATGCCGTGCTGATCTCGGCCAAATCCGGTCTGGGTATCCCCGAGGTGCTGGAAGCCATCGTCACCCGCCTGCCGCCCCCCAAAGGCGACCGCGATGCGCCCCTGAAGGCGATGCTGGTCGATAGCTGGTATGATGCCTACCTTGGCGTGGTCGTCATGGTCCGCATCATGGACGGCGTGATGAAAAAGGGCGACCGCGTCCGCATGATGCAAACCAATGCGGTTTACGGCATCGACAAACTCGCCGTGCTGAAACCCGAAATGCGTGACATTGCCGAGCTTGGGCCGGGCGAGATCGGCATCTTCACTGCCTCGATCAAACAAGTCCGTGACACCCGCGTCGGCGACACCATCACCCACGAACGCAAGGGCTGCACCGAGGCGCTGCCGGGCTTCAAACCCGCGCAACCGGTGGTGTTCTGCGGCCTGTTCCCCGTCGATGCCAATGAATTCGAAAACCTGCGCGACGCGATTGAGAAGCTGTCGCTGAACGACGCCTCTTTCAGCACCGAGATGGAAACCTCTGCCGCCCTCGGCTTTGGCTTCCGCTGCGGCTTCCTTGGTCTTTTGCACCTTGAAGTCATCCGCGACCGGCTGGAGCGCGAATATGACATCGACCTGATCACCACCGCGCCTTCGGTGGTCTTCAAACTGCACATGAAAGACGGCACCGTGCAAGACCTGCACAACCCCGCCGACATGCCCGACCTGACCTATGTCGACCATATCGAGGAACCCCGGATCAAGGCGACGATCATGGTCCCCGACGATTACCTCGGCGACGTGCTGAAGCTGTGTCAGGACCGCCGCGGGATCCAGATGGATCTGTCCTATGCCGGGTCGCGCGCGATGGTGGTCTACGACCTGCCCTTGGCCGAGGTGGTGTTCGACTTCTACGACCGCCTGAAATCGGTCACGCAGGGCTATGCCTCGTTTGACTATACGATCTCGGAGTATCGCGAAGATTTCCTTGTCAAAATGTCGATTCTGGTGAACGAGGAACCTGTCGACGCGCTGTCGATGATGGTCCACCGCGACCGGGCCGAGGCGCGCGGGCGGGCGATGGTCGAGAAACTCAAAGACCTGATCCCCCGCCACATGTTCAAAATCCCGATCCAGGCGGCGATTGGCGCGCGGGTGATTGCCCGCGAAACCCTGTCCGCCATGCGCAAAGACGTGACGGCGAAGTGCTACGGCGGGGATGCCAGCCGGAAGAAGAAACTGCTGGAGAAGCAGAAGGCCGGGAAAAAGCGGATGCGTCAGTTCGGCAAGGTGGAGATTCCGCAGGAGGCGTTTATTAGCGCTTTGAAAATGGACAGCTAAGGCTGTCCTTTTTCAAAGCGGGTGGGCGAAAGAGAATGGTGAAACCATTCGCGTGCCCACACAGTGCAGGATGGGCGCGGCGGTTTTTGAATGGCCAGTCGCTTGCATAATTTAGTTTAATCTTCCATCCCAAGCTGTTGCTTGAAGAGTTCAAGCATAGCTTTGTTCTTTTTAGACGAAATTTCCTTGTCATCAGCTTGAAGATATTCAATTTCCGAGAAATCGTCTCCGCGTTTACGATTTTGCGGAGGCTCAAGCGCTTCAATTAGTATTGCTTCCATAAGGCCAATGATTTGGCCTTGTGTAGCATTAAAATCTGGCTCGGTCAGCTTCCCAGTTTCGTCTACGCCTCTCAATCCAAACCAAGAAAAGCGATCCCAGCGGCCATTGAGGCGGTCTTTTGTGTGCTCTGCGAGGCGCTGTCCTAAAGGTCTGTCTACCGAACGTCCCACATAGATCACGCGAGAGCGATCATATAGCAAGTAGATGCCAATTTGCTCGCAGAAGTCAATTTCCTTGCTTCCTTGCTGTTGTTGGCCAAGAATTTTCGGTCTTGTTTTCCAACTAACTTTGTTAGCGTTCCAATACATTCCTACGCATTTAACAACCGGTCGTTCCTCAACCTCAAGTTCAACAGTTTCGAGCGGTTCTTGGACAGCGGGGGTGCCAACAGTAACGCTTCTAAGCATAAACATGCCCGGACTTGTTTTTATAAACGGGCTTTCATCACCCTCGTTTTTAATTGAGTTATTAATTACAACAAAAACAGTGTTTGCAGGAGTTGCACCCAATGTCTTGCGCAGCTTTTGCTTCTCAATTTCTTCAGCAATAGTTTTATAATGTAGCGATTGAACTGACTTCCCCAGTACAATCGACGCAGCCTCTTTCCACGGAGTATCGTGCATTCAACCCTCCTGATGCCCCTACACCTTTGAATTTTTACGCTTTTAATGTCAAGTGTCACGGAAAGATATCGGCACGCACAACATCGATTTAGTCGCTATAGGGGCAACCTCACCCACACAACAAAAAGGGTGGGCTAATGCCCACCCTAGATTTTATTTGAAATGGCTAGGCCAACTCGCCCGCCCCCTCCCCCAACCCTCACTTATTCCGGCAGCCCGGCACGTTCAGGTCGCGGCAGAAATAGCCACCTGCGCCGCCGATGACTGCGCCCGTCACGGCATTTCCGCCGGTGGCTCCTGCGATCACCGCACCGCCTGCGGCTCCGGCGAGGCCGCGTTCGGCGTCGCTGGCAAGGCAGCCGGACAGGCCGAATGCGGCGATACCGACGAGGATGTAGGATTTGATGGTCATGGAAGCCTCCTGTGACATTGGCTGATGCCTGCTAACGCGCCCCCCGCGGCTTCGTTCCCCGGCCAAAATGTCTCGGCGCAATTCCGCCGTTAATCATAGCTTAACCAATCCCCGGCAAGTTGTGGGGATGAAAGCCCTTATCCTCCTTCTGATCCTCGCCGCCTGTGGTGCCCAGCCCGCGCCAGAGTTTTTCAATGCCAAGCGCGTGGATGTCAGCCGCGGCGGTCGGCAATACACCGTCTATTACACCGACAGACGGGTCGAGGTGATCCGCCTCGGCTATGCCAAACGCGGCGAACATGACGACATTCGGGCGCAGATGATCGCGCTGATCCCCGAGGTGACGGGGTGCAAGCTGAATGAGGCCAGCTTGCAAGGGGATAGCGGCGAAATGCGCGGCTCTATCCGTTGTCCACGCGGGTAAGGATCAGCTTGTAGAATGCGTAAGCCCCCGCCACCATAAACAAGATCCCCCAGCCGGGACTGTCGAAGTAAAACTCGACCAATCCCCACAGCAGCGGCAGGATGCAGGTTGCCCAACGCACCCAAGCCTTGTTGAAGAACGGATCATTCGGGTCGAGGATTTTCATGCGCGGCCTTTTCGTTACTGGCTGGCACAATGCAGCGAAATGCCTGCGCTGCCAAGCCCTTGCCCGACTCGGCCCCACGGCATAGCCTGAGACAAAAGGAGGCCCGCCATGACCGAAATCTCCGCCAGTTTTCACGGCCAGACTGTGATCACCACGTTTGAGATGACCCCCGCCACCGCGCATGATCTGATGGAAAAGCTGCAAGCGGCTTACGATGAATTCATCCGGCATCAGCCGGGCTTTCTCGGCGCGGGCCTGCACATGAATGATGCGATGACGCGGGTGTGCAATTACTCGAAATGGCAGCGGCGCGAGGATTATCAGGCGATGCTGCGCAGCCCGGAAATGCGCGAGAGGAACCGTGAGATCAACACCCTGTGCAAAGGGTTCGAGCCGGTGATGTATGAGGTGGTCGCGGCGTTCTGATCACTTGCGCCGCCGCGCCTTGCCGCCCCGCATCCCGGCGCGCCCCGCGGTTGAGCGGCCCGCCATTTTCACGGCCTCTTCCACGGCTTCCTCGACCACGGATTGCCGCGCCAACGGGTCGTCGGCGATGGTCAGTTCGACCGCTTCCAGCCGCTTGACCTCATCGCGCAGGCGGGCGGCTTCTTCAAACTCCAGATTCTCGGCGGCCTTGCGCATCGCCAGCCGCAACGCATCCAGATGGCTGGCAAGGTTATTGCCCAGCATCGGCTTGTCGATCTTCGCCGTCACCCGCGCCTGATCGGTGTCGCCTTGGTAAATGCCCAGCAGCACATCCTCGACGTTCTTCTTGATCGTGGTCGGCGTGATCCTGTGCAAAGTGTTGTAGGCCATCTGTTTTTCGCGTCGGCGGTTGGTCTCGCCAATCGCGCGCTCCATGCTGCCGGTGATGCGGTCGGCATACATGATCACCCGGCCTTCCGAGTTGCGCGCGGCCCGCCCGATGGTCTGGATCAGCGAGGTTTCCGAGCGCAGGAAGCCTTCCTTGTCGGCATCCAAGATCGCCACCAGCCCGCATTCGGGGATATCCAGACCCTCGCGCAACAGGTTGATGCCGACCAGCACATCGAACGCCCCCAGCCGCAAATCGCGCAGGATTTCAATGCGTTCGATGGTGTCGATGTCGCTGTGCATATAGCGGATGCGGATGCCTTGTTCGTGGAAATACTCGGTCAGATCCTCGGCCATGCGCTTGGTGAGGGTCGTCACCAGCACCCGCAGGCCCAAAGCGGCAACGCGGCGGATTTCGTCAAGCAGGTCATCGACCTGCATATCCACCGGGCGAATTTCGATCTGCGGGTCGATCAGCCCGGTGGGGCGGATCACCTGTTCGACAAACACGCCGCCGGTCTGCTCCATCTCCCACGCCGCCGGGGTGGCCGAGACGAACACGGTTTGCGTGCGCATCGCGTCCCATTCCTCAAACTTCAGGGGGCGGTTGTCCATGCAGGACGGCAGGCGGAAGCCGTGTTCTGCCAAGGTCATCTTGCGCCGGAAGTCGCCTTTATACATGCCGCCGATCTGCGGCACCGAGACGTGGGATTCGTCTGCAAAAACAATGGCATTGTCGGGGATGAACTCGAACAGCGTCGGCGGCGGTTCGCCCGGTGCGCGGCCCGTCAGGTAGCGCGAGTAGTTCTCGATGCCGTTGCAAACGCCGGTGGCTTCCAGCATTTCCAGATCGAACGAGGTGCGTTGTTCCAGCCGCTGCGCTTCCAGCAGTTTGCCCTGCGCCACCATCAGATCAAGCGTCTGACGCAGCTCTTTCTTGATGCCGATGATCGCCTGCTGCATCGTCGGGCGCGGGGTGACGTAGTGGCTGTTGGCGTAGATGCGGATTTGCTTGAAGCTGTCGGTCTTGGCGCCGGTCAGCGGATCGAATTCGACAATCGCCTCAAGCTCCTCGCCAAAGAATGAGAACCGCCAGGCGCGGTCTTCAAGGTGAGCGGGCCAGACCTCGACAGAATCGCCGCGCACGCGGAAGCTGCCGCGCTGAAACGCCTGATCGTTGCGCTTGTAGGCCTGCGCCACCAATTCGCCCAGTACCTGCCGCTGATCATAGTGCTGGCCGACGACCAGATCCTGCGTCATCGCCGAGTAGGTCTCGACCGAGCCGATACCGTAGATGCACGACACCGAGGCCACGATGATCACGTCGTCACGTTCCAGCAGCGCGCGGGTGGCGGAGTGGCGCATCCGGTCGATCTGTTCGTTGATCTGCGATTCCTTCTCGATGAAGGTATCGGTGCGGGCGACGTAAGCCTCGGGCTGGTAGTAGTCGTAGTAGGAAACGAAGTATTCCACCGCGTTGTCGGGGAAGAAGGTCTTGAATTCACCGTATAATTGCGCAGCCAAGGTCTTGTTGGGCGCCAGAATGATCGCCGGACGCTGGGTTTCTTCGATCACCTTTGCCATGGTAAAGGTCTTGCCGGTGCCAGTTGCGCCCAGCAAAACCTGATCATGCTCGCCTTCCAGCACACCCTGCGACAGCGCGGCAATCGCCGTCGGCTGATCGCCCGCAGCTTCAAACTGGGTTTTCAACACGAACCGCCGCCCGCCTTCCAGCTTGGGGCGGGTCAGCACATCGGGGCGTTCGGTTACGGCGTTGATGTTGTTATGGGGCACAACCGATCCTTCATGCGATTCCCTGAGGAAACCAATCTATTCCGTTTTTGTTCCCATGAAAGGGGGCGAGGTCAGAAAGCGTCGCGCAGCGTGCATTTTGAAAGGTTCTGTTCACCTTTGTTGTGCGAAGGTGAAAGAATGAAATGCAATTTTAACGAAAATGCAGATCAAAGGCGCACTTTATAGTTGTCTTGGGCCGCAAGCTGCGGCAAATTGCATGGGCAAGCAGCAAACTCAGCTGTCGGTTGGTCGCACCACACACCCCACTTACACCCCTCGCGACCAATCGACAGCGCCTTCTGCCTTGCCTTTCCCCGCCAATTTCGGAATAAACGTGGCAACATACAGGGAGTTTCCTCATGCGCGCCCGCATCTATCAGCCCGCCAAAACCGCCATGCAATCTGGCACCGCGAAAACCACCGGCTGGGTGTTGGAATTCGCCCCCGCCTCGGCGCGTGAGGTGGATCCGTTGATGGGCTGGACCAGTTCTTCGGACACGCAGGCGCAGGTCAAGCTGCGCTTTGACACGCGTGAGGCTGCCGAGGCCTATGCCAACGCGAATGCGATCGAATTTGATGTGATCGAGCCGCAAAAGCGCAAGCCGATGATCCGCCAGCGCGGCTATGGCGAGAATTTTGCAACCGACCGTCGCGGTGTGTGGACGCACTGAGGCGAAAGCTCATCTTGGGCAAGTTTTAAGCGGCCCCTTTTTCAACCAAAACAAGGATTTCACCATGCGTTATACATCCCTGATCGCGATTCCTCTCAGCCTGTGCGCCGGGATGGCGGCCGCTGAAGCCACGCAAGAAGGTGCGGATGCCCTGACCGCGACGCTGCAAACCTATCTGGGCGCGACCGATGGCGTCGTCTCGGTTGAGGTGGGCGATGATGTTTACGACGTCACCCTCGATTTCGCGCCGCTGATCGCCAAGGCCCCGGCAGAGGTCAAGGCGACCGTCACCCCGATTGAATTCAGCCTGACCGACAACGGCGATGGCACGTGGGAGATGGAGCAGGATCAGCCGCTTGACCTGACCTTGTCGGTTCCCGGTGCCGCCGATATCTCGGTGAAGATTGCCAGCTACAAAAGCACCGGCACCTTTGATGAGGCGCTGCAAAGCTTCACCACATCGACCACCACGCTGACTGATATGGCGCTGAGCGAAAAGATCATCGACCCCACCACCAAATCCGAAACCAACACGTCTTACAGCCTTGCCAGCATGACCTTTGAGGGCACCGCCGAAGAGGGTGCCGATGGCGGTGTTGACAGCAAGGGCACTTACGAGGCCATAGGCCTGTCGCAGACGATGATGGTGCCGGAAATGGGCGTGCCGATCACGCTGACCGCCGAAACCCAGTCGGGCACCGCTGACATTTCCGGTCTGCGCCCGGATGCGTTCTACAAATTGATCGCCTTTGCCGTGGCCAATCCCGATGCGGCGGCAGCCGCAGCGCAGCAGGACACGCTGAAGGGCATCATCAAGGATGGCTTGCCGCTGTTTGACCATCTTGCCAGCACCAGCGCGATCAAAGCTGTCAAGTTTGACACGCCGATGGGTGCCGTTTCGATGACGGATATGGGTGTCAATGTTGAGGCGAACGGTGTGGTGGACGATGGTTTGTTCCGCGAAGCATTCAGCATCAACGGTCTCAGCCTGCCCGCTGGTTTGGTGCCGGAATGGGCCGCGCAACTGGTGCCGACGTCGCTGACGCTGGATTTCAAGGCCTCGCGGTTCAATCTGGCGGCGCCGGCGGCGATCCTGTTGGAAACGATGGATCTGGCAAACCCCAAACCCAACACGCCCGAGCAGGATCAGGCCTTGCTTGCGGCTTTGCTGCCGGAAGGTGTGGTGGATATCACGCTGGCACCGGGCACCATCACCTCGCCGCTGTACACGGTGACTTATGAGGGCATGTTCAGCGCGGGCCCCGCGACTCCGATGCCGGTCGGCAAAGCCACCATCACCGCCACGGGCATGACCGCCGTCGAACAGGCGCTAGCGGCGGGCCCGGCTGAGATGACTGGTCAGATCACCCCGATGCTGAAAATGGCGGAAAGCATGGCCAAGCCCGGCGAAAACGGCGCCTTGGTGTGGGAGTTGGAATCCACAGCAACTGGCGGCTTCCTGGTCAACGGCACCAATATGATGGGCGCACAGTGAGCATCACCATTGCCAAGGAAAGCCCGCTGGGCGCGGATTTGGCGCTGCTGATGCAGCGCCATACCGAAGATATGCACGCCGATACCCCGCCCGAGAGCATTCACATGATGGATGCCTCGGAACTGGCGATCCCTGCGGTGGATTTCTTCGTGCTGCGCGACGGTGGCAAACCTTTGGCGATGGGTGCGTTCAAACGCATTGACGCGACCCATGCCGAGATCAAATCCATGCACGTTCTGGCCGAAGCCCGCGGGCGTGGCCTGTCGCGGGCGATGCTGGATCATCTGCTGGCGGCAGCCAAATCCGCCGGTCTGCAACGCCTGTCTCTTGAGACCGGCGTGCAGCCGACCTTCGTTGCTGCCCGCGCTTTGTATTACAAAGCAGGCTTCACCGACTGCCCACCGTTTGAGGGCTACAGCGAAGACCCGAATTCGGTTTTCATGACGCGCAGCCTTGCGTAACGGCCAATCCTGCCGCAAATAGGCTAAATGCGGCTCCGTAGCTCAACTGGATAGAGCACGGACCTTCTAAGTCTGGGGTTGAGGGTTCAAGTCCTTCCGGAGTCGCCATTACCCGCTGCACGCATCCGATGGCACGTCCATGGATTTGGCGGGGCGCAGATGGCCCTGACGGATTTCGATGGGGCGAAACGGTGGGGTGTCCTGAACAGCTGGTTGCACTTGCGCCACTGTGTAGCACCCAGCGAAAAATGCCACCGATCCATCTTTGTGATGCGCTGCAATCGCGACCGGCACCGTGCTGTAGATCGTGCCCGCAGCGCCGTCGGATTGCACCTCGCCATAGGCGACATCGACCGTCGTGGTATCCTGATAGCCATCGCGAAAGCTGGCATAATCGGTGACGGCACCTTCGCCAAAATAGCTCCAGGCGCGCAGATACTCTTGTCGGTTCAAAGCGTTATACAGGGATGCCACCACCGCCACCGGGGTTGAGCGGTCATCGGTGTAATCGGGCGTGACGGCCCCGGCAGCGGTTCCGGACACGATAGCGGCCAAGGCCAGACAGATGCGCATAGTCATGTCAGTTTCCCGTCAAACAGGCGGCATAAACTCCGCCGCCACACGTTGGTTTCTGCGCAAGCCTGACCTAATCCTGCAGCGCCAGCCAATCACAAAACTGTGCCACCACATCGGCGTCACTCTCCACCAGATGCTGCGGCGCGGGGTAGCTGCCATCGCGCACATCCGCGACATAGGCCGTCATCGCGGCCACCCGCATCTGCTGCAACCGCGCGTATTCACGGGAGAAATCGGCATAGCGCTTGGCATGGCGCGGCACGTGGCCCGTGTTCTGGCCCAGCACATCATCGCTGAACAGATATTGCGCATGGCCCGCAGGCCCCGCGCCCATCGAGATCAGGAACAAGCCGGTTTTCGCGGCAATCGCAGCGGTGATCGCCTGCGGCACCACCTCTATCTCGGCGGCAAAGGCCCCGGCTTCCTCGAGCGCGCGGCATTGCTGATATACCAATTGCGCCGAGGCCAAGGTCTTGCCCACCGCCTTGAAGCCGCCGGTCCAAGTGCGCTTTGACGGGATCAGGCCGACATGGCCGCAGACCGGCAAGCCATGATCCGCCATCGCCTTTACCGTCTGCAACGACCCTGAACAATAAAAGCCATCCGCCCCGGCCTTATACAGCGGAAACGCCCATTTTAGAAAATCCGCCGTATCGCCGATCTCGTAAAAATTATCGCCCGGAAACGCGAAAGCCGTGGGGGCAGCATCGCGAAACTGCCGATCCATGATCATCGCGGGCGGGATTGACAACAGTTCCACCCCAGCCTTTTCGGCAGCCTCGGCTTCTTCCAGAGTTTCCACCCGCAGCATGGCAAATTGATGCTTGCCGCGCGCATCCAGCAGATCCTTCACCGTCAGCCGCGACATTCAAGCCACCTGAATGAAGACGCGACCGCCCTCATCCTTCACAGGGTAGGTTTTCAGGTTCACGCAGACCGGCGCACGCTTGGCCTCACCTGTGCGGTAATCGAACTGGCCGTTGTGCTTGGGGCATTCGATCACATGATCCATCACCAACCCATCCGCCAGATGCACATCCTCATGCGTGCATTTGCCTGCCGTGGCATAAAACTGGCCATCCGGGGCGTGATAGATCGCATAGGTGGCCGCCCCATGATCAAAGCGGATCAGGTCTTCGGCGTCGATATCGTCGGTCGCGCAGGCGTCAATCCATTGGGTCATGCTTTACTCCGCAGCAGCAGGGGAGGCGCTATGGCGTCGCCCTTCGTCAACCCTCTGCCATTGCATGGGGTCAGACCATTTCATCTGACAATCTGGGGGAGAAGCCCGTGGCAGAGCCTGCGCATGGCCTTGTTGGCCTGAAATACGACCCGTCGAAAAAAGCCCGGCCGCAAGAGTTGAACGTGTTCACCGCCTTCGTGATCATCGTCGCGGCATTTGAAATTCTGGGCCGCCTGATCATCGGCGAAAGCTTTTTGTTCAACACCCGTGAGGGTACGCAGGGCCTGCTCAACACCCAGCGGCTGTCGATCATCATCTTGCAAGTCGCCACCGTTGGCATCATTGCCATCGGCGTGACGCAAGTGATCATCACCGGGGGTATTGATCTGTCCTCGGGCTCGGTTGTCGGCGCCACCGCCATGGTCGCGATGAGCTTTGCGCAAACCGCGCTGGTCAACGGCAACCCTAACGCCAAGGCAATCTTTGGCGACTGGGCAATGGATTTGCCGATTCTGGTGCCGATCCTCGTCGGTCTTGGCTGTGGCCTTCTGGCGGGCCTGATCAATGGCGCGCTGGTGGCTTACACCAAGATCCCGCCATTCATTGCCACGCTGGGCATGATGGTCTCGGCGCGCGGTTTTGCGCGTTGGTGGTCTACCGGCAATCCGATTTCTTTCCCGACCGAAAGCTATAACGCCATCGGATCAGGTATGCGCCCGGTGCTGATCTTTGTTGCACTGGCGGTGCTGTTTCACCTGATCATGACATACACCAAATACGGCAAGTACAGTTATGCCATCGGTTCCAATGAACAAGCCACCCGCATGTCAGGCATCAACGTCGATCGCCACAAGGTACTGGTCTATGTGATCGCTGCGATGTTGGCCTCGATTGCCGCTATTGTGGTGTCGTCCAAGGGGCAAACCGCGCAAGCCAATATGGGCATGATGTATGAGCTTGACGCTATCGCCATGGCCGTGATCGGCGGGATTTCCTTGCAAGGCGGGCGCGGTTCGATCATCGGCACGGTGATTGGCGCGCTGATTTTCGGGGTGATCATCTCGGGTTTCACCTTCCTCAAACTCGATGCCTATTATCAGGAAATGGTCAAAGGCGCGATCATCGTCGGCGCGGTGGTTCTGGATCAATGGCGGCAGAAACGCCGGGGGGCACGGGTATGAGCGAATTTATTCTGGAAACCCGTGGCCTGACCAAGCGCTACGGCGGTGTTCACGCGCTGGAGGATGCCAATTTCACCCTGCGTCACGGCGAGCATGTGGCGGTGGTGGGCGACAATGGCGCAGGCAAATCCACCTTCGTCCGCCAGATTACCGCAGTTGAGCAACGCACTGCGGGTGACGTGATTTTCGATGGCGCGTCGGTGAATTTCGCAGGCCCGCTGCAAGCGCGTGAGGCTGGTATTGAGACGGTGTTCCAAACCCTCGCCCTTGCCGATGATCTTGACGTGCCGTCAAATCTGTTTCTGGGGCGCGAGTTGTTCAAGTTCAAACTCGGGCCATTCTCCGTGCTGGACCGCAAAGCCATGCGCGAAAAAACCATGGAGGCGCTGAAGATCACCGCCGTCAAAATCCCCAATGTTGATAACCCGATCCGCAATATGTCGGGCGGCCAGCGCCAATGCGTCTCGATCGCGCGGACGGCGGCTTTCGCGTCAAAACTGGTGATCATGGATGAACCCACGGCTGCGCTGGGGGTGCAAGAGACCGCGCAGGTGGAAAACATCATCCGCGGTCTGAAAGATCGTGGTGTGCCGCTGATCCTCGTGTCGCACAACTTGCGGCAAGTCTTTGATCTGGTCGACCGCATCGTGGTGTTCCGTCGCGGCCGCATCGTCGCCAGCTTGCGGAAAGATGAAACCGACGGCAACGACATCGTGTCATACATTACGGGCGTCAAAGGCGGCGTTGAGGCGTAATTTATCCCAGCGCGGCCTCTGGCAGGGGCCGCGCAAAAGGCCGGAACGTCATCGCCACCGCAAACGCCGCCAACCCCAGCCCAAAGCAGGTGATGTAAAGCCCGCCATAGCTGCCCGTGCGGTCAAAGATCCAACCGCCGAGCACCGGCCCAGTCGCCATGCCCAAACTGCCGGCCATGCCTGTTCCGCCCATGATCGTGCCCATCATCTTCATTGGAAAATTCTCGCGCACCAGCACCGCATACAGCGGCATGATCCCGGCATAGATAAAGCCAAACAGCGCCGCCACGGCATAAAACTGCCCCAGATCGCGGGCAAAGAAATACCCCAGCGCCCCGAACGCCTGCACCAAAAGCCCCGCCACCAGCACCTGCTTGGCGCCAAACCGATCGCCCATCACGCCAAAGCCAATGCGGCCAAACATGCCGGCAATGCCCTCGACCGAGTAAATCGACACCGCCGCCAGCGCCGCAATCCCGCAGATTTCCGCATAGGAAACCGTGTGAAAAATCGGCCCCGAGTGGGTGGCGCAGCAGAAGAAATTCGTCGCAACCAGCACGATGAACTGTGGCGAGCGCACGGCACCCCGCACCGTCATCGTATCATCCGGCCCATCCACCCCCGGCATTGCCGTTTGCATCGGAGGCCGCTTCAACAGCAAGGCCAGCGGCAACGTCACTACCGCCACGATCCCGGCCAAGATCGCAAATACGCTGCGCCAGTCATATGTCTGCACCAGCCAGGCCGCCAACGGCGACATCGTTACCGGTGCCATCCCCATCCCGGCCGAAACCAGCGACACCGCCAGACTGCGCTGCGTGGTGAACCAACCCGTCACCGTCGCCATCATCGGTGCAAAAAACGCCGCCACCGATCCGCCCACTGCCACGCCGAAAATCACCTGAAACGCCAGCAGCGATGGGGCTTGCCCCGCAGCCCACAGGCTGACCGAGAACAGCGCCGCCCCCGCCATCACCACCGGCCGCGCGCCATACCGATCCGACAGCGCGCCCCAGATCATCGCCATCGCTGCCATTGACAGAAAGGCAATCGTCATCGCCGCCGAAATCCCCGCCCGTGACCAGCCCGAGGCCGCGACCATTGGTGTCAGCAAGACTGGCAGCGCGAACAGTGCCCCCATTGCCACACAGCCCATCACCCCGCCTGCCGCTACGATAACCCAGCGATATCCTGCATCCGCCATGCTAACCTCCTGCGACAACCCGCCGCTTGTCCCACTCGCTTTAGTTTGATATCAATATAAAATGACCCAATCAAGCCTGCCCCAAACAATCTTCCCGTGTCTGCCCCTTCAGACCGTTCTGCAAATCCGTGACGAATGTCTGTGCCTTGCAAGCCAACGTGCGGCGCGCAAACTGGCCCGGCGGTTTGATCGCTTGTTTGCACCCTTGGGCCTGACCAATGGCCAGTTTTCCATGCTGGTGGCGCTCAGCAGTCCATGGAAGCCTCGTTTGGGCGAGTTGGCCGAGTTTCTGGCAATGGACGCCACCACCATGACGGCAGCCGCGAAAACCTTGGAAAAGCGTGGCCTTGTCGCCCTGATCCCCGATGAGAAGGACGCTCGTGCCCGCCGCCCGGTGCTGACAGACACGGGCCACGCGATCATTGCCGAAGCTGTGCCGCTGTGGAAAGCCGAACACGCGGCATTGGCGCGCGAAGTCACCACCACCGATGCCGCAGCACTTGCACAAATCCTGTGGCAGTTGGGCTAAGTCCGCCGTGGCGTAGCGCCGATCAGGCCCGCCGCACCAATGCCGTCGCGGCTTGTCCCAGAATGACCACCCCGGTCGCGCCGATGATGCCACCCGCCACCCGGTTCAGCCGCTGCATCGCCGCAGGCCGCCGCATCAGCCCGCGCGCCCGCGCAGCCAGCATTGCATAAGGCGTCAAAACCGCTGTCAGCACCAGCGCGGTCACTGGCACAAACAGCGCCCATTCGGCCAGACCGATGCTGCGTAAATCCAGCACTGTGGGCAGCAGGGCAAGGTAGAACACGATGGTTTTCGGGTTGCCCAAAGTTACCGAAAAACCGGTCAGAAATGCGCCAATATCCGTGCTTTGCTTTTCAGTGCGATCCGCGCTGATGCTTGCGTGGCTGGTCCACAGCTTGTAGGCCAGATACAAAAGATATGCCCCACCCAGCACCTTCACCAACAGAAACACCCCGGCAAAGGCCTTTGCAATTGCCGCCAATCCCGCCACGGCAACCGTCAGATACACCACATCGCCCAGCACGATCCCGGCCAGCAGGAACAGCGCCGCACGCAAGCCATTGCCCATGCTTTGCCCGACCAATGCCGCAACGCCCGGCCCCGGCACCGCCGCCGCCAATCCCAAAGCCGCCGCATAGGCGATCAGTGATGCAAGCATGGTTCCCCCTTAGCCCCGGATGGTTTCGGTGGCGAATTCTTCCGGCACATCCTCAAGCGGCGGCTGATGCGGTTCCGGCACGCCGGGCGGCAGCAGTGTCTCTATCGGTGTCTTGCCCAGAATTTCCGCGAATTTCAGGATCAGCTTCTGCTCGAGCTTGGCGCTGATCGCGCGGGCATTCTTGATATAGGCCTCATTCTCAAAGTTGGGGATGTTCGGGTCGTAATGCTCGGCCATCGCCAACATGCTTTTCTGATCCATCACGTTATAGGCCTGCCGCATTTCTTCGGCCTGCTCTAGCGTCGCGCCCAAGGCCTGAAACGCCGAACGTCCCATCCGGGTCGAGCTGTCATAGGTCTCGCGGATGATATCGCGGCACCCCGCCGCCCACAGATCATACACATGGTTGCGATCCACCGCGCGGGCGATCACATGCAGGTTCGGATAGGTCTGTGTGGTGTGGCGCACCAATTCGGTGATCTGATCCTTGTCGTCAATCGCGATCACGAACAGCTTGGCCTCGGCAATCCCCGCCGAGATCAGCATGTCGGGGCGCGTCGCATCGCCGAAATAGGCCTTCACGCCGAATTTCGCCAGCATATCCAACTGCTTCGAGCTAAAGTCGATCACCGTGGTATGATAGCCCGCTGCGCGCAGCATCCGGTTGACCAATCCGCCCACCCGGCCATGCCCCGCGATGATGATATGGCTGGGGTCGGTGATTTCATCTGCCGGGCGGTCGATCTTGTCGGCCAGACGCGGCGCGATCATGCGGTCGTAAAAGATGAACAGCCCCGGCGTCAGCAGCATCGACAGCGCCACCACCAGCAGCAGCTTGTCGGCGATCTCTCCCGGCAACACCGCCGAGGACACCATCAGCGAGATCAGCACAAAACCGAACTCCCCCGCCTGCGCCAGCCCCAGACCGAACAACCACTTATCCAGCGAACCGAGCCGGAAAATCCGCCCCAGCACCAGCAGAACCACCACTTTCACCACAATCAGGCCCAGCGTCAGCGCAATGATCTGGCCAAGGTTATCCCACAGCAGCACAAAGTTGATGCCCGCCCCCACCGTCATGAAGAACAGCCCCAGCAGCAGCGCCTTGAATGGGTCGATGTCGGATTCCAACTCGTGCCGATACTCGCTGTTGGCCAGCACCACCCCGGCCAGAAACGTGCCCAAAGCCGGCGACAGGCCCACCAGCGTCATCAGCAGCGCGATGCCGATCACCATCATCAGGGCTGTCGCGGTGAACAACTCATGCAACTGTGCCGAGGCGACAAAGCGGAACACCGGGCGGGTGAGGTAACTGCCGCCCAGCACCACGCCGATGATCGCCGCGATATTCACCAGTGCCACTTGCCAGCCGTTCAATCCCGCCACCAGCGTGAATGCCTCGGCATGATCCGTGACCGAATGGCCGCCCTGCAATTCCGGCAAAGCCAGCAGCGGGATCAGCGCCAGCATCGGGATCACGGCGATATCCTGCGTCAACAGCACAGCGAAACTCGCCTGCCCGGCGTCGCTTTTCATCAATCCCTTCTCGCCCAAGGTCTGCAACACGATGGCGGTGGATGACAGTGAAAACACCAGCCCCACCGCCAGCGCCACCGACCAAACCTGCCCCAAGGCCATCGCCACGGCCATCACCGCCAGCGTGGTCAGCACCACCTGACCGCCGCCCAACCCCAGTAGCCGCGCCCGCATTGCCCACAGAGTTTCCGGCTCCAACTCCAGCCCGACGAGAAACAGCATCATCACCACGCCAAACTCGGCGAAATGCTGGATCGAGGCGACATCCACATGCAGCAGCGCCAGCACCGGGCTGATCACGATACCGGCAATCAGATAGCCCAGTACTGACCCGAGGCCCAGCCGCGCCGCAATCGGCACGGTCAGCACGCCAGCCACCAGAAATACAAAAGCCAACAGCAGAAAATCGGTCATGCGCAAATCCTATCGGGGGTGGCATGTTCTACGCGAAAACCATGCCCGCCAACAGCCCGATTTTTGAGAAAAATCGTGGCCCCGGCATCAGCGGAGCCACGATTCATCAAATGCATAGCCTCGGCCGCTCGTAGGAAAGCCGACCCTCAAAAGCTTGCGTCAGAACTCGGTGCTGGGCGCGCCACCCTCAAACCGATTGCCATGCAGATAGTCGCAAGGCGCTTCCTGCATCTGCAAATGCAACGCTGTGCCAGTATAGGGATGCGCCCGCGCCACATCCTCGTCAAACTCGATCCCCAGACCCGGCGCGGTGGGCGGCAGGATATAACCATCCTCCCATTTCAAGGAATGCTTGATCAGCTTCAGATGGAACGCCCCGCCGGTCTGGATCGTCTCGGCCATCAGGATATTCGGGATCGACACCGCAAAATGCACATTCGCTGCCCATTCCACCGGGCCCGCATACAAATGCGGCGCCATCTCGGCGTTGAACACTTCCGCCATCGCGGCGATCTTCTTCGCTTCCCAGATGCCGCCAACACGCCCCAAGGCAGGCTGCAAGATCTTCGCGCCGCCATGGCGCAACAGCGCGCCAAACTCGGCCTTCGTCGTCAACCGCTCGCCCGTGGCAATCGGAATGCGCACCGATTTCGCCACTTCGGCAAACTCGGCCAGATTATCCGGCGGGATCGGCTCTTCATACCACAGCGGATTGTAGGGCTCGATCGCCACCCCCAACCGGATCGCCCCCGGCGTGGTGAATTGGCCATGCGTGCCGAACAACAGGTCAGCCTTGTCGCCCACCGCCTCACGGATTTTCGCACAGAACGCCACCGAGCGGGAAATATCCGACATCGCAGGCTCATGTCCGCCGCGGATGGTATAGGGGCCAGCCGGGTCGAATTTCACCGCCGTGAAGCCCTGCTTTACACACCTAGCCGCAGCTTCGGCGGCCATATCCGGGTTCACCCAGAAATCTGCCGGAATCACACCTTCTTCGGGGTAAAGGTAGGTGTAGGAGCGCACCTTTTCATTCATCATGCCGCCCAGCAGCGCCCAAACCGGCCGCTCGCGCGCTTTGCCAAGGATATCCCAGCAGGCGATCTCCAGCCCCGAAAATGCCCCCATCACCGTCGGATCAGGCCGCTGCGTGAAGCCCGACGAATAGGCGCGGCGATACATCAACTCGATATTTTCCGGGTTTTCGCCCAGCATATGCCGCTCAAACACATCATGGATCACTGCATCCATCGCGCGCGGGCCCACGGTAGAGGCATAGCACTCGCCATAGCCGACGATGCCGTTATCCGTCGTCAGCTTCACAAAGGTCCAATACCGCCCGCCCCAACCCGGCGCAGGCGGGGCTACGGTGAAAATCTCAAGATCGCGCAGCTTCATAAGGCACCCCCATTTTCGGGTCAGGCTAGCCTAGGGCTTGCCCGCTTCGCGCGTTCCCGCGACAAAGAGTATAACAACCGCGACCATAAGTGTCGCAGACAGCAAAAATGGCGCGCCGGGCAGATGAAACGGCACCTTATCCGAGGTGAACAGATCAAACACCCATGTCATGACCAAGGGAGAGATAATCATCGCCAAAGCATTCAGCGAGGAATTCACCCCCTGCAACTCGCCCTGTTGGTTTTCCGGCACCGCGCGCGACATCATCGCCTGCAAACTCGGCCCCGTTACCCCGCCCAAAGCTGCAATCGGCGTGAACACCAGCGCCCAGAATCCCGAAGTGGCAAAGCCGTAAAAGCCGTAAGACACCACCTCCAACCCCATGCCCACCGCCGCCGTGCGCCGCTCGCCCAAGCGGCGGATCATCGGTGCCACCAACAGCGCCTGCGTCAGTGCCATGCAGACGCCAAATGCCGCTAGCGCAAACCCGATCCAGCGCGCATCCCAGCCAAACGCCGCCTTGCTGTAATACGACCAGATCGCTGGCCAGACGTTGAACGTCACCGCATACAGAAAGCTCACCAGCAGCAACCGCTGCAACCCCGGCAACCGCCGCACCGCGCGGAGTGAGGCCAAGGGATTGGCGCGCGCCAGCGTAAAACCGCGGCGGTTCGCCAAGCTCAAGCTTTCCGGCATCACGAACCAGCCGAACACCAGATTGGCCAAAGCCAGCCCCGCCGCCACCCAGAACGGGGCCCGCACATCAATCCCCGCCAGCACGCCGCCCAGCATCGGCCCCGCGACAAAGCCAATCCCGAACGCCGCCCCGATCAGCCCAAACCGCTTGGCGCGCTGATCCGGGGTTGAGATATCGGCCACATAGGCATTCGCCGTGGCATGGGTCGCCGCCGCCACCCCCGCCACAATCCGCGCGATCAACAGCAGCCAAACCGTATGCGCCAAAGCCATCGCCACATAATCCAGCGCCATCACCGCCAAAGACACCAGCAATACCGGCCTGCGCCCGAACCGATCAGAAAGATTGCCCACCAGCGGCCCGCATAAAAACTGCATCACCGCGAAAGCCGCAGCCAAGACCCCGCCCCACAGCGCCGCCTGCCCAAGCCCCGCGTGGGTCACATCCTCCATCAGATCCGGCATCACCGGAAAGATCAACCCGATCCCGATGGCATCCAGCGCCACCGTGAACAGGATGAACAACAAACTCAGATTGCCGCGCGCAAACATGATATTCCCCTAACTCCAACCCGCGCCTTGCGGCCAGTTACAAACAATTCGACTAAAATTGTTTCATCTGTTCATAAATATCCTGGGGGTGTGGGGGCTAGCCCCCGCTTCAACGCCTCAGACTTGCCCAACCGAAACCAGAAACTCCGACAACACCGCCCCATATTCCTCTGGCTTCTCGACCATCGGCAAATGCCCCGCGCCGCGCATCAGGTGAAACCGGCTGCCCAAAATCAAATCCGCCGTCTCTCGCACCAGATCGGGCGGGGTTGTGCCATCATTGGCCCCGGCAATCGCCAGCGTTGGCAGAGTTAGCGCGGCGGTCGGCGTGTAAAAATCCGTCCCGGCAATGGCACTTGCGCAGCCGACCCAGCCGCGCGGGTCCATCCCCTCCAGCATCGCGCGCACCCGGGGCATTCCTGCCACTTCTTGCCAACGCCGCCCGAACATCCGCGCCATCGCCCCCGGCGCATAATCGGCCAGCCCTGTGGCCTGCACCTGCGCCACGCGCTCGCCCCACATCTGCGCCGAGCCGATCTTCGCCGCAGTGTTGCTCAGCACCATGCCGCGCACCAGATCCAGCCGCTTCACCGCCAGCCCCTGCGCCACCAGTCCGCCCAAGCTGAGCCCAACCACCACCGCATCGCGCATCCCGAAATGCGCCATCATCCGTTCGGCATCCCGGATCAGCGCGCCCATCGCATAGGGCGGCTCGGGCACATCAGACCCGCCATGCCCGCGCTGATCAAACCGCAACACCCGGCAGCTACGCGGCAGCAGCGGCACGACCGCGTCCCAGATCGAAAGATTTGTGCCCAAAGCATGCAAGAGCACCACCGCAGGCCCGCCGACAGGCCCCGACACTTCGGCATTCAGTCGGATATCATCCAGATAAACCAGCATCAGCCGAACCGCGCCATAGCGCCTGCGAACACCGCCGGATCGACATTGCCACCCGAGGCCACCGCGATCACCGTGTCGCCAAGGCTCTCATCGAACAAAGCCGCCGCCAGCGCCACCGCACCGCCCGGTTCCAGCACGATGCGCAGATGCTGGAACGCCAGCACCATCGCCTGCAACGCCTGATCGTCGCTCACCACCAACCCCGGCCCCGCCAGCCGCTGCAAAATCGGAAAGGTGATTTCGCCGGGGCAGGGCGTCAGGATCGCATCACAGACCGAGCCCGCCAGCGCCGCATTCCGCAACCGCTCGCCCGCCGCCAGACTGCGCGCCATATCGTCAAACCCCGCAGGCTCTACGGTGCGCGTGCGCATCCGTCCCTCACAGGCCAAGGCAATCCCCGACGACAGCCCCCCGCCACCGCAACAGGCCAACACCTCGGCATCACCCTGAAACTGTTGTAAAATCTCAAGACCGACCGAGCCTTGCCCCGCAATCACCTCTGGCTCGTCATACGGGCGCACCAGCACCAGCCCCCGCGCCGCAGCCAAGCCTTCGCCAATCACATCGCGATCCTGTTGCGTGCGATCATACAGCACCACCTCGGCCCCATAAGCGCGAGTATTGGCAATCTTCACCGCAGGCGCGTCCTTTGGCATCACGATCACCGCAGGTAAGCCGTGCTGACGAGCGGCCAAAGCCACCCCCTGTGCATGATTGCCCGAGGAATAGGCAATTACGCCCTTCGCTGCCCGTAGGGCCGAAACCGCCGCCCAAGCGCCGCGATATTTGAAACTGCCGGTCCATTGCAGGCATTCCGCCTTCACCAGCACCCGCCGTCCCGCAATCCGGTCCAACAGGGGCGCATTCAGCAACGGCGTCACCCGCGCATGGCCTTCCAGCCGCCGCGCCGCCGCATGGATCATCTCGATATTCATGCGCCCACCTTCCCGCCGCAAACTTCCAGAAACGCCCGGATCACCGCCAGACTTTCCGGCTCGTCCAGAAACGGAATATGCGCGCGGTCTGGCACCGATCCAAAGATCATATCCGGCCTGCGCGCCTGCATCTCGGCCACCGTCGCCATGCTCAACAGATCCGAGTGCGCGCCCCGGATCAGCGCCACCGGCACGCCCGCGAGCGCATCAAACAGCGGCCAGGCATCCACGGCTGGCCCCTCGAACCCGGCGATGAAGCTGTCGCGCAGGGCAGGGTCATAGGTGATCCGCAACCCTTCTGGCGTTTGGGTGTAGTGCAGACGTGCTTCTTGAAGCCAGCGTTCGGGCGGCACCACAAACCCCGGCATTGCGCCGGGCAGGCGTTCCGCCAAGGCCTCATGCGTTTTCACAAACGGATTGCGCCCGACATAGTCGAAAATCCGCTCCAGCCCCTTGCGCTCGATCACCGGGCCGATGTCGTTCAGGCACAGCCCGATCAACCGATCCTTCGCGATCATCGCCAGCAGCATCCCGATCAGCCCGCCGCGCGAGGTGCCTAAGACCGCCGCGCGCGCTACCCCCAGATGATCTAGCAGCGCCAGCGCATCCTGCGCCTCTTGCAACACTGTATAGCTGGCTGCCCCAGTCCAGGCACTTTGCCCCCGCCCGCGATAATCCATCCGTATCAGGCGCAGGGGCGGCAGATGCGGGCGCAGATAGTCGAAATCCGCCATCGTGCGCGTCAGGCCCGCAAGGCAGAGCAGCGGCAAGCCCGCGCCTTCATCGCTGTAAGCCAGCTTCGCCCCATCGCCTGCCGTAAAGAAATCAACCATGTCCGCCTCCGTTTCGCGGGTAAACTGCCATGCCCCACCCAAATACAAAAGGGCGCAACGCTCGGTTTCTTGCCCGATTTGGCCCGCGCCAAATCGGGCCGCGCCTGCCTGCCCCCGGCAGGCGCGTCTCCGCGCCAGCCAGTCAGGCGCGCCCCGATTTTACAGCCTCGGTTTGCAGCACATCGCCCCTTGCGCAACGGCGTCCCGCCTTATGCGCAACGAACCGGCAAACTCTGCCCCGCAGAGTTTGCTTTCGGTTCGCCGCCTCCGACCAAAGGCCTGCGCGACATCCGGACGCTTGCAGCCATCCGCGCACAGGCTTAGACGAAGCCGCAAGCAATCAAGGGCACCGCCATGGCCGACACCACCACCGAACAACGCGCGAAATCGAAGAAAGTCGGTGCCCTGCGCGGCCTCTGGCCCTTCCTGCGCCCCTATCGCCCGATGATGATCACCGCTGGGCTGGCCTTGGTGCTGACCGCCTCTGTCAGTCTGATCCTGCCAATGGCCGTCCGCCGCGTCATCGACAATTTCAACGCGGGCGACCTGAGCATCGTCGATAAGTACTTCGGTGCGGCGCTGCTGATCGCCGCGGCCTTGGCAGTGGGCACCGGCATCCGTTACTACTTCGTCACCCGCTTGGGCGAGCGCGTTGTCACCGACATCCGCCGCGCTCTGTTTGACCGCGTGATGGGGATGAGCCCGGCGTATTTTGAGAAAATCCTCACCGGCGAAGTGCTCAGCCGCATCACCACCGACACCACGCTGATCCTGTCGGTGATCGGCTCGTCGGTTTCCGTCGCCCTGCGCAACAGTCTGACGGTGATTGGCGGCATGGTGCTGATGTGCCTAACCTCGTTCAAACTGACGGGATTGGTGCTGCTGATCGTCCCCGCCATCATCATTCCCATCGTCACCCTTGGCCGCCGCCTACGCAATCAAAGCCGAGAGAACCAGGACTGGATCGCGCAAAGCTCTGGCAAAGCCTCGGAAGCCCTGTCCGCCGTGCAGACGGTCCAGTCTTTCACGCATGAGGCGCTGACCCGTGCCGAATTCGCCACGGTTTCGGAACAGTCGTTCATTTCGGCCAAAACCCGCATGGCCACCCGCGCCGCAATGACCGTTATCGTGATCTTCCTGGTGTTTGCGGGCGTAGTCGGCGTGCTGTGGATGGGCGCGCGTGACGTGCGCGACGGCACGATGACCCCCGGCCAGTTGGTACAATTCGTCATCTACGCCGTTCTTGTTGCAGGGGCGGTCGGCTCACTCTCGGAAATCTGGGGCGAACTCCAACGTGCTGCAGGCGCGACCGAGCGGTTGGTGGAAATGCTCGAAGCCACCGACCCCGTCGTTGAATCCGCCACACCTGCCGCTCTGCCGCGCCCGGTCAAAGGTGCGATCACGCTGGATAATGTCGTCTTTCACTACCCCGCCCGCCCCAACGCCCCCGCCCTGCACGGCCTTAGTCTGACTGTGCAACCCGGCGAAACCGTCGCCCTCGTCGGCCCCTCGGGCGCAGGCAAATCCACCGTGCTGCAACTCTTGATGCGGTTTTACGATCCGCAATCGGGCCGCATCACCATCGACGGCCAAGACCTGCGCAGCCTCGCCCGTGCTGATTTCCGCGCGGCCATGGCCCTTGTCCCGCAAGACCCGGTGATCTTCGCCACCTCGGCGCTGGAGAACATCCGCTTCGGCCGCCCCGACGCCACCCTCGCCGAAGTGCAGGCCGCCGCAAAAGCCGCCGCCGCTGACGATTTCATCCAAGCCCTGCCGCAAGGCTATCAAACCTATCTGGGCGAGCGTGGCGTCATGCTGTCCGGCGGCCAGAAGCAACGCATTGCCATCGCCCGCGCAATCCTGCGCGACGCGCCCGTGTTGCTGCTGGATGAGGCCACCTCGGCGCTGGACGCTGAATCCGAACGCGCCGTACAGGCCGCTGTAGATCACCTTGCCAAAGGCCGCACCACCATCGTCGTCGCCCACCGCCTTGCCACCGTCAAGCGCGCCGACCGCATCGTGGTGCTGGACCAAGGTCGTATCGCTGCCATCGGCACCCATGATGAACTGGTGGCCCAAGGCGGCCTTTACGCCCGCCTCGCCCGCCTGCAATTCACCGACGGGTCTGTTTGACGGGGAAATCCCCGCCGACTTTCCCTCGCGCCTTCCAACAACGCCCCCGCTACCTTGCGCCCAGTTGTGCAAGCTTAGAGGAGCGTAAAATGGGTTTGTGGAGTTTCGTTAAGGAATCGGGGGCCTCGCTGTTTGGCAGCAAAGCCGAAGCCGCCACCGCGCCAGAGCCCGAGGCGATCAAGACCGCGATGAACGACATCGGCCTTGATACCACGGGTGTCGACATCTCGGTTCAGGGTGACAAAGTCACTCTGCAAGGCACCGCCGTCAGCCCCGAGATGAAAGAGAAGATCATCCTTGCCGCCGGCAATGTCCAAGGCGTCGCCCAGGTTGAGGCCGAAGCAGATGCCGAAGCGCCGGTGTTCTACACGGTCAAGAAGGGCGACACGCTGTCCGCGATTGCCAAGCACACCCTCGGCAAAGCCAGCATGTATCAGGCGATCTTTGAAGCCAACAAACCGATGCTGTCGCACCCCGACAAAATCTACCCCGGCCAGATGCTGCGGATTCCGCAAACCACGCACCGCGCCTGACTGTTTCAGCCCGCCTGTCACCAAAGGCGGGCTGACGTTGCGTTTTGCGCGCGGCTTTTCCTTGCCCCAGCCCGCAATCTTCCCCATCTTGACCCTACCCGAGGCCGCCGCAGATCGGCCCGGTTCGAAGACCAAAGGGGAGGATTACCATGACAGGCGGCTTCGCATCTCGCGCCGATCTTAAAGCTATCGAGGCCGAATCTTCGTGGGAAAGCCGCGACATTGCCCATTCGATCTATGATTTCCTGTCGCGCACCCGCGCCAAACACGGGGCCCGCCCGGCGATCAGCTATCAGCTTCTGTCTGGCCCGACCGACCCCGCGCAGACCCTGACGTGGAACGAACTGCACGCCTGCGTGACCCAGGCCGCCAACCTGTTCCGCAGCCTTGGCATCGGCCCCGCCGATGTAGTGGCCTATGTTCTGCCCAACGCGCTGGAAACTGCCATAACCCTGCTCGCCGGGGCGACCGCAGGCATCGTCAACCCGATCAACCCGCTGCTGGAGCCTGCACAGATCTCGGCCATCCTGCGTGAAACCGGCGCGAAAGTCGTCGTCACCCTTAAACCCTTCCCAAAAACCGACCTTGCGCAAAAGGTGGCCGAGGCTGTGGCCCACGCCCCCGGCGTCAAAACCGTGCTCGAGGTTGATCTGAACCGCTATCTCAGCCCGCCCAAAAGCTGGATCGTGCCGTTCGTGCGCCCGAAAAACCACGTCCACCACAGCGCGAATGTCAAGAATTTCAACGCCGAATGTGCCCGCCAGCCCGCTGATCGGCTGACCTTCACCGACCGCATCGCTGACCACACCGCCGCCTATTTCCACACCGGCGGCACCACGGGCATGCCCAAGGTCGCCCAGCACCGCGCCTCGGGGATGATTTATAACGGCTGGCTCGGTGGTCGCCTGCTGTTTCGCGAAACCGATACCGTGATGTGCCCGCTGCCACTCTTCCATGTGTTCGCAGCCTATCCGATCCTGATGTCGATGATCGCATCGGGCGCGCATGTGATCTTCCCCACCCCGGCAGGCTATCGCGGCGAAGGCGTGTTCGATAACCTGTGGAAGCTGATCGAACGCTGGCAGGCCAGCTATCTTGTCACCGTGCCCACGGCACTTTCCGCTTTGCTGCAACGCCCGGTCAACGCCAAGATCGAGTCTCTGCGCGGCGCATTTTCCGGCTCGGCCCCGCTGCCGATTGAGCTGTTCAACCGTTTTGAGAAAATCACGGGCGTGCAGATCGTCGAGGGCTATGGCCTGACCGAATGCACCTGCCTTGTCGCGGTCAATCCGCCCGATGGCGCGAAGAAAATCGGCTCGGTCGGGTTTGCCTTCCCCTATACCGAGATCCGCATCCTGCAAAAAACCCCGGATGGCTTCCGCATCTGCGACACGGATGAGGTCGGCGAAATCTGCGTCTCGAACCCCGGCGTGCTGCCCGGCTCGACCTACACCGAGGTCGACAAGAACCGCGATCTGTTCGCCGATGGCATCTTTTTGCGCACCGGCGATCTGGGCCGGCTGGATGCCGACGGCTACCTGTTCATCACCGGGCGCGCCAAGGATCTGATCATTCGCGGTGGCCATAACATCGACCCCGCCATCATCGAAGAGGCCCTGATGGGCTGCGAAGGTGTCGGCTTTGTCGGTGCCATCGGCCAGCCCGATGCGCATTCGGGTGAATTGCCCTGCGCCTATGTCGAACTGGGCAAGGGGGCGACGCTGACCGTTGATCAACTGATGGATTACGCCAAAACCCATATCGCCGAGCGCGCCGCACAGCCAAAATACATCGAAATCCTGCCCGAACTGCCGAAAACCGCCGTGGGCAAGGTGTTCAAACCCGATCTGCGCCGCCTTGCCATCATCCGCACCTACAACGCCGCCTTGGCCGAGGCGAAGCTGCCGGTGACAGTGGCCGAAGTGGTCGAGGATAAGAAACGCGGCCTCGTTGCCAAGCTGGTGGCCTCAAGCCCAACCTCCACCGAGGCCGTCGCTGCGGTGCTTGGCGCGTTCACGCAGGGCTGGGATTGGCAGGCCAAGCCCTAAACCGCAGATTGAATCTTGCCGCTACGGCAAGATGACAGCCTATTTCATTTGCGAAATGGCGGATTCTCGCCGATCTTCCTCACGCAATCGTGAGGGAGATCGCCATGAAATTCTGGCAAATCGGAATGGGTGCAGTTGTTTTGGCCGCGTGTATGGCCCCCGGTCTGGCGCAAGCCGAACAGCAGGTTCTATTCCAGCACAAAAACTGGATGGTGGCGGTCAACAGCTTTGATGATGGCTCTGTCGCCTGTCAGGCCGCGGTCGATGAAGGTGCGGAAAGCTTCACCATCTGGGTGTTCCAGGATCAGTCGATCCGCCTGCAATTCTATTCGACCGATTGGAATTTCACAGAAGGCGACACCGCCGATCTCCAAGTGGAAGTGGATCGTCGCGGCGAATGGAGCCTGAGCAATGCCACCCTGACCGGCAATTCAGCACTGTTTGATCTGCCCAACAGCGACAAGGCGGTGAACTTTCTGGTCGAAGTGGCCGAAGGCCGCACCGCACATCTGCGCGACGAGAACGGTGACGGCGTGCGCGATTACCCGCTTGCAGGCTCGAAAGCCTCGATGGCGGCGTTGATCGAATGTGCCGACGCGCTGAACTGAGCGCGGATCTTTGGCACGCTAAATCAATTTTGCGTCCCGCCCCAGCGGCCTTGCCCCTTCGGGTCTTGGCCGCTGCTGCCGCTTCATCTTGGCCTAAATACTCCCGCCGGAGGCTTCTTTGGTGGATGGCAGGAGCCTCCGGCGGGAGTATTTAGGCCAAGATGAAGGGCCAAAGGGCGACTGGGACTCGATCTGACGTGGCCGGGTGGATAGTGGCAGCAGATTGATCAGGTTTGGCGTTTGACCTTTCACAAATCTGCTGTGTCCATCCAGATCGTCACTGGCCCATCGTTGTTCAGGCTGACATCCATATCGGCGCCAAAAATCCCGTTGGCGACAGCGATCCCCTCGGCCGCAATCCGGCCCGAGAAGTACTCATAGAGCCGCCGCCCCTCATCCGGGGCCGCCGCATAGGAAAAACCCGGCCGATTGCCGCGCAGATCGGCTGCAAGGGTGAACTGCGACACCACCAGTGCCGCGCCGCCCGCGTCTTTCACCGACAGGTTCATCTTGCCTGCGGCGTCTTTGAAAATCCGCAGTTTGGCAATTTTGGCGGCAAGTTTATCTGCTTGCGCTTCGGTGTCACCCTGCATCGCGCAGATCAAAATCAGCAACCCCGCGCCGATCTCGCCCACCACCGCGCCATCGACTGAAACCGAGGCTCGGCTGACCCGTTGCAGCAGCGCCCTCAAAGCTCGTGCGCCCAAGGCGGGTTTGCGCCCGCACGCGAGACCGTCACCGCCGCTGCGCGGGTGCCCAAGGACAAAGCCGCGTCCAGTTCGGCGTCCGACAGGGCTGCCACGCGCGATTTCGACAGTGCGCCCGCCTGATGCAAGGCTGCCAACACGCCTGCGTTGAAGGTATCGCCTGCGCCGACGGTATCGACCACCGTCACCTTTTGCGCCGCGACAAACCGGTCTTGCGTGGCTGTCACCGCGCGGGCGCCTGCGGCACCCTCGGTGATGAACACCACTTTCGGACCCTTTGCCAGAATACCGCGTGCAAGGGCCACCAGATCGCCCGCACCTTCCAGCCAGTGCAGGTCTTCATCCGACAGCTTCACGATATCCGCCCGCGCCACCATGCGTTCGATGCGGGCGCGGTATTCTGCCTCTTTGCCAGCGATAAAGCCGGGGCGGATGTTGGGGTCGATCATCGTCACCCGCAGGGGAGCCTCACGTGCCTGAAGCGCCTCGTAGGTGCTGGCGGCGGGGTCGTTGACAAGGGAGATACCGCCGACAAACAGTGCCTCGATCTCATCGCCCAACTGCGGCAAATCCGTCAGCGCCAGCATCCGCCCGGCGGTGGCTTCATCGTAGAAGGCATAGGTGGCTTGGCCGTTCACCAGCTTGACGAAAGCCACCGTGGTGGGGCGATCTGAGCGCGCGCAAAAGCTGTGGTCGACTTTGGAGGCGGTCAAGGTATCGGCCAAAATCTCGCCCAGCATGTCGTTCGAGACGCCCGAGAAGAACCCTGAAGGTGCGCCCAGACGGCCCAAGGCCATCGCTGTGTTGAACACCGCGCCGCCTGCATAGGGCGAGAACGCGGGTTCGCCCAGCGTGGTCGTGCGCGGCAGCATGTCGATCAGGGCTTCCCCACAGGACAGAATCATAATGGCCTCCCTTGGCGTTTTTGCGACACTACACGATCCGCCAGAGTTAGCGCAAACAGCCGCCTACACGAAATAGGGGGCCAGATTGGCGCGCACACGGTCCAACGGTGTGGCCCCTGTCGCGTCGGGCACGAAAGTTTGGCCGGTGATCGCCTCATATGCCTCGATGTAGACGCGGCTGGTGGCTGCAATCATGTCTGCCGGGATTTCCGGGATGGCATCGACGTAAGGGTCGCAGCGGGCGTTGACCCAAGACCGGATCACATCCTTGTCGAAACTTGGCGGGCGGGTGCCTGCCTCGAAAGCCTGTTGATAGCCGCTGGCGATCCAGTAGCGGCTGGAGTCGGGGGTGTGAATCTCGTCAGCGATCAGGATGTTGCCTTCGGCATCAAGGCCGAATTCGTATTTGGTGTCGACAAGGATCAAGCCGCGCTCTGCCGCCATCTTTTGCCCGCGGGCGAACAGGGCCAGCGCCTTGGCTGACACATCGGCCCATTGCGACGCCGTCAGCAGGCCTTGAGCGATGATTTCGGCCTCGGTCAACGGTTCGTCATGGCCGCCGTCGAAGGCTTTCGACGTGGGCGTGATGATCGGGGTGGGCAGCACCTGATTGTCGCGCAGGCCATCGGGCAGGGTGTGGCCATACATGGTGCGGGTGCCGTTCTTATACTGGGTCAGCACGGAAGTGGAGGTCGTGCCCGCCAGATAGCCGCGCACCACCACCTCGACCGGAAGGATGGTGACGTGTTTGCCGATCACCACATTCGGGTCAGGATAGGCCAGCACATGATTGGGGCAGATGTCGGCGGTGTGGTCAAACCAGAACCGCGCCATTTGCGTCAGCACCTGCCCCTTGAACGGGATCGCGGCAAGGATGCGGTCAAACGCGGAAATCCGGTCGGAGGAAATCAAAATCCGCCGCGCGGGTTGATCGGCGGTGGCGGGCAGATCGTAGCAATCGCGCACCTTACCGAAATAGGGGTTCGGCAGTTCGGCAATGCGGGCGTGGTCAAGAACGCGGGAAAGATCGGTCACGGATTGGCCCCCAAGCTGCCCAGTATGCTGTTTCGCCTCATCGCGCGCGGGCGGGGCAGAGTCAACCGTCGGGCTTGACCGCTGCGGGCATTGGCGCAGATTTCTGATCAAACTGCGGCAAAGTCATTCCCATCTGGGAATGACTTGTGTTTTTGGAGCGGCATTTGGGCGAAATCCACAATATGTTGTGGTTGGTGCGATTTTCACTGCCCGAAGCGCCCGCGCAGGTTCAATCCATCCAATCGGGTTGCGGCAGGCCAAAGATGGACGGATCGTAAATATACGCCGCCGCCGCTGCCAGAATGAGTGCCGCCAGAACGGCAAAGGTGATCTTCCAGACGCTGTAGGGACGCTCGCCCTGCACCTCTCCGGTTTGGCCGTTGACCAGAAAGCGATAGCTTTTGCCGCCATATTTGTAGGCGGCCATCCAGATCGGCAGCAGGATGTGCTTGAACGTCTCGGCGCTGTAATCGGTATCGACGGTGTCCACGCGCTGTTCATCGCCGCCAATGTCGCGGCGCACGTCGTTTTCAATCACATCGGCCATCACGGCTTGGGCACGGCCCCAACCATCGGCTAGGCCCACGGTGTAGCCTTCGGCTTGAAAACCAGCGAGGTAATCGGGCGAATAGGGTTGCAGTTTGGTCAGATCCCACGGGGTCAGATCATTGCCAAGACGTGCAGGCAAGCTGCTGGAGGCCATCACCAGCACATCATCGAAATCACGCGAAACCCGGCCCGAAGTGGCAGACCAGCGTGTCTTGCGCACCTGTTCTTGCCGCCGTTCGGTCTTGCCGTTGACGGTGACGTTCACCCATTGGGTTTCATAGTAATAATCGCCGCGCTGGCCGCGATAGCGGCTGTCGGTGTCGGCGTCAAAGGTCCAGAATGGCGCGTAGATGCCATCCATCGCGCGGCCCGCACGGGTGTATTCCAGCAGAGAGTTCGGCGCGAACCACAGGCTGCCCAGCCAGCTTTTCAAGGCGGTGCGGGCCTGAGATTCTGTCAATTCGAACGGCACAAGGGCTTGCGGCTTGATCCGGCGGTGGCTGCCGGTATCGACCACGACGGGGGTGGCGCAGAACGGGCATTGGCTGGCGTGATTGGCGCCCTGAAACTCGACCACAGCGCCGCAATTCGGGCAGGTGGTCGAGCGCACATCTTCGCTGGCCGCGTCGGGCAGATCATCGGACAGGCCCTTTGCAAGGGGATGTTCGACCAGCGCACTGGCTTTTTGACGCGGGGCTTTGGCTGGGATGGCTTGGACATAGCCGCAATGGTCACATTTCAACTCGGTCTGACCCGGCGCATAGCGCAGGTCGGCCCCGCATTGTGCGCAGGGCCAATGATTTGCTTCCGTTACGGCCATGATGCGTCAGCCTGCCGGGGGTGGTGGTGGCACCATCGCGAACAGTTTTGCCAGCTCGGTGTCGTTCGCGGCTTTCCAGCCATCCTGACCGGCGGTCCAGACTTGGCTGGTGCGCGACAGGGTGCCCGAGGCTGCCATGCTGGCAAGGTCGGATTCAGAGAACGGGCCTTTGGTCGCGCCATTCTCGGCCACGTGCCAGACCTTGGCGGCGGGCGGTGGTGGCGGCGGGGCTGCTGCCGCGGGAACGGCACCCCAGGGACCAGCGCCGCTGGCCATGTTCATTCCCATGCCTGCGGCCATTCCGGCACCGACCATCGCGCCGACGCCGCTGTTCGGTTGCGCCATGCCTTCGGCGGCGTTGAACTGCATGTATTTGTTCAGATCGCCCGCGACGCCCATCGAGGTGCGTTTATCCAGCACCTTTTCCACCTCTTCCGGCAGGCTGATGTTTTCGATGTAGAATTCCGGGATCGCCAGGCCGTATTCGGCAATCTTTGGCGCAATCGCGGTGGCGACCAGCTTGCCCAGATCGGCGGTATTGGCGGCCATGTCCAGCACCGGGATGCCGGATTTGGCCAGCACTTGGCTGACCTCTTGCAAGATCACGTTGCGGATCTGGTTGCTGATCTCATCCGAGGTGAACTCGCCATCGGTGCCGACGATTTCGCGCAGGAACACCGATGGATCGGCCACGCGCATCGAATAGGTGCCAAAGGCGCGCAGGCGAACTGGGCCGAACTCGGGGTCGCGGCACATGATCGGGTTCTTGGTGCCCCATTTCTGATCGTTGAACCGGGTGGTGTTGATGAAATAGATTTCGGATTTGAACGGGCTGTCGAAACCATGATCCCAGTTTTGCAGCGTGGTCATGATCGGCATGTTGTTGGTTTCCAGCATATACATGCCGGGGCCGAACACATCGGCCAACTGGCCTTCGTGCACGAACACCGCCGCTTGGCCTTCGCGCACCGTCAGCTTGGCGCCGTATTTGATCGCATTGCCGTGGCGTTCGAACCGCCAGACCATCGTGTCGCGGGTGTCATCCAGCCAAGTGATGACGTCGATGAACTCGCCCTTCAGAAATCCGAAAACCATGACTTACTGCTCCTTGGGTCTTACAACTGAACTACTGGTGTTTTTGGGTGGCGGAGGTGGTGTAGGTGAGGCGGGCCGACCGCTTGCAGTGGGCTGGTAGCCACGTTCCGCCAATGACGATTCACCTTTTGAATACGGGGTCGGTTTATAGCCTTCATTCAGCAGTTTCGGTGCCATTTTGAGTTTCCCTTTGAGGGTCGATGAATTCTATCGAGCGCAAATCCTTGAGCAGCAACAGGGCCGACTTTGGCGGCTCAGTTGGCACCCATACGCCATCTGCCAAATCATATAGGCGCTCAATGTATATGTCGCCACGGTCTGGGGCCGACGATGCCAATGAGTTTGCGCCATAATATCCATAGATAATGGTGCCATCGCTATAAGTTACGATTACGAAGCGGTCGGTCGTGATGTCTCCAAAAGCGTAATCATAAGCGCGCATTGTTGGGTGGATGATCGGCATTGCGAGGCGAGTCAGGATAGGGGTGTTCCAACCTGCCCTTAGGACAAGGCCGGAAAGCAAGCCGAGCGCCGCAGGCAGCAACAACGTTTCCAGTTGAAAAGCGAAATGATCGCCAATGCGGAAAAGCCACGCCGCGAATGGATTTGTGATCACAGTTGGAACAGACCAACTTATGATCGCTGCTAGGGCTTGAAATACGAGTTGATTCAGCAGGCTGAGTATGATCGCTTCATAGATCACGTCACCGGGGGCAGGTTTCTCTCCAATAACATAGCGCGCGCGCACTGAGGCCAGGATGAAACCTGCAAGAAAAAATCTGGCGAAGAAATCAAAAGTCTCGGGCTTGAAAATATCCGGCATAGAGTCAGCTTTCCCCGCCCATCAGACGACGGGCAAGGGTTTCCACAATCGGGCGCGCTTCGGGTTCGGTCATGCCGGGGCGGAGCGCGGGGTTATAGAGGATACGCAGCATCATCTCATCCTGCGTGGTCAGCAGCGCGAATTCCTCATCATCGTTGAAGATCGAGGGGCGGGCCTTGGGGCTGTCGTTGGGCAGGCCAAGGCCTTGGGCGATTTCCTCGTGGATGCAGGACAGGCGCAACAGGTCGGGATGTTCGGCGCGGATCACCGCGAAGGCCCCGGTATAGACGCCCGACGAGCCCGCCGATTGCGCATAAACGATGCAATAGGTTGAGCGTTGCATGGCAGTGATGCCGCTGACATCGTTCGCGGTCAGGCTGGGCATGGCGGCGCGCAGCACGGGGCCAAGCGCTGCGCGTTCATCTTCCGACACGATATAGACCCAGAAGTTCGGGCGGTTGTCGTCCAGCCGGATCGGGTGGCCCGTCAGCCCCTGCAAGCGTTGCAGATAAGAGCCGACCCGCGCCGTATCGGTAGCCCGCGTCTGCTCGGACACGGAATCGCCAAAGCGCAGGCCCACGCGCACCGGCTGCTGCCAGCGGCGCAGGGCCGAAGTCGTTTGGCGTTGCACCGTGCTGGTGGCCGAGCGGTCGTATTCATCATAGAGCGCCACGCGGATGAAGTTATCCGCCAGCATCCGGTCGGTGTAGGGCGTGTCTGGCCCGCCGCCGTCGGTGCGCAAAAGCCCTTGGCCCAGCAAACCGCGCTGCACCTCGGCGTAATAGGCGCGCGCGGCGGCGCTGGCGGGGGTTTCGGGAGCGACGACGGGCGCAGGCTCTGCCATCACCACCGGGCGCGGCGCAGGTTTCACCTGCGGCAGCGGAGCCTCGGCACAGCCCATCAGCGCCAGCGCGGCCAACAGGCCGCCTGCGCGTTTTCGTCCCAAGGGCCGTGCCTGCACCATGATCAGACTGCGCTGCCGATGTTGGCACCGCTGGCGGTGTTGCGGGCGCGGGCCGACGCCAGCGTGTCGCGCAACTCGCCTTCCATCTTCACCAGTTCCACTTCGGCCGCGGCGCGGCGGGCCTTGCCTTCATCGGCAATCGCAAGGCTTTCCTCGATCGTGGCGACCAGCGTGGCATTGGCCTTTTGCACAGCCTCGATATCAAACACGCCACGCTCCATCTCGGTGCGCACGATCTTGTTGGCTTCTTGCAGATTGTTGGCGTTGGCGGTGAGCAATTCATTGGTCAGATCATTGGCATCCTTGATCGCCTCGGCGGCCTCTTTGCTGCGCTGGATCGTGACCGCCTGCGCAAGCTGGGTTTCCCACAGCGGCACGGTGTTCATCAGGGTGGAATTGATCTTGCCGACCAAGGACTTGTCGTTTTCCTGCACCAGCCGGATCGAGGGCAGCGATTGCATCGTCACCTGACGCGTCAGCTTCAGATCATAGACCCGGCGTTCCAGATCATCGCGGGCGGCGCGCAGATCGCGCAGTTCCTGCGCCTTCAGCATCTGATCGGCTTCGGGTGCCGCCTTTACCGCGGCCTCGCGGGCCGGAATGTCTTTTGCATCCAATTCTTTCAGCTTGGCCTCACCTGCGGCGATGTAGAGGCCGAGTTCGTTGTAAAACGTCAAGGTCTTGCCGTAGAGGATATCCAAGGATTTGATATCTTTCAGCAAAGTGGTTTCGTGCGTCAGCAGGTTTTCGGTGATCTTGTCGATCTGGGTCTGCACCTGTTCGTAGCGGGCGACAAATTCGGCCAAGGGGGCGGCGTGGCCGGTCAGCCATTCCCACCAGCTTTGCTTGCGGTTCACATCCAGCTCTTCACCGGAAAAGCCGCGAATGGTGGTGACGATTTCGCGCAAGGAATCCCCAGCCGGGCCAACATCCTTGTTCTTCACGCCCTGCAGCATTTCCTGGCTGATCACCTGCAATTCGGCCTGCGCGCCAGAGCCGAACGAGATGATCGACTGGGTGTTGGTCATATCCAGTTCCGCCATCCGTTTGCGGATATCCTCGGCCACCGGGGCAGGGGCGGTTTCCAGCGGCACAATCGCGGTGCCCGGTTCTGGCAGGATGACCGCCGTCACCTTTTCAACTTCGGCGAGGGAGGTGGCGGCAGCGGCGCGGATATCTTCGGTCATGGTTCTCACTCGTTCAAAAGCCCGGCAGCAGGGCGGATTGCGGAAAATCAGGTTTCCAGCTTCAAGCGATCACGCAGCACTTGGATTTCAACATCCAGATCGGTGTGATCGCCTTGCAGCAGGCTTTGAGTGCGGGCGGCAAAGGTGGTTTCCAACTCGCCCAGCAGGGTTTCATAATCGGCGCGGATTTTCGGATCGCGGCCCTGTGCATAGGCGTCGGCGAATTTCACCGTCGCGTCGCGCGCGCCCATGAGGTAAACCGACAGATACTTGCGCGCCGCCGTCAGATCACCCGGATCACTTTCGATCGAGCGGAACAGACCGCGCGCGACGCCGGAAAACTTTGCCACGCGGGCCTCTAGCCCGCTGTCGCGGGCACGCAGGATCGCGTCTTTCATGCTGGCGAGCAGGCCCTCGGCCTCGTCCACGGCACGGGCGACGCGTTCGACCTGAAAGCTGTCAACGCCCTCCATCCCCTTGTCGCGCATCGGGTCCAGCCCGAACGCGCCGACATGCAGGATGAGGCCAGCAAGGCCCAACAAGATCGCGTAAAGCGGCGGTTGCGCCACCAAGGCCCCCACGCAGAGGCCAACGCACATCAGCACCGCCCCGAACGCCTTGCGCGGGATGGCCGGACGCCGCGCCACTTTGCGCGCATCATAGGCGTCTTGCGCGACGGCCCCTTGCTGGGTCAGCCAAGCCGCAAGCAGCAGGATGCCGCAAGCCGCCAACCCCATGATCAGGCTGCGCGGCTCGCCCTTGAAGGCAAGTGCTGCGAACAGGAAGGGCGGCAGGAACAGCGCACGGGAACGGCCCACCGCCTTGGACCGCGCAGGCATCCCCGGCACAGGGGCGATGCCCGCTGCGCCTTCGGTTCTGGAATTCTGCGGCGAGTATTTGCCGCCAAACCGCTCTGCCATCCTCGCGCCCTCAGCCCTGCGCGCCGATGATGGCCACATAGACCATCAACGCCAGCAGCAGCATAAACGCGCCCGATTCCAAACCCTTGGCAGACATCACGCCTCCATGTCGCACAACGCGCACCCCTAGACTATAGGCACAGCCGCCCCGTCGTGCCAGAGGGCAAAAGCGGGGAATTGTAGCACTTATGCGCCGCGTTTTGGCCGCCCGCCTGCAGGCTTTGGCCCGGTGGTGGCGCCACGCGTTGCGGTGGGGCGTTTGGCAGGCGGTTTTGCAGGGCGGGGGGCGGCGGTTTCAGCCTTTTTCGCCGCCGTGCCAAAGCTGCGCGGCTTGTCAGTGGGCGCATCGGCCTTGGCGGCGGCGGTGCCAAATCGGCGCGGCTTGGTGGCCTCGCCCCAGGCGTCTGACAACTGCTTCAGCCCCTCGCCCGATTTCAAGCGTTTGCCGGATGCAGCACCCTCGGCCTTGCCGGTGGTGGTGCGGCTGGCAGGGCGGGGCGCGCGGGTGCGCTTGGGGGCGTCTTCATCAACTGTTGCCCCTTGGCCCAACTGATCGCGCAGCACCTTGCCCTTGACCTCTTCCACCTCGCCGGGTTGCAGATCGTTCAGGCGGAACGGGCCATAGCTGATGCGGATCAAGCGGTTCACGGTGAGGTTGATCGCGGCCATCGCGCGGCGGATTTCGCGGTTCTTGCCTTCGCGCAGGCCCACGGTCAGCCAGGCATTCGCGCCCTGAATCCGGTCAATCACCACGATCATCGGCTGAAACCGCTCGCCGTCCACCACGATACCTTTGCGCAGTGGCTCCAGATCCGGGTCCATCGGGTTGCCGTTCACCCGCACGCGATACTTGCGCAGCCAGCCGGTTGAGGGCAGTTCCAGCCGCCGCTTGAGCGCGCCGTCATTGGTCAGCAGCAGCAGGCCTTCCGAGTTCAAATCCAGCCGCCCCACCGACATCACGCGCGGCAGTTCCGGCGGCAGGTTGGCGAACACCGTGTCGCGGCCCTTCTCGTCGCTTTCCGAGGTCACAAGGCCGTCGGGTTTGTAATACAGCCACAGCCGCGCCTGTTCCGGCTCGCCAATCAGGGTGCCGCGCACGGTGATCTTGTCTTGCGCCGTCACATTCAGCGCGGGTGAGGTGATGACCTTGCCGTTGACCGAGACTTCGCCGAGTTCGATCATCCGCTCGGCCTCGCGGCGCGAGGCAACGCCTGCGCGCGACAAAACCTTGGCAATCCGGTCGCCTTCTGGCGTGCCCGCCGCAGGCTTGGCTGCCACGGCTGCCTTGCGCGGGGTTGCCTTGCCGTCGGTGCCTTCCAGCTTCGGACCGGCGACCTTCGCGATTTTCGGGGGATTTGTATTCTCGGCCATGTTCTTTTATCCTTCAACGGGCATTGCGCGCGATCATCGCGGGCGATGTGGCCAAACTAATCTCTCAACCGCCAAGCGGCAAGCGCCAAGGGGGCTGCGGTGTTCAAAACCTTCATGGACGCCGCCCTAGATCAGGCGCGGATGGCAGGCGCGCGGGGCGAGGTGCCGATTGGCGCGGTGGTGGTGAAGGATGGCGCGATCATCGCCGCTGCTGGCAACCGCACACGCGAATTGTCTGACCCCACCGCCCATGCCGAGGTACTGGCGATCCGCGCTGCTTGCCAGATTGCCGGGTCGGAACGGCTGCCCGGATACGATCTGTATGTGACGCTCGAGCCTTGCCCGATCTGCGCAGGCACCATCGCCGCCGCCCGCATCGCCCGGCTGTATTACGGTGCGGCAGACCCGAAATCGGGTGGCACGCTGCACGGCGCACGGGTGTTCAGCCATCCGCAATGCCACCACACCCCCGAAATCTACGACGGCATCAACGCCGCCGAGGCCGAAGCCCTGCTGAAAACCTTCTTCGCGGATCGGCGCTAACCCCATAAAATTTATCTAAAACGTTTCATCTGTCGTTAAATATCCCGGGGTCCGGGGCAGCGCCCCGGCGCTTGGCCAGCAGAAATCCGTTGTGACGCCACGGCAACACCGCCTCACCCATCGCGCCCGCCAAAGTATTCGCGTATTGCAAGCCCAAAAACCCGTGCCATAAGCACCGCACCACGCACAGGAAAGGGAGGCGTCAGATGTTCAATTTTGCAAGCGCTTCCGCTTCGTCTGTTGGCGTGCGATGCACTGGCCTATGGTATCGCGGCTAAGCCCGCTGCCTTTTGCGCCCCGCATCCCAAGCCCAAGGCTTGATCCTTCTCAGACCTGACAAGCCGCAGACCTGAGATCTTCCCACCGCACCAGCCGCCCGCGCATTTTTGGCGCCTTTGGCCCCACCTCAACATCAGCAAAGGACCAGTCCGCGTTGCGGCTGGAGATATGCACATGAACGCGACCCCGATTCCGAAATCTGCCCTGCTGCCGACCCTGCAACAACTGATCGCCGAGCATGGCCCGCTGGCCACCCTGCTGGCGCTGCTGAAGGCGCTGCGGCAACGTCCAGCAAAGCAAAGACGCGCGAAACCTCCGCCAGCGATGATGCTGTCGGATCATCTGCGGCGCGACATCGGCCTGCCCGATTTGCCCCCGCCGCGCAGCAAGCCGCACCTCTGATACCGCAGCCCAGCCGCCCCGGACTTGATCCGGGGCCTCCGGTTGCTGCCAAGAGGCCCCGGATCAAGTCCGGGGCGGCGGGGTGCATGTGGTGGCGTCAGCTTAACTCGTCTGGGCGGGCCAGTTCGAAGGGCGCGGTGATCACGGCATAATCCTTGTAACCCAGGCGGGCGACGGGCCGGACCAGCGCCAGATCAAACCGGCCATCGCGCAGATATTCGTCGCGGATATGCACGCCCACCACATCGCCCACCACCATCCAGTTCTCGCCCGTCAGTTCCAGCACATCCGCCACCCGGCACTCCAGCGTGGCGGGGGCCAGCGCCACCCTTGGGCAATCGATCTGCGCACACTCGGCCTTTTCCACCCCCGCCAGCGCAAATTCATCCACCCCGCGCGCCACGGTTTCGGAACTGGCATTCATCGCATCGATCATAGATTCGGCCACCACATTCACCGCGAACACCCCGGTGTCGCGCAGGTTGCGGATCGAATCCTTCAACCCGCCCGCAAACATCACCTGCATCGGCGCATCATTCACCGCGTTGAAGAACGAATAGGGTGCAAGATTATCCCCCAAAGGCCCGCGTGTGGAAATCCAGCCGATCGGGCGCGGCGCGACAATCGCCTTGAACGG
This sequence comes from Cypionkella sinensis, assembly GCF_042646385.1. NCBI lineage: Bacteria > Pseudomonadati > Pseudomonadota > Alphaproteobacteria > Rhodobacterales > Paracoccaceae > Cypionkella > Cypionkella sinensis. Next base: position 272,909 of record NZ_JBHRTO010000002.1, on the reverse strand, counting down.
GTTGAACGGCAGCCCGCCGTTGCGCGGGCTGTCCGCATTATTCGGGTTATAAAACATCAGCATCCCCTTCTGATTTGATCCCACACCTAGCCCATGCTACCCGCGTTTCCAGATGATTCTGGAAGGGCGGCGGCGTGTATCAGCTTGAAGAAGAAGTCGAGGCAGATTGGTGGGAAGTCGAGGCACTGTATGATCTGTGCTTCTCTCCGGGCCGCACTGCCTTGTCGTCTTACCGGCTGCGCGATGGTGTGCCGACGGTGGCGGCGCTGTGCCTGACGCTGCGCGATGAGGATGGCACTCTGGCGGCTGCGATCCGCTATTGGCCGGCTGAAATCGACGAGGGCGATGGCGAGGACGGCGAAGACGTGCTGCTGCTGGGTCCGATTGCCGTGCACCCCACCCGGCAGGGTGAGGGGTTGGGCGGGCTGTTGATGAACGAAAGCCTGTCCGAAGCCCGGCGTCTGGGCTGGGAGCGGGTTTTGCTGGTGGGTGATGCGCCCTATTACAACCGGTTCGGATTTCAAAAGCTGGAAGGCGTGGTGATGCCACCGCCCACCAACCCCGACCGCGTGCTGGGGCTGGAGTTGAAAAAGGGCGCTTGGGTGGGCATCAAGGGCCATGTGGTGAAGGCCAGCGGCGCAACCTTGCCGCAGGCCTGATCAGCGGCCTTGCCGAAGTGGGTCAAACGCCCCACATTGTTGGTATGACCCAGCTTCCCGCCGTGCGCGCGCCCGCAAATGATACCGAAATCGCCGAATTGGCCCGCGCCTACAAGCGTGCCAATGGCCCGCTGATGACGTTGGTCAACAAGATCGGTGGCGGGTTGGAAAAGCAGGCGGCGCTGCTCCCTGATGCCCTGCGCGGGCAGATCGAACAGGTGGTGATCCGGGCTTTGACGGCGGCGCATGGCGTGGCGGGGCTTGCCGATCAGGGGCCGCGGATGGGCGGGCGGGCCAGCACGTTGGCCGCGATGGCCACCGGGGCTGCGGGCGGGGCGGGTGGCTTGGTAACAGCGATTGCCGAATTGCCCGTGACCGTGACGCTGATGCTGCACACCATTCGGGCCGAAGCGATCCGTGCGGGCTTTGACCCATCCGAACCCGGCATCCGCGCGGCTTGTCTTGAGGTTTTTGCCGCAGGCACGCCGCTGGCGGGCGATGATGGCGTCAATGCTGCGTTCTTTTCGGCCCGCATGACGCTGACCGGCCCTGCGATCCAGAAGCTGATCGCCACTGTCGCGCCGAAACTTGCCGCCACCATGGGCCAGAAACTCGCCGCCCAAGCCGTGCCGGTGCTGGGGGCGGTGTCGGGGGCGGCACTGAATGCCGCGTTCCTGTCCTATTACCGCGAAATGGCGCGCATCCGCTTTGCCCTGATGCGGCTGGCCGAGACGCAGGGCGGTGAGGCCGTGGTTGCAGCCTTCGCCCGCGCGATAGAGCCGCCAAAGATCAGCAAGGTTTGAGATGGCGGGGCGTGGCGACATCGTGACGGGGGGCTGCCTCTGCGGACAGGTGCGGATCGCAGCGACGGGGCAACCCTACCGCGTTGGACTGTGCCATTGTCTTGATTGTCGCAAGCAGCACGGCGCGCTGTTCCACGCCAGCGCGATCTTCCCCGCCGCCGCTGTGAAGATCAGCGGTGAAACCCGCGCCTATGAGGGGAGAAATTTCTGCCCGACCTGTGGCAGCTCGGTGTTTTCCATTACGGATGATGAGGTTGAGGTGAACCTTGGCGCGCTTGATGCGCCCGATCAGTTCATTCCGACCTATGAGCTTTGGACCATCCGGCGTGAGACATGGCTGCCAGAGTTCGCCGTGAGGCACTACGAACGGGATCGCGATAACGACGCCCGGAGTGAACCCTAAGCAACGCCCCTTTCAGGCACGCAACCTGCCCGGAATCAAGGCGCGAATGCGCCGCCGGGCAGCGCCTGACCGCCCCCACGGGCAGGCGCTTCTGCGCTGTCTCGCCTAGAACCTCTGGGGGATTTGCTGAGGCATAAAGTGCCTAGAACTTCTGTGGCTCGCCCACCCGGCGGTCAGGCGATGCCCTGTGTGGTCGGTCCAAATCAGAGCTTATCGCAAAGCGGACCTCTCCTCACTCCCCCAAGCCATCCAGATACGCCGTCAGCGCAGGCCGCACGGTTTCGGCGCCGTCACTCCGGGCCTTGTCGATTACCCGGCGGGCTTCGGCCAGATCGACCCGGCGGAGCAGCGCTTTCACCGGGCCGATGGACGCGGGGCGCATCGACAGATTGCGCAGGCCGATGGCGGCGAAGGCCACGGCCTCCACGGGTCGCCCGGCGTCTTCGCCGCAGAAGGAAAGTTTTGTCCCGGTCGCAGCGCAGCGCGCCACGATGAATTGCAGGAAGGTCAGGAACGAGGCGTTCAGCGTGTCATAGCGTTTGCGCACCCGTTCATTCTCACGATCGGCAGCGAAGAAAAACTGTTTCAGATCATTGCCGCCGATCGAGATGAAATCGGCCATCTGGAAGAACGCATCCGGCGCGTAGGCAAGGCTTGGCATCTCGAGCATGGCGCCGACTTCCAGCGCCGAAGGCACGGCATGGCCCAGCGATTTCTCGCGGTGCAATTCGCGCAGCACATGGGCGCGGGCATCGACGAATTCGGCATGTTCCGACACGAACGGAAACATCACCGCCAAAGGCCGGCCCGCCGAAGCGCGGATCAGCGCCTGCAACTGCATCCGCAGCACGCCGGGTTTGTCCAAGCCCACACGGATCGCGCGCCAGCCCATCGCGGGGTTCGGCTCGTCCTGCGGCTTCATGTAGGGCAGCACCTTGTCCGAGCCGATGTCCAGCGTGCGGAACGCGACGGGGCGGCCTTTGGCGGCTTCGATCACGCGGGTATAAAGTGCGGCCAATTCCTCGCGCCGGGGCATGTAGTTGCGCACCAGAAACTGCAACTCGGTGCGGAACAGGCCAACGCCTTCGGCGCCAGAGCCCACCAGCGAGGGCAGATCTGCCATCAGGCCCGCATTCATCAAAAGACCAATGGTCACGCCATCTTTCGTCGTCGCAGGCAGATCGCGCAAAGACGCATAGCGCTGCATTGCCTGCGCCTGCATCGCGATCTTGTCGCGGAATGACCGGGCCACGGTATCTTCGGGGCGCAGATGCACGATGCCCTGATCGCCATCGACCAGGATCGCATCGCCGTTCAGCGCCTCGTTGGTGATGCGGTCGGCGTGGATCACCATCGGGATCATCAAGGCGCGCGCGACAATCGCCGCATGGCTGCCGACCGAGCCTTCTTCCAGCACCACGCCCTTCAGTTTGCGGCCATATTCCAGCAGTTCGGCGGGCCCGATGTTGCGGGCGATCAGCACCGGATTTTCCGGCATTTCTGCCCCGGTATCCTTGCCTTGCCCGGTGAGGATGCGCAGCAGGCGATTGGATAGGTCATCCAGATCTTGCAGGCGTTCGCGCAGATAGGCATCCGGCACTTGGCTAAGGCGCGAGCGTGCGGCGGATTGCTCTTTTTCCACCGCCGCTTCGGCAGACAGGCCCGAGGAAATGTCCTCCTCCATCCGGCGCAGCCAGCCGCGCGAATGGGCGAACATGCGGTAGGCTTCCAGCACCGCCTTTTGGTCTTTATCAAGGCTTTCGGCCGCCAGCAGATCATCCACCGACACCCGCAGCACGCCCACGGCTTCGCGGATGCGGTCGATCTCGGTCAACGGATCATCCGCCACCGGGTTGGTGACAACCACGCGCGGCTCGTGCAGCCAGACGCGGCCTTCGGATGCACCTTCCTGCCCGCTTGCACCCCGGAACAGCACCGGCTGCTTGTGCAAAGCGCCCATGCCGCCAACGCCTTCGCCCGAGAAAGCGCCCAGTTCGGTCATCTCGGCCAGCACCATGGCGACGACTTCCAACGCGTAGATGTCATCTTCGGAATAGGCGCGGGCCAGTTTCGACTGGACCACCAGCACGCCCAGCTTTTCGCCAACGCGCTGGATCGGCACGCCAAGGAAGGCCGAATACAATTCCTCGCCGGTTTCCGGCATGAAGCGGAAACCTTTTTCAGACGGCGCATCGGCGGTGTTCACCGGCAGGCCGGTGCGGGCCACACGGCCCACCAGACCCTCGCCCAGTTTCATCCGGGTTTGGTGCACAGCCGTTTTGCGCAGGCCTTCGGTTGCGCAAAGCTCCAGCGTTTCGGCATCGCGGAACAGATAGATCGAGCAGACTTCCGCGCCGATGGAATCCGCGATCAGATGGGTGATCTGGTCAAGCCGATCCTGCCCCTTCGCCTTGGTGCCCAGCACATCGCGCAGGCGGCGGAGAAGTTTGCGGCTGTCACTGTCAGTGCGCTCTGCGGGCATCGCTGTAATCCGATCACATCCAATCTGCTCTCTATAGGCGCGTTGTGTGACAAAAGTCAGTGGGCAAACCGACGTTGCAACAGAGTTTATCGCGCTTGTGCGCAGAAAACCCCCGATGCTGCGGGCTTTGCGGCAGATTTATGCGCAGGCGGCGCGATGCTCACAGCCATGTGACAACTGGTGATCGCAATGGGCAAAGGATCGCCACAGCTGCCACTCGACAGGCCACGCGACGCATGGCAGGAAACCGGCATGTCGATGTTGACCCGCCTTGTCTTGCTGCTGGCTGTGCTGGCATTGCTGCCGTTTGGCAGTTTTGCCGCCAAATTTGGCACGGTCCCGCATGTGGCGGCGGCGGTTGTCTCGGCGCAGTTGGATGATGATGCGGCGGTTGCGCCGGTTGCGGCGCAAAAGACCTTTGCCACCGTGCAAAGCCGCTGCAAGGGCACGGCTTTGCCGGGGTCGCCCTGTAACCCGGCGCTGGCGGTCTGGCCGGACGAGTTGACATTGGCATTCCATGCGCCCGCGACGCTGTTGCAGGCTGGGGCTTGGTGGGCCAGACCGGGGCAAACCCCAGCCCAGCCGCGCGACCCGCCCAAGCTGGCCTGAACGCCTGCTGCCGCATCGCGGCCCCGTTCTGCCCAATTCCCTGCCGATAAGGATACCCCATGTTCACCCGACGCGCCTTTATGGCTGCGGCCTCTGCCGCTTCGCTGTCCGCCTGTGCCGCCAAACCCCCAGCCGCTGCCGAACCGCCACCGCCGCCGCCGATGCCTGCCCGCTATGGTGCGATCTATACGGAACCGCATCCGGTGCCTGCTGTTCCCGATGGTGTGGTTGACGAACGGCTGTGGCGGCAAGAAGTTGAAAATCCGTTTCCGTTTGAAACAACCGGCACCATCATCGTTGACCCGGATGCGGCCTATCTGCATCTTGTCACATCGCCTGACCGCGCCTTGCGTTATGGCGTCAGCGTGGGGGCCGCAGGCTATGGCTGGAATGGCGATGCCAAGGTGCAGTTCCGCCGCAAATGGCCGGTGTGGAAAGCCCCGGATGAGATGATCGCCCGCCGCCCCGAGTTCGCGCCCTATTCGGTGGCCAATGGCGGTATGCCCGGCGGCCCCGGCAACCCGCTGGGTGCCCGCGCGCTGTATCTGTTTCAGGATGGCAAAGACACGCTCTACCGCATCCATGGCGCCTGCGAGCCGAAATATCTGGGCAAATCGGTGTCCTCGGGCTGCATCCGTATGCTGGACCAAGACGTGATCGACCTGCATGACCGGGTGCAGGACGGTGCCAAGGTGGTGGTGCTGCCCTCGGTGCAGCATCACACGTTTGAAGTGCCGTATTGATGCCAGATAGGCGGGCTTTGCGTCACGCAACTGTGCGCTTGCCGCTTTACAGGCAGCATTGCCCGCCTTGTGATAACCTGCGATCCTGAGGCCATGAACGATAGCCTTAACCTTTTGGGCCGCATCCTGATCGCCTTGCTGTTTCTCGGCGGTGCGGCGCAGAAGTTGGGCGACCCGGTGCCTGTCAGCGCGATGATTGCCTCGATCGGGTTGCCGGTTTGGTTGGTCTGGCCTGTTGCGGCCTTTAATCTGATCGCGGGCTTGGGGTTGATCTTTGGCCCCGGCGTTCGGGTCTGGGCGCTGGTGCTGGCGGGATATTGCGTGTTTACCAGCTATTTTCATTGGCAGTTGCGCGCCGACCCATGGCAGGTGACGATCATGGTGAAAAACTGGTCGATTGCAGGGGGCTTGCTGATCTTGGCCAGCACCGGGCCGGGGCGGTTTGTCTGGTGGGGCAGGGGTTAGCGACGAAGGTCTTTGATCAGGGCAGGCCATTCAGCCAGGAAGGCGTCGCGCGTCATGTTCCCCGGCGAGCCCTCGCTGCGTTCGCGGGCCTGTGTCAGGCGCACGAACACCACGTTGTCGCCCGTGTGAATACCCCAGCCCACGAACCAGCCCCAGCCGCGGGCATAGTCAAAGCTGCCATCGTTCTTGCGCGGATAGGCGGTGCCGGTTTTGCCGCAGACTGTCCAATCTGCAACCGGCGTGCATTCCACAATCGCGCGCGCTTGTGCCATCGCGGCGGGGCTTGCGGGCAAGGCATCGGTAGCCAACGCGCGCAGAAACGCCGCCTGTTCGCGCGGTGAGATTTGCAATGACGAGGCGATCCAGGCCCGTTTCAGCCCGTTGTCCTTGCCGGTATCGCCGTGGAAGTCGGCATTGCCATAACCAAATGCCTGCGCATAGCGGGTCAGCTTGTCTGCCCCCACCGCCTGCGTGATCCGCTGGGAATACCACACCACCGAATAGCGCATCCAATCGGTCGGGTTGGTGTCGCGCATCCAGTTGGCACCGCCCCATTTCGGATCGCCGGTCTGATAGGGCAGCACAGGCTGCGTCGCAGACGTCAGAAATCCCGCGTCATAGCCTATCACCGCCAGCGCAATCTTGAAGGTCGAGGCTGGCGTGACACGGGTGGCGCAGTCGCCTTCTTCGCGTAAAACCGTGCCGGTTTCGGTCGACAGGATCAGGGTGCAGATGGTCTGCGGCGCTGCAGTCGCGACCAAGGGCGCGGCCAGCAGCATACCCAAAGCCAGCAAGGTGGCCATAATTCTGCGTATGTCAGCCCCCGATGGCAAATCTTGCCAAATCCTTAACGGAAAATATCAACATACTGATAATAAGCACAGATTTAAATGGTCCCAACGCGGGGCCAACGAAAAACGCCGGAAAGCCCAAGGCTCTCCGGCGTGATTTTCGCAGGCAGATCGAAAGCGTCAGGCCTTCTCCAGCTCAAACGCGTCGTGCAGTGCCTGCACGGCCAGTTCCATGTATTTGCGGTCGATCAGCACCGAGATCTTGATCTCGGAGGTGGCGATGACCTTGATGTTGACGTTCTCTTTCGACAGCGCCTTGAACATGGTGGCGGCAACGCCTGCATGGCTGCGCATACCGATGCCAACCACCGAAATCTTGGCAACGTCGCTGTCGACCACGATGCCATCATAGGTGATCGTGCCCGCAGCCACGGCGTCTTCCATCGCCTTTTGCGCGCGGGCGACCTGATTGGTCGGGCAGGAGAAGGTCATATCGGTGGTGGCACCCTTGACGCTGCCAACCTCAACCTCTGAGATGTTCTGCACGATCATGTCGACGTTTACGCCTGCCTCGGCCAAAGGACCAAAGATGGCGGCGGCGATACCGGGGCGGTCTTCGACCCGCACCAGCGTCACCTTGGCTTCATCCCGGCTGTAGGCCACGCCAGAAACTACTTTCGATTCCATGATCTCATCCTCGTCGCAGACCAGCGTTCCAGAATTTTCATCGGTATCCTCAAACGAGGACAACACCCGCAGCCGCACCTTGTAGCGCATCGCCAGTTCGACCGAGCGGGTTTGCAGCACCTTGGCACCCAGCGATGCCAGTTCCAGCATTTCCTCGAACGCGATCTTGTCCAGCTTGCGGGCTTTGTTGGTGATGCGGGGGTCGGTGGTGTAGACGCCATCGACATCGGTGTAGATGTCGCAGCGTTCGGCCCCAAAGGCGGCGGCAAAGGCCACGGCGGTGGTGTCAGACCCACCCCGGCCCAGCGTTGTGACCCGGCCTTCGGCGGACACGCCTTGGAAGCCTGCCACCACGGCCACCTTGAAACCTTCGGCAAATTTCGCGTCGATGTTGTCGCGCGGGATGTTGACAAAACGGGCGCTGGAATGGGCGGATGTGGTGTTGATCGGCACTTGCCAACCCTGCCACGACCGCGCCGCAATGCCCATTTCCTGCAAACGCAGCGCCATCAGACCGGCGGTCACGTTCTCACCACTCGACACCACCGCGTCATATTCGCGGGCGTCATAGAGTTTGGAGGTGCCCTCGACAAAGCCGACCATCTTGTTGGTTTCGCCCGACATCGCCGAGACGATGACGATCACGTCATAGCCACGCGCGACCTCGGCCTGCACCTTTTTCGCGGCATTTTCGATCCGCGCGAGGTCGGCCACCGAAGTGCCGCCAAATTTCATCACCAGAAGCGGCATGATACGCCTTTTCCTGCCATTCAAATCGCGGGCTTCATAACAGAAGCGCCCGCGAGGGCAAGGCCAGCGATGAGGGGGCTTACCCGAACCCGGCCAGCAAATCGGTCAACCCAATGGCGTTGCGTGAATAGAATGCCAGATCGGTTGTGCCGTCGCCGTTGAAATCGAAGGCGTAGAGCCACACGGACATCGCGTTATAGCTGCCAATGCTCGCGCCGATCAGCGGCACGCCGGGGCCTGTGGCCAGCGCTGCGGCGTGCAGATCCAGAACGTCGCCCGCCTCAAAATCGTCCAGATAGTCGATGCCGCCATCGCTGATCAGATCGAACACGAAACGATCCGCGCCTGCGCCGCCATGCAGTTCGTCGCAATCCGCGCCGCCTGCCAATGTGTCGTTGCCGCCGCCACCATCCAGCGTGTCATTGCCCGCGCCGCCGAGGATTGACTCGGCGTTGGCCATGCCCGTCAGACGGTTGGTGCCCGCATTGCCCTCTAGTCGTTGCACGGTGCCGCCGCCGGTCAGATCCAGCGCGGCGGTGCCCAGCAGGCGCAGCACTTCAATGTTTTGGCCGTAATCCGCGCCTGCGCTGGCATCGAGCGTTACGCTGTCGGTTTCGACCACGTCAAAGCCCTGATTGGCCGTTTCGTGGACGTGATCAAGTGTTGGATCGTAAAGGAAATAACGATCATCGCCGGTGCCGCCATAAAGCTCTACCCGGGTGAAGGCGGTCAGCGCCAACAGCACGTCGTTGCCCGCGCCGCCATAGAGGCTTTCGCCGTCCATGCCGCCCGAGGTTAGTGTGTTCTGGCCGCTGTTGCCGATCAACTGCACCACCTGACCACCGCCGGACAGATCAAGGTGCTGCGTGCCTTGCAGTTGCAAGACCTCGACTTCGGCGTAGTCGCCGCCGCTGAGCGCGATCACCGACGAACGCACGGTGTCATAGCCTTCGCCGGACAGTTCGATCACCCGATCAGCAGCGCTGTCGATCAGATAGATGTCGTTGCCTGCACCGCCGCTAAGGTGGTCGTCGCCGCCATCGCCCACCAGCATATCGTTGCCGCCACCGCCGTCGAGCGTATCATCCTCGGTTCCGCCATACAGCGCATCGTCCCCATCGCCGCCCGCAAGGCTGTCGCGATCGCTGCCGCCATAAAGCCGGTCGTTGCCTGCCTCGCCGCTTAGGGTGTCAAACCCGTTCAGCCCGATCAGGGAATCGTCGCCCACTCCGCCAAACAGGCGGTCGTCGTCAAGATTGCCGTTCAGGGTATCGTTGCCAGTGCCACCATAGAGCCAATCGGCATCACCGCCCGAGTCGAGATAGTCATTCCCGGCCTCGCCCCACAGACTGTCCGCACCCGTGCCGCCATAGAGCCGATCATCGCTGCCAAGGGTCGAGGCAGAAGCCCTGTCGCCGTAGAGTTTATCTGCGCCGTCGCCGCCATAAAGTGTATCGGCACCAAGCCCGCCCGTGATGCGGTTGGCCGCAGCATTGCCGGTGATGGTGTTGGCAAGATCCGATCCGGTGACGTCGAATTTGCTGCTGCCCTGCAAGATCAGGGTTTCCACATTCTGCATCGGCACCATGCTGACGCTTTGTATGCCCAAAGCCGCCGCCCGCAGCAGGTAGGTCGCGGTGATAAAGACGCGGTCGGTGCCGCCATTCGCCACGTCTATCACGCGGGCATCGGTGTGGTTCAACTGGTAGCTGTCATCGCCCATCCCGCCCGACAGCGTTTCCGCAAGACTATAGGCCGCGGCTTGGGCTGCACTTAGGCCGGTTGGGTATTTTGCCGAGATCAACGTATCGTTGTCATCCCCACCTGCCAGCACGCTGCGGATGGCCAGGGTTTCACCGGATGGCGCGGCGTTGAAAAAGATTGCCCAGTTTGATGGGCCCTGCCAGCCGGTTAAGGTATCATCGCCGGATGCGCCGTTCAGTGTGGTGATATAGGTGCGGATTGCGCCAGTCGCGATCAATTCGCCTGCGAGAAACCTCTGCCGCACCGTCATCGCATCAGCGCCGATGCCGCCTGTTGCCACGCGTGTGATGCTGGGATCGGCCAAGCCGGGTTCCTTCAATGACGCTGTCTCAATTCCGGGTATCAACTCATACGCAAAAACTGTCGCGCGACGGGATGCCAGAACGGGCAGGCCATTGCAGATCAATCGGGGGCACTATGTCAGAAAATGCAAATCGGTGCAATTTAGTGTGAATTTATCACATCCGGCGCAGCAAACCGGAATTTGCATAAATTCCGGCCCGAATTCTGGTGCAGAATTCGGTTACAGCGCGCGCCAGCCGATGTCAGAGCGGCAGAAGCCTTCGGGCCAATGCAAAAGATCAATCATCGCATAGGCGCGGTTGCGAGCATCGGCCAGAGTATCGCCGCGCGCGGTGATGTTCAGCACCCGGCCACCGTTGGCAACGATCTGCCCGTCTTTTGTCGCGGTGCCCGCATGGAACGTCATATGACGGCTGTCCTCGGGCATCCGCTCCAGCCCTTCGATGACCGAGCCCTTTTGATAAGCCCCCGGATAGCCTTTGGCGGCCATCACCACGGTAATCGCGTGATCATCCGCCCAATTCACCTGCGCTTTGTCCAAGCGCCCCTCGGCACAGGCCAGCAGCAGATCCAGCGCCTGCGCCCCCAGCCGCATCATCAGCACCTGCGTTTCCGGGTCACCAAAGCGAGCGTTGTATTCCACCAGCCGCCCCTGACCGTTCTTGATCATCAGGCCGGCGTAAAGCACCCCCTGATAGGGCGCGCCGCGCCGCGCCATCTCGGCAATCGTCGGCAAGACGATCTCATTCATCGCGCGCTGGGCAATCGCATCGGTCAGCACCGGGGCAGGCGAGTATGCGCCCATGCCGCCGGTGTTCGGCCCGGTATCGCCATCCCCCACCCGCTTGTGATCTTGCGCCGTGCCGATCGGCAAGGCATGAACGCCGTCAGTCAGGATGAAGAAACTGGCCTCCTCGCCGGTCATGAACTCCTCGATCACCACTTCCGCGCCAGCCGCGCCAAATTCACCGCCGAACATGTCGTCGATGGCAGCCAAAGCCTCGGCCTCGGTCATGGCCACTATCACGCCCTTGCCTGCGGCCAATCCATCGGCCTTGACGACAATGGGCGCACCTTGCGCGCGGATGTAGTCCTTTGCCGCAGCGGCTTCGGTAAAGCGCGCATAAGCCGCCGTCGGCGCACCACAAGCGTCGCAGATTTCCTTGGTGAAGGCCTTCGATGCCTCTAACCGCGCCGCCTGCGCGCTTGGCCCAAAGGTCAGGAAACCTGCCGCACGCGTCGCATCCGCCACCCCGGCGGCGAGCGGCGCCTCTGGCCCGACGATCACGAAATCAATCGCATTGGCCTCGCAAAACGCCACAACTGCCGCGCTGTCCAGAATGTCAAACGCTGCACATTCCGCCAGTTGCGCGATCCCCGCATTGCCGGGGGCGACGATCAGCCGATCCGTCTTGGGGTTCTGCTTCACCGCCCAAGCCAAAGCATGTTCGCGCCCGCCCGAGCCGAGAATAAGGATGTTCATGGCGCGCTCCTGCTTGGCTTGTGGATGCAGGCTTCATAGGATGGTGATGACGATTGAACAAGTGCTGCGACGTGCGAGGTGGCAATGCGCAACGATAAACTGTGGCAGGACATCAAGGCTGCACGAAGCGCCCTTGCCACCGCCGACATGACCCTTGAGCGGGCAGTTTCCAAGAGTCTACGCAGAACATTCGAACTCGACCCAGACAAGTGCATCTTATTGATGCTAGAATACAGAAGGTTTCGATATCTGCACCACATTGCCGAAGGCCCACTCATGCCTTCTCCCCTTATCGCGTTTATTCAAACGCGCGACACACCCAACTCCATCGCGTTCGCGGAGATCAAGCGTTGGTGGGGTGGTGCGGCAAGGCGGGTCAATACCAGCTTATCGTCTTTCGTCCACGAGCCAGCCTATCAGCGCACGCTGGAACTGTATCAACAAGAGTTTGCCGCTACACCACCATACGAAATTTGGCCGACTCACGTGCAGGTTCAACGCAAAAAAACGGGCCTTTCTCGCGTGCGGTCTGGGTCTCACGATGGGCATAATGGGTCAATGGGTGCAGTCAGGTATCGTAGCTACATTAGGCTTTGTTTTGTTTGTTATCGCGTTTGCTTACCTTATTTTCTTTGATCGCCATTGGGCTGAACCGCCGGGCGATGGCTAAAGAGGTATCTGCGAGCGCTTTTCGCGGATCAGTTTTTATGTCAAACCTTTTGAATGAGCGATCTATTCGAAGACACCCCCGCGCCCTCCAACTCGCCCGAATTCACCGTCTCGGAACTCTCCGGTGCGGTGAAAAAGGTCATCGAGGGCGAATTCGGCCTTGTCCGCGTGCGTGGCGAGGTGGGCCGGGTCAGCCGCCCCGCCTCAGGTCATCTCTACTTCGCGCTGAAGGATGATCGCGCCTCCCTCGATGCTGTGTCGTGGAAGGGCCAGGTCGCCAAGATGCAGGTCCGCCCCGAGGAAGGCATGGAGGTGATCGCCACCGGGCGGATGACCACCTTCCCCGGCCAGTCGAAATATCAACTGATCGTCGATGATGTCGCCCCCGCAGGCGCAGGCGCGCTGATGGCGATGGTGGAAAAACGCAAAGCAGCATTGGGGGCCGAGGGCCTGTTCGACCCCGCCCGCAAAAAGCCGATCCCCTATCTGCCGCAGGTGATTGGCGTGGTCACGTCGCCCTCGGGTGCAGTGATCCGCGACATCCTGCACCGCCTGCGCGACCGCTTTCCGCGCCATGTGCTGATCTGGCCCGTCGCCGTGCAGGGCCAGAACTGCGCTGCCGAAGTCAGCGCCGCTATCAAGGGTTTCAACGCGTTGCAACCCGGCGGAGCAATCCCGCGCCCCGATCTGATCATCGTTGCGCGCGGTGGAGGCTCTCTGGAAGACCTCTGGGGCTTCAACGAGGAAATCGTCGTCCGTGCCGCAGCCAGCAGCCAGATCCCGCTGATCTCGGCTGTGGGGCATGAAACCGACACGACGCTGATCGATTATGCCGCTGATCTGCGCGCGCCGACCCCTACCGCTGCCGCCGAACTGGCGGTGCCAGTGCGGCTGGACCTGCTGGCAACGCTGGCCGACCTTGCGGCCCGCCAATCGCGGGGTGCTGCGCAAACCCTGCAACGCCGCGACCAACGCCTGCGCGATCTGGCGCGCGCCTTGCCCCGGCTGGAAAGCCTGCTCGCCACACCGCGCCAAAGGCTTGATACCGCAGGCCAACGCCTTGGCGGTGCGCTGGGCATGGCGGCAGCGAAGAAACGCGGCGCCTATGCCACCGTGGCCTCACGCCTGCGCCCCGAAGCGCTGTTGACCCTCGTCGCCCGTCGCCGTGAAGCGCTGGCCGCCGCCGATCTGCGCCTGAGCGACCGCACCCTGCGCGTAGCCGAACGCAAACACGCGAACTTCGACAAATGGGCCTCGCGCCTGCCCGCAGCCTTGACGCGCCTGATCGCCGATGCCAGCCGCAACACCGCCGACGGCCGCACCAAACTCGCCGCCCTCGATGCCCGCCTGCAAGCCGCCCCCACCCATCGCCTGCGCAGCCTCGCGCAACGGCTCGAGGCGCTGGACCGCACCCGCACCACATTGGGCTACACCGAAACCCTGCAACGCGGCTACGCGGTGGTGCGCGGCGATGGCGATGTCGTCACCAGCAAAGCCGCAGCAGAAAAGGCGCAAACGCTGGAGATCGAATTCGCCGATGGCCGCCTGACCCTTGGCGCGCGTCCTGCCAAAAAGCCCAAACCCACCGGCCCCACCCAAGGCAGCCTGTTCTAAGAGGATCTGGCTTCATCTTGGTCTAAATACTCCCGCCGGAGGCATCCGACATCTGCCAAAGGAGCCTCCGGCGGGAGTATTTAGACCAAGATGAAATACCGCATCCGCGCAATCCTGCCATCACAGGCTCTATCCCCGGCAGCGCCGCCGCGTGGTGGCTCGATGCCACCCAAGGCGGCACCAGGTTCAGATCAAACGCCGACCTGTGGTCCCATGCAACTCATCGGGCCTGCCGACTGCGCGACCTCTGACAAATCTGCGCCACCGCCTGCGCCCATGAATTCGGCCTTCATGCCACCTGCAGCCATGAAGAACAGCCAGCATTGTGGATCGTTCGGGTCTTCATAGACAAAGCAGATTTGCGGGCCTTGTTCATACCAGTAGCCTTCCCGACACTCATCCTCGGTAAAGGCCCAGACCACTTTGCGCCCCGGCTTGTACTGCTCGGTGCCATAGACCGCCCCGCCGCTGGCATAGGTCAGGGTTTTGCCAGTAACATAGGCCTCAAATGCGGCACCCGTCATAGGGGTGGTGGGCGGCGCAATCGGTGCTGGTTCTTCCGCCCACAGCGGGGCTGCAATTGCCATCATGGCAAGGCTGAGTCTGTAGCGCATCTGGTATCCCCCGTCGTTTGATCCTGCCTCGCAGCGGCGCATAATGCCAGTGACAGCTTTGTGTTCGCCTAAAGCCAGGGCTTCAGATGCGGACGGATCGCGCGCTTCCACAACGGCGGGCACAAAGCGATCATGCAGGCGGCCGGCAGCGGCCAAGGCAGCATCGGCGCCTCTTCCCGCCCAGGCAGGCTCAGGGCAGGGTAGGGCCGCGCCGGATGCGCATGGTGATCGGAATGGCGCGGCGCATTCAGCATGAACGCCGATGAGAACCAATGCGGCGCGTTCCAACTGTGCCGGACCGACACCGGCTCCAGCCGACCATCGGCGCGCACCGCCCGCACCAGCCCGTAATGCTGTACGTAATCCGACAGCATCAACTGGCATTGCGCATGCACCGCCAGCGCGCCCCAGACCAGCGCTCCCCAAACCCCGGCAATCGCAAAGCCAAGGCCCAGACAGACCAGCGCCATGCCGATGTAAATGGCATAGGGATGCAGCCCCGTTTTGCCTTTTGCCCGCAACGCATCCTCTGCCGCCCAACCACGCCTGAAACTGCCGCCCCAGGCCCGGAGCAGAAAGGCATAATACCCTTCACCCGAGCGCGCCGTGTTCGGGTCTTGCGCACTGGCCGCATGGCGGTGATGCACCAGCCGGTGCGCCGAGGTGTGATGACCAAACAGCAGCCAGCAATAGACCAGCGCCCCCAGCCGGAACAAACCCCGGCTTGGCCTGTGGATCAACTCATGCGCCGCCGGATTGGCAACCTGACCCAACCACAGCCCCGTGCCTGCAAACACCGCCAGCTGCCCGCCAACAGAAAGCCCAGACGCACCCGCTACTGCCCAAACCGCCACCGGCATCAGCCCCAACGCGCCCAGCGCCACCGCAACCAGCAGTGCATCGGCGGCCGGAAACTCGGCCCCCTCCGCTGCATCGCCCTGAAACCAGCCGCTGATCTGATCAAGGCAAGCGGCAAACCCGGTCATATAGACCAGCC
Organism: Cypionkella sinensis; assembly: GCF_042646385.1. NCBI lineage: Bacteria > Pseudomonadati > Pseudomonadota > Alphaproteobacteria > Rhodobacterales > Paracoccaceae > Cypionkella > Cypionkella sinensis. The sequence goes on along the minus strand of NZ_JBHRTO010000002.1, from coordinate 257,073 downwards.
CCGCCACCGCCCACCAACCACCGCAAACCACGCCTGCGCCAAACAGCGCCAAGGGCAGCAGCGAGGCCAGCGCGAACAGCGCCATCGGCAGAGGACGTGAGGTTACGGCTTGCATGAGCGCCAAAATAGCAGAGCGTGATCAGATCACCAGAGCGATGACGCGCCAAAGGTCTACACCATGCTGAACATGTTTGCTCTGTTGGCCTTGCAGTCTTCCGTCGCTAGCTTGGCGGTGGCTGTTTATGACTGATCGCTCGATCTCGACAGCCATCTAGGTTTTATGCTTGGGCCCGCCTACTGGCTGGGCCAGGCGTTGATCCTGATGGGGGCCAGCGTCTATTGGATGCACCCCAAAGGCTGAACCCTTTCAAATCCGCCGCGAATTGACTAGGTGAAGGGAACGCGACTCCAACCCCGAGGCCCCATGTCGTTCTTCAAGAAGCTGAAAGACCGGATGTTCCGCTCCTCCGACAAGATCGGTGAGGGGTTGGAGGCTTTGGTGGCCGAGCCCGAAACCAGCATCGCGCCAGAGCCCGAGGCGAAACCCGGCCTGATCTCCCGCCTGATTGGCCGCAGCGATGAGCCGCGCCGCTTGGTCGATGATGCGATGCTGGAAAGCCTTGAGGAGCTGCTGATCACAGCCGACATGGGCGTCGAGACTGCCACCCGCGTCACCGCCAATATCGCCGAGGGCCGCTTTGGCAAGCGCATCTCGACCAGCGAGTTGCGCGCGGCGCTTGCGGCCGAAATCGCCCGCATCATGGAACCCGTGGCGCGCCCCTTGCCGCTTTATCCGCAAAAGCCGCAGGTTGTGCTGGTGGTGGGGGTGAACGGTTCGGGCAAGACTACCACGATCGGCAAACTCGCCTCGCAGTTCAAAGCTGCCGGGAAATCCGTAGTGATTGCCGCAGGCGACACCTTTCGCGCGGCGGCGGTGGAACAGTTGCAGGTCTGGGGCACCCGCGCCGGTGTGCCGGTGCTGACTGCCCCCGAAGGCTCTGACCCGGCCAGCCTCGCCTTTGATGCGCTGACCCGTGCTCAGGCCGACGGTGCCGACCTTCTGCTGATCGACACCGCAGGCCGTTTGCAAAACCGTCAGGATCTGATGGAGGAACTCTCCAAAATCGTCCGCGTCATCCGCAAGAAAGACTCGACAGCCCCGCACAACACCCTGTTGGTGCTGGATGCCACCACCGGGCAGAACGCCCTCGCGCAGGTCGAGATCTTCCGCAAGATCGCCGATGTGTCTGGCCTTGTGATGACGAAACTCGACGGCACCGCCAAGGGCGGCGTGCTGGTGGCTTTGGCCGATAAGTTCGGCCTGCCGATCCATGCCATCGGCGTGGGCGAGCAGATCGACGATCTTGCGCCCTTCGATCCCGAAGATTTCGCCAAGGCACTGGTCGGCCAACCCGACTAGCCCTTCATCTTGGGTTAAATACTCCGGGGTCCGGGGCTGGCCCCGGCTGCCCGCCCCAAGCGCAGCGTGAACAATGTCAAACTGGCTCGTCTCCATCGCAGGCACCCCCACTGGCCAGCACCTCGCCTTGGCCTTGGCGCTGCTGGCCGCCGTCTTGCACGCGCTGTTCGGGGCCCTGCAAAAGGGCAAGCACGACCCATGGCTGTCGCGCGCGGTGATTGATTTGACCTATGGCGCCATCGCCGCCCCCTTTGCGCTGTTCGTCGTGCCATGGCCGGAACCGCATATGTGGGCGATCTTTGCAGGCGCCTTCGTGATCCACGCCATCTACAAACTGCTGCAAGCGATGACCTATGATCGTGGCGCTTATACTGTGGTCTATCCCGTGGTGCGCGGCACCGGGCCGCTGTTCACTGTGATCGGCGCGGGTCTGGTGTTTGGCGAGCATTACCACCCCCTGCAATGGTTCGGCGTTTGCCTGCTGGTCGCGGGCATCCTTGGCCTTGCCGCCTACAACCTGCGCCATCTGACCGAGAACCGCGCCACATTGGTGCCCGCGCTGGGCTTTGCCGCCGCCACCGGCGCGATGGTCGCCGCCTACACCACCTATGACGCCTGGGGCATCCGCGCCACCGCCGATCCGTTCACCTTCCTTGCGTGGTTCTTCATGCTGGACGGCATCTTCATCCCCGCCCTGATGGCACGCCGCCTTACCGCCCTGACACGCACCCAAGCCATCCCCCTGTTCAAACGCGGATTGATCGGCGCTTTCGTCGCCTATTTCTCGTTCGGCTCGATCATGATCGCCACAAGGCTGGACCGTGTCGGCGAGGCGGCTGTGCTGCGCGAGACCTCGACCGTGTTTGCGGCCCTGATCGGCTGGCTTGTGCTGGGCGAGAAGGTGGGGCTTGTCCGCACTGGCCTGATGGCGCTGATTGCGCTAGGAGCAGTCGTGATGGAATGGGCGGGGTAATCCGATGGCCGACACAAAATTGAACCCGATGGTGAAACTGGCCCTGGAGCTTGGCCCCATCGTTTTGTTCTTCGCTGGCTTCCGTTATGTCAAAGACAGAACCTTCCACATCCTTGGCACCGATTATTCCGGCTTTCTGGTGATGACGGCGGTTTTCGTCGTGCTGATCATCGCCACCACGGCGCTGCTGTGGAAGCTGACCGGCATGCTGTCGAAGATGCAGATCATGACACTGGTGCTGGTGATCGTGATGGGCGGGCTTTCGGTCTGGCTGAAGGATGAGCGCTTTATCAAGATGAAACCAACGCTGCTGTATCTGGCCTTTGCCATCACATTGGGCATCGGCCTGTTGCGCGGCGAGTCTTATCTGAAGCTGGTGATGGAAGAGACCCTGCCGCTGCACCCTGAGGGCTGGATGATCCTGACCCGCCGCCTCTGCGCGTTCTTTTTCGCGTTGGCGATTGCGAATGAGGCGGTTTGGCGGCTGCTGTCGACCGATGCTTGGGTCAACTTCAAGACTTTCGGGCTGACGGCTGCGCTGTTTCTGTTCTTCATCAGCCAAAGTGCGGTTCTCAGCCGTTATGCGATCGAAACCGACACACCCTCGGACAAGACGTAAACAGGGTGTTTCCGGCGATAGGTTAACCGCCGCATTGGCACCACATTTCAGCCCCACCCCGGCCCGATTGCGGTTGCATCAAGGCCGCAGTCAACCGGGGGATGCTGGATGCTGGATGCCACACTCGACAGTTTTGCGCAGTTTATCCGCAGCTTTCGCCGCACAACCCCGTTTCCGGTCGAGATCATGCTGCCGGGCCTGTTGATCCTGTTTGCGTGGCCATTGCTGCGCATCTGGCTGGATGATGCCAGCACCACATTCATGGTGGCGTTCGTGCTGGGGATGGGCCTGCGGCTGGCGATGAAATCGCGGCTGATGATCATGCGCACGCGGGCGCATGTATCAACCCCCGCCACCGTGGCGTTGATCCTGCTGGCTGGCCCCGGCGTGCTGGCCCTGCTGATCTGGAGCGCGGAACCCTTGCTGTGCCAGCGTTTCCTGAGCCTCTATTTCGTATTTGCCGCAGCCCTTTACATCATCGACGTGGTAGATGGATCTTACGCGATCAACCGGTTTCGTTGGCCGCAGCCAGAAATGCGCGGCACCGATGCGGTGATGACGCGTGTGATGGTGATCTATAACCTTGCGATGGTGCTGGCGAATGAGACGCTGATCCACCACGCCTCGCAAACCACATGGCTGCTGTATTTCGGGCTGTTGCCCTTGGCGACGAACCTGATCCGCACGGCTTTGGTGCGTACGGTGCAGGAAGGCTATGGGGCTGCCTGACACGGGCAAACGGTCGCCGTTCTTGCCCGATTTGGCCCGCGCCAAATCGGGCCGCGCCTGCCTGCCCCCGGCAGGCGCGATATCGCGCCCGCCAGTCAGGCGCGCCCCGATTTTCAAACCTGCCGCTTGCTGCACAACGCCCCTTGCTTGACGGCTTTCAGCCTTACAAGCAACTCACCGGAAAACTCTGCCCCGCAGAGTTTTCTTTCGGTTCGCGCCCCCTTCAAACGCGCTCCATCCGCCCTGCCAGCGGCCAGCGCCACCCGGCCAGCAAACGCGACCACCTTGGATCGCGTCGCTCAGGCAGCGCGCTGCGCAGCCGCTCCAACGGCAAACTGCCGTCCAAGATCGCGCGATATAGGCCCAGTGCGCCGGGGCGCAGATAGGGCGACCAATGGCTGATCCGCGCGGGCGGGGCGGGCAATGCATGCCCAAGTCGTGCCAGCGCCGCCAAGCTCGCCGCCTGATCCAGTTGCAAATCCAGCCAATTCGCCGGGGCGTTGCGCAAGCCCTGACCGATGGCGGTATCCAGCCCGGCAGCCGCCAGCCATTCAAACAGAAAGTCGAACAGATCATTCTCGCGCGTGGTGACATTGACCACCTGCACCAAGGCCCCGGCGGCCGATTCCATCGCGCGTTGCGCTGGCTTGCGCACCTCGGCGGCTGCCAGCAGGATCATCCGGCGGAAATCGCCCGCCTCGGCATAGGGCAGGGCGGTCAGCGCAACCCGCGCGCCCAGACTGTGCCCCACCACATCAAACGCCCGCCCCGGATCAAGGCTTTGCACCAGCGCCGCAAGCTCCGCCAAAGCCCGCCCCGCCGCCCGTGCCCGCACACAGGCCCCGCGAAAGCGGCCCCGTGCTGGCCAGCCAAAACCAATCGCCAAGGCCCGGCCGCTGCTTAATCCCAAATGACGCGGCCATGAAATCGCGGTCCAATCCTGTGCGGGCGGCTGCATCGAGAAGATATGTGCGTGTGGGCAGTTGCCACCGCCCGCATCGGGGGCAAAGCGATAGCCGTGGATCATCACTACAACGCGTGCGCCCTTGGGTAGGGCGGCCAATGCACGCGCCAGTGCCGCTGCATCTATTCGCAACCCGCCGTGCGTGACATCGACGCGAAACACCGTCTGATCTGGCATGACACCGCCCCCTCATGACACGCCCTAGCTGCCACAAGCCTGCAACACGGCAATGAACGCCGGGTTACAGCAGCGTAACGGTCACTTTTTCTTCCAGAACTCCATCAGATCAAACTGAAACATGATGGTGGTGGGTTTGGTTCCACTTTGCAGAAATTGAGATTCCGCCTCGACTGTCAGCCCCGGCACTGGCAACGGCACGGTGACGCCTGCGCCCTCATCCAGCAGCTTGATCTTGTAGCCGTCCAACCCCGGCACAGGCAGCCATTTGTCTTTGATCAGGCCGAACGCCATCAGTCGCGTATCGCGCACCGCCAGAATGGGCGCGATCATCCCCCCGGCCACGATGACCGAGCTTGTGACGATCATCACCTTCTCGCCCGTCGGCGCGGCCTTCCATTCGCCCTTGAACAGGTTCCATTGCCGCTTGGCCTCATCCTGCACGATACCGACCTGCTTTTGCACGATCTCCAGCTTGTAGACCGCATCCAGCACATCCTTGGCCTCGCCCGCATGGGGTGTTTCGGGGCCAGGATTGGGCGTGGATTGCGCCGCCGTGCCGGGCAGGGGGGTAAGCCAAGCCGCCGGTGCGCCGGCCACCGGACCCACCACCACCGGGCGCAGGGTAGAAAGCTGCAACATCGGCAGCAACTGATCCCATTTCGGGGCCAGCATCGCCTCCATCCAGGCACGGGCCGCCATCTTCGCCTCAATCTCGGCGATGAAGGCTTGCGTCTCGGGCGATAATGTCAACTTGCCCGTCATCAAACTGATCGGCTTCGGCTGGTAGCCATATCCAGACATAGCAATCTCCATGTGTAAAAACTTGTATTAATCCGGCAAGCCTATCCGATTTTCGCGCCATTGTGCGCAAAATCTGCCGCCCAAGGTTGACCTTGTCCTGCCCACAAGCTATGCCGCCCGCGTGGTGCTTTATTCCGAATTGCGGGCCACGTTAAACAATCCGCTAAAGAGGGTCAGGGTCATCAGCCCCGAAGCCCTTTGGTTTCGGGGTTTTTCTATAGCCCAAGGGGCCCGCGACATGACCAAAGACTGGAAAACACGCACGAAACTGGTGCACGAAGGCTCGCGCCGCAGCCAATATGGCGAGATGGCCGAGGCGATCTTCCTCACGCAGGGTTTCGCCTATCCCACCGCCGAAGCCGCCGAGCAGCGGTTCATCAAGGCCGGTGACGACGAATTCATCTACGCCCGCTACGGCAACCCGACAACGCGGATGTTCGAAGAGCGCATCGCGGCGCTGGAAGGCACCGAGGATGCGTTCGCCACCGCATCGGGCATGGCGGCGGTGAACGGTGCGCTGACGGCAATGCTGCGCGCGGGCGATCATGTGGTGTCGTCCAAGGCGCTGTTCGGCTCGTGCCTCTATATCCTTGAAGAAGTGCTGACCCGCTACGGCGTCAACGTCACTTTCGTCGATGGCGCAGACCTTGATCAATGGCGCGCCGCCGTCACCCCAGCCACCAAGGCGGTGTTCTTTGAGAGCATGTCGAACCCTACGCTGGAACTGGTCGATATCACCGAAGTCGCCAAGATCGCCCATGCTGCCGGTGCCTTGGTGATTGTTGATAACGTCTTTGCCACCCCGGTGTTCAGCCGCGCGGTCGCGCAAGGCGCGGATGTGGTGGTCTATTCCACCACCAAACACATCGACGGACAGGGCCGCGCGCTGGGCGGTGTGATCTGCGGCACCAAGGATTTCATCCGCAAGGTTGCCGAGCCCTACCTGAAGCACACTGGTGCGGCGATGAGCCCGTTCACTGCCTGGATCATGCTGAACGGCATGGCGACGCTGGATCTGCGCTGCCGCGCGATGGCGGATTCGGCCAAGAAAATCGCCGAGGTTCTTTCCACTGATGCGCGGATTTCCAAGGTGATCTTCCCCGGCCTGTCCAGCCATCCGCAGCATGCGCTGGCGATGGCGCAGATGGGCTCGGGCGGCACCATCGTGACCTTTGACATCAAGGGCGGCAAAGACGCCGCGTTCAAGTTCTGCAACGCGCTGGAAATCGTCAAGATCTCCAACAATCTGGGCGATGCCAAGACCATTGCCACCCATCCCGCCACCACCACGCACCAGCGCCTGCCGCAGCCGCAGAAAGATGCTCTGGGCATCACGCCGGGGCTGATCCGGCTGTCGGTTGGGTTGGAAGACGCCGATGATCTGATCGCCGATCTGCAAAACGCGCTGTCGGCCATCTGACACCTGTTGGGGGGCGCAACGGCGCCCCCCAATCCCCCCACACCACGAAAAATTGCAAGCCTGTCAATCCAATGTCGCCTTTGGCGCGTATTTCTTCGGTCAGGCTTTGGAAATCACGGCGATCCCGCTATATCTGAAGTCTGCGACCAACCTGGGGAGCGCTGCAATGAACATTCACATGCCGGATATCGAGCAACGTCCTGGCCGTGCCGAGGCCGAGGCAGCGCTTGCCACGCTGCGCGCTTGGGCACAGCGCGCCAGCGATGCCGAGATCGCGCATCTCGCGCCCGGTGCAGGTGCTCTGATTGGGCAGGATTATCCAGTGCTCTCTCGCGAATACCCGTCCGATTTCGTGGTGTCCGAGGCCTATAAGGATTCGATGCCCGATCTGCAGAACGGTCCGTCCAGCCTGATCGTCGGGGCCAAGCAGGTGATCCAGCACGTCGGGATTTCCAACTTCCGCCTGCCGATCCGCTATCGCACCCGCAACAACGGGCCGGTTACGCTGGAAACCTCTGTCACCGGCACCGTCAGCCTTGAGGCTGAAAAGAAGGGCATCAACATGAGCCGCATCATGCGGTCATTCTATGCCCATTCGGAACGCGAGTTTTCCTATCAGGTGATCGAACACGCGCTGGAAGATTACCTGAAAGATCTGGGCAGCTTTGATGCGCGCATCCAGATGCGGTTCTCGTTCCCGGTCAAGGTGGACAGTCTGCGCTCTGGCCTGTCCGGCTGGCAGTATTACGACATTGCGCTGGAACTGGTGGACAAAGCCGGGGTGCGCAAACGCTTGATGCACTTGGATTTTGTCTATTCCAGCACCTGCCCGTGCAGCCTGGAACTGTCGGAGCACGCGCGCCAGACGCGGGGGCAGTTGGCAACCCCGCATTCGCAGCGCTCGGTCGCGCGGATTTCGGTGGAACTTGTTGGCGACAAATGTCTGTGGTTCGAAGACCTGATCGAGATCGCCCGCAAGGCGGTGCCGACCGAAACGCAGGTGATGGTGAAGCGCGAGGATGAACAGGCCTTTGCCGAGTTGAATGCCGCCAACCCGATCTTTGTCGAGGATGCCGCACGCAGCTTCTGTCAAGCGCTGCAACAGGATGGCCGCATCGGCGATTTCCGCATCGTCGCCAGCCATCAGGAATCCTTGCACAGCCACGACGCGGTGTCGGTGCTGACCGAAGGCGCAACCTTCGCCGCCGACAGTCTGGACCCCAAGCTGTTCGCCAGCCTCTATCACGTCGGCTGATCTGCCCTGCGCAATCACACTGCCGCCGAACCTTGAAACAGCAATGCCGCAAACTGGTCCCCAGTTTGCGGCATTGTTCTTGGTAACCTACGCGTAAAGACTTACGCCTTGGTCATCCTCTCTGCCCAAATATCCCCGCCGGAGGCTTCAACATTTCAAACGGCGATGCGGCAGAAGTCTTAACACCGGGTAAACGACACTCGTTAACCCTTTGAAATAATGAGGTGCAATTTTGGTCCCAACTCGGGACCATGGCGCGCTCACTCCCAGCAAGACACCAGAACCGTCATCCCCAACCCTGCCGCATTCAAAGCGTCCGGCGTTGCCAGATCGGTTGCGGTGGCCGTGGTCGGCGTGATCCCTGCGGCGGTCAATGCCTGCGTCACCACGCCGGCTTGGGCTGCAAACGCCACGCCATCGGGCAGCAATTTCGCGCCCTTCACCGCAGCAGGCAGGAGCATCCCCAGCACCGCCCCAGTGCCGTCCAAAACCGGCCCTCCCGCATCACCGGCCAAGACCGGAGCAGCCAGACGCGACAGCCCGGCCTCGCCGTTCAGACCCTTTTCTTCCTCGAGCGTGCCAAATGTCAGCACGGGCGCGGGCAGCTTGTCTTCATAGGAATAGCCCGCCACTGCCACTTCCGACCCCAGCCGCACTGATCCGGCCGCGAACTGCGCAAAGGCACGTGGCGCCAGAGGCGTGCTGGGCTGCAAGATCGCCAGACCGCTGGCCTGATCCTGCGCCACCACCCGCGCTTCGGTGGCGCGGTCAATCGTCACCCGCCCGCATTGCGCCACAGCCTCGACAGTCGTCACCACGCTGCCCTTGGCATCGACATAGAAGCCCGAGCGAGACAGTTTCGGCAGCTTCACTTCCATGCCCGCCAGCAGACCCGAGCGGGTCGCGTCATCCATCGGCACAAGACCGGGGTCCAGGGCCTTGTCGCCCACACCGCGGAAGCTGGATTTCAGCGCGGGCAAGATCCGGCTCATCCGTTCGGCATCGGCCGGGTTCCATACCACGAGATAGCCCTTCACCATGCCATTCTTGGCCTCGGCATAGGCATAGCTTTGCACGCGGTCGGACACCGCGTTGATGGTGAAATTCTTGTCGTTCTTGCTGCGCTCCCCCTGAGCAGGCACCACTTCCAGCGTTTGCAGGATATCATAGAGGCCCGAAAGGCTGTCTTGGTTGCCGGGTTCGGAAATCAGGATCACCCGCAGGCCGGAATTGGCTTTCTCGGTGTAATGCACGAAGGGCGGCTCGTAGTGGTCGAACTGCACCAAGGCCAGCGGCAGGGTAATCTCGATCCCGGCCTCGGGCTCGGAAACGCTGGCAAAGCCAAACTCGGCCTGATCGGCCTTGTAATTCGCCACCAGCGCGTCGCGTTGCTTGGTGGTCAACACGCCTGTTGCCTCAAACCCATTCGCCTCTTGCCAAGCCGCCATCGAGTTGCGGGTGCCGGGGCCGAACGCGCCGTCAATGCCGCCCTCGTAAAAGCCATACCACGCCATCGCGGTTTGCAGCGCCTTGCGGCCATCGGCATCGAGGGCGGCTTCCGACGCCTTCGCCTCTTGCACGGTTTCTTCGGCGGGCATCACCTCTACAACGGGCAGATCGGGCTGCACCGCTGGGTCGACCACCGTCAGATCGGTTGCAGGAGCTTCTTGCCCCGCAATCGCCCCCACCGGCCAGAATTGCTGGCGGTGCGTGGCGTCATCGGTGACAAAGCTGTCACGCGGGATGGCACCGCTGCTGCGCAAATCCGCCAGCGTGCCCGCAGCGGCCTCGGGCGCATAGGGGCCCAAGACGATCGCATACCAACCCGACGACAACTGATACCCTGCCACATTCGGAAATTCGGCGGCATAATCACGGGCGCGCGCCTCGGCTTCGGCCAGACTGGGCTGTGCTTCCACCTGCACCCAAGCCTGCTGCTGCGCCATCGCAACCCCGCTTAGCCCAAGCACCGCCAGCATCGCCAGCACAACCATCCGCAATCTCATAGACCCGTCCCATCTCGTTTTCGCAACGCACTCATCGGGCGAACCTAACAGAGCGCCCCGCAGATGCACATGCTTTCGCCCCACAATTCAAGCGCCGCATTGACCCTTGGCTGCCTCTTGCCTATGGAGTGGCAACATTTCAAGAGGTCCGTCATGGCTGATGCCCCCAAAGCCCCCCGCAGCTTTCAGGAAATCATCCTGCGTTTGCAGAATTACTGGGCCGCACAAGGCTGCGCGGTGTTGCAGCCCTATGATATGGAGGTCGGCGCGGGCACCTTCCACCCGGCGACCACGCTGCGGAGCTTGGGGTCGAAGCCTTGGGCTGCGGCCTATGTCCAACCCTCGCGTCGCCCCACCGATGGCCGCTATGGCGAAAACCCGAACCGCCTGCAGCACTATTATCAATATCAGGTGATCATCAAACCCTCGCCGCCGAATTTGCAGGACCTGTATCTGGGCAGCTTGCAAGCCATCGGCATTGACGCCAGCCTGCACGACATCCGTTTTGTCGAGGATGACTGGGAATCCCCGACTCTGGGTGCTTGGGGTTTGGGCTGGGAGATCTGGTGCGACGGCATGGAAGTGTCGCAGTTCACCTATTTCCAGCAGGTCGGCGGCCATGATTGCCGCCCCGTATCGGGCGAACTCACCTACGGGCTGGAGCGTCTGGCGATGTATGTTCTCGGCGTTGATCACGTCATGGACATGCCGTTCAACGACCCGCAGTCGCCGATCCCGCTGACCTATGGCGATATCTTCCGGCAGACCGAGGAAGAATATTCACGCCACAATTTCGACGGGGCCGATACCGCGCAACTGCTGCGGCATTTCGAGGATGCCGAGGCCGAATGTCAGCGCTTGCTGGATTTTCCGCCGATTGATCCGAAGAATGGCAAGCAGATCATCATGGCGCATCCAGCCTATGATCAGACCATCAAGGCCAGCCATCTGTTCAACCTTTTGGACGCGCGCGGGGTGATTTCTGTCACCGAGCGCCAGGCCTATATCGGCCGCGTCCGCGCCTTGGCCAAGAAATGCGCCGATGCGTTCCGGCTGACTCCAGCGGGGGCAGACGCGTGAATGGCAAATACGTCGCAGGTTTCATCGTGATCGTCGCGGCCCTTGCGGGCTTAGCTATGTATCTGAAATTGCAAGAAGATACCAACTATGTCCCCGCCAGCTTCCAGAAGGGGGCCGAGATTGCGCTGACGTTGATCGAATCCGGTCAGCCCGAGCCTATTCTGGTGGATCAGATCGAAGGCATCACCGCCGAGGCCTCGCCCTTGGGCTATCGCGCCTGTTTCCATACGCCGCTCAGCCAGGCGATGCTGACCGAAACCTACAAGATCTACGACAAACCCACGCCGCTGATCGCGCCCAAGTGGTTTGATTGCTTTGACGCCGACGCGATTGGAGAGGCGCTGGAGAAGGGCGAGGCGATTGCGTTTCTGTCCGAAGCCAATGTCACCCACGCCAAGCCCAGCGATCCTGTCATCGACCGCGTTGTCGCGGTTTTCCCCGATGGCCATGCCTTTGCGTGGCACCAGATTTCTCCTGTAGCGGAGCCGTAAATGTCTGACCTGCTGATTGAGCTCTTCTCCGAGGAAATCCCCGCCCGGATGCAGGCCCGCGCCCGCGAAGACCTGAAATCCCTGATCACCAATGGCTTGGTCGAGGCTGGGCTGACCTATGCCTCTGCTGGCGCGTTTTCCACCCCCCGGCGTCTGGTTCTGTCGGTGGAAGGTCTGTCGGCGGAAAGCAAACCCGTGCGCGAGGAACGCAAGGGGCCGAGTGCATCGGCCCCACCAGCGGCGATTGAAGGCTTCTTGCGCTCCACCGGCTTGACGCTGGATCAGTTGGAACGCCGCGCCGACAAAAAGGGCGAGACGCTGTATGCCGTGATCGAAAAGCCCGGTCGTGCGGCGGCTTTGATCATTGCCGAGGTGCTCGAGGCGACCATCCGCAACTTCCCGTGGCCGAAGTCGATGCGTTGGGGGGCAGGGGCGCTGCGTTGGGTGCGCCCGTTGCATTCGATCATTTGCCTGTTGTCGGACGAGGCCGGCGCGCAGGTTGTTCCCGTTGCGGTGGACGGTATTGTGGCGGGAAACACCACCTGCGGCCACCGTTTCCTCGCACCCGCCCGCTTTGCGGTGACGGGGTTTGACGATTACGCGGTGAAACTGAAACGCGCGCATGTGGTGCTGGATTCCGCCGAGCGTGAGGCCGCGATCTGGCAGGGCGCGCAGAACCTGGCCTTTGCGGCGGGCTGGGAAGTGGTTGAAGACAAAGGTCTTCTGACCGAGGTCGCGGGTCTGGTCGAATGGCCGGTGCCGCTGATGGGCAAGATTGCCGAGACGTTTCTGGCCCTGCCGCCCGAGGTTTTGCAAACCTCGATGAAGGAACACCAGAAGTTCTTCTCGGTGCGCAATCCGAAAACGGGCCGGATTGAGGGATTCATCACCGTCGCCAATACCGAAACCGCCGACCATGGTGAGACTATCCTGAAAGGCAACCAGAAGGTGCTGTCGGCGCGGCTGTCGGATGCGAAATTCTTCTGGGAAAACGATCTGCGCGTGGCGAAGGCCGGGATGGTGGAATGGCTCGATGGCCTGAAAGCCGTCACCTTCCACAACAAACTCGGCAGCCAAGCCGACCGTATCGCCCGCATCGCGGCGCTGGCCCGTGAAATCGCGCCCTTGGTCGGTGCCGATGCCGATATTGCCGAACAAGCCGCCAAACTGGCGAAAGCCGACCTGCGCTCTGCCATGGTCGGCGAATTCCCCGAACTGCAAGGCCTGATGGGCATGTATTACGCCCGCGCGGCTGGCCTGCCCGAAGCGGTGGCCCTTGCCGCACGCGACCACTACTCACCGCTCGGCCCCACCGACACCGTGCCGAGCGATCCGGTCTCCGTTGCCGTGGCCTTGGCCGACAAGATCGACACGCTTACTGGGTTCTGGGCGATTGATGAGAAACCCACAGGGTCAAAAGACCCTTTCGCGCTGCGCCGGGCTGCGCTGGGGGTTATTCGGTTGGTGTTGGGGAATGGTGTGCGGATGACTCTAGCATCGCAAGGTGTGAAACCTGCAATCGAACCGATTATCATTTCTGGCAAGTTGTCGACTTGGGAGCCGGAACAAAGAGATGCTACCCTGATCGCAGACCTCCTCGCCTTCTTCCACGACCGCCTGAAAGGTTTCCTGAAAGACAAAGGCATCCGCCATGATGTGATCGATGCTTGCCTTGCCATGCCCGGCAATGACGACCTCACCCTGCTGGTCAAACGTGCCGAAGCCCTCGCCGCCTTCCTGAAAACCGAAGATGGCCCGAACCTGTTGCAAGGCTTCAAGCGCGCCAACACCATCCTAAGCCAAGCGGAAGCCAAAGACGGCGTCGAATACTCCTACGGTGCCGACCCGAAATTCGCCGAAACCGATGAAGAACGCGCGTTGTTCACCGCTCTCGACACCGCCGAGGCCGCCATCACCCCGGCAATGCGCGCCGAAGATTTCGCTGCCGCCATGGCCGCGATGGCCAAGCTCCGCGCCCCGATCGACGCCTTCTTCACCGCCGTTCAGGTCAATTCCGACAACCCGATCATCCGCCGCAACCGCCTGAACCTGCTGCACCGCATCCGCGCGATCTGCTCGGGCGTGGCGGACCTTACCAAGATCGACGGCTAACGACTTCATCTTGGGAAAAATACTCTGGGGGCCTGGGGGCTAGCCCCCAGTGTTCCAGCGCCCAATAAGCTTGCACCACGCTGTCCGCCCTGTGTATCCTGCACGCGCAAAGTAAAGGTGCCGCAGTGCAGAAAATCGCCGAATTCGCCGAAATCACCCCCAGCGCCGACATCCGCCGCGAGGCGCATGGCTGGCGGGCGAAATGCTTGCAACGGCTGGTGCGGCTGGATCTGCCTGTGCCGGAAACCGTGGCCCTTCCGGCGCAGACCGTGCGGGCGATTGCGGCGGGGCATCCGGTGGACGCCAAGGCCATCCTGTCGCATTTCGGCCCGGTGCCGCTGATCTCGGTGCGCCCCTCGCCCGAGAACCCGGACTGGGGCGGCCCCGGCACGGTGCTGAACATCGGTATGAACGCGGCCCAGCACGCGCGGCTGGTTGAAACCAATGGGCGAGAGGCGGCAGACGCACTCTACCTGCGGTTTGTGCAAGCCTATGCCACCCATGTCGCCCGTCTTGACCCTGATATGTTCGATTCTGGCAAGACCAATGCCGATAGTCTGCGCGATGCGCTGCGGCATTATGAGCGGGAGATGGAAGAAGCCTTCCCTGAAGACCCCGCACAGCAACTTTCGGAAGTGCTGCGCAGCATGGCGCGGGCTTGGGAAGGCACCTCGGCCCGCCTGCTGCGCCAAGCCAAGGGCGCGCCGGTTGAGGCGGCTTTGGGTCTGGTGGTGCAGGAGATGGCGCAAGGCATCGGGCAGGGGATTTCCGGCTCGGGTGTGATGCAGTTCATTGATCCAGTGACGGGGCTGCCCTTGGTGAAGGGGCGCTACCTCGGCCAATCTCAAGGCCGCGACGCGCTGAAAAAGACCGAGGCGATTTACCTGACCCGCGACAAGCGCGGCCCGTCGTTGGAAGACATTGCTCCCGAGATTTTTGCCGATCTGATCCGCCACGGTGCGGTTTGTCGCCAAAAGCTGCGCGAGGAAATGCAGATCGAGTTCACCATTGAGGACGGCAAGCTGTCAGTGCTGGATGCGATCAAGGTGCAACGCTCGGCCCGCGCGGGGCTGAAGATTGCGGTGGCTTTGGCCGATGATGGCATCATCAGCCGCGAGGAAGCCGTGCTGCGGGTAGAGCCGCGGGCTTTGTCCGAACTGCTGCATCCGCAGGTCGATATGCGGGCGGCGCGGGATGTGTTCGCCAAGGGTATCGCGGCGTCGCCGGGTGCAGCGGTGGGGCGGATCGTGTTTTCCTCGCAAGCCGCTCAAGCCAGCGCGGCGAGGGGCGAGCCCTGCATCATGGTGCGCCGTGAAACCGCACCCGAAGATATTCGTGGCATGCACGCGGCGGTGGGGGTTGTCACCGAACGCGGTGGCGTGACGTCTCATGCGGCGGTGATCGCACGCGGTCTGGGGGTTCCTTGCGTGGTGGGGGCGTCGGGGATGCGGCTGGATACCAAGGACAAGCGCCTTGTTGCAGCAGATGGCCGGGTGTTTGGCGAAGGCGATCTGATCACCGTTGATGGCACCACAGGCGACGTGTTGGCGGGGGCGGCTGAGATGCTGGCCCCCGCGCTTGACGATACGTTCCGCAAGCTTTTGGGCTGGGCCGACAGCTTCCGCGACATTGGTATTCGCGCCAATGCTGACACCCCGGCAGATGCGGCGACCGCGCGGCAGTTCGAGGCGCAGGGCATTGGCCTGTGCCGGACTGAGCATATGTTTTTTGACGAAGATCGCCTTGTGGTGATGCGCGAGATGATCTTCGCCGACACCTCGAAAGACCGCGCGGCGGCACTGGCGCGGTTGCTGCCGATGCAGCGCGCCGATTTTGTACAACTGTTCGAGATCATGGCGGGCCTGCCGGTTTGCATCCGTCTGTTCGACCCGCCGCTGCACGAATTCTTGCCACACAGCCGCGAAGGCCTGCGCGAACTGGCCGAGGCACTGGATCGCCCGCTGTCCGAAGTCACCCGCCGCGCCGAGGCTTTGGCCGAATTTAACCCGATGCTGGGGATGCGCGGTGTGCGGCTTGGGGTGGTTTTGCCGGAAATCTACGCCATGCAGGCGCAGGCGATCTTTGAAGCCACGGTTGAAGTCGCTCGCAAAGGCGCGCCGGTGGTGCCGGAAATCATGATCCCGCTGGTCTCGGCCCGGCGCGAGGTGGAACTGGTCAAGACCCATATCGACGCGGTTGCCGCCTCGGTGCGGGTGAAGACCGGGGTGGCGTTTGATTACAAACTGGGGGTGATGGTCGAAACGCCGCGTGCCGCCCTGCGCGCAGGTGAGATTGCCCAGCATGCAGCCTTCCTGTCTTTCGGCACCAACGATCTGACGCAGATGACCTATGGCCTGTCACGCGACGATGCCGGGCGGTTCATGAACACCTATGTGCAGCAGGGCGTATTTCCCGAAGATCCGTTCCATACGCTTGACGTGGATGGGGTCGGGGAATTGCTGTTGATCGGCGCCGAACGCGGGCGCGCGACTCGGCCTGATCTGACGGTTTCGATCTGTGGTGAACACGGCGGCAACCCCGAATCGATTGGCTTTTGCCGTAAGGCGGGCTTCGATTATGTGTCTTGCAGCCCCTATCGGGTGCCTTTGGCGCGTCTGGCGGCCGCACATCTGGCCTTGGCTGATCGTGTGGATATCCGAAAAACCACCACAATATCATGAATTTGCACTGCTTAGTTCATCTAATGCTTTAAGAATTTGCGCGGAAATCCGCTCAAATGTCCAAGAATCGCGTGGTAATTTTGCCACGCGACTGGACCGATGGGGATTCGTTCTCTAGGCCAGTCCCTCGTCGTATGAGGCTGCTCTCTTGCGGCGTTGCTGAAACAGACTGGGATACTGATCTATGCGCTTCCACCAAGCCTGGACGAGTGCCGCTGCGGCGCTTTGCGTCCTAAGCGGGGCGGCCTTTGCCGATGTGACGGTAAGCCATTCCAACGACCCATCGCTGCTGATGGGGTCGCAGATGGCCTCTTTGTTTGGGGCAGAACATCAAGCCTTTGACGCCCTGCCAGAGGGCAAGTTAACGGCGATGGCGGTGGGGCCAAAAGTGGCAACGCCTGTCGCTGAAAAGCCGAAAGCGGCAAAAGCCGACGAAAAGGCCGCTTTGCAAAATCCGGTTCTGGTCAGCTACAGCCCCGAATGGCTGATGGCTCAACCAGCAGCTACGGGTGACGCGCAGTGGCAATGTCTGAAAACCGCGATCTACTTTGAAAGCCGGGGCGAGACCCTGAAGGGTCAGTTCGCGGTCGCTGAAGTGGTGCTGAACCGCGTCGACAGCCCGCGCTATCCCAAAACGGTCTGTGGCGTCGTGCAGCAGCGCGGCAGCGGATCTTGCGCGTTTTCCTATTCATGTGATGGCCAGCAAGACGTGATGACCGACCGCAGCTCGGCTGAGATTGCCGGACGCATCGCGCGGGTGATGCTGGATGGCGCGCCGCGTCAGTTGACTGCAGGTGCCACCTATTTCCACACCCGCGCCGTCAGCCCGTCGTGGTCGCGGCAATTCCCCCGTACTGCGTCGATCGGTTCGCATGTGTTTTATCGCCAGCCCTAGGCGATAGTTCTGCGCTGGCAAGGTCGCGCCTCTTGCGCTTCCTGTCGGGTTCGGACTAGGCGCTGTGCCGGGCAAGCGATAGCTTGCCCGCAACGCATTTCGCCTTTCGGGGGCCCCATGACCAGCGACATCGCCCAAGCCTTCGCCCACCCGGAGGAGCGTTCCATCGCCTCGGCCACCGCCGATCCACGGGATCGCATCAGCCTGCGCGATCATATTGTTTCGGTGGATATCGGCGCGTTCCAAAAAGAGCGCGGCCATACCCAGCGCGTGCTGTTCAACATCGTGGTCGAAGTGCGCCCCGCCGCGCAACCGTTGAACGACGATGTCGATCTGATCCTGTCCTATGACACGCTGACCGAGGCGATTGATACAGAGCTTGCTGCCGAGCGGTTGAACCTGCTGGAAACGCTGGCCGAACGTCTGGCCGAGCGTATTCTGGCAGAGCCGCAGGCGATGCGGGTGTTCGTGCGGATCGAAAAGCTGGATGTCGGCCCCTATAAACTCGGCGTCGAAATCGTGCGCAGCCGCGCGAGTGACGCGGTAAAGATGGTGGGCCATGATGGCGAAGAGGCCGCCGTGCATCCGTTGGTGGTGTTTCTGGACAACCCTGCGGTGATGGCAAGCGACCTTGCTTCGCGGTTGGATCACTGGCAGGCGCAGGGCCGCCCGGTGATCCTGACGGTGGGGCTGCCTGACATGGCCCGCCCGCAAACCGGGCACAAGCCCACCCAGCGCCGGGTCGATCTCCTGGCCATCGAGCAGAACGCTTGGGTTCTGGCCGCCCGCGATCCGCGCTGCGTGGTGATGGCGACGCGCACCGAGATTGATTGGGCGATCAAGCGTGGGCAGATGGTGGTCTGGGCGCCGTCAAAACTGGTGCTGGATGCTGTCGATGGCCCGCACAGCCGCGAACCTGTTGCACTGGCCTTGTGGCTTGCCGAATTGATGGCGGCAGAGCGTCTGGTGGTTCACGGCGATGTTGCACTTCCGGCGGGAAGCCGCGTGCGGGTCGAGCAGGCCTAAAGCTTCCCCCTTGCGACACAACCGCTAGAGTTTTACCACAGGTCTATGACCTACATACGCCCCATTCCGATGACCGACCCCGCCCGCCCCGCCGGTGCCTTGCCGCTTGCGGGGGGATGGTGTTGGTTCTCACATGTCGAAGTGATCCATCGCGATGAAGCTCCGCGCATAGTCTCGGTCGCCGATCTGGATGGCGAAACCCGTGACCGCCTGTCGGGCAAGCGGCCTGATTTTGGCGGCCTCTCGATGGATCGGCCCCGCGTGATGGGTATCCTGAATGTCACGCCCGACAGCTTTTCCGATGGTGGTCTGTTCCTGCGCCCCGAGGCCGCGCTGATGCAGGCGCGCAAGATGGCGGCGGGGGCGGATATTCTGGACATTGGCGGTGAAAGCACCCGCCCTGGCGCGGCAGAGGTTGAGGCCGCCGAGGAAACCGCCCGCACCGCCCCGGTGATCGCAGCGTTGCGCGATGGCGGTCTGGATGTGCCGATCTCGATCGACACGCGCAAGGCTTCGGTTGCCAGGTCGGCTTTCGCGGCAGGCGCCACTATTCTGAACGATGTGACGGCTTTGCAGTTTGATCCGGCGATGGCGAGGGTTGCGGCACAGTCTGGCTGTCCGGTGATCCTGATGCATTCCATCGCTACGCCTCAGACGATGCAGAACGATCCCTATTACGACGATGTTTTGCTCGACGTCTATGACGCGCTATCAACCCGTCTGGCCGAGGCCGAGGCCGCAGGCATCCCGCGCGCCAAGTTGGCGGTTGATCCGGGCATAGGCTTTGGCAAGACCTTGCAGCACAATCTGATCCTGCTGTCGCGGTTGTCGCTGTTTCATAACCTTGGGGTTCCCGTTCTGCTGGGGGCGTCGCGCAAGCGGTTCATCGGCACGATCAGCGCGGAATCCGATGCGCAGAAACGGCTGCCGGGCAGTCTGGCGGTGGCTTTGGCCGGGGTGGCGCAGGGGATGCAGATGATCCGCGTGCATGATGTGGCCGAAACCCGGCAGGCTTTGTCGTTGTGGCAGGCCGCAACAACAGGAGGCGCGGCATGAGTCGCAAACTTTTCGGCACCGATGGCGTGCGCGGCACCGCCAACACCTATCCGATGACCGCCGAGATGGCGTTGAAGCTGGGTGCTGCGGCGGGCGAGTTCTTTCGCCGCGATGGCGCAACGGCGCATCGGGTGGTGATCGGCAAGGACACCCGGCTTTCGGGTTATATGCTGGAAAACGCGCTGACGGCAGGGTTGACCAGCACCGGGATGAATGTGTTGCTGCTCGGGCCGGTGCCCACGCCTGCGGTGGGGTTTCTGACCCGCTCGATGCGGGCGGATCTGGGGGTGATGATCTCGGCCAGCCACAACCCGCACCACGACAACGGCATCAAGTTCTTCGGTCCCGATGGCTTCAAGTTATCGGATGCCGCCGAGGCGGAGATTGAGGCGATGCTGATGGCCGACCCGAACCTGGCGCCCCCGGAAAACATCGGTCGCGCCAAGCGGATCGACGATGCGGTGGGGCGGTATCAAGAGTTTGTCAAAACCACCTTCCCGGCGGGGCTGCGGCTGGATGGTTTGAAAGTGGTGATCGACTGCGCCAACGGGGCTGCCTACAAGGCCGCGCCGGAAGTGCTGTGGGAGTTGGGGGCCGAGGTGATCCCGGTTGGTGTCAGCCCGAACGGCAAGAACATCAACCAGCGTTGTGGGTCGACCTATACCCAGACTGCGGCCGAGGCCGTGGTGGCGCATGGCGCGCATGTCGGGATCAGTCTGGATGGCGATGCTGACCGGGTGATGATCCTGGACGAGTCCGGCAGCGTGGCGGATGGGGATCAGATCATGGCGCTGCTGGCGGGGCGTTGGGCAGACGAGGGGCGCTTGCAGGGTGGCACGCTGGTGGCCACGGTGATGTCCAACCTGGGATTGGAGCGCTTCATGACGGGCCGGGGGCTGCGGCTGGAACGCACGGCGGTCGGCGACCGTTACGTGGTCGAGGCGATGCGGCGCGGTGGCTTTAATCTGGGCGGCGAGCAATCGGGGCATATCGTAATGACCGATTATGCCACCACGGGCGACGGGCTGATCGCGGGCTTGCAGTTTCTGGCCGAGATGGCGCGGTCGGGTAAGGCCGCGAGTGAGTTGGTGAAACAGTTTGAAACCGTGCCGCAGATGCTGAAAAATGTCCGCTACGCGCCGGGGTTGGAGCCCTTGAAAGCCGCCGAAGTGAAGGCGGTGATTGCGGCGAAAGAAGCCGAGATCAAGGGCAAGGGGCGGATACTGATCCGTAAATCCGGCACCGAACCGCTGATCCGGGTGATGGCGGAATGCGAGGATGAGGCCATGCTGCGCGGCGTGGTCGAGGAGATCGTCGGGGCGGTCCAGGCTGCGGTTTGAGACGGTCCCGAGTTGGGACCGTTTTCGGTGTGAACGAAATCAAGGGCTTGTGCTGACGACTTTAGGATTTGTTAATCTTTGATCGCGTCAACAACACAGGGCCAGCCATTGGCCGCACTCATGAGCGCGTATTTGCGATCATAAGAAAGGCGAGGCCGCTAGGCATCACAATGCCCGTTCGGGAACCATAATGCGATCAGCCTGTTGGTTATGCAGTCTGATAGCATGAGAGGAATACCCGATGGATACTGCATGGATCGTTCCAATGCTGGCGCTTTGCACGCTTGGGGCCGTTTGCATCTTTGCCTTGATCAGCAAAGAGCGGACGGAAGAACGCAAGCATGACCCCTTTGCCCCTAAATCGACCTTGGCCAAGGATGGCCCGCAAGGCGGCGTGGCATTTCTTTTGCCGCTGGATCAGCGCGTGAACCGCAACCCGAATGTAGAGCCGGTGCTGGAGTAAGATCAGCCCGACAGAAAGCTTATCCAAAAGATTGGGGCTGGCGGCAATAGCCACCAGCCCCGAATTTTAGACCAGACCTGTCCGCTTAGTTGCGCGAACGGTCCACCATTTTGCCTTTGGAAATCCACGGCATCATCGCGCGCAGTTTTTCACCGACTTTTTCGATCTGGTGTTCGTCGTTGATACGACGGGTTGCTTTGAACGACGGCTGGCCAACAGCGTTTTCCTGCATGAAATCACGCACGAATTTGCCGGTTTGGATGTCGGTCAGCACGGCTTTCATGCGGGCTTTGGTTTCTGCGTAGGGCAGAATCCGCGGGCCCGAGACGTACTCGCCGTATTCTGCGGTGTTGCTGATCGAATAGTTCATGTTGGCGATGCCGCCTTCATAGATCAGATCGACGATCAGTTTCACTTCGTGCAGGCATTCGAAATAGGCCATTTCCGGCTCGTAGCCAGCTTCGACTAGGGTTTCAAAGCCCATACGGATCAACTCAACCAGACCGCCGCAGAGAACGGCTTGTTCGCCGAACAGGTCGGTTTCGCATTCCTGACGGAAGTTGGTTTCAATGATACCCGAGCGACCGCCACCGATGCCCGAGCAATAGGACAGGCCGATTTCCATCGCCTTGCCGGTTGCGTCGTTATGCACAGCCACGAGGCACGGCACGCCGCCGCCTTTGGTGTATTCGCCGCGCACGGTGTGGCCCGGGCCTTTCGGCGCCATCATGATGATGTCCACGCCCTTTTTCGGCTCGATCAGGCCGAAATGGATGTTCAGACCGTGGGCGAATGCCAGAGCAGTGCCTTCACGGATGTTGTCGTGAACG
Organism: Cypionkella sinensis; assembly: GCF_042646385.1. NCBI lineage: Bacteria > Pseudomonadati > Pseudomonadota > Alphaproteobacteria > Rhodobacterales > Paracoccaceae > Cypionkella > Cypionkella sinensis. The sequence goes on along the minus strand of NZ_JBHRTO010000002.1, from coordinate 234,732 downwards.
TATTTCTTGTAGGTTTCGGCCTGCAACTCGTCGGGCATGGTGAACATGATCAGATCGGCCCAAGCGGCGGCTTCGGCGATGCCCATGACCTTCAGGCCCTCGGCTTCGGCTTTCTTGGCGGAAGGCGAGCCTTCGCGCAGCGCCACGACAAGGTTCTTTGCGCCCGAATCGCGCAGGTTCAGCGCATGGGCGTGGCCTTGGCTGCCGTAGCCCAAAATGGCGACTTTCTTGTCTTTGATGATGTTCACATCGCAGTCGCGGTCGTAATAAACGCGCATTTGGGCGCTCCTTCATGGTTGATGGGCGCAATATAGGCGGTTTGTGAAACCGATCAGTGCAAATTTTTCCAGTATTGCGGGAATGGTGAAAACATCATGCGCAGATCACTGGATTCTGAATGTTTCATGCGCGGGACTAGGCGGCGCGGCGATGGCTGTTGCGGCTTTCGGTCCAACGCAGCGTATCGCGTCCGTTACGCAGCGGCAGCAGCACCTGTGCTTCGGTGCGGGTCAGACTGCGGTGGCGCAATCTTTGCTGGGTCAGCGCGAGTTTCGGGAAAATCGCCTGAAGCTCTGCCTGTGCGGCGGTATCAAGCGCTTGCATGGCATTGGCGCCGGTGAACAGGCTTTCGGTGGCAATGCCTTCGGAAAACACCATCTGATGCTTGTCCAGCAGCAGATGCATATAGGCGGCGTAGCGCATCGGCTGTGGGCGGATCGTGGTGCCGTTGATCAGGAATTTTGCGGCAACCAGAATGTCAGAGCTGCCGAAATATAGTTCTGCCTTGGCCGTGCGCAGCAAGATGCGGTGATTGGGTGAGACGTAAAGCGGGCGGCTGTTGCCAAGTGCGCCCGTCGCGATGCGAATGGGGGCAAGGGCTTCGCGGCCATCGACCCGGCTGTGCCCGATCCAGCGCACGGGGGCGCTGCCCTCTGGCGTGATCACGGCGTCACCGATGTTCAGATGTTCAATGGCGCGTGGGCCGGTGGGGGTTTCAATCAGGGTGCCGGCGAGAAAGCAGGTGACGGCAGGCGGGATCACCACGCTTTGCCCGGTGCCTGAATAGCTTGAGATGCCCTGTTTATAGTAAAGCGTGGTGCCGGGGGGTGGGGTGGGGCCATCAAACATCACACCCACAACGGTGGTGGTGTAGCCTTGGGTGATGGAAACGCCGACCATGCGGTAAGCGGTGCCTGCGGCATCGTAGAGGGTGACTTCGTATTCGTTTTCAACATTGACCGGGCTGGGATTTTTCCAGCGCACCGTCTCGGCCGAGGGCGTGTAGGTCACGCCGTTGACTGTGACGGGTTGGGTCAGGCGTTGGTCGATGACGTTCGAGCCCGAGAACGGATCATCGGTCAGCACACCGTCGGCGTCGTCAAACGTGATGGCCGTGCTGGGCGTGCCGAAGGTCAGCGACAGGTTAGACGGATTTTCCCAACTGAACGCATCGCCATTCAGCGCATTGCCGATGACATCCGCCTGAAATGGTGGTGCGCCATTCGCGCGCGTGATGGTCACGCCGCTTTTGGCGAAGATATGAATCGTCTGTTCTGCCATTCTGCGCGGGTATTCCGGCTTGTGCCGTTGTGTTTCTGCCCCTGAGGCTAGCGTAATCTGGGCTGCAAGGGACTGATTTTGTTCATATCCGGGCAATTTGGCCCAAACTGTGGCCGGTGTGCCATAGTTTGTCCGAACAGCGCGGCGGTGGCGGAGCATCCGCCTTTGACGAAGCCGGCAAAAGTTGCGATGAGTCATGCGCGCTTTGATCGGATTTTGGAAAATTCATGCTGGACGATACCGACCGTCGCCTGTTGCGGCATTTGCTGGCTGATCCGGCGCTGGCCACGGCGGCACTGGCCGAGCGCGCGGGCGTGACCACAGCCACCTGTTGGCGGCGGTTAGAGCGGTTGCGCGCGGCAGGCGTCATCCGCGCCGAGGCGGCGGTGATCGACTGGCGGGCCTTGGGCTATGCGGTGGAAGTCTCGCTGCGGTTCACGCTGGACAAGACCAACCCCCGCGCCTTCGACGAGTTTCTGGCGGCGGCGCGCGAGGTGCCCGAGGTGATCGGGATTGAGACATTCCTTGGCCGGGTCGATGTCCGGCTGAACGTGATCGCGCGGGATATGGCGCATTATCAAGAGGTGTATCGGCGGCGGATTCTGGTTTTGCCGCATATTGCCGACATTGAGGCGCTGATGCTGATCGCGACGATCAAGGAAAGCGAAGGGTTGCCGCTGTGATGGATCTGGATGATGTCGATCGTGGCTTGCTGCGGGCTTTGGTGCTGGATGGTGGGCTTTCGGCGGGGGAATTGGGGCGGCGGTTCGGGCTGAGCCAGCCTGCGGCATGGCGGCGGATCAAGCGGCTCGAGGATGCGGGCGTGATCGCCGGGCGCAGGCTGGATGTGGATCGCAGTGCTTTGGGCTTTGGCGTGACGGTGTTTCTGGGCGTGAAGCTGGCCACCAAGGGCCGGGTCTCGCTGGAAGATTTTGAGCGCGCGGTGATGGCTATTCCTGAGGTGCAGGTGGTGCAGCATGTGCTGGGCCTGTTCGATTACCGCTTGCGGGTGGTCGCGCGTGACATTGCCGATTTTGAGAGGGTGCTGCGCCGCCGCATCATGACGTTGCCGGGGGTGGGGCAGGTCGAGGCCAATGTGCTGCTGACCGAAGAACGCAGGCCTGGGCCGCTGGGGTGATTTTCAGGAATTGGGGAACAGTGCTTTCTGCGAAAACCATGGTCTCCTTGTCGGTTTTCGCAAGGCGCGCGCGCCAAATCCGGTTAGATTAATGACAGAGAGTTGCAACGGAGAGCCGCGATGAACCTGCCACATGCTGATGTCGATCCCGATGGGTTGGAAGAATTCTCGGTGGTGTTCACCGACCGCTCGTTGAACCACATGTCGGCCAAGTTTCAGGGCGTGATGCGCGATGTCTCGACCCTGCTGCGCGAGGTTTACAACGGCCATGCCGTGGCGCTTGTGCCGGGGGGTGGCACTTATGCGATGGAAGCGGTGGCGCGGCAGTTCGGCCAAGGCTCGGCGCTGATCGTGCGCAATGGCTGGTTTTCCTATCGTTGGAGCCAGATTTTTGAGGCTGGCGGCTTTGCCAGCGCAACGACGGTGGTCATGGCGCGGCCCTCGGGCAATGGCGCGCAGGCAGCGTTTGCGCCGCCTCCGGTCGCGGAGGTTTGTGCCAAAATCCGCGAGGTGAAGCCCGATGCGGTGTTCGCGCCGCATGTCGAAACCTCGAGCGGGATCATCCTGCCGGATGACTATATCGCGCAGATGGCAGCGGCGGCGCATGAGGTTGGCGCGCTGATGGTGCTGGATTGCATCGCCAGCGGCTGCGTCTGGGTCGATATGGCCGCGCTGGGGGTGGATGTGTTGATCTCGGCGCCGCAAAAGGGCTGGTCGGCCTCGCCCGCCGCGGGGATCGTGGTGATGAGCGCGCGGGCCGAGGCGCGTCTGGCCGAGACCAATTCCAACAGCTTTGCGCTGGATCTGAAAAAGTGGCGCAGCATCATGGCGGCCTATGAGGCGGGCGGCCACGCCTATCATGCCACGATGCCGACCGATGCGATTGTCGGCTTCCGCGATGCGATGCTGGAAACCCGCGCGATGGGCTTCGCGAAGGCAAAGGAAGCGCAATGGGCCTTGGGCACGGCGGTGCGCGGGGCCTTGGCAGAAAAAGGCGTGGTCTCGGTCGCGGCTGATGGGTTTCAGGCGCCGGGGGTGGTGGTCAGCTTTACCGAAGATCCGGCGGTGCAGAACGGTGCGAAGTTCCGCGAGCTTGGAATGCAGATCGCCGCGGGCGTGCCGTTGCAGGTGGGCGAGGGGGCCGAGTTCCGCACCTTCCGTCTGGGCCTGTTCGGGCTGGACAAGCTGGCCGACGTGCCCGCAACGGTGGCGCGGTTGCAGCGCGGGCTGGACGCGGTGTTGTAGGCCCCGGCAGCCGTTGCGCGCCGATTGCTTTCCCATCTGGGAATGACTTGTGGTCAGGGGGCGGTTTTCGCCCCCTTTTCTACCATATGTTGTGGCTTAAGCAATTTGGCCGATGCCGAACCCTGCTGCATGCCATTTCATCTGTTCATAAATATCCCCGCCGGAGGCTTCTGCCGCTTACGCAGTAGGGCACCTCACCCGTGTGTGGAACGCCGGGGCAGGGGCCACGATTTTTGCGCCAAAAATCGGTCTGAAAGCCGCCTCAGGTTTGCGAGCCGCCCACGGTCAGCCCGCCGATCAGCAGGGTGGGCTGGCCGACGCCGACCGGCACCCATTGCCCGGCCTTGCCGCAGTTGCCGATGCCGGGGTCAAGGGCGAGGTCGTTGCCGATGGCGCGGATGTGTTTCAGCGCGGTGGCGCCGTCGCCGATCAGGGTCGCGCCTTTTACGGCTTCGCCGATCACGCCGTTGCGCACGCGGTAGGCTTCGGTGCAGGAGAACACGAATTTGCCGTTGGTGATGTCAACCTGACCGCCGCCAAAGCCCACGGCGTAGATGCCGTCTTTCAGGGAGGCCACGATGCCAGCCGGATCGTCCTTACCCGACAGCATATAGGTGTTGGTCATCCGGGGCATCGGGATATGGGCATAGCTTTCGCGCCGCCCGTTGCCGGTGGCGGCCACGCCCATCAGGCGGGCGTTCTGGCGGTCTTGCATGTAGCCGACCAGACGGCCGTCCTCGATCAGGGTGTTTTTCTGCGATGGGGTGCCTTCGTCATCGACGCTGATGGACCCACGCCGGTTCGGGATGGTGCCGTCATCCAGCACGGTGACGCCGGGGGCTGCGATCATCTCGCCCATCAGGCCGGCGAAAGCGCTGGTTTTCTTGCGGTTGAAGTCACCTTCCAGCCCGTGGCCGATGGCTTCGTGCAGCAAGATACCGGGCCAGCCGGGGCCAAGCACCACATCCATCATGCCAGCCGGGGCGGCGACGGCATCCAGATTGACCAACGCGATGCGCAGCGCCTCTTTCAGCAAGGGTTGCCAATGGCTTGGCTGCATCAGGCTGGCCAGACCATAGCGGCCACCGCCGCCGGTGCCGCCCTGTTCGCGGCGGCCCTTGTCTTCGATGATCACCGACACGTTCATGCGTGCCATCGGGCGCACATCGCTATAGCGCAGGCCCTCGGGGCGCAGGATTTCGACCTCTTGCAGGCCCGCGGCGATGGTGGCCGAGACTTGCACCACGCGGGGATCAAGGCTGCGGGCATAGGCGTCGATTTCTTTCAGCAGGTCGATCTTGACGGCGAAGGTGGCGTCGGCCATCGGGTCGGCGTCGCTGTAAAGCTTGATATTGCTGCGTTTTGGCGCATCGGCCAGCGTGCCGCCGCCATCGCCCACCGCAAGCCGGGCGGTTTCGGCGGCGCGCTTCAGGGCGTGTTCGCTGATTTCGGTCGCATGGGCGTAGCCTGCCACCTCACCGCGCACGGCGCGCAGGCCAAAGCCTTCGGAGGCATCATAGCTGGCGGTCTTGATGCGGCCATCGTCCAGCACGATGGCTTCGGACCGGCGGCGTTCCAAGAACAGTTCACCATCATCCGCGCCAGCGGTGGCTGCGCGCAGAGTGGCAAGCGCCGTGGCCTCATCCAGATAGGTCTCAAACGGGCGGAAGGGGGCGTCGGTGGCGGTATCGGACATGGGGGCCTTTCGGGGCCACACTGGCCCGGTTGTGGCAAACTTATGTGGCGGCAGGGGGCATCGCAAGGCCAGCTTGCCGGGATGTGATGGCTTGGGGTGGATCGACATTCGTCTGGGGCAATCTGGCGAAGGCCATCGCCTTCGCCATGCGAGACAAGGACCGCTGAGACCGCCGGGCCTCAAAGGCCCGGCCAGCGCCCGACCCGCCAATGGCGGGCGCTTCTCGCCCGCCGGGTCGGGCACTGGCCTCAACGGGTTTATCGTGGCACTGTTTACAGGGTGAAACCGCACACGCGGGCGGGGAAACGCGGTGCGTTTCCTGCTTCCGCCCGGATCTGCGCGCAAGGGCATGAATTATCCGGCTCAGGGCGCAAGCGTGGCGGTGAAGAACGCGGCCTCGGTGGCCCAGGTCAACGGTTGAAATAGCGCCTCATGGCCTTGACCGGGCAGCGGCAGCAGGGTTTTCGGCTGGGCTGCGGTGGCGAAAAGCTGTTCGCCCGATGCAAAGGGTATCACCTGATCGGCGGTGCCGTGCTGGATCAGCAGCGGCGCGTTGATGGCGGCGATGTGTTGGATCGACTGGAATTGATCCTTCATCAGCAGACGCACGGGCAACCACCAGTAAATCTGCGCGGCGATATCGGCGGTTGAGGTATAGGGCGCTTCCAGTGCCACCGCGCCGACAGGACGCTGCGCTGCCAGTTGCACGGCGACGCCGGTGCCCAGCGACTCGCCCACCACCGCGATCTGGTTGGGCGGGATGCCGTGGGCGGCAAGCCAGTCATAGGCGGCGGTGGCATCGGCGATCAGACCGGCTTCGCTGATCGGATCGGTGCTGCCGTTATAGCCGCGATAGGACAGAAACGCCGCCCCAAGGCCTTGCGACTGATAGAAGGCCAAGCGGTTGGCGCGCTGTGCCAACCCGCCGCCATTGCCTTGAAAATACAGCACTGTTGGCTTACCCGCCGCGGCGGGGGCATACCACAGCGCGGTCTTGATACCATCTGCGGCGGTCAGTGGCACCTCTTGCACGCCGGTCAACCCGGCCTCGGCGGGGGTGGTGTGGCGGGTGTCGGGAAAGTATTGCAGGCGGCGTTGCAGCACAAAGACCGCAAGCGCGATCAGCAGGTAAAGGCTGGCCGCAATGGCGAGAAGGCGCAAGGCAAGGGTCATGGCAGAACGGGCTTTCCTGTGGCGTGTGGCAGAGCGGTCGTGGCTGTGGCGTGGCAACCGTGGGATTTTTGCTTTGATCTTGATCAAGTGGCGCGGTTTTGCCGCAGCTTACTCTTGTCGGGAAGCGGCTAATATGGTTCACAGGCCAGAGATAACGGGATTCTGCCCCCTGTTTGGGCATGGTCAAAAAGGTGGCGTGAAAGCTGCCCATGGATACGGGAAATGAACATGCGTCTTAAGTCCACTTTCAACGCTGTTGCGGCCGCCAGCCTTGGTCTGCTGATGCAGCCTAGCTTCGCATTGGCGCAGGCTTTGGAAACCGTGGGGGCTCCGGTTCCGCGTGGCACCGAGCATCAGCCGGCGGCGACCAACATCGCCCGCGATCTGCAATGGCTGGATCATATGATTCTGATCATCATCACCGCGATCGTGGCGTTTGTGACGGTGCTGCTGCTGTATATCATGGTGCGCTACAACCGTAAGCGGAACCCGACGCCCGCGACCTTTACCCATAACTCGCCCTTGGAAGTGGCATGGACGATCATCCCGATCCTGATTCTGGTGTTCATCGGGTCGTTCTCGCTGCCCGCTTTGTTTGAACAGCAAGAAATTCCGGTGGCGGATATCACCATCAAGGCGACCGGCAACCAGTGGTACTGGTCGTATGAATACCCCGATGTGAAGGTCGGCGAAGACACGCTGAAGTTTGACGCCTTCCGCATCGACGGTGCCACGCAGATCGACGACGCGGCCGCTGGCTGGGGCAAGGATCAGCCGATGTCGACCGCTGGCGTGATGAGCGATGTGGCGGTGAAGAAACTGGCCTACTACGGCTACAAGAAAGAAGATTTCCTGTTGGCCACCGACAACGCTGTGGTGATCCCGGTTGGCAAGACCGTGGTGATGCAGGTGACGGGTGCCGACGTGATCCACGCTTGGGCCATGCCTGCCTTCGGCGTGATGCAATCGGCGGTGCCGGGGCGTCTGGGCCAGCTGTGGTTCAAGGCTGACCGTGAAGGCGTCTATTTCGGCCAGTGCACCACGCTTTGCGGCAAGGACCACGCCTATATGCCGATCACGGTGAAAGTGGTCAGCCAAGCGGCATATGACGCTTGGATCGCACAGGCGACTTCGACGGGCAATCTGCGGCTCGCCTCGAACTAAGCCCCAAGCTACGGCAAAGAGGGCCTCCACCCGTTGGGGGCCTTTTACTTACCAGAAAGCCAGGACACGTTATGACCGATATCCGGTCTTTTGAGGGCCCGAAAGAAGCGGGATTTGGCGATTTCGTGCAGCTTTTGAAGCCGCGCGTGATGTCGCTTGTGGTGTTTACCGCAATGGTCGGTTTGCTGGTGGCCCCGGTTGGCTTGCATCCGGTGGTGGGATTTACCGCGATTTTGTTCATTGCCTTGGGCGCGGGTGCGTCGGGCGCTTTGAACATGTGGTGGGATGCCGATATTGACGCGATGATGCGCCGCACCAAGGGCCGCCCCGTGCCTGCGGGGATGGTGCAGCCGGGCGAGGCGCTGGCGATTGGTCTGGCGCTGTCAGGTATCTCGATTGTCATGCTGGCGCTGGCGACGAATATGCTGGCGGGCGCACTGCTCGCGTTCACGATCTTCTTTTATGCCGTGGTCTATTCGATGTGGCTGAAGCGTTCGACGCCGCAGAACATCGTGATTGGCGGCGCGGCGGGGGCTTTCCCGCCGATGATCGGTTGGGTGGCGGCGACGGGATCGGTTTCGGTCGAAGCTTGTCTGATGTTCATGCTGATCTTCATGTGGACGCCGCCGCATTTCTGGGCTTTGGCGCTGTTCATGAACGAGGATTACTCGAAAGCCGGTGTGCCGATGCTGACGGTGACGCATGGCAAGCGTGTGACCCGCAATCACGTGCTGGGCTATACGTTGGCGCTGATCCCGTTTGCGATTGCGCTGGGCTTCACCCCGATTGGCGGGCCGGTTTATCTGGCGGTGTCGGTGTTGCTGAACGCCGAGTTCCTGCGCGGCGCTTATCGGATCTGGAAACGCGATGAGGCTGCGGCTGAGGCGGACAAGTACAAGGTCGAGAAAGCGGTATTCCGGTTCTCGCTGCTGTATCTGTTCCTGCATTTCGGCGCTTTGCTGGTCGAGGCAGTGCTGCACGCGCAAGGTATGGGGGGCTGGTGATGGCATTTCCGGCACCGGAACATGAGATCCACCGCCGCCGATTCTCGCGCAATCTGGGCGTGGGGCTGGCGCTGACCTGCTTTGTCGCGCTGGTGTTCGCGCTGACGGTGGTGAAGGTGACGCAGGGCGATATGGGCCATGCCAATGATGTGCCGGGGATGCTGGGCTCGACGGTGCCGATTGCACCGGAAGAACCTGCCCCCGCGCCTGCAACCCCGGCGGTGAACCCATGAGCCAGCCATTGACCCCCAAGAAAACGGCGGCTTTGTTGGCGGGCGTGGCGGCGATCATGCTGTCGCTGTCCTTCGCGGCCGTGCCGTTTTACAACTGGTTCTGCCGGGTGACGGGCTATGCGGGCACCACTTCGGTGGCCGAGCAGGGTGCGGATGAGATCCTTGATCAGACCGTGAAAATCCGCTTTGACGCCTCGCTTGAGGCCGGGATGCCGTGGCAGTTCCGCGCCATGCAGCCGTCGATGACCATTCGCATCGGTGAGACCGGGCTTGCGTTCTTTGAAGCCTATAACCCGACCGACAAGGCCGTGGGTGGGCAGGCGAGCTATAATGTGACGCCGGATCAGTCGGGCGGCTATTTCACCAAGATCGAGTGTTTCTGCTTTACCGAGCAGGTTCTGCAGCCCGGCGAGCGTGTGCAGATGCCGGTCAGCTTTTACGTCGATCCGTCGATTGTGAAAGACCCTGAGGCCAGCCTGATCAAGGAAATCACGCTGTCTTACACCTTCCATGTGGCGGATATTCCGGAAAAGCAGGCGGCCAATACCACCCCGCCTGCTCTTGCCGAGACACCCGTCAAGCTAGTACAATAAGACCAAGAAAACCGAGGGAACCCCAATATGGCCCACGCCAAGAACCACGACTATCATATCTTGCCGCCGTCGATCTGGCCGTTTGCCGGTTCGCTTGGCGCGTTCATCATGCTGTTCGGCGCGGTGCTGTGGATGCACGGCTCGGGCCCCTGGATGGGTCTGGTGGGGCTGGCACTGGTGCTTTACGTCATGTTCGCCTGGTGGTCGGAAGTGGTGCATGAAGGTCAGACCGGCGATCACACCCCGGTGGTGCGGATCGGCCTGCGTTATGGCTTTATCCTGTTCATTATGTCGGAAGTGATGTTCTTCTCGGCGTGGTTCTGGACCTTCTTCAAGCACGCCATGTATCCGATGGGGCCGATGAGCCCGCTGAAAGATGGCGTCTGGCCGCCGGAAGGCATCGTGCTGTTCGACCCGTGGCACCTGCCGCTGATCAACACGCTGATCCTGCTGTGCTCGGGCTGCGCTGCGACCTGGGCGCACCATGCGCTGGTGCATGAGAACAACAACCGTTCGGCGATGAAGCAGGGGCTGATTCTGGCGGTGCTGCTGGGCCTGCTGTTCACGTTCTTCCAAGCCTATGAATACAGCCACGCAGCCTTTGGTTTTGCCGGCAACATCTATGGCGCGTCGTTCTTCATGGCGACCGGGTTCCATGGTTTCCACGTGATCATCGGCACGATCTTTTTGCTGATCTGCCTGATCCGCACCTACAAGGGCCATTTCACCCCTGAACAGCACGTTGGCTTTGAGGCTGCGGCTTGGTATTGGCACTTTGTGGACGTGGTCTGGTTGTTCCTGTTTGCTGCGGTCTACATCTGGGGCAGCGCATAACCATCAAAGACAGCGCGCGGGCCCGGTGGCCCGCGCAGCTTTTTCAAGGTTGGCTGATGAAATTCCGTTTGATGTCTGCGCTGCTGCTGGGTTTGGCTGGCGTGGGTTTTCTGTGCAGCCTTGGCATCTGGCAAGTGCAGCGCATGTATGAAAAGCGCGCGCAACTGGATGAGATGACAGCGGGGATATCCGAACCTGCGGTGGTGGTGCCTGCGGTGCTGGACCCAGCGCGCGACAGGTATCGCCCGGTGATTGCGGCGGGGCGCTTTACGGGTGAGACGCTGTATGTGCTGTCTGGCCAGCCGATGATTGGCGCCGGTGTGCAGGTGATCTCGGTTCTGCAAATGGCGGATGGGCGGCGGTTGCTGGTGGATCGCGGCTTTCTGCCGGATGATGAAAAGCACAAGGCGCTGCATGTCACCGATCTGACGGTGCAGGGCAATCTGATGTGGCCACGCGACAGCAATCAATACACACCGCCACCAGACCCCAAGACCGGCATGTGGTTTGGCCGCGATGCCGAGGCGATGGCGGCAGTTTTACACACAGAGCCGACATTTATTGTCGCCCGCGAGCCAACTGGTGACGGGATAGAAGCGATGCCGGTCGATACATCGTCTATTCCAAATGATCATTGGGGCTATGCGATCACCTGGTTTTCGCTGGCCTTCGTTTGGGCGGTGATGACAGCGGCGCTGGTCTGGCGTATCAGGCGGCAAATCTAGGGGAAGATGATGCGGTATATCTCGACGCGGGGGCAGGCTCCGGTTTTGAATTTCGGCGAAGCGATGATGACGGGGCTGGCACGCGATGGCGGGCTGTATGTGCCGGAAGTTGTGCCTGCGCTGTCAAAGGCCGAGATCGCTGCGATGGCCGGGCTACCGTATGAAGACATCGCGTTTCGGGTGATGCGGCCCTATCTGGGTTCGACCTTTACGGATGATGAGTTCAAGGGCCTGATCGCCAAGGCTTATGCGGGCTTTGGCCATGCCGCGCGCGCGCCTTTGGTGCAACTGGGGCCGAACCATTTCCTGCTGGAGCTGTTCCACGGGCCGACGCTGGCGTTCAAAGACTTTGCCATGCAGTTGATCGGCCAGATGATGCAGGCGGCTTTGGCCAAGACGGGTGAGCGGATCACCATTGTCGGGGCCACCTCTGGCGATACTGGGTCGGCTGCGATGGAGGCGTTTCGGGGCTTGGCGAATGTCGATCTGTTCATCCTTTATCCGCATGGCCGGGTGTCGGATGTGCAGCGCTGCCAGATGACCACGCCGTCTGAGGCCAATGTCTATGCGCTGGCGATGGATGGCGATTTTGACGATTGCCAAGCCCGCGTGAAGGATATGTTCAACGATTTTGGCTTCCGTGATGGCGTGCGGCTGGCGGGCGTGAACAGCATCAACTGGGCGCGGGTGCTGGCGCAGGTGGTGTATTACTTCTACGCGGCGGTGGCTTTGGGTGCGCCGGAGCGTGCGGTATCGTTCACCGTGCCGACGGGCAATTTCGGTGACATTTTCGCAGGCTACATTGCGCGCAAGATGGGCTTGCCGATTGAGAAACTGGTGATTGCGACCAACCAGAATGACATTCTGGACCGGGCGATGAAGTCGGGCGATTATGTGCAGAACGGGGTGAAAGCCTCGATCAGCCCGTCGATGGATATTCAGGTGTCGTCGAATTTTGAGCGCGCGCTGTTTGATGCTTATGGGCGTGATGGTGCCGCGATCTCGGCTTTGATGGATGAGTTGAAAGCGGGCGGGTTCCATATCAGCCAAGGCGCGATGGGGATGCTGCGCGAGACCTTTGCTTCGGGGCGGTGTTCCGAGGAGGAAACCTTGGCCACGATCACCCGCGCCTATGCCGAAACCGGCGAGGTGCTTTGCCCGCATTCGGCGGTGGGGGTGAAGGTGGCGGAGGAACATCTGGGCGCGGCGCCGATGATCACGCTGGCGACGGCGCATCCGGCGAAGTTCCCCGATGCGGTCGAGAAGGCGATGGGGGTGCGTCCGGCACTGCCGCCGCGCATGGCGGACTTGTTTGAGCGCCCGGAACGTGTCACCCGTGTGCCGAATGATCTGGGCGCTTTGCAGGCGCTGATCCGCGAAAGGATTGCCCGTTGAGCCACGCATCTGCCGGTCTGCGCCTGACCACCCTGCCGAATGGCTTCCGCATCGTCACCGAGAACATGCCGGGGCTGCTGTCTGCCAGCGCCGGAATCTGGGTGATGGCGGGCGGGCGGCATGAGACTCCGGCGCAGAACGGCATCGCGCATTTCCTGGAGCATATGGCGTTCAAGGGCACCAAGCGGCGCACCAGTTTGCAGATTGCCGAAGAAATCGAGGATGTCGGCGGCTATATCAACGCCTATACCAGCCGCGAGATGACGGCCTATTACGCGCGGGTGTTGCAGGCCGATGTGGCGCTGGCGCTGGATGTGATTGGCGATATTGTGCTGAACCCGTCCTTTGACAAAAAGGAAATCGAGGTTGAGCGGCATGTGATCTTGCAGGAAATCGGGCAGGCGCTGGATACGCCCGATGATATCGTGTTCGATTGGCTGCAAGAGGCAAGCTACCCGGATCAGGCGTTTGGCCGCACGATTCTGGGGCCGGAAGAGCGGGTTTCTTCGTTCACGCGCAAGGATTTGCAGGGCTTTGTCGCCGAGCATTATGGCCCCGGCCAGATGATCTTGGCCGCCGCCGGGGCTGTGGATCATGATGCGATTGTGAAACAGGCCGAGGCGATGTTTGGCGGCATGAAGGCCAAGCCCGCGACCAGCTTTCAGGCGGCGGTGTTCAAGGGATCAGAGCGGCGTGAGGTCAAGGATCTGGAGCAGGTGCATTTCGCCATGGCGTTTGACGCGCCGGGCTATCGCCACCCGGATGTCTACACAGCGCAGGTCTATGCGATGACGATGGGCGGCGGCATGTCGTCCCGGCTGTTCCAGAAGGTGCGGGAAGAACGCGGCCTTTGCTATTCGATTTTCGCGCAGTCGGGCGCTTATGAGGATGCCGGGCAGATCACGCTTTATGCGGGCACTTCTGCGGAAGAAATCGGCGATCTGACCCAGATCACCATGGATGAGTTGAAGCGCGCGGCGGATGATATGTCCGAGGCCGAAGTGGCGCGGGCGCGCACGCAGATCAAGGCGGGGATGCTGATGGGGCTGGAAAGCCCGTCGAGCCGTGCCGAGCGGATCGCGCGGCTGCTGGCGATTTATGATCGCGTGCCGGGGGTGGATGAGGCCGTGGCGCGGATTGATGCGGTGTCTGTAGCCGATGTGCGGCGCTATGCGGGCGAATTGGCGGCGGCGGATTCGGCGCTGGCGCTGTATGGGCCGGTCGCGGATGCGCCCTCGCTGGAGGATATCCGCAAGCGTCTGGCGGCGTAATGCTGTCGTTTCGCCGCAGGCCTGTGGTTGAAACCGAGCGCATGACATTGCGGCTGCCGACCCATGCCGATTATCGGGCGTGGTCGGGGTTGCGCGAAGCCTCGATCGAGCATCTGCGGCCGTGGGAGCCTGTCTGGTCGCATGATCATCTGTCGCGCAAGGCGTTTACCAACCGGGTGTATTGGGCGGGGCGGGCCGAGGCGGCTGGCACGGCGCTGCCGATGCTGATGTTTCGGCGGGCGGATCAGCAGTTGCTGGGGGCGGTGACGCTGGACAACATCCGGCGTGGTCCGGTGCAGGCGGGCACGATGGGCTATTGGATCGGCGCGGAATTTGCGCGGCAAGGGCTGATGAAGGAAGCCGTGCAGGCGATGGTGCATTTTTCCTTCGCGCAGCTTGACCTGAGCCGGATCGAAAGCGCCTGTTTGCCGGAAAATGTGGCCTCGCGCGGGGTGCTGGAGAAATCCGGCTTCAAATACGAGGGCGTGGCGCAATCTTATTTGCAAATCAACGGGCGTTGGCGAAACCATGTGTTATACGCCAATTTACGGAATGACCGACGTGGTCGCACGGACGTAGGATAAGCCACTGGTTTCAGCGGTAGCCCTACGCTGGAGCGGGTGGGGTCTTGCCGGGAGAATCCCATGAGCGAAATCAAAGTCCTGCTGCTGCGCGGCGTCAATGTCGGCGGTGCCAACCGTCTGCCGATGCCGGAATTCCGGCAAATGCTGCTGGAACTGGGGCTTCAGCATATTCACACCCATCTGCAAAGCGGCAATGCGGTTTATCTTGATCCGGGTGTGGCGGGGGTAGAGGCGAAGATCACTACGGCGATGAAAGAGCGGTTCGGCTTTGCGCCGCCGATGTTCGTAATGACCTTGGCGGAATATGACGCTGTGCTCGCGGCAAATCCGTTCAAAAAGCAGGGCGAGGCCAATGGGGCAGCGGTGCATATCTGGTTTCTGGAAAGCCCGGCCTCGATCAGCGCGCAGGCCTTTGCGGCGCATGCGGCGCAAGGCGAGCAGATCTTGTTTTCTGACAAGGCGATTTATCTGCTAGCGCCGAATGGCATTGGTCGGTCTGTGTTGGCGGCCAAGCTGGAAAGCGGGCTGAAAATGGTGAAAACTGCGCGCAACTATACCTCGGCCCTTGCGATTGCGGCCTTGGCGCGGACGATTCCGCTGTGATCAGGGCCGCCCTGACCGATGGCTACAAGTGAGACTGTGATGCTGAACCCTGCCGATACTGCCTTTGTTGATCACCTGCGCGCGCTGTTGCCTGAAGGTGCGCTGCATGCCCCCGAGCCGCGCTATCTGGAAGAGCCGCGCGGGCGCTGGCTGGGGCAGGCGGGTGTGGTGGCGCTGCCGCGCTCGGTTGATGAGGTGGCGGTGGTGGTGCAGGCCTGTGCTGCGGCGCGTGTGGGGCTGGTGGCGTGGGGCGGCGGCACTGGGCTGGTAGGCGGGCAGTTGCTGCCGGATGGACCTGCGCCGGTGGTGATTTCGCTGGAGCGGATGGCGGCTTTGCGCGGGATTTACCCGGATGAGAACGTGCTGGTGGTCGAGGCCGGGATGATCCTCGCGGATGTGCAGCGCCATGCCAGCGATGTGGGGCGGGTGTTTCCCTTGGCGCTGGCATCGGAGGGCACCTGTCGGATTGGCGGCAACCTTTCAACCAATGCCGGGGGTTTGAACGTGCTGCGCTATGGCAACACGCGCGATCTGTGTCTGGGTATCGAGGCGGTTTTGCCGGATGGCAGCGTTTTCAATGGCTTGAAGCGTCTGCGCAAGGATAACACCGGCTATGATCTGCGGCATCTGTTGATCGGGGCCGAGGGGACGTTGGGGGTGATCACGGCTGCAAGCCTGCGGCTTTATCCGCAGCCCGCAGTCGTGGGCACCGCGTTGATGGCGGTGGAAAGCCCGGAGGCCGCGCTGAAACTGCTGTCTGTGGCGCAGGAACGGCTTTCGGGGATGGTGTCAGCGTTTGAGTTGATTGGCCGGATGGGGTTGGAGTTTCTGGCCGAGAAAATCCCCGAAGTGATATCGCCGATCGGGATGCCCGACTGGATGGTGTTGATCGAGATCGGTCTGCCTGCCGGCTTTGGGCTGGCCGAGGATCATCTGGGCGGGCTGTTTGAGGCGGGTTTGGCGGCTGGGCTGGTGTCGGATGGGGTGATTGCGGCATCCGAGGCGCAGCGGGCGGGTCTGTGGCGCATCCGCGAGGCGATCCCCGAGGCGAACCGGCTGATTGGCGCGGTCAGCAGCCATGACATTTCGGTGCCGCTGGGGCTGGTGGCAAAATTCATCGCCAAAGCGGGGCCACGGTTGGCGGCGATGGGGGATTTCCGGGTGAATTGTTTTGGTCATCTGGGTGACGGCAATCTGCATTACAATGTGTTCCCGGCCTTGGGGCGCAGCCGGAAAGACTATGAACATCAACGCGATGCGGTGAAGGCTTGTGTGCATGATCTGGTGGCGGAACTGGGTGGCTCGATGTCCGCCGAGCATGGGTTGGGCCGTCTGAAGGTGGATGATCTGGAAAAGTATGGCGACCCCGGCAAGATCGCGGCGATGCGGGCGATCAAGGCGGCGCTGGACCCTGCGGGCATCATGAACCCTGGTGCTGTGCTGCGCGGATAGGGAACGGATTTTAGGATCGGTGGTTTTTGGGGTATGATTCCGAAACAGGAGGGGTAGGCATGAGCTATATTCAAGGATTTCTGATCGCGGTGCCGAAGGACAAGAAGCAGGCCTATATCGACGCAGCGCGCGCCTCGGCCCCGATCTTCAAGGAATACGGCGCGTTGCGGGTGGTGGAGACCTGGAGCGAGACCACCCCGGACGGCAAGATCACCGATTTCAAGCGCGCGGTGCAGGCAAAGCCGGATGAGGCGGTGGTGTTTGCCTGGATCGAATGGCCGGATCAGGCAACTTACGAGGCTGCCTCGGATCGGATGCAGACCGATGAGCGTTGGCGTGCGATGCCCGAAATGCCGTTTGACGGGCAGCGCATGGTGTGGGGCGGGTTCGATCCGATCTTTGACACCGCAGATACAGGCTGGCCGGGGGCTGGGTTTGCCAGTTCTTCGTGATGGAGCCTAAAGAAACGCCCTGCCGGTAAACCGACAGGGCGCTGGGGTTGGGTGGGTCACGTGTTGCAAGCAGCGTCACCCTAAGGCTGGGTAGGCCTTAGGTGTTCCGGTGTAGGATGATTCGGTAAACAAGCCGTTAAGGGTGATGTTAACCTGTCTTCAGCATTCCCCAACACTGGGCACCACACAGGGCAGTGCCAGACCGCCGGGTGGGCGAGCCACCGAATTTCTAGGCGCTTTATGGTTCAGCATACTCCCCAGAATTTCTAGGCGAGACATGGCAATAGCGCCCGCCCGAGGGGGCGGTCGGGCGCTGCCCGGCGGCGCATTCGCGCCTTGATTCCGGGCTTGGGTGGCTTGCTTGGTGTGAGTCGGAAGCCCCGGATCAAGTCCGGGGCGGCGAGGGGAGAGAGAGATGCTCTACAGCCCCTCGAACGCGCAGAGGGCGTGCACGTCCATGCCCATGCTTTCCAGCTTTTTGCGCCCGCCCAGATCGGGCAGATCGACCACAAAGGCGCAGCCGATCACTTGCGCGCCAAGGCGTTCGATCAGTTTGATGCCTGCCTCGGCGGTGCCGCCGGTGGCCAGCAGATCATCGACCAGCAGAACCTTTTCGCCCGCCTGCATGGCGTCGTCATGCACCTCGACCACGGCCTCGCCATATTCCAGCGTATAGGCTTGGGAAATTGTCTGGCCGGGGAGTTTGCCTTTTTTGCGGATCGGCACAAAGCCGGTGGAAAGTTGATGCGCGACAGCGCCGCCAAGGATAAAGCCGCGGGCCTCTAGCCCCACCACCTTGTCAATCCGCATCCCGGCATAGGGGGCAAGCAGTTGATCAACGCACATGCGAAAGCCGCGTGGATCGGCGAACAGGGTGGTGACATCGCGGAACAGGATGCCTTCGTGCGGGAAATCGACGATGGTGCGGATGTAGTCTTTGACGGTTTTCATCGGTATCCCCTTAGAGCTCGGGCCTGTTTACCATCAGCCAGAATACCGCCACAAGGGCGGCAAAGGCGGGCCAGCCCAAGGCGAACCAAATGCGGTAATAGTGGTGCGCAAGGGCGGGGAGCGGCGTGCCTGCGGCCAAGGCTTGTGCGGCCATGTCGCGGATGCGCAGTTGCAGCACGACCACCGGAGCCCAGCACAGGAACGCGGTGGCATAAAGCGCGTAGGTGGCCAGCAACCACGGCTCGGTCAGGCTGTAACCTGCGAGGTGGATCAGCCAGAGGCCGGTTAGCGGCTGGATCACGCCTGCGGGCGTGGTGAAGATCCAATCGGCGACAACCACGCCAGAGGCGACGGAATGGATGGTCTCGACCCGGCCGGTGCGCATCGCCCAGACCATCTGGAACGCGGTGCCCATGCCGGTGCCGAACAGCACGGTCGAGGACAGGATATGCAGCCAGCGGGCGGTGAGATAGGCGTCCATCACCGTTCTTCCACCAGCGCAAGATGGGTCAGGATCAGCGCCAGCACAGGCAGGTTCTTGAGCAGGCTGCCGAAGGGGTCAAGCCACAGGGCGGGGGCGATCAGCGTCAAGCCCAGCGTATACCCCGCGACCAGCAGCAGTTGCAGGATCGCGGTGGTTTTGGGCCGCCAGTCGCGCAGCAGGGCAAGGCCAAGCGCCGCGTCGGCGAGGCCGCCGGCTTTGGCGAGGATCACCGCGAGCGATGCGGGCAGGTCGATTTGCGGCAGATAGCTGGCCGAGGGCGTCAGCAGGCCGAGGGCTGCCGAGGCCAGCCAGAGCGCCGCGAGTGTCAGCCGGATCAGCGGTTTCAGCAGGTAGAGCCGGGCTTGCCACAGGTCTTGCGTGCCTGCGGGGCGGGTTTGCAGGAACTGGGTGAACGGGCGCGGCTTGTGGTGCAGCGTTTCCAGCAAGGGGGTGGCATCGGCCAGCACGCCTTGGTGCAGTTGCGCGACGGAAGTGGCCGAGATCGGGCCAAGCCGCAGCGCATCGCCGATCTGACCGAAGCGGCGGGCGAGGGGCAGCGGGATGCGCAGCAGGGGCCGTTGCGGCAGGCCTAGCCAGCTTTGCGTGGCGCGCAGCAGGCCGGTTTGGCTGACGGTTTGCGGACCACCAATGTCATAGGTGCCGGGGGTGGGGTTTTGTAGGCATTCAAGGGCCACAGCAGCAAGGTCACTGGCGTGGATCGGGTTGAAGGCTTGTTCGCCATTGCCGATCACCGGGGTGACAAAGGGCAGCGCGGCAAGGGCGCGGATCAGTGACGAGCCGCCGTAGGACGTATCGGCCAGCACCAGCCCCGCGCGCAGGATGACGGCTTCGGTGGCGCGGGCGGCAGCCTCGCCTGCGCGCCGCCATTGGGCAAAGGGGGTGTCGGCCTCGATGCCGACGGCCGAGATCAGCAGGGCCTGGGTGCCGGGATGGCGGGCGGCATAGGCGGCGGCGGGCGCCAACACATGCACGGCCTCGAGTGCCGCAGCGGTGCCGGTCAGCAGGCCAGCGGCGTTCAGGATATGGGTTTGTGCATCCAGATGCGGTGCCCAGAACGCTGGCGCGTGGGTGGCGCGGTTGGCAAGGTCGGCTTGCAGCGTGGCAAAGCCCATGCGTTTCAGGCGGGCAGGGTTGCGGGCTTGGGCTATGACATGCACGCCTTGGGCGCGCAGATGAAAGGCTGCGTGGCGCCCGATGAAGCCATCAGCGCCCAGCAGCAGAACTTTCATTTCAATACGCGCCCAGCGACGGCGTCGAGTTTCGCCAGCAGATCGGGATCGCGTTTGTCGGGCGCTGTCATCAGTGCGTAGGTCAGGGCGTGGTCGCAGCCGTGCGGGCAGGTGGGATGGTCGGGCAGCAGCGCGGGCAGTTCGCTGATCAGGTTGCGGGCGGCATTGGCGTTGGCGGTCAGGGTCTGGATAACCTGCGCCACATCCACCGCGCCGTGATCCGTGTGCCAGCAATCGAAATCGGTGATCATGGCCAGCGAGGCATAGCACAGCTCGGCTTCGCGGGCGAGTTTGGCCTCTGGCATCCCGGTCATGCCGATCACATCCGCGCCCCAACTGCGGTAGAGGCGCGACTCGGCGAGGGTCGAGAATTGCGGGCCTTCCATCGCGAGATAGGTGGCAGAGGCGTGGGTCTTGATGCCCGCTGCCTTGGCGGCGGTAAGGCAGGCGGCCCCAAGGCGCGGGCAGGTCGGGTGGGCGAGAGAGACATGGCCGACACAGCCGGGGCCGAAGAAGCTTTTCTCGCGCGCGAAGGTGCGGTCGATGTATTGATCGACCAGCACGAAATCGCCGGGCTGGTAATCGGGGCGCAGGCTGCCCACCGCCGAGACGGCGACGACATCGGTGCAGCCCAGCCGTTTCAGCGCGTCAATATTGGCGCGGTAGGGGACGGATGTGGGGGTGTGGACATGGCCGCGTCCGTGGCGGGGCAGGAAGGCCATCGGGGTGCCATTCAGGCGACCGACAAGGATTTCATCCGAAGGTTTGCCCCAGGGGGTGCTGACTTTGACCCAGCTTGCACCCTCAAGCCCCTCGATCTGATAGACGCCAGAGCCGCCGATGACGCCGATCATGGGGGGCGGGGGCATTGGGGGCATTGCAGGCTCCGCTATTGGGGTTTGGGCGAGTTTAGGGGCGGATTAGGCCGAGGGGAAGGGGAATCTCTGATGCTACCGCGTTGGGGCCATTGTTTTCATGGGGGAATTTCAGGGGGGTGGGGTGTAGGGTGAATGGGTGGTAAACAGGTTGTCGATCAGCCGTGGCGCGGCTGCGTTTGGTGTTTGGGATGAGGGCGGGATGGAGCGTTTGCTGGGCAAGGTGCGGCAGGCTTTTGCGGGTGTGCCAGAGGCGGCGGCGTTTTTGGCGGATTGGCCAGAGGCTGATGTGCGGCGGGTGGTGTCGCCGTCTGCGCTGCCTGTTTGCGATTGGATTGCGGGGTTGCAAGGCGTTGCGGCGACGCAAGCGGTGTTGGCCGAGGTGCAGCGTTTGGCGGGTGGTCTTGCGTGGCGGCAGACCTATGGGGCTGCGGATTTTGGCGCGGATTTTCTGCGCGGCTATGGCTGGAGCGAGTTCATCGGCCTGCGTGGTCCGGTGCCGAGTGAGCGGATTGCTTGTGGGGTGTTGTTGCTTGCCCCCGGTATTACCTATCCGGCGCATGCCCATGCGGCCGAGGAGGTTTATCTGCCGATTGCGGGCGTGGCTGCGTGGCAAAAGGGCGATGCGGCCTTTGCCGATGTGCCGGTGGGGCAGGCGATTCATCATCCGGCTTGGATGCCGCATGCGATGCGGACCAAGGATCAGGCGCTGGCGGCGCTGTATCTGTGGCGGGGCGGTGATCTGGCGGCGAAATCGGTGATTTTGTAGGCGAGTCGCGTCTGGCTGGCGCAAGGCGATTTCCGCGCGGAAATCGTAGACGGAATTCGCGCGAATTCCGCGCCCGACGGGATTGGTGCGCGCTACTTGCGGCATTTGATCTTGGCGGGTAAACGTCGCGCAATCAATTTGCGGAGAGACCCCATGTCTATCGACATCGACACCGCGCGCAAGGTGGCCAAGCTGGCGCGTATCCGGGTGGAGGAAGCGGCTTTGCCCAAGCTGGCAGAGCAGTTGTCTGGTATCCTTGGGTTCATGGAGCAGTTGAACGAGGTCGATGTCACGGGCGTCGAGCCGATGGTGTCGGTGACGCCGATGCGCCTTGCGCGCCGTGCCGATGTGGTGACGGATGGCAACCAGCAGGCGGCGGTTCTGGCCAATGCGCCGGATGCGCGGGAAGGGTTTTTTGCAGTGCCGAAGGTGGTGGAATGAGCATGACTGGACGCGCGAACTCTTGGACGATTGCGGCGGCGCGGGATTGCTTGCGCAAGGGTGAAATCTCGGCCGTTGATCTGACGATGGCTTGCCTTGCGGCGATGGATGCGGGCGATGGGCTGAACGCCTTTGTGCACAAGACCCCGGAACTGGCGCTGGAGCAGGCACGGGCGGCGGATCTGCGCATCAAGGCGGGCGATGCGCCGGATCTGTGCGGGATTCCGCTGGGGATCAAGGATGTGTTCTGCACCAAGGGCGTGGCGTCGCAGGCGGGGTCGAACATTCTGAAGGGCTTTGTGCCGCAGTATGAATCCACCGTCACCGCCAAGCTGTTTGATGCGGGCGCGGTGATGCTGGGCAAGCTGAACATGGACGAATTCGCCATGGGCTCGACCACGGAAAGCAGTTGCTACGGCCCTGCGGTGAACCCGTGGAAGGTCGACGAGGTGTTGCGGACGCCGGGGGGGTCTTCGGGCGGCTCGGCGGCGGCGGTGGCGGCGGATTTGTGTCTGGGGGCCTTGGGCACCGATACCGGCGGCTCGATCCGCCAGCCTGCGGCGTTTACCGGCACGGCGGGGATCAAGCCAACCTATGGCCGGGTCAGCCGTTGGGGCATTATCGCCTATGCGTCCAGTCTGGATCAGGCGGGGCCGATGGGCAAATCGGTGCGCGATTTGGCGATCATGCTGGGCGCGATGGCGGGGCATGATGCCAAGGATTCCACCAGCGCCGATCTGGCGGTGCCGGATTTTGAGGCGGCACTGACCGGCGATATTCGCGGCAAGAAGATCGGTATTCCGCGCGAATATCGCATCGAGGGCATTCCGGCTGAGATTGATGCGATCTGGGCGCAGGGGCGCGAGATGCTGCGCGATGCCGGGGCCGAGATTGTCGATATCTCGCTGCCGCACGCCAAATACGCGCTGCCCGCCTATTACGTGATCGCGCCTGCCGAGGCGTCGTCGAACCTCGCCCGCTATGACGGGGTGCGCTATGGCCACCGCGCCAGCTTGGCGGCAGGTGATGGCATCACCGAGATGTATGAGAAGACCCGCGCGGAAGGCTTTGGCCCGGAAACCCAGCGCCGGATCATGCTCGGCACTTACGTTCTGTCGGCGGGGTTCTATGACGCCTATTACAACCGCGCGCGCAAGGTGCGGGCGCTGATCAAGCGCGACTTTGAACAGGCGTTTGCATCGGGGATTGATGCGGTGCTGGCACCGATCACGCCCAGCTCGGCCTTTGGTCTGGGTGAGATGGACAAGGCCTCGCCGGTTGAGGCCTATCTGAACGATGTGTTCACCGTGACCGCGAACCTTGCCGGATTGCCGGGCGTCGCCGTGCCGATGGGGCTGGATGCCAAGGGGCTGCCGATGGGGCTGCAACTGCTGGGGCGGCCTTGGGATGAGGCCGGTTTGCTCAATCACGCTTATGTTTTGGAGCGTGCTGCGGGCTTTGTGGCCAAGCCCGAAAAATGGTGGTAAGCGCCAATATCAGAATAAATCGCCGAGGCAGAGACGATGCGTAGCGCAGTGATGATTTTGGCCGCTCTTGGGTTGGCTGGGTGTGGAACCGCCGTTCCTGATTCGGGGGCGGGCGTGGGTTTTCAGGATTATGACAGCTATAACGCCCCGGCTCCGGCCCCGGCGGCACCTGCGCCTGCGGCGGGGTTCTCGACCGGGGGGGCGTTGGCGGCGATCGACAAGGCCGAGGGCAAGAACACCGATACCGCGCTGACACCGACCAACCAGCCGCTGAGCGCGCAGGCGGCGGCTTCGCCCTATGCCCAGCCGCAGCAGGGTGCGGTGATTGGCGGCACGACCAGCAGCGGCGAGCGTCCGCGCGGCAACGCGCCTGCGGGGATTGCCGAGACCACCTCGGAGATGGCGAATGTGCCGGGGTCTTCGGCGAATGTCGGCACCGTCTCGGACGAGCAGGATTTTCAGGCGGTGACCAAGCGCGAGACCATCGAAAGCGACAAGGCACGGATCGAGCGCAACCGGGCGCAGTATCACGTCGATCAGCCGACGGCTTTGCCGCAGCGCGTGGACGACGGGGCACCGAATATCGTGCAATTCGCGATTTCGACAAACCATCCCAAGGGCACGCAGATGTACAAGCGTGGCGGGTTGCGGCTGAACAGCTATAACGCGGCCTGTGCCAAGTTTGCCTCGCCCGATCTGGCGCAAGAGGCGTTTCTGGCGGCGGGCGGGCCGGACCGTGACCGCAAGGGGCTGGACCCGGATGGCGACGGCTATGCTTGCGCGTGGGATCCGACGCCGTTCCGGGCTGCCGTTCAGAATTGAGCGCCACCGCAGAAGCGCTGCCCTGGCCCTCGCCGAATTATGGCGCGCGGCGGGGTGGGGTTTTGCCGTCCATGATTGTGATCCACTACACCGCCATGGCGACCTGCGCCGAGGCGCGGGTGCGGCTGTGCGATCCGGCGTTTGAGGTCTCATGCCATTGGCTGATCTCGGAAGCGGGCGCGGTCGAAGGGCTGGTGCCCGAGGATCAGCGGGCTTGGCACGCGGGCGCTGGGGAATGGGCGGGGGTGACGGATGTGAACTCAGCCTCCATCGGGATTGAGCTGGCGAATACCGGGCGGCAGCCGTTTGCCGAGCCGCAGATGGCGGCGTTAGAGGCGTTGCTGGCAGGGATCATGGCGCGCTGGAGTATTCCGCCGCATCGCGTGATTGGCCATTCGGACATGGCCCCCAGCCGTAAAGGCGACCCCGGTGCGCGGTTTGATTGGCGGCGACTGGCGTTGCAGGGGCTTTCGGTGTGGCCCGATGCGCGCGCGGCGGATGTGGCGGCGTTCTGGCCTGCCTTGCGGCAAGTTGGCTACCCCGAGGCCCCGGAGGCCGATCTGCTGGCGGCATTTCGGCTGCGCTTTCGGCCATGGGCGCGTGGGCCTTTGGACGCGGTGGACGCGGGGCTGGCCTGCGATCTGGCGCAGCGCTTCGCGGTTGACCTGCCGCCTGCGCCAGCGTAAAGCCCGCTTCGCGCGGATGGCTGGATGACCGCGGGGCGCAAGTCTCGAGGAAAGTCCGGACTCCATGAAGAAAGGGTGCCGGGTAACGCCCGGCGAGGGTAACCTCAGGGAAAGCGCCACAGAGAAAAGACTGCCGTGGTTCTGGGCCAATCTCGCAAGGGACGCTCAGGCACTCCATGGTGATGGTGAAACGGTGGGGTAAGAGCCCACCACGGACTTGGCAACAAGGACGGTATGGCAAGCCCCACCCGGAGCAATGCCGAATAGGGGCCTCGCGTGGTAAGGTCCGCGACTGACAAGGGCGCAAGCCCGCGACGATAGCGGAGACCACCACAGGGACCTTCAGCCCAGAGGCCCGGGTTGGCAGCTTGACTGCCCGTGGTAACACGGGTGGCAGAGGAATGGTCATCCAGAGGCGGCAACGCCTTGGACAAAATCCGGCTTACAGGCCGTCCGCGCAATTTTAGCTGTTATCTTGTGCTTGCGCGCCGCGCGCGGAAGCGCTTCAGCCGCTGCCATAGTGGGGCGAGGAGCAACACGTAAGCTGAAATGAGCAGGGTTGGGGCAACCCATAGTCCGAGCAGAGTGTAGTCGGCGGACCCATCTGGGCGCGCCATTGGCAAAACCAAAGCCGGTAGGAACAGGCCGAACCAAAGCGCGATGGCTGCGGCGAAGCGTGTTGGACGTATGCGCCGCTGAGCGGTGAAGAACCACGCCATGATCGCAATGTCGGCCAAGACCACGGTCAAAACTATCAGGGGTGTTTCGTAGGCTGTTCCCTTAACCGATGCAAAGAGCAAGGGGAACAGTTTGATCAGGGCGATGAGTGTGACGACTCTGACGACTACATTCGAGAATATAGCTTCTATCGGCCCTTGTGGCTTGGGTGGTGCGGCGGCTGCCCTCTGGAGACTGCCATAGGCGCGGCTGGCGAGTTCGTGTTGAAGGGTGGCGTCGTGGCCGAAATCTTGCCGGAACGCGATGTAATCGTTCAGCCAGCCAAAGCGGGCATCAAGGGCCAGCAGGGCTTCGGCAGTGATCTGGGGCGATAGGGTCGGGATGCCATCGTCGCTGTCCCGCAGCATGTCGCGCAGCAGTTGGGCGCAGGCATGACGCAGGGGAATTTGGGCCTCGGGCGCGTGGCTGAGCGGGTTGTCCAGCGCTTGCAGGATGCGCGCCGAGGCGGGCGCGAACAGGTTGCCATTGCTGATCATGGCGATCATGTCGCGCATGGCGGCTTCTTTCGCAATCTGTGCGACTTCTTCGGGGCTGGGTGGCGGCGGGGTGGGTGGCACTTCGGCCACCAGATCGCCTTCTGCATGGTTTGATGCCGCTGCGGTGGCCTTGCGGGTGCGGCGTTGGGCATTCTGGGCGCTGCGGCCCTCGCGGATCGCCATGGCGGCGTCGTAGGCGTGGCGCAGGGCGGCAAAGGCTTCGGGGTCGCGAGCTTGGTCGATCTGTTTCAGCGCCTGCGCGTAGGCGCGGCGGATGTCGCGGGCTTCGGACGGCATTTTGGGCAGGTGCAGCACTGACCATGGCCAGGCAGCGGTTTCGGCTTCGGGGGTGTCAGGTGACATAATGCGCCTCGAACTCGTCCAAAGCTTGATGCAGATCGCGGCGCAGCTCGGTCAGAGCGTGGGGGTCTTGCGCCTCAATCGCCGCGTCAAGTTGCACCAGAAGGTTGGCCACCCAATCGCGGGCATCGGCGCGCGCCATGCCATAGGCGGCTTCGATCCGGGTGCGCAGGTGGATGTTGGCGGCATCGTCGCGGGGGTGCTGTTTCAACGCGGCCATTTTCTTCAGGGCGGCGGCGATTTCGGCTTCCGACATCTCGCCCGCCAGTTTCGAGATCACCAGCGACGCCTTTTTGCCGGTGGATTGCACCGTCACGTCAACCTCCAGCAGACCCGAGACGTCGTAGGTAAAGCGGACCACGGCGGTTTCGTGGTATTCCATGTTGCGCGGCACTTTCACCTCGATCTCTCCCAAAGCGAGGTTGTTCATCGCCAAGGGCGACTCACCTTGGAAGATGCGAAAGCGCAGGGTTTCTTGACCAAGCTGGACAGTTGAGAATATCTCTTCGCGTGAGGTGGGGATGATCGAGTTGCGCTCGATGATCGGTTGAAAATAGCCCCCACGGTGGCTGTTGCCGATCTGGCGCGTGGTGTCACAGCCCAAAGTGAAAGCGGACACATCGGTCATCACCACATCATCAAGTGCGGCGTCGCGGGCAACAAGGGCGGCTTGCACAGCGGCCCCCAGCGCCACCACTTGATCGGGGTCGAGGCCCATCACCGGGAATTGCCGCAGCTTGCGGCCGGCATAGGCGCGCACGGCGGCCATGCGGGTGGCACCGCCGACCAGCACCACTTTGTCGATCTGCCCCGCGTTGAAGCCCGAATCGTGCAGGGCGCGATCCAATGGGGCGGCAAGGCGGGTCAGCAGCGGCGCGGTGATGTCGTCAAACCGCTCGCGCGAAAGGTGCAGGTCGATGGGTTTGCCGCTCAGTTCGGCTTGCAGATGGATTTGCGCATCGGACGACAGGCCCAGTTTGGCTTGCTCGGCCAGTTTGATCAGCGCGGGGCGGAAGGCGGGGTCGTTGGCATCAAGGCCGGACTGCGTGGCGATATAGCGGGCGAGGGCGTCGGTGAAATCTTCGCCGCCCAGAAAGGCATCGCCGGCGCTGGCGCGGACTTCGATGACGCCATCGAACAGATCGAGGACCGAGACGTCAAAGGTGCCGCCGCCCAGATCGAACACCAGAATCTTCGCCTCGGCATCGCGCTCGTGCAGGCCATAGGCGAGGGCGGCGGCAGTCGGCTCGTTGATCAGGCGGGTGACGTTCAGCCCGGCAATGCGGCCTGCGGTGCGCACGGCTTTGCGCTGCAACTCGTTGAAATAGGCCGGAACCGAGATCACCACATCGCTGACAGGCACGCCGCAATAGGCCTCGGCATCGGCCTTCAGCGCTGCCAGCACCATCGCGGAAAGCTCGGGCGCGTTGTAGTCGGTTTGCCCCAAGCGATAGACGCGGTCGGTGCCCATGGCGCGTTTGAACAGGGCTGCCGATTGCGCGGGCGCAGTCAGCGCGATGGCGCGGGCGGGTTCGCCCACCACAAGCCGACCCTGATGCAACGCCACCACCGAGGGCGTCAGCACCTGACCCAAAGCGTTGGGGATCAATTCGGATGTGCCATCCCGGAATACGGCAATCAGCGAGTTCGTGGTGCCCAGATCAATTCCAAAATGCACTGTCTTCTCCGGGGCAAATCACAAGGCTTTCGCAGGTTTGCACAGTTAGCGGGGCCGCCCAAGGGGGATTGTGGCTGGCCTGCGGGAAATGCTGGCTTTCCTGCGGTTTGGCTGTTGACTCTGCCGCGCCCATCCGTAAAAGGCAGGCTTCAAGGATTTCGCGGGGCAACGGTGTTTCCCCGATCTAGGAGAGACGACTATGGCCAAACCGGCGACGATCAAGATCCGTCTGAACTCGACGGCTGGCACCGGGCACTTCTATGTGACCAAGAAGAACGCTCGGACCATGACCGAAAAGATGACGGTCAACAAGTATGACCCCGTCAAGCGTCAGCATGTTGAATACAAAGAAGGCAAGATCAAGTAAGGTCTTCTGCCGCTAAGCCTGTTTTTCCCTTTAACTTCATCACGTTGGGGGGTGGCGAATAGCGGCGGCAAAAAGTTGTGTAGGCGACTGTGTAGGCAGTCGCACATTTGCAGGGTGTTGCAGAAATGCAGCGCCCTTTTGCTTTTGGACTTCACTTAGTCAAGCCGCCGCCGCCGCTGACTGCCCATTGTGCGCATAAATGCGTGTATGGCCCGCCAAGTTTTTCCGCCATTTCCGAGCGTACTACGGGGTCGTGATAAAAACCAAACGGCAATTGCGCCGAACTTCATGGAATGCTTAGGCACTCGACAGGTCTCTCATGACCAATGCAATCGCAGATTGGACCAGGACAGGATCGACGCCGCCAAGTATCTCCCCATTGCTGGCAAGTTTGTTTTTGGAGAAGCGTTTCAGCACCGCTTGCTCAACTTCCCGTGCTACATCTTCACTGGACGTAGGCTGCTGGAACTCGGCCCGCCACCGCAGCCCTGTCACTTCGAATGCCATCGGGTCATTGTGGGCGGCCTCCCGGGCCTCGGGCGCGTTGGAGTATCCGACCTTCACGGCGAGCGCCTTCTTGCGTTCATCGCGCAGAATGAGGGCGTAGACATACCAGACATCGTGATCCCCAAATGACCCGGTGAAACTGCCATGATGCTTGGGGGCCAACTTGCTGTTTTTCTTTATCACCAGCCCCTTGCCGAACTCGGTCGTCGGCATGGCAGGCGGCACCTCGCGTCGCTCAAGCTGCATCAAAGGCTCAGCGGTGATCGCGTCGAGTTCGACGATCTTCGATTGGGCTTGCAAGTGATGGTTCGGTGTCAGTGGCCCGACCAGTTCCGCGAACATGCTGTTCGGGTCTATGATCTCCCAGACAGTGATCGGGTGGAGGGCGAACGGGAAGCGCGTCACGCTATCGAATCCGGGATTGTGCCGCTCGCGGGGCAGGTCATAGTTTTGCGTGTTCACTTCCAGATCAGAAACGCGAAATGCGCCAACGACGCGGCCCTTGTGAGCTTCTTCCGTTGGCTCTCCTCTGGTGCCCACTGCGAAAACCAGATCGCCCTCAGTCAGAACCTTGCGAGCGTGGGACCGGGCGGCTTTGGTGGCGAATGTCAACGGCCAAGCCGGGTTTCCGGGCGGACCCCAGACGTAGGTGAAGAAGACTTTGGTCATTTCGGTTGCTCATTGCTTTCAAGTTCATCAAGGCGAGCAGCGGCTCTGAAAACGCCACTGCGGACATTTGCGTCGCCATCTGCATCTCGATAGATGTCTCTGAGAAGATCGAAGAGTGGTTCGGTCAGTACAAAGCCATTGGGTAGGCTACGAATGCCGCGCACGATCTGGAAGTCGTTAAACCCTTGTCGCAATTCTTCAAAGTGACCAGCTTGTAGGGCCGCAACAACTTCGAGGATAGCGCCACTTGGCTTTTCGAATGCAGATCGCTGCTGGCGCAGACGTTGAAGGGCGTTTGCCCTAGATACCCGGTAGACAGCGTTCGTAGCGTCTAGCGCCGCAATGGCAGTGTCCAGGTCACCACCCGCAAGCCTGACGAAGTAGAAAATGGGCAACCATCTATTTTGTACCTTTGCCGACATACATACGTATTCGAGCGGAGTGTGAACCTCTTCGTGGGCCAAGAAAGCACAAAGAACGGCATCAGCATCCAGCGCCCGCCCCTCGATCCGTGCGACTACCTGCCCCGCTGGGTCTACCGCATGAACATCACCGACCAGCCGCAAGGCAGGTGCCCCGGCGCGTTCTTCAAACTCGCCTTCGCGAATGAAATTGAGCTGGTCGGCTAAGGCGCGGTCGATCACGATACGCTTTGATCCAGCGTCCAACTCGCCCTTTTCGGTATCCACGATCAACGCCCTATCCGCGCCGATTTCACTCAATCGGGTCGCACTTGCAAGCAAGATTTGGGTCGCTGCCCGGTCGCGTTCGCGCAACATGGCCAGCAGATCACCAAACTTGATCTTTCCAGACTGCCCCGGATAGCGAAACAGGATCGTGCCGTCCTCTAAACCCTCCGCATCTTTGCAGACAATCACTGGCGGGTGCGGATACTTCTCCACATGAATGACGCCAACTACCAAGCCCCCCAGGTTGATAACTTCCTTTGCGAAATCCGGCGTCGGGGTTAAGAGCGTTTTCACTTTGTCGGTGATCCGAACAATGTCGGTATCCTGAAAGGAAGAATTTGGCATTCCGACAACGCGACAGTCAGTATTCTGGACACCGACAAAGACACGGCCGCCTCGATTATTCGCTAGTGCGGCAATCGCCCGAACAATTGGCTCCAAACGGCGTGGGTTAAATTCTGCCTTGCACTCCTGATCCGAGGTCTCTCCGTCCGCGAGAAACCAATCGCCGTCACGTTGCACGAAGCGGGCGAGCGCCCTTTCAGCCAATGTGGGTTCACGCGAAGCTCCGGCTTCGATTACCACCCCCACCTCGGTGGGTGCAAATCCAGCAAGGAAGGCATCCAATGCGGCTTCCGTCGCCACTGGCACCTCAGGGCCATAATGCCCCGCATTGATGCCGGTGATCCTGCCAGAGTTCACCGGCCGATCTTGGCGGTTGAAGTAAAACTGGATGTCTCGGTTCCGCATCCCCCGGCGCAACATCGCCTTGATCAGGCCGATTTCTTCATCTGTGATGCTTCTTCGCGGCATTGCTCGACAATTGTTAAGTTGCGTTGGTGTGACGATGGCTTGGCAAGTGATCGATCACCGTCTGTTGCAGT
Source organism: Cypionkella sinensis (assembly GCF_042646385.1). NCBI lineage: Bacteria > Pseudomonadati > Pseudomonadota > Alphaproteobacteria > Rhodobacterales > Paracoccaceae > Cypionkella > Cypionkella sinensis. Next base: position 203,477 of record NZ_JBHRTO010000002.1, on the reverse strand, counting down.
TCTGGTTCCCAGAAATAGTAGATGCGCAGACAGCGTTTGGGATCGCGGGAGTTCCCCCCAGTCTTCACGTGCCAATCAAGGTCATAGGACCGGCCTTTCCATTCAGCCCGATATGTGTCTCCACCGCACGGGGAATTTAGAATTCCGCTCTCTACGGGCATATCTCTTAATGAGCCGCCCCCTGCCTGCCGGATTTCATGCTGTACTGTCGCAAGCCAAGTGACAACACGTGCGACCAGCTCAACATTCTCGTATTCAGGCGATTTGACCATTCGACGGGCAGCGGGCGTCATCAATACGCGGTCGGGATAAGTGTTATCGAACCAATCTAGGAAATCGCCCCAGACCAATGGCATGGGTGGTTCGAGGGTTGGGGTTTCACCGCCCTTAGCCAATGCCTCTTTGAGCTGCTTGACTTTGAACAGAAGCGCCCTGTTTTCTTGTTCTGCCGCAAGTGCACGCGCTTCCGACGCTTCACTCAAATCAAGGTATGCGTCGATCTCGCCTGTCTTTTCGACAATCTGCTTTTCAAGACTGTCGATAAGCTGCTGTGCTGTCTCCAGCAGCTCAGCGTCGGGGGCGGCACGGTCGCTTTTGTCTTGAGCTTTGATGCGATGACTTGCGGTCCGGACGCTCGAAAACTCCAAGACCTCTTTGCCCAAACGGGTCGTAGCAATGCTGGTATCAGCCGCCACTGTTCTTAGCCAATTTACACAGGCGTTTGCTGCTCCAGCGATACGCAGAGCATCGCCAAGAAATAGGCGGTGCCCATAAGGATCATCAGCAGCCGAAAAGCCCGCCATATAAACCCGCACGCCACCGTTAAAGACCGACCGATAACGGCCAAAGCGGTTTGTCAGAACCCGACTAAAGGCTTCGGGGATGCGGACCACACGCGCCAGTCCTGCTGTTGCTTTTGCCAATTCGACATCATTGATGGGCGGAGGGCCGCCATCATCGGGAGTGACGATAACAAACACAGGCAGACGGCGATCCGGGTCTTCAAGATGATCGCAAAGGTCTTCGGCGTCGTTTTCTGACTGGATCAATCTGGGTACCGCTAGCAGAGGCCGCGCGCCTCGGATCAGACCGGGCGCTTCGATCATCTGCAACACAGTGCCCGGAACGTGAGGTTCGATCCGAAAGTCTGCTTCATTGGTGCTGACGATCAGGCGCAAGCTGAGGTGCGGACGTTTTCCGGCCTCACCGCCGATCACTACCTCGGTGGACCAGATGCGTCCGGCTACAGTCTTGTCTGGGTCTTCTGCCCGCAGAGCCCATAAGTCCATTTCGTCGTTTGAAATACGAACAGCTGTACTGTTGCGCCCCCCTGCCATGAGGTCAAAGTCCCGCTGTTCCCAGGCATCTTTCGGCAACACTGCCCCAGCGCGTTTACTTGCCCATTTCAACACGGCTGCGCGGGCCCTGTTTGCAGACGCGTCGAAGCCATCGCCGTCCAATTGGGCCGAGACACGAAGGATTTCGATACTCCGCGCCGCGCGGGGCATCGTTCGGGCGAGGGGTGTCAAAGCATCGGCGAAACTGGTTGCCATGGAATACCTTTCTAAGCTGACGGTTTTCTCACCCGCTTTCCCTTTACCGCGCTCAACCGCTCTTCGCGGATGCGGGCGAGGAGGGTTTCGGCGGGTTCGTCGGTGGGGTCTTGGGGGACGAGGTCGCCTGCGAAGGCTTTGGCCAGAATGCGCTGGTCGAGGTGGCCCACCAGTTTCAGGGCCTTTGCGGCCTCAGCGGCGAGGCGGTCGATCTTGGCGAAGGCGGTTTCGATGCGGCGGACGATTTCGTGTTGTTCGTCGGTGTCGGGCACCCAGAACGGTGCAGCCATGAGTGAACGCTGATAGATCGCAGCAACGCTTGTGGTCGCACTGATGAAGCCCTCGATGTAGCGGCGGAAGGGCGGTGAGGACATCTGCCAAAAGGCAAAGGCGGGCACGACATCTTCCGAGAAGCGCATGCGAAGTAGGTTGTTGTTGAACAGGTAGCCGTCCTTGCCCTCTGGCCAGATCGCCACTTTGCCAACCAGTTCCGCACTGTTCCGTGTGTTGAAAAGCAGGTCGTGTGCCCTCAACTGGTAACGCTCAAACTCGGACGAGGTAGCCGCGACATACGTGAGGTCGCGGTCATTCCACCTGCCAGCCAAGTCATAATGGTTCATTCGGATGTATGGGTAACCTTCGTCTGCGGTCTGCTCGGCTTTGCTTCTGACGAGACCGGTTTCGGCATGCTCCAAACAGCCTGCAATGGTGGTATTACACCCCGCGTCCCATGCCGTCCGAAACGCAGCCTCCAGAACCGCCGTCCGATACCGCTCTGCCAGCTTTTCGATGGCGGTGAGGTGAGAGCGGGCTGTGGTGCTTCGGGCGCTGAGGGTGTCGAGCTTGCGCGCAATCCGCCGCTGCTCGGGGAGTGGCGGGAGGGGGATTTCACGCTCAAAGGTCGCGTTCACCTTTACAAAAGGTTGTGCTGAACCGCCTTTCTCCCAGAAGTTCTCATCATTCAGAAGCAACTGAAGCCAGTCGGTATCGACGGCGATTTCTTCCGGCCAGACGATGTGGGTATTCGCTACTGCGCTCCATTGACCAGTAGCGCGAAAGGTCTTGCCACATCGCGCTCCGACCGCCGAAATGATGATGGCATTTCCCTCGTGTTCGGGATGGGCTACCCACACGTCCTGACCTGAGGCGCTGAACGCGGGGAACAGGCCCGCCGCTGGTTCCTGCGCCTGTTGGCCCTTGATGAGTTTCGAGTTCCCGGAGCGGGACCGGGCAAACGTGTTGATTGGAGCCAGTGCCCACCCAGTCGGCATCCCCGTCATTGCGCCGCCTCCACCATCGGCGCGGCGTCGAGTTCCTCGGCCAGCCCTTCGATCTCTTCCATTGCGGCGCGCAGGTGGCCCATGATCGCGGCGGCGATCTCATCGGGTTCGGTCATTTCGTCTTCGGGATCACCGCTTTCATCACGCAGCCATGTCCAATCAAGGTTGTCGCCCCGCGCGGCGATCTGTTCCCGCGTCAGCTTGCGCCAGCGACTGGCGTCACCGCCTTCTTCGCGTTCTGATCCGCCCTTTGGGTCGGGGCCGAACAGCCGCTCAAACTCCTCGAAATGCGCTGCCGTCAGGGCGTTGGTCTTGCCAAAGGATGGCATGTTGGTGCGCAGGTCGTAGAACCAGACGGCTTCGGTCGCCTGCACCTTATGGTTGGCGGGATAGACCTTGTCGGTCACGCGGGTGAAGAACATGACGTTGGTCTTGACGCCTTGGGCATAGAAGATGCCCGTTGGCAGGCGCAGGATAGTGTGCAGGTCGCAATTCACCATTAGGAAGCGCCGCAGATCTGCGCCCGTACCATCGCCGAACAGGATGTTGTCGGGCATGACGATGGCGCAACGCCCGCCAGGTTTCAGGCTGCGGATGGCATGTTCAAGGAACGGCATTGGGCCGACCCGTTCGCCCGCTGTCAAAGTAAAGTCAGGCCGATTGACGTTCGACGGCATCTTGTTGAAGGGCGGGTTCGTGAGGATCACATCCGCGCGGCCCAAGACCTCGCCCTGTGGCGCGCAGCTGTCTTCACAGCCGACGAGGCTTTCGATCCCGTGCAGCAGCATGTTCATGGCGCACAGGCGGCGCGTATCCGGCACCCATTCGTGCCCACGGAAAGCCATGCGGCGCTGAAAACGGCCTTGATCCTCGGACAGTTTGAACAGATCGTCGGTTGCGTCTTTGATAAAGCGGTCAGCCGCGATCAGGAAGCCAGCGGTGCCAGCGGCGGGGTCTTGCACAATCTCGCCCGCCTGCGGTTTGATCACGCGTATGATGCTGTCGATCAGTGCGCGGGGGGTGAAGTACTGGCCAGCCTTGGACTTGGTGTCTGACATGACCTTTTGCATCAAACCTTCGTACATGTCGCCAAGGCCGTCCTCGCGGGCGGTGAACCAGTCGATCTTGTCGATGTTGGTGGTCAGCGTTTTCAGGTCTTTGGGTTCGCGCAGATGGGTGATGGCATCGGTGAAGATGGCCAGCACCATGGGGTTATGGACGATTTCGGGATCGCCCAGATCAAGCAGCAGTTTTTTATAATAACGCAGCTGGTCGCCGCCTTCGGCTTTGGAAAGCTCGATCCAGCTGTATGCGGGCGGGATCAGACTGGTTTGGCCGGTTTCCTCCAGCATTTTTAGGAAAAGGAGGTAGGTGAGTTCATTCACGTAATGCATAATCGAGATACCCGCGCCTTGCAGCGTCTTGGCTTCGCGCCATAGTTTGGCGACGATGTCGGCGGTATTCGGGTTCATGCGCTCACTTTCCAAAGTTCTTCGTTGAAGTCGTGCAGGATGGTTTCCAGCTGACCGTTAAACACCTTATTCAGCCGGGTGAAACCCCCATGAGCGGCGAAGTTGCCGTGGTCGATGCTGTCGCGGTCGAGCACGATTTCTTTGGCGATCTGTTCGGCGATCCTGCGTAGCCACTGCTTTTGCGGATCGGTCCATTTCGTTTTGGCGATGATTGCCTTGGTGGCCTGCTGGACGCGGGTTTCAAACGGGATCAGAGGATCGCCAAGCGCAGCTTGACGGACGAAGCCGATGATAGAGGCGGCGATATCCTCATTCGAGGCATCGTTCCACGCTCGGCGCAGGCTGGTTTCAGAAAAGCCCATCTTGTCGAGTTCAAGGCGTAGGCTGCGAAGCTCGGCCCGCGTTAGGTCGCGCGGGCGCTGCACGACCACTGTGAGCGCCGCGATCTGGTTCTGGTTGTTCTTTACGAAAGAACGGAAGGTGTCGAGGAAATCCTCGGGCTTGTCATATTCGCCATAACCCGTAGTGACGGCGTGCATGCTGTCTTGGTGGTGCGAAATTGGGATTAGGTTCGGCCCTGATCCGTCCGGGTTCCAGTCAAGGATTTTGCCAAGGCTGATAAATCTCTTGGCATGTGCTGCGGCATCGCCGGGCGAGCCTTGGTGCAGTCGGTCGCGGAGCTGTTCCACCGTCTCGCCGGTCATGTCCTCAACCATCTGTGCGACCTTGCTGGGCAGCTTTCGCAGCTTGCGGTGCAGTTTGGCCAGAACCTGATCGCGGACGAGTTCGCGCTGGTCTTCCTCGGTCACGGTCGCCAGTTCATCGAAAAGCTGCTCGAATGTCAGCTTCGGATTGCTGGCAACCGGCTTCATCTGTGTCAGGTCTTGCAGCGTGGCGTAGAGGTCCACCGCGTCGAAGATGCGGAAAACTTCCTTGCCGATTTCATCGCATCGGCGGGTGGCCCGGCCCAGCATCTGTTCATAGAGGATGCGGCTGTTGACGCGACGGATGAACACGAGGTTGGTGATCTTGGGCACGTCGATGCCGGTGGTCAGCAGATCCACCGTCACTGCGATCTGCGGGAAGGCGTCGTTGCGGAAAGACCGGATCAGGGTGCCGACCTTGTCCACGCTGCCCGTGATCTTGCGAACGGCGGCATCTTCAATCGACCCATATTGCGCAGCGAAGGCCTTTTTCAACTGATTGACCACGATGTCGGCATGCGCATCCGTCGCGGCAAAAACAAGGGTTTTCCCCTCAAGACTGGGATCAATGTGCTTGGCCAGTTCTACTGCAATGACCTTATTGAAGGGCTGGGTGATGACTTTTCGGTTGAAGGCCTCGACCTGAAAACTCAGTTCGTCCGGTGCCGTCGCGTTCTGCACCTCGCCAGTCTGACTATTCAACAATTCAACGTCTTCACCGGCTTCAAAGATGATACCGGCTTTGGCCAGTGCCGTTTGGAAGCGGATTGGCGGTTCGTGGTCGATCAGCCAACCGTCCACCACTGCCTCACGGTAGCTATAGGTGTAGATGGGATCACCGAAAATCTGGGCCGTATGAAGTGCAGGGGTGGCTGTGAGGCCAATCTTCACCGCATCGAAGTGTTCGAGCACGCGACGATACTTCGATACGTAATCCTCTTGCCCCCGAAAGCTCAGCTCAGCGTCCGACATTTCCCGGTCTAGCAGATAGCCACGGTGACATTCGTCAATCACCATCAGGTCGTATTGACCGATGGGCGGCACGTTTGCGGGTTCGGCATTGTATAGAACCCGCTTAACGAGCCCTTGGATCGTGCAGATGTGCACGCGGGTCTCCGGGTCTGGCTTAATGTCCTCAAGCCCCTTGATACCGAACAACTGGCCAAAGGTCTTTGGCCCTTCGATGGCCGTGCTCATGAATTCGTCGGTGGTTTGCGTCCCAAGGGCGGAACGGTCAACGACGAAGCAAATGCGGCGGAAGCGCTTGGTCGCCAACAAGCGATATAGCATAGCGATGGCCAGCTTGGTCTTACCCGTGCCGGTCGCCATGGCCACAAGCATTTCTCGCTTTTCGGTGGCGAGTGTCTTCTCGACCTCCCGGATCGCCGCTTCCTGATAGGGACGCAGATCGAACCCGAAGTCGAAAGATTTGGCCTGCAATGCAGCCTGCGCCTTTGCCTTCTCCACTTCGAGCATCGAAATCAGTTCTTCAGGCCGGAACCACCCCGCCAAGGCGCGACGCAGGTTATTGGGGAGCCGCACATCCCGAAACCAGATGCCGCTCTCTGTCTCCACCTGTTTAAGATATGGGCGTCCATTCGTGGCAAAGACGAATGGAACAGCAAAGCCATCACCCCAAGATTCCGAATTGTCGGGCCACGAAAAACCTTTCGAATAGCGCTCAGCTTGATCGACTGACGCAGGGATGTTTTTTCGGTAACGCTTTGCCTCAACGATACCGACACAGGTTCCTCCCACAAAAAGCGCGTAATCGGCAGGCCCAGACTGCGTCGGCCATTCTGCAATCGCCATGTAGCGGCCCTTGACGGGCCGAGAGCCCTTGCCGTAGCGCAAGTCAACGCTGTGGGCCTCCCAGCCTCGATCCCGAAGTTGCTGGTCGATCAGGGCACGGGTCGCCTGTTCGTCTAGGTCGATCACGCCCGCCGCTTCGTTGGCAGCCGCTACGAAAGACATCTTCGCAGCAGGCGCTTGGCGCTGTGCTTGTTCGACGAAATCGCGCAGTTGCTGATCTGCATCCTGCGCAAGGGCTTCCCAAGTCTTCCGTTCTTCCTGTTCCCGAAGATGCCGCGCTTCTGCGGTTTCTGCGGCCAAACGTGCTTGTTGATGCGCTTCCTCTGCCCTTTGGGCCGCGCTCAGTGCATCGTTGCGTTCGACACGCAGCCGCTCAAGTTCTTGCTGCAATTCTTCGTTCGGGTTCCGGGGCGACGCGGGAGGCAGGAAAGGCCCTGACGAAAAGTTTTTATCTGCGGTACTCGTGCGAACATGCCAGACGCCGAGCTGGACTGCCATTTTCAAACAAGCCAGCGCTTCGCGGTGATTGCCTGCGCCATCGTGAACTGCGGCATTTCCGAGTTTCCGAATGTGGTGCAGAACATCAAGAACCCGATCCGGGGCAGACCGTTCATAGTGAAGGCGGCGCAATACATCGGCTTGGGTTTCACCATCCTGCACATCGCTCCCGACCAGAGCAGCATGTCGACGAGTCAGTCGCTCGCCGAATTGGCGCAACTTAATCAGGCTGGTGCTGGGATCCTCTTGAAAATAGCTCTCTGCTAGCCTGCCGAGGTTGGCAAGTTCACTGTCCAAAAGGTCGAGAAACTCGAAATTACTATGACGCTGATCCATCGCACTATTTCTGCGCGAGCCCTGCCAAAAATGCAACGTAGCATCGCTTACAATAGCACCCCCGCCGCGTTGCCGTCGAACATTCCGGCGTCCCTGACATAGCGGGCGAGCATCATGTCCGAAGCGTGGCCTGTCTGTGCCCGTACCTTGTAGGTCGGCACCCCGGCCTTGATCGCGCTGGTAGCAAGGCCTGCCCGCAGGGAATGGCCGCTGTAGCCTTCGGGGTCGATCCCCGCCCCGGTGAGGCGGTCGCGCAGGATGGTGGAGACGGCATCGCCACGCAAGCGGTCGGGTTGGATGTTGCCGTGGCGATCAACCGGGCGGAAGAGGGGGCCGTGATCGGTGGCTAGCACCTCGCGCCATGCAGTTAGGGCAGCAACGGGGCAGTGGCGGGTTCTCCCTAGTGGAATGCCGATCTTTCGGCCTTGGCCCGTTTGGTCAGTCTTGGAACGGCGCAGGTGCAGGATCAGCCCTTCCCTCGCCTCTTCCACATCGGCCAGATCAAGCCCGGCCAGTTCGGAGCACCGAAAGCCCCCGGCCCAGCCGATGAGGAGCAGTGCCCGATCACGGCGCTCGCGGGGGGCGGTTCCGATGGCGTCTAAGATCAAGAAGAGGTCTTACTATGCGGAAAGCAGGGTGGCGGGCCGCACTCGCCGCGTCACTATCGGGCGGTCTGACTTGTTCACACTGGATGAGGCACGGAAGCAAGCCCGCGTAACCCTTGGCTCAATGGCCACCGGGATTGATCCTACAAAGGCCAAGGCGGATGCCCGTGCCAAGTCCATCACCCAAGAGGACGCCGTGACTAAGTTTCTTGCGGGCCGTGACCTCAAAGCGGGAACCCGCGCCGATTATACGATGATCCTTGAAACCTACTTTGGTGGCTGGAAAAAGAAGCAACTCAAGGACATTACCCCTAACGATTGCGTTGCGCGGTTCGATAAGATCACTCGCGAAAATGGCCCTACAACGGCGAACCTCGCCTTTCGCGTCTATCGGTCAATGTATGGCTATGCCCGCGCGGCAACGGCGGGGCCTGATGGCCGCTACACTCTGCCCGAAAATCCCGTGAAGCGGCTTTCAGACCTGCGCCGCTGGCACAAGGCCAAAAGACGGCAAAGCTATCTGCCTGACGACCTGTTTCCGGCCTTGAAAGCGCACCTTGATTCCCTTCGTTCCGATCTGCACCCGGCAGCGCCTGTCTTCGCTGACTACGTTGAATTGTTGCTGAGGACAGGGCTTAGAAAATCGGAGGGGCTAGGCTTGCTCTGGTCCGATGTAAACATGACTGCCCGCACCTTCACCGTCCGAGACACCAAAAATAGAACCGATCACACTCTGCCAATCTCCGTGCAATTACTTGAACTGTTGCAGCGGCGGTTTGAAAGTAAGACAGATGAATTTGTTTTCCCCGGAAGGGATGGGGCCAATACTGGCTTTCAAAGTCGCCTTACAAAGCTGCGGGAAATTATCGGTTACCCCCTGCAATATCATGATCTTAGGCGGAATTTCAGTATTTTAGGGTCGAATCTTAATATTGAGCACTATGCCCTGAAAAAATTGCTAAACCATACGACTAGTACCGACGTAACGGCGGGCTATGTGATTATTACCGTCGCGAGGCTCAAAGGGCCAATCCAAACTATAAGCGATGAAGTTGACAGACTGTTCGGCTCTGCCTCGGTCACGCAATCCGACTCTGTAGAAATTGAAAACAAAAAATATACTGGCGCAATACCTCTTGCAAATCTTTCGCTACTCTCCTAGATTCGTTCTTGATCTTGCATTTATGGTTGGCGAACTGTGCAAGACGCCATGGAGGGCTACGCCTGATCGTTCCGGGATTATCTCGGGTCGGTGTGTTAGCTCTCTCATGGAGTGCCTACCATGGCGCAAGAAAAACGTTATCTGTCCAACAAAGAATCCGCTGATCTGATTGGAATGAGCGAGTCCTATCTAAATCAGGATCGCTACTTAGCCAAGGCGTCCGGGGCAACTCCGAGGTTTCCGTTTATACGCATTGGCCGCACCATCAAATACGACAGGGACATTCTTGCGCAGATCATGGCGCAAAGTCTGGTGGATTGACGGGCGAGTTTGCCCGCCAAGTCAACAGAAAAGGGGACCAGTTTGGCCTGATCCCCTTTTGTAATCTTTGGTGAATTTGCATGTCTAGTGCTTGACTATAATACCGCAATCAATCTGCGAAGCAAGCGTTGGCATGCCTCTAATTTGGAGGTTGATGAAATGCGGAGCGACAAACAAGAGCGGCATGACCGCTTGTGTGGTTTGATACTAAAAGCAGTTGCCGACAATGGGCAAGAGAAAGATGGGCAGATTTGGGCGTTGAAGCCAATGACAGAGTGGGAGAAATTGATGGGGTTAACTCGTCGCAGCATTCACGACCTCATAAAAATTGAACCGATCCAGACCCTCGGTACGGGTGCATATGAGGATGACGGCTCCTTTCGTCGGATTGTCGCGCTTCGGGTAGGTGAGGTGGGCAGCACCGTGGAGAAGACAAAACGCCACCTCGCCAATATCATGGCCAAGATATTCCGGGAGAAGACAGGAAAATCGGTTCACCGCAAATCCTACGGTTGTCTAATAGGTTTGGCAGAAATTTGGCCGGAAGGGCATCAGGTAGCGATATTCAAGGACATGCTGCACAACTGGGGTTCATTCATGGTGGCGGCGAAATTCCGAATCAACATTGATCAGAATGTGCTTGGGATAGAGGGGCTGAAACAGCGCTACTATCGGTTCCCAATTATCGGCCTGTTGCGTAGATATCCATACGTCGCACAGGATGCGTTTCTCACGCATTTACAGATAGGCAGCGGCGGCAAGGCCATCCTACCTTTTCCCTACCACTACACCGACCATTAGACCCAACCATGCAAATATTTGCATACATCTTGGCCTACTGGTCCTAACTTTCCCAACCCTCCTAATCCAATGTAATAGACACTAGAGACTCTAATCACTCTCATAATGAGCAGTATGGACAGGATAGTTGAGAAAGTTATGAGAGTGATTAGACGTGCCCCTCACGGGTCACGTCGTTTCGAGAAGAAGTTACGACAGGATTCCGGAAAGAAAGATATTAGCTGCGCAGGGGCGGGCCAACGGGGGCGTTGGGGTTATTGGCGATAAACCTTTGCCGGATACCAGGGATGCCCCCCACACGGCCACCCTATTGAGTCTGGCAGGCATATGCGGGAAAGTGTCTCAGTGCGGATTCATTATCCGTGAGATAAAATAGCTTCGAAAGCATGTCGGGAGTGGCGCTGCTCCAACTCGTCGTGCTATTTGCCGTGCAAATATTTGCACAGATTGTCGACTGCTAACCGTCCGCAGCAAACGTGAAGAGCAGGTATAGCTTTTTGATACCGCCCACTTCGTACCTCTGTAAGTGAATCTGAGATACAAGTTTGTGACACTTTGGATTTAGCCGTCTTTGATTTTTGTCAGCCTTTGAGCGGTTCTCTCGATTTTTGTCAGTAATTCGCACTGTTCTTGACACTAATGACACAAAAACATGGCGATTGCCCGGTATGCGTTTGCCGTGCAAATATTTGCACACTTAATGAACAAACGCGCACCGTCTCTATACAAACCCACTGAATTAAATCCCTTATTGCAAATTTTTCTATGCAGTATAGTGATAACGAGGGTAACTAACGCCTCCGCAAAAAACGGAGACGTGACGATGCTTTCTCTAAATTTCTGTCAAGATGCCATATTGGGTCGATTGCACGACCTCACCGCATCGTATACCGCAAGGTCGCTGACAAGCCTGCCCACTTTTGATCGTTACCTCGCAGCCAGTTTGCTGCAAAAGGCCATACGGCGAGATGAATTCGAATTGGCATGGCAAGCATCAAGTTTTCTGCTAGAAAACTTTCCAGATTATTTTTGGCGGCGCGTTCCCATCATCGCGCTGGAGGACATTGGATTAGGCGATCTCGACGTCACGATGATGGCGATCATGGTCGGCACAAATGCAGAACTTCGAGTGAGGCTTGGAGGATGCACTACTGTCGCAAATGCAATAATCCATGCAATGGCGGCGGCAACAAAGGACAGATCATCCGACGACCTATACGACGTGGTATCCCGGTGCCACATCTTGCGCGAATCTCGCATCGCCCTATTTGAAGCTGCAGAGACCGAAGAAATGCCTCGGCACTCACCCCCGGTAGGAGGGGTTCTGCACACAGCAAATCTCATGTCGGTCCGGGCGGGATTTGTGGGAGACCTTCCGTCGGCTGGCATAAACAAAAAGGTTTGGGCTGACGCGATCAATCGCGCTGCTTCGGATGGCACTCAGGAAAGATTGATCGAGACTAGCCTGCTAGGACTCCAAAAGACTGGTTCCATTCTTGCGCCGATGCTGTTTGCTGCTGGCGAGTGTGATAGGGAGATTGGCCCAGCAACTGACGACATCTTTCTCGACAGCCCTCCGCGAACGGTTCTCCCCATATGGGTTCTTGGGCAACACACGAGGGTGGGTTTGGAGGGATTTCGAAAATACGTCGGCATGTCACAGAAAATCCGAGATTTCCTTGTCGAATTTGCAGATGGCTCAGTGTCCCGGCCTCGGGTAGTCGGTGCGCTGATTTTTAGAATGGATTGCGGTCAGCTTCGACATCGCCGCGCCTCTCTAGCAGCGTCAGGTTTGAAAACATACGCCACTAGCCTCGGATGGGGAATTCCAGATTTGGCAGTGCCCCAAGCGCTTTCAATTATCCGGGAGGAGTTTGACCTTGTGAACGAATGTCGCTCTCAAGCCCTGACCGAATATTTCAAATGAGCACATTGCCTCGTTTCAACACCAACCCCCATCATCCTCTAACTCGGGATAATATTCACTTATCCCGGGCCATAAATGACCCCATGAGCGACCCAGCGGCTGCCTCAAATACAACAGAAACATTCATCCGGGCCAGTATTTCCGAAAGCACGCGTAGAGCCTATCGTGCTGACCTTGCCCATTTTGCGGCATGGGGCGGGGCTATGCCCGCGACAAAAGAAATGGTTGCCCGATACCTTGCCGAACATGCTGACACCCTCGCCCCCGCCAGCCTAGCGCGGCGGGTAGCGACGCTCAGCAAGGTTCATGCCGCGAACGATTGGTCTAACCCCTGCCAAAGTGAGATGGTGCGAGCAATACTCCGGGGGATTAAGCGTGTGAAGGGTGCGGCCCAACATCAGGCCAAGCCGCTGGTACGGGAAGCCTTGCCACCCGGCGTTGCCCTAACGCCAAAGCCTTGCAGGGTTTCGTCATTATAGAGAACCTGCCCGCTATTGGGCGTCGGAAGGTCGCGGACGGTAGCGGCGGTCAACTTCAGTTTAGGCATCCCCATGGCCCTCCTATGGCCGCTGATTTGCCTTGCTGCGCCCCATTGTGTAGGCAATCTGTAGGCAAAAAGCATGAAACCAGTTAGAAGGCGCTGAATCATCATGCAAGAGTAAGCCGCGGATAACACAGCATTTTTGTAAGAGCCTGCAACACAAAGGAAGGCGAAAAAAGACGTGGAGGCCGAGGCAAGATCAAGTAAGGTCTTGCAGCTTCTCTGTGCGGAAGTGCCGCGCCCCATCGGGCGCGGTTTTTCGTTATGCGCGCCCGACTTTCCATGCTTAAAGCTGCATATGTCAAGCAGGGGAATCTCCGATGGAGCGCAATCACTACGAGGAGCATTATGTCGCGCGGGTCGGATGGCTGCGCGCGGCGGTGCTGGGGGCGAATGACGGCATCATCTCGACCGCCTCGCTGATCATGGGGGTCGCGGCAGCTTCGGGTCGGGCCGAGGTACTGGTGGCGGGGATGGCGGGGCTTGCCGCCGGGGCATTGGCGATGGCGGCGGGGGAATATGTCTCGGTCAGCTCGCAAGCCGATACCGAAAAGGCGGATGCGCTGCGCGAGCAGGCCGAGATTGCCGCCGACCCCGAGGAAGAATTGCGCGCGCTGGCGGGGATCTATGAGGATCGCGGGCTGACACCTGCGCTGGCGTTAGAGGTGGCGACGGCGCTGCATGCCAAAGACCCGCTGGCGGCGCATCTGCGCGATGAGTTGGGATTCTCGCCCCATTCCGAAGCCAAGCCGCTGGTGGCTGCCGGTGCATCGGCTGCGAGTTTTGCGATTGGTGCGGCGCTGCCGCTGGCGACCGCGGCGCTGGTGCCAGAGGCGGGGATCAGCCTGTGGGTGACGGTGGTGTCGCTGGGGTTTCTGGCAGCGCTTGGCGCGGTGGGGGCCAAGGCAGGTGGTGCGCCGATGGGGCGTGCTGTGGTGCGCGTCACGTTCTGGGGCGCTGTGGCGATGGCGGTGACGGCTTTGGTCGGCAGTTTGTTCGGGGCGGTGGTTTAGCGAGAGTTTATGCAGATTCCAGTGAATTTGAACTTGATAGAAGGCCGGGCGTAGACCCGGCTTTTCACTGAAAACTATTCGCCGCCATTGGTGGCACGATCATTCTGGCGGGCCTTGCGATCCCCCGCTTCGCGGTTCTGGCCGCCAGCATTCGGCTCGGTGTTGCCGCGCATGGTGTTGGCGTGCTTCGCAGCCGCCGCGTCCATCTTTTGCTTTTGCGCGTCGGCCTGCACGTTGAACTTGGTGTCGGTGGTCTGCTTTGTTTGATCGAGTTTGCTCATGTTCAGTCCTCCTGTGGCAAGCAAACGCGCCGCAGACGCTGGGGTTCCTCGCAAAGAAAAACCCCGCCAGCGCTGGGCTGGCGGGGTTTGAATGTTGTTCGCTGTCGCTATGGCTTATTCGCGGTTGCCCAGGAATTGCAGCAGGAACATGAACATGTTGATGAAGTCGAGATACAGACGCAGCGCGCCCATGATCGCCGATTTCCCCAACCAATCCTGATCGCCGTATTGGGCGTGCTGGATGTATTCGTTCTTGATGCTCTGGGTATCAAATGCGGTCAGACCTGCGAAGATCAACAAGCCGATCACCGAGATCGCGAAAGCCAGCGCGCCAGAACCCAAGAAGATGTTCACGATCGAGGCGACGATGACGCCGATCAGGCCCATCATCAGGAACGTGCCCATGCCCGACAGGTCTTTCTTGGTGGTATAGCCATAGAGGCTAAGCCCCGCGAAGGCGATTGCGGTCACAAGGAAGGTCTGCGCGATCGAGGTTTGCGTGTAGACGGCAAAGATGAAGGCCAGCGACAGGCCCACCGCAGCAGCATAGACATAGAAGAACAGTTGTGCAGCGGCGACCGACAAGCGGTTGATCAGCGCGCCAAAGGCGAACACCATGATCAGGGGCGCGAACATCACGACCCATTTCAGCGGGGTCATGAAGATTTGCTGTACCAGCGTTTCATTGGTGCCAATGGCCCAAGCAACGCCGCCGGTGATCAGCATGGCCACGGACATCAGCCCGTAAACCTTGTTCATATGCGCCCGCAAACCTGCGTCGATGTTGGCGCTCCGTGCGCCAACGCCGGCGGTCTGGCCCGAGGGGCGGATCGTCTGATAGTCAGCCATGGAAGCCTCCGAATAGATGGACTGAAGGTCGCGCGGGTCTCCGCGCTGCCTAATGCTGTCAATATCGGGACTGTTGGGCGTGATTTCAAGGATTTCCGATACAGGAAATCCTTGGGGCGTAAATGTCGCAGTAACGACGTTTCAGCGCAGCCAGTTGCTGGGCACATCCCATGCCGAACGCGCGGCTTCGGTGGCGGCTTGACGCGGCGAGATGCCGATATCGGCCAGCATTGCATCATCCAGTTTTGCCAGCTGTGCGCGCTGGCGGCGGGCGATCATGGCAAGGCGAAAACGCTTGGCCAGATCCGCAAGAGTGCCGCGCGACTGCACATGGGCTACGGCCAATGTGGAGGTGTGGAGCGAGGCGAACATAGTGATATCCTTTCAGGTTCATCGGCGTCGGTGATGTGAGTCGTTTGTTTCATCACAGCACTTGATCCTTATGCCCGAATCTGTGACATTATAAAAATGAATGCTTTTGACTTCTCGCATCAAGGATTGTGATATGACGCGGAATCTCGATCTGACCTCGCTGCGCTCTTTCGTGGCGATTGCCGATGCGGGCGGTGTGACCCGTGCGGCAGGCTTTCTCAATCTGACGCAATCGGCGGTGTCGATGCAGATCAAGCGGCTGGAGGAAATGCTGGACACGCAGCTTCTGGATCGCTCGGCGCGGCAGGTCGGGCTTACAGCGGCGGGTGAGCAGTTGCTGGGCTATGCGCGGCGGATGCTGTCATTGAACGACGAGGTGTTCGGGCGGCTGACCCAAGCCCAGCACGAGGGTGAGATCGTGCTGGGTGTGCCGCATGACATCGTGTACCCGGCGATCCCGCAGGTGCTGCGGCGGTTTGCCAAGGAATATCCGAAGATGAAGGTCTCGCTGATCTCCTCCTTCACGCGAGTGCTGAAGGCGCAGTTTGCGCGCGGCGAATGTGATGTGATCCTGACGACCGAGGCGGAAGTGTCGCCGGGCGGGCAGACTTTGGCCGAATTGCCGCTGGTCTGGGTGGGCGCGCCCGAGGGCACAGCGTGGAAGGGGCGGCCATTGCGGCTGGCCTTTGCGCATAACTGCATCTTCCGCCAAGGTGTGCAGGCGGCGCTGAATGAGGCAGGCATGCCGTGGGAGATGGCGGTCGAAAGCGACGACACCCGCGGGATTGAGGCGAGCGTTTCAGCCGATCTGGCGGTGCATGCGGTGCTGGCAGGATCAGAGCCGCCGTTTGTCGAGCGCATCGCGCATGGCGGGGCACTGCCCGATCTCGCGGTGATCAAGGTCAATATGTATGTGGCCGACCCGGTGCATTCCGAGGCGGTTTCTGCGCTGGCCGGGATGGTGCGGCAGCATTACCTGTCGCGGGCTATCCGTTCGGTGGCGTAACCCAGCGCACTAAGCCACCCAGGACTTGTTCCGGGGCCTCCGCTTTGGCCATGAGGCCCCGGATCAAGTCCGGGGCGGCTTGGGAAGGGGTTAGAGCGTGATCACCACTTTGCCGGTGGCTTTGCGCGTGCGCAGCAGTTCCAGCCCTTTAGGGTAATCGGCGAAAGGCAACTCGTGGCTGATATGTGGGCGCAATCCGCCCTCGGCAAACCACTGGAACAGCGTGCGCAGGCTGTCGGCCAACACTTGCGGTGCGAAGGTCATATAGCCGCCCCAATACAGCCCCATCACGCTGAGGTTTTTCACCAGCAGGTGATTGGCAGGGATATCGGGCAACTGACCCGAGGCAAAGCCGATGGTCAGCAGGCGGCCCTCTGGGCGGCAAGCCGACAGGGCAGCGGCAAAGGCCGGGCCGCCGACCGGATCATAGACCACATCCACACCGCCCCACGGCTTTGCGGCGGCCTTGAGCGCGGCTTTCAGATCGGGTGTATCGCTGTCGATCAACACATCTGCCCCGGCGGCGCGGGCAATCT
The DNA here is from genome assembly GCF_042646385.1 of Cypionkella sinensis. NCBI lineage: Bacteria > Pseudomonadati > Pseudomonadota > Alphaproteobacteria > Rhodobacterales > Paracoccaceae > Cypionkella > Cypionkella sinensis. The sequence continues at coordinate 186,408 of NZ_JBHRTO010000002.1, read as the reverse complement.
CCAGCTTTTCTGCCCCACGCGCGCAGGCGATCACCCGCGCGCCCATACGCTTGCCGATTTCCACCGCCGTCAGCCCGACACCGCCTGCTGCACCAAACACCAGCAGAACCTCGCCAGGTTGCAGGCGGGCCTTGCGGTCAAGCGCCAGATGCGAGGTGCCATAGGCAATCTGAAATGCGGCCGCCTGCGCAAAGCTCATGCTGGCGGGCAGCGCGATCAGATGTGCGGCCTGTGCTGTGACATACTCGGCCAGTGCTCCGCCACTGGCAAAGCCTGCGACGCGATCACCGGGTTGCAACCCAGTGGCGCTATCTGGGGCGATGCTGTCGATTGTGCCTGCAAACTCCATCCCCGGAATGAACGGGAGAGTGGGGCGTTCCTGATACTTGCCCTCCGCCATGAGCAGATCGGCGAAGTTCAATCCCACCGCAGCTACTTTCACCCGCGCCTGCCCGGAAGAGGCGACTGGCAGCGCCCGCTCTGTGCGCTCTGCCGGATGGCCCAGGGCCGTGACTTGCCAAACCTGCATATTCTTCCTCTGCCTTGCGCGACGTGGTGTCAGATAGTGTGAAAAAAGGCCAAGAAAAATGCCAGTTTTGCGTGTTTCGAGACAATTTCTGTTGCGCAGCATCATCGCCGATTTACTGGAAACGATGCCACATTCGTTAACCTTCGCAATATGCGAAGAATGGGCGATTTTCATTGCATATTGCGATGCAAAATAGAACACACGCTAAAGCAGAGTTGCGCGCCTGACGTAAACGCGTGGGGGTGTAGGCTACATCCGGGGGCTGTTTCTTGTTCGCCTGTATAATTGGACATATCCAAAAAGACAGGTTTTCAGATGGCTTTCAGAGAATCTGAGGAGAAAATCGAATTTACGAAAATTGGCACGGAAATTGCTTATATGAGGGTGTTAAGGTAGCATTGAAAGTGGAGACTGTTATGAAGCACCCCGTTGACGCCCATGTCGGCAAACGTGTCCGCCATCGCCGGTGGATGATCGGCATGACGCAACAGCAGCTTGCCGATAAGGTGGGTATCAAGTTTCAGCAGATTCAAAAATATGAAACCGGGATGAACCGGGTTTCTGCCTCGCGGCTGTGGGATATCGCAGATGCGCTTGGGGTGACGATTGCATTTTTCTTTGAAGGTTTGGCCGATGGCGCGCAGGCTGCTGCGGCTGGTCACGATATGATGGCGGACAAGGAAGCCCTGGAACTGGTTCGGTCCTACTACGCCATCCCCGAAGCACAGCGCCGGCGTTTGTTCGATCTGGCGCGCGTGTTGAGTGAAGCTGCGTAACGAGTGCTTTGGTTTCTGTAACGAGTAAAGCGACGTTTCTGTTGCGTGAATTGCCCCCAATTACGTGATTGACGAAGCTTGACCGCTCGCCCGCAAGTGCTTAGCCAAGGCTGAACACTTTGCGGGCGACGGGCGTTTTAGCCCTGTGATGGGGCAAGAGATGAGAAATTTCTCCGACAATGAAGCGCAAGACATCATCGCCACGGCGGCAGCTTTGGCGGATGCGGCGCGTGTGGCGACGTTGCAGCATTTTCGCAGCGATGGGTTGACGGCAGATAACAAGGAAGCGGCGCGGTTTGATCCGGTGACGGTGGCGGACAGGCTGTCTGAGCAGCGGATGCGGGCGATCCTGGCCGAACGGCGACCTGCGGATGGGATTCTGGGCGAGGAATTCGCGCCGGTTGCGGGCACTTCAGGGCTGACATGGGTGCTGGACCCGATCGACGGCACGCGCGGCTATCTTTCTGGCACGCCAACCTGGGGTGTGCTGATTTCGGTCCGCGATGCCGATGGCGTGATTTATGGTGTGATCGACCAGCCCTATATTCAGGAACGCTTTGAGGGTGGCCTGGGTCGGGCCGAGGTGAATGGGCCGATGGGGCGGCGGGCGCTGAAAACCCGCCCGGCGCGGCCGCTGTCAGAGGCGATCTTGTTTTCGACCTTTCCCGAGGTGGGCACGGCAGACGAGGGTGCGGCGTTTCGCCGGGTGGCCCCCAAGGCCAAGCTGGTGCGCTATGGCATGGATTGTTACGCCTATGGTCTGATCGCGGCAGGGCAGATTGATCTGGTGATCGAGGCGGGGTTGCAGGCCTATGATGTGCAGGCGCCGATTGCGGTGATCGAGGCGGCGGGCGGGATTGTCACCGATTGGGCCGGCAAGCCCTGTCTGGATGGCGGGCGGGTGCTGGCGGCAGCGAATGCCGAGATCCACGCCGAGGCTTTGGCTTTGCTGAACGGCTAGACGATTTTTGAGAAAAATCGCGGGGGCTGTCTGCCCCCGACGGGCTTCGCCCTCCCCCCGAGAGTATTTCTGCCAAGATGAAGGGGCTTGGCCTGTGCGCGCGGCTTTGGTAGGTTTTGTGGGCGCGAGTCCTTCACTCCCCCTTCTGTCGCGCATTCCCTGATCCACCGAAGGGGGTGGTGAAACGGGGAAATCATGTCTGAAATTCTGATCAAGAACGCCGATGTCGTGGTGACGATGGACGGCGCGCGGCGCGAGATTGCGGGCGGCGATGTGCTGCTGCGCGATGGGGTGATTGCGGCTGTGGGGCAGGGGTTGACGACGACGGGCGCGGTGGTGGAGGCGCGGGGCTGTGTGGTCACACCGGGTTTGGTCAACACGCATCATCACCTCTATCAGACGCTGACGCGGGTGGTGCCGGGGGGGCAGGATGCGCTGCTGTTTGGCTGGTTGCAGACGCTCTATCCGATCTGGGCGAAGTTCGGGCCGGAGGAGATGTTTGTATCCGCGCAGGTGGGCTTGGCGGAATTGGCGCTTTCGGGCTGTTCGCTGACCTCGGATCATCTGTATCTGTTCCCGAATGGCGCGCGGTTGGATGATACGATTGCGGCGGCGGGCGAGGTCGGCTTGCGGTTTCACCCCACACGCGGGGCGATGAGCATTGGCGTGTCGGATGGCGGTCTGCCGCCCGACAGTCTGGTGGAGCGGGAAGCGGCCATTCTGGAGGATTGCATCCGGGTGGTGGACCGCTTTCACGATAAAGCCGAGGGGGCGATGGTGCGGGTGGGGATTGCGCCTTGCTCGCCGTTCTCGGTTTCCCGCGATCTGATGCGGGAAGCGGCGTTGCTGGCGCGCGACAAGGGGGTGATGCTGCACACCCATCTGGCGGAGAATGACGAGGATATCGCCTATTCGCTGGCGAAGTTTGGCTGCCGTCCGGGGCAATATGCCGAAGATCTGGGCTGGACGGGTGCGGATGTCTGGCACGCGCATTGTGTCAAGCTGGACGCGGGCGAGATTGACCTGTTTGCGCGCTCGGGCACGGGGGTGGCGCATTGCCCCTGTTCCAACTGCCGCTTGGGGTCCGGCATTGCGCCGGTGCGGGCGATGCGGGATCGCGGCGTGAAGGTGGGGCTTGGCGTTGATGGCTCGGCCAGCAATGATGCGGGCAATCTGGTGCTGGAGGCGCGGCAGGCGCTGCTGTTGCAACGGGTGGCCCGCGGTGCCGATGCGATGGCCGCGCGCGAGGCGTTGGAGATTGCGACGTTGGGCGGCGCACAGGTGCTGGGCCGCGGTGATTGCGGCAGCCTTGAGGTCGGCAAGCGCGCTGATCTGGCGATCTGGGATGTGTCGGGGATCGAGGCGGCGGGGTCTTGGGACCCAGTGGCCAGCCTGATCCTGTGCGGGCCTACCCGCGTCCGCGATCTGTTTGTCGAGGGGCGGGCGGTGGTGCGCGAGGGCCGGATAGCGACGATTGATCTGCCTGCCGTGATCGCGCGGCAGAACCGCTTGGCGCGGGCCTTGGTCTGAACCGGCGCAGGCTTGAGAGGTATGCCGTGAGAAATGCGCATTCCCAGCTGGGAATGACTTGTGTATTTCTGTCAAATTTTGGCCATTTTATACCATATGTTGTGATTGCGGGCTGTCCTGTGGCCAATGGGGCCCGCAATTGCTGCAAAACAGCCTGGAAATAGATTTACAGCCCAAGCCGCATCCGCTAAGACCGCGGCCATGATCACACGGACCGCCCTTATTGCCCGTCCCCGACGCCTGCGCTGAAAAGCCCAGACGTTTGATCCGCTTTGGCCCGGCGAAATGGGCTGACCCTCGTTGACTTGTCCCCTTGTCCTTGGCTACGCCTAAGGCATATCCCGTGAAAGGCCCCGCCTATGATCACCGCCGTTTTGCCCACCTATAACCGCGCGCCGATGGCTTTTGTCAAAGGCGAAGGAAGTTGGTTGACCGCCGAGGATGGCAGCCGATATCTGGATCTGGGTGCTGGCATTGCGGTGAATTCCTTGGGCCATGCCAACCCGGCGCTGGTGGCGGCTTTGAGCGAACAGGCGGCGCAGTTGTGGCATGTGTCGAACCTTTACCGCATCCCGCAGCAGGAAAAGCTGGCCGAGATGCTGGTGGACAAGACCTTTGCCGATACCGTGTTCTTTACCAATTCCGGCACCGAAGCCTGCGAATTGGCGATCAAGATGGCCCGGAAATATCACTATGACAACGATCAGGCCGACCGGGTGGAGATCATCGCGTTCGAGGGGGCGTTCCATGGTCGCTCAACCGGGGCGATCGCAGCGGCGGGATCGGAAAAGATGGTCAAGGGCTTTGGCCCGCTGATGCCGGGGTTCCGGCAGTTGAAATGGGGCGATCATGATGCGCTGCGGGCAGCGATCACCACCCGCACCTGTGCCGTGATCATCGAGCCTGTGCAGGGCGAAGGCGGTATCCGGGTGGTGCCGGATCAGTGCCTGAAGGGCCTGCGCGATCTGTGCGATGAAACCGGCACGCTGTTGATTTTCGACGAGGTGCAATGCGGGGTCGGGCGGACGGGCAAGCTGTTTGCGCATGAATGGTCGGGGATCACGCCGGATATCATGATGGTCGCCAAGGGCATCGGCGGCGGCTTTCCGTTGGGCGCGGTGTTGGCCACGGAAAACGCTGCCTCTGGCATGGTGGCGGGAACGCATGGGTCGACCTATGGCGGCAATCCGTTGGGCTGTGCGGTGGGGGCCAAGGTGATGGAGATTGTGGCCGAGGATGCGTTCCTCGACACGGTGTCGCGGCGGGCTGCGCAGTTCCGGCAGGGGCTGGAAGGGCTGGTCGCCAGCCATCCGACGGTGTTCGAGGCGGTGCGCGGGCAGGGCCTGATCCTGGGGCTGAAGTGCAAGGCGGCGAATTCTGATGTGGTGAAGGCGGGCTATGCCGAGCATCTGCTGACGGTGCCCGCGGCCGATAATGTCTTGCGGCTGCTGCCTGCGTTGAACATCACTGAGGCTGATATTTCGGAAGCGCTGGCGCGGCTGGACCGGGCGGCGGCGCGGGTTGAGGCGGCCTGATGTATCTGACCCATCCCAGCGCTGAAGCCGCGCATTGTGCGTCCCGACGAGTAGGGTGCTGACCCTTTGGTCATCCTCTCTGCTCAAATATCCCACGGGGGTTTGGGGGTGTGAAACCCCCAATCTTCGCCCAACAAGAGACGCGACATGAAACACTTCCTTGATATCCACAAAACCGATGCCAGCGATTTGCGGGCGATGATCAACTCGGCGCATGCGATGAAGCAGGCCCGCAACAACCGCCCCAAGGGCACGCCGGATGATGACCAGCCGCTGGCGGGGCGCATGGTGGCGCTGATTTTCGAGAAACCCTCGACCCGCACGCGTGTGTCGTTTGATGTCGGTGTGCGGCAGATGGGCGGGCAGACCATGGTGCTGTCGGGCAAGGAAATGCAACTGGGTCATGGCGAGACGATTGCCGATACCGCGCGGGTGTTGTCGCGCTATGTCGATCTGATCATGATCCGCACCTTTGAGGAAGCCACGCTGCTGGAGATGGCGGAACATGCGACGGTGCCGGTGATCAATGGCCTGACCAACCGCACGCATCCCTGTCAGATCATGGCGGATGTGATGACCTATGAAGAGCATCGCGGCCCGATTGCGGGCAAGAAGGTGGTCTGGGCCGGGGACGGCAACAACGTCTGCGGGTCGTTCCTGCACGCGGCGGGGCAGTTTGGCTTTGATTTCACCTTTACCGGGCCAGAGACTTTGGACCCAGAGGGCAAGTTTGTCGGCTTTGCGCGTGAGAAGGGCAGCCGGGTGACGATTGAGCGGGATCCGGTCAAGGCTGTCGCCGGGGCCGATCTGGTGGTGACGGATACTTGGGTTTCCATGCACGACCCGGAATCGGCCAAGGAGCGCCGTCACAATCAGTTGCGGCCCTATCAGGTGAATGAAGCCTTGATGAGCCGCGCCAAGCCTGACGCCTTGTTCATGCATTGCCTGCCGGCGCATCGCAATGATGAGGCGACCAGTGCTGTGATGGACGGCCCGCATTCGGTGATTTTCGATGAGGCGGAAAATCGGCTGCATGCGCAAAAGGCTGTGATGCGCTGGTGTCTGGGCGTTTGATCGCGGCCTGCCCGTGCGCGGGCAAGCTGTATTTCATATCAAAATCAATGGCTTAATGGGAGGGTATTGACCTCTAGTCAGGCCTTGAACCCCGGCGTGTGTGCTGCGCCGGGGCTTGCAATTCGCGGATTTGTGCGGCCTTGTGGCGGGCGAAATCATCGCCCGAAAGGCCCTTAAAATGCAGAACCCGGTTCCGTTCTTCACCCATTCGCTGACCGCTTTGTCGAAGATCCTTGATAAGGCCGAGGCCTTTGCCGAAGCCCGCAACATCAAGCCCGAGGTGATCCCGCAACTGCGTCTGATCGCCGATATGCTGCCGCTGTGGCGGCAAGTCACCATCGCCTGCGACCATGCCAAGGGCGCGCCTGCGCGGCTGGCGGGGCTGGACGTGCCGAGCTTTGCAGATACCGAAACCACGCTGGCCGAGCTGAAAGAGCGGATTGCCAAGACCATCGCCTTTATCGCCACCATCCCGGCGGATGCGTTTGAGGGCGCCGAGGCGCGCACGATCAGCGTCAAGGCAGGCCCGCGCGAGTTGAGCTTTCCGGCGGCGCAATATTACCACGGCTTTGCGGTGCCGAATTTCTATTTCCACATGAGCACCTGCTACAATATCCTGCGCGCCAATGGGGTTGAGATCGGCAAGACCGATTTTCTGGGGGCATAAACATGGCGACGGCATTGCTGGTGATTGACGTGCAGATGGCTTTCGTCGAGCGGCGGGCCAAGGGCTTTGTCTGGGGCAATCCAGAAGCCGAGACCAGCATTGCCGCTTTGCTGAAAGCCTTTCGCGACAAAGGCTTGCCGATGGTGCATGTGCATCACCACGACCCGAACCCCGGCGACAGTTTTCATGCCGATCAGCCCGGATCAGCGGTGCAGCCTTGCGCGGCACCGCTGGCGGGTGAGGCGGTGTTCATCAAGCAAGGCTCGTCCGGGTTTATCGGCACGGGTTTGGGTGATCATCTGGCGGCGCAGGGCATCACCGATCTGGTGGTGATTGGCGGGGCTGCGAATTACTGCGTGGAAAGCACGGTGCGGATGGCGGGGAACCTTGGCTATGCCACGACGGTGGTGGGCGATGCGCTGATCAACTTCCGCCAGATTTTGCGCGATGGCCGGGAAGTGGCGGCAGCGGATGTGTTGGAGATGACGCTGGCCAATCTGGATGGCGAGTTCGCGCAGGTCGCCAGCGCGGATGAGGTTTTGGCGCGGGTGGCGGCGTAATTTTCATTGCGGTTTGGGTGTCTTGCCCGATTTGGCCCGTGACAAATCGGGGCGCGCCTGCCTGCCCCTTGGCAGGCGCGAGTCCGCGCCCGCCCAGTCAGGCGCGCCCCGATTTTCATGGCGAAGGTTTGTGGCACAACGCCCCTTGCTCAACGGCGTTCCGCCTTATGAGCAATGAAGCGGAAAACTCTGCCCCGCAGAGTTTTCTTTCGCTTCAAAGGGGCTTCACCCCATCAGCGGCTTTGACCCTTGGCGCAAGCGCTGTGACCACCAGCAGCACCACGGCCAAAGCGGCATAGGTGGCACGGAAGCCGATGTGATCGGCGACAAAACCGATGGTCGAGGGGGCAACGAGGATGCCTGCGTAACCGACCATGGTGACGGTGGAAATCGCAGCCCCTGCCGCCATGCCGGGGTGGTTTCCGGCGGCAGAAAACATGATCGGCACCATGTTTGCCACGCCAAGGCCTGCAAAGGTAAAGCTGGCGATGGCCACGATGTCATTCGGGGCAAGCGCGCCGCCCAGCAGGCCTGCGGCCGAGATAACGCCTGAGATTTGCAGGGTTCTCACCGCGCCAAAACGATTGCGCAGACGGTCGCCGGCAAAGCGCATCACGGCCATGGCGGCGGCGAAACCAGCAAAGCCCAGACCGGCGCGGAAGATGTCGGCTCCAAGCTCGCGGCCGAGATAGATCGCGGCCCAATCCAGCACGGCACCTTCGGGCACCATCGAGAACAGCGCCATGAAGCCCAAGATCCACAGGCTTGCGTCGCGCGGCAACAGCGCATGTGGGGCGGGCTTTTCGGCTGTGGGGTGGGGCGCGTCGGTGATCAGTTTCGGCTCGGCCAGCAGCACCGTAGCCAAGGCAATCGCGGCGACCATCAGTGCCTGCGGCTCTGCCCCCCATCGCGCGATCACATAGCTGCCGCCAAGGCCGCCGACAAAGCCGCCAAGGCTCCAGAAGCCGTGGCTGGAGGACATGATGGCGCGGCCCAGGCGGCGCTCGACCTCGACCGCATTGGCGTTCATCGCCACATCCATGCAGCCGATCAGCGCGCCCATCAGGGCCATGGCGGGGGTGAGCAGCCACAGGTTCGGGGCCAGCACCACCAGCGGCAAGGCGGGGGCGGTGGCCAGACCAAAGGCGCGGGCGACGCTGCGCGAGCCGTAGGATTGAATCAGGCGGCCCGCAAACAGCATCGCACCGACAGCGCCCAGGCCAAGGGCCAGGATCAACAGGCCAAGGGCGGTGTTGCTGATGCCGTGGCGCGACAGCAGCAGCGGGATTTGCGGTGCCCAAGCGCCCATGACAAAGCCGTTGGTGGCAAACATTGCCGCGACGGCCCAGCGACCGATGTTTGGTTGTGACATGCTGCCTCTCCCTCGTTAGCGCTGACAGCAGTAGAATCTGTTCAGCGGCGGGGGAAGGGGGCGGGCTGCACCTTTTGTTTCAACTGTTTCAGGTCGGTGTGTTCAGACTGGTGGGGTGAAGCGCCATTCGGTCACTTGGGTCAGCGTGTCGCCTGCGCGCAGGGTGATCGGCGGGAAACCGGGTTTGTTGGGCGCATCGGGCCAGCCTTGGGCCTCGATCGCGACACCTTTGAAATGGTCGTGGCGGCAGTCGTAGACTTGAATGCCGGGTTCGGTGGTGGCGACGGTCAGTTGCAGGCCGGATGCGCCCGTCAAGGTCAGCGCATCGCGCAGTGGGGTTTGCTGGGTGCCTAGACAAAAGCAATTATCAAGGTCGGGGGTGTGGGTGGAAATGGCCTTGGGTTTGCGGAAATCGAACATTCCGGCGGCGGCGCGGATTTCGCCGGTGGGGATGAATTCGGGCGTGGTGGGCAGGTAGTGGTCGGCTGGGATTTGCAGGCTGTGGCCGCTGAAATCGGCGCTGCCGTCAAGGTTCCAATAGCTGTGGTTGGTGGCGTTCAGGATGGTGTCGGCGTCGGTTATGGTGGTGATGGTCAGGCGCAGGGTGGCGGGGGCTTCGGCGGTAAAATGCGCCTCGATCCGGCGGTTGCCAGGGAAGCCGCCTTCGCCATCGGGCAGGGTCAGGGCAAGGCGGCATTCGGATTGCGTGGCGTGCAGGATTTCCCACACTTTCAGATGCGTGCCCGCATCGCCGGAGTGCAGGGTGTGCTGGCCGTTGAAATTGACCTGAAACTGCAGGGTTTTGTCATCAAGCGGGGCTGTGGCATTGGTCAGGCGGTTGACGACGGGGGCGATGATCGAGCCGTGGTAGCGCAGATCGCCTTCGTAATCGGCGAGGGTTTCGGAACCTAGGGTCAGATCATGCGGGATGCCCGCCAGACGGACGGACTGCAGCACAGCCCCCCATGTCAGGATCTGGGCTGTCAGATCGCCTGCGGTCAGGGTGATGCGATCAACCGTTTCACCCGCTGCCGTTGTGCCGAAATATGCCATATGCCCCTCCTGTGCGCGGCGATCAGGGACCATCGCCGCGCCGAGGTCAAGTCGAGACGTTTAGGGTTTGGCGTTCAGGCAATCTGCCAAGGTGGTGGCGATAGAGCGCATCAGCGTGTCATAGGCATCCGGGCCGAAGGGCAGCGACGAGCCGACGGGATCCAGCGCTGCGCCGAGTTTGGTGGTGCTGCCCTGCATCAGTTGCGTCAGCAGGGCGGGGTCGTGCTGCACTTCCGGGAAGGCGCAGGCGTAGGCACCGGCCTTGAGATCGGCTTGCAGGGCGGTGAGTTTGGCAGCGCCGGGGGTGGTGGCATCGCCCAAAGCCAAGGAACCGTGGTGGGCAAGGCCGTAATGGGCGGCGAAATAGCCATAGGCGGCGTGGAAGGTGACGAAGGGTTTGTCTTTGATCGGGGCCAGTTGCGCGGTGATCTCGGCATCCATCGCCACAATGCGGGCCTTGGTGGCGGCGGCATTGGCGGCGTAGGTCGCGGCATTGTCGGGGTCGAGGCTGGAAAGGTCAGCCGCGATCAGGTCAACCCAGATTTCCGCGTTGGCGGGGTTCATCCAGGCATGCGGATCGGTGCCGTCATGGGCGTGCTCGGCGTGGTCATGCGCGGCGTGGTCGGCCTCGTCTTCGTGATGGTCCTCTTCTTCTTCGCCTTGGCCTTCGGGATAGGCTTGGGTCTGGGTGCCTTTTGCATCCAGAAGCGGCAGGGAAACCGCTTTGCTGTCTGTCATCGCACGGTCGAGCCATGGGGTCAGTTCCGGGCCGATCCAGATCACGGTATCGGCGTCTGCGATGCTTTGCATCTGGCTGGGGCGCAGTTGAAAATCATGCTCGTCTGCGCCCTTTTCCAGCAGCAGAACCGGCGTGCCAAGGTCGCCCATCACTTGGCTGACCAGCGCGTGGACGGGGGGGATGTCGGTGACAACACGCGGCACTTCGGCAAGGGCGGCACAGGGCAGGCTGGCAAGGGCGAGGGATATGATATAACGCATCGGTTGGGTCTTTCGTTTGGCGACGAAGGGCGGTATGATTGTTATATTATAACATGTCAAGGGGCCGAGATGGCAGATGATCACGCGTGTCCGGGCTGCGAGGTGCCCGATCTGGCCTTTGCGGCGCATGACCATGCGCATTGCGCGGCGGATGCTTTGACGCGGGCCGAGACTTTGGTGGCCGAAAAGGGCCTGCGGCTGACCCCGGTGCGCCGCCGTGTGCTGGAGATTTTGCTGGAGGAGCATCGCGCGCTGGGCGCTTATGATGTGCTGAACCGGCTGGCGGCCGAGGGTTTTGGCAATCAACCACCCGTGGCCTATCGCGCGCTGGATTTTCTGGAAGAACAAGGGCTTGCGCATCGCATCCGCCGCCTGAACGCCTTTACCGCCTGCATGCATCCGGGTGAGGCGCATGCGCCTGCGTTTCTGATCTGCCGCGCTTGCAATATTGTCGCCGAAGCACCTGCCGCCCCGGTGATGGTGGCCTTGCAGGGCGCGGCGGCGCAAAGCGGCTTCGTGATCGAGCGCAGCACGGTTGAGGCGTTGGGGCTGTGCCCAAGCTGTCAGGTGGCAGCATGAGCTTGCTGGCGGCGAAGGGGCTTTCGGTGCGGTTTGGCGCCGAGCCGGTGCTGAGCGATGTGTCGCTGGCGATTGAAGCGGGCGAGATCGTGACGATTCTCGGCCCGAATGGCTCGGGCAAATCGACGTTGCTGCGGGCATTGTTGGGGATTTTGCCGCTGGCGGCGGGGACGGTCACACGCGCGCCGGGGCTGCGGTTGGGTTATGTGCCGCAAAAGCTGTCGATTGACCGCAGTATGCCGATGACGGTGCGGCGGTTCTTGTCGCTTCCCGTCCGGGTGACGGATGCCGAGGCCACCAAGGCCTTGGCACGGGTGGGCTTGCCGGGGGTCGAAGAGAGGCAGATGGTGGGCCTGTCGGGCGGGCAGTTTCAGCGCGTGCTGCTGGCGCGGGCTTTGCTGGTGCGGCCACAGGTGCTGATGCTGGACGAGCCGACGCAGGGTCTGGATCAACCCGGCGAGGCGGGGTTTTACCGGCTGATCGACGAGGTGCGGCGCGAAACCGGGGCGGCGGTGCTGATGGTTTCCCACGATCTGCATGTGGTGATGGCGGCGAGTGACCGGGTGATCTGTCTGAACGGGCATATCTGCTGTCAGGGCTCGCCAGTGGTGGTGTCGAATGCGCCGGAATATCGCGCGTTGTTTGGCTTGGGGTCGCAGGGCGCGCTGGCTTTGTATCAGCACCAGCATGATCACAGCCACGAGCCGACCGGGGTGGATGCTTTTGGGCGGGCGCCGTCTGACCCGCATCATGGACATAATCATGCTTGACGACTTTCTGATGCGGGCGGCTTTGGCCGGGGTGGGGTTGGCGCTGGCGACGGGGCCGCTGGGGTCTTTCGTGGTCTGGCGGCGGATGGCGTATTTTGGCGATGCCACCAGCCATGCGGCGATTCTGGGCGTGGCTTTGGCGCTGGCGCTGCATCTGCCGATTGGGGTGGGCACGCTGATTGTGGCGCTGGCGATGGCGGGGACGGTCTCGACCCTGGCGGCGCGGGGCTGGGCGATGGATACCACTTTGGGCGTGCTCGCGCATTCGGCGCTGGCGTTCGGGTTGGTGGCGATTTCCTATGTGCCGGGGGTAAGGGCGGATTTGTCGACCTATCTGTTCGGCGATATTCTGGCGGTGTCGAAACAGGATCTGGCGTTCATCTGGGGCGGGGCGTTGTTGGTGGTGGCGCTGCTGGTCTGGCGTTGGCAGGCGCTGTTGACGGCGACGCTGAATGAGGATCTGGCGCATGCCTCGGGGTTGAACCCGGACCGCGAGCGGCTGGTGCTGACGCTGGCTTTGGCGCTGGTGGTGGCGGTGGCGCTGAAGATCGTGGGGGCACTGTTGATCGCGGCGATGCTGATCATTCCGGCGGCGGCGGCGCGGGGGCTGGCGCGGACGCCCGAGGCGATGGCGCTGTATGCGGCGGGGTTTGGGGCCTTGGCGTGCCTTGTCGGGTTGCGGCTGTCGCTGTGGCAGGACACGCCTGCGGGGCCGTCGATTGTGTCGGCGGCGGCGGTGATTTTCGCGCTGGTGGCGGTGTTTGGGCAGGTGCGGCGGGGGTAGGGGGTTGGCAGATTTGGCGTCAAGTCGTTTGCCAAGCAAACCGCCACCGCCCGGAATCAAGGCGCTTTAGCGCCGCCGGGCAGCGCCCGACCGCCCCCTCGGGCGGGCGCTATTGCCATGTCTCGCCTAGAAACCCTGGGGGATTTGGTGAGGCATAAAGTGCCTAGAAATTCTGTGGCTCGCCCACCCGGCGGTCGGGCGCTGCCCTGTGGTGGGCCTTGTGACTTAGTTGAAAATCCACGTCACAATCGCGCTTCCATGCCGCTTTCTGACACTCATGTCGTTTTTATCCGCCAGATGTCGGCTGGCCTTGCCCGCGCGGGCGTGCTTGCGGCACATATGGGGCAAATTTCCTTCGGAGAGACTCATGAAGACTCATGTCAAGGCGCTGGTTGTAGGCGGTGGTGCGGTCGGCAATGGCATTGCCTATCATCTGGCCAAGGCCGGATGGGATACCATGCTGGTAGAGCGGGACGAGCTGACCTCGGGCTCGACCTGGCACGCGGCGGGCTTGTTGCCGTTGTTCAACATGAGCTTTGCGACCACGCATATCCACAAATACTCGGTCGATTTCTACAAAAGCCTTGAGGCTGAAACCGGCCTGAACGCAGGCTTCGCGGTGGTGGGCAACCTGCGGATGGCGCAGCATCAGGAACGCATGGACGAATACATGCTGTATTCCTCGGTGGCCGAAACCGCGGGCGTGTATCACGAATTCCTGACGCCAAAGGAAATGAAAGATCGCTGGCCGCTGTTGCGCACCGACGATCTGGTGGGCGCTTTGTATCACCCGCAGGATGGCTACATTAACCCCGCCGACGTCACGCAAGCGATGGCCAAGGGCGCGCGGCAACATGGCGCGACGATCGAGCGCAAGATTCAGGTCGATGGCTACAAGTGGACCGGCAGCGAATGGATCGTGTCTTGCACCCGCATGGTGGATAAGGGCGGCAACCTGATCGCTTCGGAAGAAAAGTTCGAGATCCGCGCCGAGCATGTTGTGACCGCAACCGGCAACCATGCACAGCGCACCGCTCGGCTGTTGGGCATCAAGATCCCGGCGATTCCGGTGGAACATCAGTTCATCGTGACCGAGCCCGATCCGATGCTGCAGGAATACCGCAAGAACAACCCCGAACACCCGGTTCTGCGCGATGCAGATGCCAAATGGTATGTGCGTGAAGAACGTGGCGGCTGGATTCTGGGGCCGTATGAAAAGGGCGCACCGGCCCGGTTTGAATATTCGGTGCCAGACAGCTTCCGCGCCGATCTATTCCCGTTGGATCTGGAGCGGATCGAGGCGGAATATATGTCGATGTTGCATCGTCTGCCGTCGTCGGAAACCGTTGGTCTGAAAGACGATTTCAACGGTCCGATCTGCTACACCCCCGACGGCAACCCGCTGGTTGGCCCGGTGCCGGGCTTGCGGAATATGTGGATCGCGGAAGGCTTCTCGTTCGGTATCACCGCCGCTGGCGGCACCGGCTATTACCTCGCGCAGATGATGGTGAATGGTGAGGCCGAGATCGACATGGCCAGCCTTGACCCGCGCCGCTATGGCAGCTGGATGACCACCGAATACGCCGCGCGCAAGAATGAAGAATGTTACGATCACGTCTTCATTCTGCACCACCCGGATGAAGAACGCGAAGCGGCACGTCCGCTGCGCACCGCCCCGGTTTATGATCGGCAGAAGGCTTTGGGCGCGCAGTTTGGTCAGGTGAATGGCTGGGAGCGTCCGATCTATTACGGCCCGCTCAACGCGCCGGAAGATTTTGATCACCACACCCGCAGCTTCCGTCGTGGTGGCTGGTGGCAATATGCGGTGGATGAGGCCAAGGCGATCCGCGAAACCGCTGGTCTGATCGATGCGACTGCCTTCACCAAGCATGTGGTGAAAGGCCCCGGAGCGACGGCGTTCCTCGATTGGTTCACCTGCAACACGCTGCCGAAAGTGGGCCGGATCAACCTGACGTATGCGCTGACGCCCACCGGCACCACGCGTACCGAATACACCATCGTGCGCAACGGCGAGAACGATTATTACCTCGTTTCGGCAGGGGCTTGGACGGCTTACGACGCCGACTATCTGCGCAAATGCGCGGAAGATAAGGCGCCGGAGTTTGGCTATATCGAGATCCATGATGTGACGACCCAGTGGGGCGTGTTCGCCCTTGCCGGGCCGAATGCGCGCAAGATTCTGGCCGAGGTGATCAAGGACGAGTTCCCGGAAACCGCGCTGTCGAACAAGCGCTTCCCGTGGCTGTCGGCGCGCCGGATTGAACTTGGCATGTGCCCTGTCAATGCGATCCGCGTGGCTTACACCGGCGAATTGGGTTGGGAATTGCACCACCCGATCGAGATGCAGCGCTATCTTTGGGATCTCCTGCTGAAGGCTGGAGAGAAGCACGGGATGAAGCTGGTTGGCGCACGGGCGCAGAACTGGCTGCGGCAGGAAAAGTCGTATCGTGCGTTCGGCAACGAATTGGGCCGCGATGCAACGCCGCTCGAGGCCGCTTTGGATCGGTTCGTCGATCTGAAGAAGGATTTCCAAGGCAAGCAGGCGATGCTGGATGTGGGCATCCGTTCCAAGTGCTGCACGCTGCTGATCGACGGGCCGAGCGATACCGATCCGTGGGGCAAAGAGGCGCTGTTGCTGGATGGCGTCAAGATTGGGCGTCTGACTTCGGGCGGCTACTCGGTGGCTTTTGGCAAGCAGATCGGCATGGGCTATGTGCGGCCTGATCTGGCGGAGGTCGGCACCAAGCTGAAGGTGCGGATGAACCGCGAGCTTTGGGATGCTGTGGTGGTTGAGGATAGCCCGTTTGACCCGAGCAACGCGCGTATTCGCGTGGATGGGTGATCTGACGCAGGTTTGAGGCATGGGGCGGTGGGAGTGATCCTGCCGCCCTTTGCTTTTGGGGCTGGCGTGTCTCTATAGGCCCGAACCGAAAGAAAACTCTGCGGGGCAGAGTTTTCCGGTTCGTTGCTTGTAAGGCTGAAAGCCGTCGAGCAAGGGGCGTTGTGCCACAAACCGTCGGGTTGGAAATCGGGGCGCGCCTGCCGAGGGCAGGCAGGCGCGGCCCGATTTGTTTTCGAACAAATCGGGCAAGAATGGCGAGGTTGATTAGTGCTGGCTGGCCGCCAGCCATGCGCTCCAGTCGCGGGCGTTGCCTGCGAAGGCGTTCAGGTCGACCTTGCCGATGATGCCCGGCACCTGGCCGGTGCCGCTGTATTGCCAGAATGTCCAATGCTGGCCCGCGTAGAGGTCGCTCGGGTGGGCTGCGACCGAGCGCAGCCAGAAATCTGCGCCTTGGATCTTCCACATCTGGTTGTCTTCGAAGAAGTCGATGGCGGTGTAGACGATGGGGCGTTGGCCGTAATGCGATTGCAGGGCACGGATGAAGATTTGCGCCTCTGACCGGATATGCTCGGGGCTGTTGCGGATGCGGCAGGTGGGTGAGGTCGGCGTCCATTCCATATCCAGCACTGGGGGCAGCGCGCCACGGGTGCGGGGGACATGGGCGATGAACCAGCGCGCCTGTTCGATCGCGGGGCGGCAGTGGTAGAAGAAGTGATAGGCGCCGCGCGGGATGCCTGCGCGGGCGGCACCGTTCCAGTGCTGATCGAACATCGGGTCGGCCTGATCGCCGCCCTCCGTCGCCTTGATGAAGGCAAAACTGACGCCATTGGCCTGCGCGGTTTGCCAATCGACGGCGGTCTGGAATTTTGACACGTCAATGCCGTGGATGCGGTGGTCTTGTGGTGCGACCGAGCCGAAATCCTGCGGATGGGCATCGCCAAAATTCGCCCGCTGCGGTGTGGCGGTGTGGGAAGCGGTGGATTGCGTGGTTTCCCGCGGGCGACCGCCGCAGGCGGCGAGGGTCAGGATCAGGGCGATGGTGAGGATGTGGCGCATCGCCGCAATTTGCCAGAGGCCGCGGGGTTTGTCAGTGGGGGATTTTCGGGGGTCGGCGGGAATCCCCAAGCTGACGACGAGGCCCCGGCCTGCGCCGGGGCGGCGTGGTGTTGGGTTTTAGCCGAAGCGGGTGGGCGACAGGGCGGCGATCAGGCTGGGGCTGACGCTGGGGGTTTGGCCGGTGATCAGATCGGCGGCGAGTTGGCTGGCGGCGGGGCTGGATTGAAAGCCGTAGCCGCCCTGACCTGCCAGCCAGAAGAAGGTGGGGTCGGTCGCATCGGGGCCGATCACCAGCACGCGGTCGGGCGAGAAGGTGCGCAGGCCCGCCCAGTTCGACAGCAGTTTGGTGACGGGTTCGGTGACAAATTCTTCATATCGGGCCAGACCTTCGGCCAGCACCATATCATCGGCCCAAGCGTCGTGTGGATCCATCGGGTGTTCTTCGGCGGGCGAGACGATGAGGGCACCGGCGTCGGGCTTGGCATACCATGTCTCACCACAGCCAAACATCATCGGCCAGCAGCTGACATCATGGTCGCCGGGGGCGGGGATGCGGGCCATCGAGCGGCGATTGGGCTGGAATCCCAAGGGCTTGATGCCTGCCATTGCGGCGATCTGATCTACCCAAGCGCCAGAGGCGTTGATCAGAACGGCGGAGTCATAATCGCCCGTGGCGGTGCTGACACGCCAGCCTGCGGCGGTTTTGGCGATGGCGGTGACACGGGCATTCAGGTGAAACTCGGCACCGTTGGCGCGGGCTTCGCGGGCGAAGTTTTGCAGCAGCAGGTCGGTGTCGATGTCCCAGGCGTGATCGGCCAAGGCGGCGCGGCTGACGGTCTCGGGATTCAGGATCGGCACCAAGGCGCGAGCCTGCTCGAACGGGACTTCGGGCAGGTGCATGTCGGCGATGTCATGCGCGAAGGCGGCATCCTCGCCGGGGCGGCCGAGGATCATCAGGCCGCGTGGCGACAGCACGTTTTCGGCGGCGCGGAAGAAATCGCCGGACGCGAGCGACAGCTCGACCACCGGCGCGAGACCATAGCGCGGTTCATAGAGCGCGGCCGAGCGGCCCGAGGCGTGGTGGGCGAGGTTCGATTCCGCTTCCAGCAGGGTGACCTTGCCGTGGTGTGACAGCCGGGCGGCTGCCGAAACCCCTGCGATACCGCCACCGATGATCAGGAAATCTGTCTGCATCTTTGCCCCCTTGTTGGCGCGATTGGTCAGCAGGCTTGCGCAGAATGCAAGGGGGCGGCGGCGAAATGTTGTGAGATTCCGGCGATGTGGCGGCTGGGCCGCGTGCCGGGTGGGCGGAGTGCCGGGGGTGGTCAGCCGCGGCGTGCAGCCTCGATTTGCGCCACGTCGATCTTTTGCATCGTCATCATTGCGGCAAACGCACGTTGGGCTTCACCGCCGCCTGCGGCCATGGCTTCGGTCAGGGCGCGCGGGGTGATTTGCCAGTTGATGCCCCATTTGTCTTTGCACCAACCACATTCGCTGGCCTGCCCGCCGTTGTTGATGATGGCGTTCCAATAGCGGTCGGTTTCTTCCTGATCATCGGTGGCGATCTGCATCGAGAACGCTTCGGAATGTTTGAACATCGGGCCACCGTTCAGTCCGATGCAGGGGATGCCGCAGACGGTGAAATCGACGGTGAGGACATTGCCCTTTTGGCCGGAGGGATAGTCACCGGGGGCGCGGAACACGCCGTTGACAGAGGAATCGGGGAACAGGCTGGCGTAGAAATTGGCGGCCTCTTCTGCGTCTTTGTCATACCAGATGCAGATGGTGTTTTTTGCAGCTTTGCCCATGAGAATCGCCTTTCGGATTTGCTTTGAATTCAAGGTAGTTTTTCATCCAAGCGCGGCGATGGCAAGCAAAAGGCCCGCGCAACGCGGCGCGGGCCTTCTATGTTGGCAGAGATTGGCTTACGAAGCGCTTTCGACGCCCTTCACGAACCAGTCGATGGTGGCGAGTTGCTCGAGCGTCATCACCTCGCCCGCCTTCACCTTCTCATTGCCGTCCTGATCAAAGATCGGGCCGGTGAAGATGTCGTAGCTGCCATCCTTGTAGCCCGCCTGAACGGCATCGGCCAAGGCCACCACATCAGCGGGCACGGCGGCGTTGTAGGGCGAGATCACCACGGTGCCTTCTTTCATGCCATCCCAGGTGTCGGTCGAGGTCCAGGTGCCATCGACAATCGCCTGCGCGCGGGCGACGTAGTAGGGGCCCCAGATGTCTTCGATTGCGGTCAGGTGGGCGGTGGGGGCGAAGGCCGACATGTCAGCGCCTTGGCCAAAGCCGTAAAGGCCTTTTTGTTCAAGGATTTGCAGCGGGCCGGGGCTGTCGGTATGGGTGGTGACGATATCGCAGCCGAGGTTGATCAGCGTATCGGTCGCAGCGGCTTCTTTCGGCGGATCGAACCAGCTGTCGATCAGCACCAGTTTCACCTTGGCATCGGGGTTTTGCTTTTGTGCGGCCAAAGCAAAGGCGTTCACGCCCAACACGACTTCCGGCACCTTGTAGGAACCGAGATAGCCCAAGGTGCCGGATTTCGACATCTTGCCCGCGATGGTGCCCAGAACGGCGCGGCCTTCGTGGAATTTCGAGTTGTAAGTGGCCACGTTGTCGGCGCGTTTGAAGCCGGTGCAGTGTTCAAACTTCACATCGGGGAATTCTTTGGCGACGGTCAGGGTCTGTTCCATGTAGCCATAGGAGCAGGTGAAGATCAGCTTGCAGCCTTGGTTGGCCAGA
The DNA here is from genome assembly GCF_042646385.1 of Cypionkella sinensis. Lineage (NCBI taxonomy): Bacteria > Pseudomonadati > Pseudomonadota > Alphaproteobacteria > Rhodobacterales > Paracoccaceae > Cypionkella > Cypionkella sinensis. Next base: position 166,549 of record NZ_JBHRTO010000002.1, on the reverse strand, counting down.
TCGCGGATCAGCGGGATCGCCGAGGCGTCTTCGGCGACGTTTTCGACATAGACCGTCTCGACCTTATCGCCGAGCGCGGCATCGACAGCCTCGCGGCCTTTGTTATGCGCCCAGGTCCAGCCGTAGTCGCCGATGGGGCCGAGGAAGATGAAGCCGATCTTGATCTTGTCTTCGGCCCGCGCGGCGGTGCCGACCAGAGAAAGCGTCGCGGCAGCGCCTGCGGCTTTCATCAGGTTGCGACGGTTGAGTGTCGTCATTTTAGTCTCCTAGTTGGTGTTTCAGGTCGAGGGTAGGAAAGGTTTGCCAAGGCAGGCGGGCGCGGATGCGCCGATATTGCCGCGCGACGAGATCAGGGTCAGCGCGACGACGGTCATCACATAGGGCATGGCGGCCCAGACTTGCGAGGGGACGTTTTGCAGGAAGGGAAGGCTGTCGCCAAAGCCGTTGGCCTTGGCGAACAATTCCAGCCACATCAGGAAGCCGAAGAAATACGCGCCCGCCAGCAGGCGGCCGGTGCGCCATCCGGCGAAAACCACCAGCGCGAGGGCGATCCAGCCTTTGCCTGCGGTCATTTTCTCGGCCCACATCGGGGTGATCACCATGCTGAAGTATGCGCCGCCGATGCCTGCCATCGCGCCACCAAAGGCAATGGCGGCATAGCGGACGCCGATGACGGAATAGCCGATGGAATGGGCGGAATGATCGTTTTCACCGACGGCCCGCAGGATCAGGCCCGCGCGGGTGGATTTCAGGAACCAAGCGGTCAGCGGGATCATCGCCAGCGCAAAATAAACCAGCGGCGAGTGGCCAAACAGCAGCTTCCAGATCGGGTCTTTCGCCAAGGCGGCGGGGAAGACCGAGCCGAACTGCGGCACGATGCGCCCGGTAAAGGCATTGCCGATCAGCGATGACAGCCCGGTGCCGAAGATCGATAGCGCAAGTCCGGTGGCGACTTGGTTAGAATTGAGTTGCAGCACCAGAACGGCGAACAGCATCGACGACAGCGCGCCACCTGCGGCAGCCCCCAGCACACCCAGCCAAGGGTTGAAGGTATAGGCGGTGATGGCAAAGCCGGTGATGGCGCCCATCAGCATCATGCCCTCGACCCCAAGGTTCAGCACGCCGGATTTCTCGGTGATCAGTTCGCCCAAGCCCGCCAGCAGGATCGGGGTGGTCAGGCCGATGATGGTGACGATGGCGGCGATGATGAACTCGGGGCTCATGCGCGCGCTCCTTTGGGTTTGACGATGCGAACGCGGTAGCGGATCAGGATATCCGAGGCGAGGATGAAGAACAGCATCATCGCCTGGAAGATGCCTGCGGTCGAATTGGGGATATGCACGGTAGTTTGTGCCACTTGGCCACCGACATAGGTGATGGCCAGCACGATGCCCGCGATCAGGCAGCCGATGGGGTGCAGGCGGCCCAGGAAGGCGACGATGATGGCGGTAAAGCCATAGCCCGAGGGGAAGCCGAGGTTGACGGCCTTGAGGCTGCCAGTGAACTCCAACGCGCCCGCAAGGCCCGCCATGCCGCCGCCAATCAGCAGGGCGGCCCAGATGGTTTGCTTGGCGTCAAAGCCGCCGTGGCGGGCGGCATGCGGGGCCGAGCCTACGACGCGGATCTGAAACCCAAACACCGAGCGCGACATGATCAGCCAGAACACGAAGGGCAGGATCAGCGCAATGGCGACGCCCAGATGCACGGTGGTGCCTTGGAACAGGATCGGCAGGGTCAGTTGCTCGGGCAGGGGGGCGGTGGCGGGGAAGTTGCGGCCGTTCGGGTCTTGCCACGGGCCACCGACAAGGTAGCTAAGCACCTGGAACGAAACGTAAGTCAGCATCAGCGACGACAGGATTTCGTTGACATCCCAACGGGTTTTCAGAAACGCCGGGATCGCGGCCCACAGCGCACCGCCAAGGATGCCTGCAAGGATCATCGGAATCAGGGTAAGGCTGGAGGCATCGGGGCCAGCGGCGATGCCGACGCCTGCGGCGAACAGTGCGCCCAGCACGTATTGGCCTTCCGCGCCGATATTCCAGATTTGCGCACGGTTGCCGATGGAGAGCCCCAGCGCGATGATGATCAGGGGGGCTGCCTTCACCGCCACGTCTTGCCATTTGTAGCTGGCAAGGATCGGGGTAAGGAAGATGTCGATCACCGCGCGCTCGCCCTGAATGCCGATGGCATCAAACACGATCACGCCGATCAGCATGGTCAGCAGCACCGAAGCAATCGGCGTGGCGATCAGCATGAAGGTGCTGGGGGCGGGGCGTTTTTCCAGCTTAAGACGCATGGGCAAGCTCCGCTGCGGGATGGGTTTCGCCATGGATGCCGCCCATCAACAGGCCGATTTCTTCGATATTGGCACCGGGGACGGGGATGGGCTTGGACAATTTGCCCTCGTTGATCACCGCAAGCGTGTCGCAAAGCGAAAGAAGTTCATCAAGATCCTGGCTGATCACCACAATGGCCGAGCCAGTGGCGGCAAGGTCCACCAGCGCCTGATGGATCGCGGCGGCGGCCCCGGCATCGACGCCCCAGGTCGGCTGGCTGACCACCAGAACCTGCGGTTTCTGCATGATCTCGCGGCCCATGATGAACTTTTGCAGATTGCCGCCTGACAGGCTGTCGGCCATGGCTGCAGGCCCGGTGGCTTTGACCGAAAAGGCCGCAATCACCTCGCCCGCGTAGGTTTTGGCGGTGCGCGCGTTGACCATGCCGCCCGAAACCATGCCCATCCGGTCGCGCGCGGTCAGGATGGCGTTGTCGGACAGGCTGAAATCGGGGACGGCGGCGTGGCCGTTGCGTTCTTCGGGCACGCTTGCCATGCCGGACAGGCGGCGTTGCTTGGCGGTCAGTTGGGCCACGCGCTTGCCGTCGATCTGAATGGCGTCAGGGTTGGCCGAGGGGGTTTCGCCCGACAGCGCCAGCAAAAGCGCGTTCTGGCCGTTGCCCGCCACACCGGCGATGCCGAAAATCTCACCGGCTTTCACCGAAAAGCCGATGTCTTTCAATGCGATGCCGAAGGGGCCGTCTTTGGGCACCGACAGGCCCTGCACCACCAGCTTGGGCGCACCCAAGGCGCGACCCTCGCCGCGCGTGATATCCTTCAGGCTGCCGCCGATCATCTTTTCCGCCATCGAGCGCGAGGTTTCTACCGCCGGATCGCAGGTGTCCACCAGTTTGCCACCGCGCAGGATGGTGGCGGTGTCGCACAGAGCTTTGATTTCATGCAGTTTGTGGCTGATATACAGGATCGAGCAGCCTTCCTTGGCCAATTGCCGCAGCACGACGAACAACTGTTCCACCTCTTGCGGGGTCAGCACTGAGGTGGGCTCGTCCATGATCAAAAGGTTCGGGTTCAAAAGCAGGGCGCGCACGATCTCGATGCGCTGACGCTCGCCCACCGACAGGGTCGAGACGATGCGGTGGGGTTCCAGTTTCAGCCCGTATTGCTGCATCACGGCGATAATTTTCGCCTCAAGATCACGGGCGGGGATTTTGGCATCCATGCCAAGGGCGATGTTTTCCAAGACCGTCATCGCCTCGAACAGCGAGAAATGCTGGAACACCATGCCGATGCCCAGTTTGCGCGCGGCCTTGGGGTTGGCGATGGTCACGCGCTGGCCGTTCCAGGTGATTGCCCCGGCATCGGGTTGCATGATGCCGTAAATCATCTTCACCAGCGTCGATTTTCCGGCGCCATTTTCGCCCAGCAGAGCGTGGATTTCACCGGGTTGCACCGCGAAGCTGACGTTGTCATTGGCCAGCACCCCGGGGAAGCGTTTGGTTATGCCCGAAAGGTCAAGACGTGGCGGGGTTTGCATCGGGCGCTTGGTCCTTCGGGCTACAGTTACCGGGTGGGCAGAACACGGGTGGGCAGAAATGCGGTCGCATAGTTGATAATCGGCGCGCCGCTCTTGCCTACGCGGTTTGCGCTTGAAGCACTTTCAAGATTTTGCGGGGTAATTGCCATGGCTTTTCTTGAAAGCGGGCAAGGTTGTGGCGGATGGATCGGCACGTTGAACGCTCCCCGAGGCGATGAGTTCTGCGATTTTTGTGCAGATCGTTGCGGCAAGGTTAGACCGGATGGACAAAGCCTCGCAAGGGGCGCGTAGGGATTATGCAGAGAATTGTGACAGGCTGCGCGCGACGTAAAGTGAATTTATTTCAATGTGTTATGCCGGATTTCGTGGTCCGGTTGCATGATGGCTTGCGTGGGGGATGCCGTATTTTCAGGCAAAGCCTGCAACAGTTGTTGAATTTTGCCGCGCAGTGAAGGCGAAACGGCGCTTGATTGCGGGGGGCGATGCGGCTTCTCTGTGGGGGTGGATCAGCAAGGAAGGCGGAAGATGGCGGAACTCGATCATGTGGCGTTGCTGCGGGTGGCGATTGCGGAATCGGAGAAAGCCAAGCAGGCCGGGGTGCATCCGTTTGCCTCAATCCTCGTCGGGCCGGATGGTGCGGTGCTGATGACGCAGCACAACGCCTTCATGCCCGATCACGATATGACCGGCCATGCCGAGCGGGTGCTGATGACTCGGGCCTCAACCAGCTTGCCGATGGAGCTGCTGCGCGAATGCACGATCTACACCTCGGCCGAGCCCTGCGCGATGTGCGCGGGGGCGATCTATTGGACCGGTTTGAAGCGGGTGGTTTACGGCATGTCCGAGCATCAGTTGAAAGAGATCACCGGCAACCATCCCGAAAACCCGACGCTGGATCTGCCCTGCCGGGTGGTGTTCGCGGCGGGGCAGCGGCAGGTCGATGTGATTGGGCCGATGCTGGAGGATGAGGCAGCGGTGGTGCATCAGGGCGTGTGGGGGTAGCGATTTTTCTGCGAAAAATCAGGGGGGCTTCCGCCCCCCTCGGCTGCGCCTCACCCCCTGAGAGTATTTAGCCCAAGATGGAGAAGCGGGCCCGGTGCGGCTTCATCTTGGGCTAAATACTCCCGCCGGAGGCTTCGACAGCGCGGAAGGGGATAGGTTAGTAGTCTGGTGCAAAGCCGATGGCAGGGTCGATGCTGCTGGGGCGGCCTTGTAGCGACAGTTGGGTGATGCGGGGTTCGGTGCGGGCGATGATCTGGCCTGCCTTGATCACCAGCAGTTTGGTGGCTTTCAGCCGCAGCGCTTCGGCAGGGTCGCGGGCTTGCAGCAGGACCAGATCGGCGTTGCGGCCTTTTTCCAGCCCGTAGTTTTCAAGGCCCATGGTTTTGGCGGAATTCACGATCAGGGCGTTGAAAATCTTGGTTTTGTCGTCAAGGCTGCCCATCTGCGCCGAATGGATCGCCATATGGCCGACCTCGAGCATATCGCCCGAGCCCATCGCATACCATGGGTCCATCACGCAATCATGGCCGAAAGACACGTTGATGCCTGCGGCCATCAGCTCGGGCACGCGGGTCATGCCGCGGCGTTTGGGGTAGGTGTCGTGGCGGCCTTGGAGCATGATGTTGATCAGGGGGTTCGGGATCACGTTCATCTGCGCTTCGGCGATCAGCGGGATCAGTTTGCTGACGTAATAATTGTCCATCGAATGCATCGAGGTCAGGTGCGAGCCTGCGACGCGGCCTTGCAGACCATGGCGGATGGTTTCTGCAGCGAGGGTTTCGACGTGGCGGGAATGGGGGTCGTCGGTTTCGTCGCAGTGCATGTCGACGGGCAGGCCGCGGTCGGCGGCGAGGCGGCAGAGCGCTTCGACCGAGGCCTGGCCTTCGGCCATGGTGCGCTCGAAATGCGGGATGCCGCCGACGATATCGACGCCCATGTCGAGGGCGCGGGTGAGGGAGGCTGCGCCTTCGGGGGCGCGGTAGTAGCCGTCTTGCGGGAAGGCGACAAGTTGCAGGGTGATGTAGGGGGCAACGCGCGCCTTGACCTCTAGCATCGCCTCAACAGTGGTCAGTTTCGGGTCAGAGGTATCGACATGGGTGCGGATTGCCAGCAGGCCTTGGGTCACGGCGAGGTCGCAGTAGCGCAGGGCACGCTCGACCAGTGCGTCGATGGTCAGGGTGGGGCGGAGTTCGCCCCAGAGGGCGATGCCTTCCAAGAGGGTGCCGGAGCGGTTCATCCGGGGCAGGCCCAGCGACAGGGTGGCGTCCATGTGGAAATGTGGGTCGACGAAGGGCGGCGATGCGAGTCGGCCGGTGGCGTCGATCTCTTGCCGTGCGGTGGCGTCGATGTTGGGGGCGATTTCGGCGATCTTGCCGGCGCGGATGGCGATGTCTTGGGCTTTGCGGCCATCGGGCAGGTTGGCGCGGCGCAGGATCAGGTCGAACATGGGGCCTCGTTTTCGGTCAGGCGGTGAGGGTTTGGGCGGTTGTGGCGCGCGGGCGTAGTAGGTGTGCGGCGACGCTGATGGCGATGGCTTGCGGATGTTTGCCAAGGGCGGGGTCGCCGATTGGGCAGGTGATCTGCGCGATGGTTTGCGGGGGATGGCCCAGCGCGCGCAGGCGGGATTGGAAGCGCGCCCATTTGGTTGCGCTGCCGATCAGGCCGCAGCTTTGGAAGCCGTGCAGCAGCAGGCGGTGGCAGAGGTCGAGGTCGAGCGCGTGCGAATAGGTCAGGATCAGGTGTTCGGCATAGCGCGGCGCAAGGCGGACGGCATCGGCGGGGTTGGCGACGGGCAGGGCGGTGGTGTTGGGCGGGATTTCGTCGGGGAAGCGATTGGGGGCGGTGTCGATCCAAGTGATTTGGAGATCGGGCAGCGGGGCGAGGGTGTGGACCAGCGCGCGGCCAACATGGCCAGCGCCCCAGACCCAAAGCGCGCGCTGGGGTTTGGCGAGCGGTTCGATCATCCAGCCTTGTAGCAGGTGCGGGGCGGGCAGGGTGCCTTGGTTGCGGGCATCGGCCAGCAGGCGTTTGACGGCCAGCGGCATCGGTTGGTCGGTGGTCGGGCGGGCGATCAGGGGGGTGGCTTCGGGCAGGGTTTCGGCACTGAATACCTCGGTGAACAGGGAGACGGCTCCGCCGCAGCATTGGTTGAGTTTTGGGCCTAAGGCGGTATGGGTCAGGGATTTTCCCTGTGTTGCCAGCAGGGCGCGGGCCTGTTCGGTGGCTTGGTGTTCCAGGGCGCCGCCGCCGATGGTGCCGGATTGGCCGGTGGCCCAGACCAGCATCGCCGCCCCCACTTCACGCGGGGACGATCCCTTGTGCGCGGCGATCACCACGCGGGCGGTGGGGCCGTGGCGGGCGACGGTTTCGGCAAGGGTGGGAAGGTCAAACATGGCGCTGCGCCTGCACCGCCATCAGAATGCGTTCGGGCGTGGCGGGGGCGTTGAGGTTGGGATAGCGGCTGCCATCGCCACAGGCGGCAATCGCATCCGACAGCGCGAGGAAGGCGGAAATTCCGAGATTGAACGGCGGCTCGCCCACGGCTTTGGATTTGCCGACGGTGTCTTCGCGGTTGGGTTCATCCCACAATGCGACGTTGAAAATCGGCGGGCGGTCGGAACAGGCCGGGATTTTATAGGTGCTGGGGGCGTGGGTGGTGAGCGCGCCCTTGGCGTTCCACACCAGTTCTTCGGTCGTCAGCCAGCCCGCGCCCTGCACATAGGCGCCTTCGACTTGGCCAATATCCAGCGCCGGGTTCAGCGAGGTTCCGGCATCGTGCAGGATGTCGGTGCGCAGGATGCGGTTTTCGCCGGTGAGGGTGTCGATCACAACTTCGGTGACGGCGGCACCATAGGCGAAATACAGGAAGGGGCGGCCTTGGCCTTTCACGCGGTCCCATGTGATTTTGGGCGTGGCGTAGAAGCCGGTCGAGGACAGCGAGATGCGGGCTTGATATGCCCAGCTTGCGACTTGCGCGAAGGGGTAGGATTGCGCCCCGGCGTGAACTTGGCCGTTCTCGAAGCGGATGTCGTTGGCGCGGCTGCCGAGTTTATCGGCGAGGAAATCGGCCATGCGGTCGCGGATGATCTGGCAGGCGTTTTGCGCCGCCATGCCGTTCATATCGGCCCCGGACGAGGCGGCGGTGGCCGAGGTGTTGGGGACTTTGGCGGTGTCGGTGGCGGTGATTTTCACCTGCGCTGTGTCGACCCCGAACACCGAGGCCGCGACCTGCGCGACCTTCTGGTTCAGCCCCTGACCCATCTCGGTGCCACCGTGGTTCAGGTGGATCGAGCCGTCTTGATAGACATGCACCAGCGCGCCCGCTTGGTTCAGCCATGTCAGGGTGAACGAGATGCCGAACTTGACGGGCGTGAAGGCGAGGCCGCGCTTCAGGATCGGGTTTGTGCTGTTCCACGCGGCGATTTCGGCGCGGCGGGCGGCGTAATTGCTGGATTTCTCCAAGGCATCGGTGATGTCTTGGCCGATGAAATCCTCGACCTCCATGAAATAGGGGGTGGTTTGCGGGGCGGAATTGGCAGGCGAATAGGTGGATCCGATGCGGTGGCCGGTGCCGGGGCCCGTGGGGCCTGCGGCGCGGTAGTAGTTGAGTTTGCGGATGGCGTTGGGGTCTTTTTTCAACGCATGGGCGATATGGTCGATCACCCGTTCAATGCCGACAATCCCCTGCGGGCCACCAAAGCCGCGATAGGCGGTGGCGGATTGGGTGTTGGTTTTCAGCCGATGCGATTCAATGCGGATATCGGGCAGATGATAGCAGTTGTCGGCGTGCAGCATGGCACGGTCGGCCACCGCGAGGCTCAGGTCTTGCGCCCAGCCGCAGCGGATCAGATGGGTGAAGTCGATGCCCAGAATCCGGCCTTCGGCGTCGATGCCCGTGCGGTAATTGATGCGCAGATCGTGGCGTTTGCCGGTGATCATCATGTCGTCGTCGCGGTCATAGCGCAGCTTGCAGGGGCGGTTCAGATCGCGCGCCGCAATGGCGCAGGCGATGGCGAGCGCGTTGCCTTGGCTTTCCTTGCCACCGAAACCACCACCCATGCGGCGGGTTTCGACCCGCACGGCAGACATCGGCAGATGCAGCGCGTGGGCGACTTTGTGCTGAATCTCGGTCGGGTGCTGGGTGGAGGAATAGATATGCACGCCATCTTCTTGTGGCAGGGCGGCGGCGATCTGGCCTTCGAGGTAGAAATGCTCCTGCCCGCCGACTTCCATCGTGCCCTCGATCACTTGGGGGGCGTTGGCGATGGCTGTGGCGGCGTCGCCCTTGGCCCAGATGATCGGCCCGGATTCAAAGCGCGAATTGGCGGCGAGGGCATCGTCGACCGTCAGTAAGGCGGGGCGTTCGGCGTATGTGATTTTGCCAAGCCGGGCGGCTTTGCGGGCATTCAGGTGGGTGTCGGCGATCACCAGAAAAACGGGCTGGCCGAGGTAGTGGACTTCGCCTGTCGCCAGCAGCGGCTCGTCATGGGTGGAGGGCGAGCAATCGGGCATCTCGGGGAAATCGGCGGCGGCATAGACTTTCACCACGCCGGGTGCGGAGTGGACTGCTGAAAGGTCGATGGCGGTGATGGTGCCATGGGCGCAGGTGGACAGGCCGAAGGCGGCATGCAGGGTGCCTGCAGGCAGCGGCAGATCATCGAGATAGCGGGCCTGGCCGGTGACGTGCAGCGGCGCGCTGTCGTGCGGAAGGGGTTTGCCCATGGTCATAGCGCGACCTCCAACACGTTGGTTCTGGTGCCGTTCAGATCGTGGAAATAGCGGATCAGCAGGTTCTGCGCGGTGGTGAGGCGGTAGGTGGAGGAGGCGCGCATATCGGTCAGCGGTTGGAAATCACGCGCAAAGGCGGGCAGGGCGGATTGCAGGGTTTCCAAGGTGAAGGGGCGGTTCAGCAGGGCGGCCTCAACCGCGGCGGCGCGTTTGGGGATGCCTGCCATGCCGCCGAAGGCGATGCGGGCTTGGGTGATCTGGCCTGCTTCGATGGAGAGGTTGAAGCAGCCGAGCACTGCGGAAATGTCTTGGTCAAAGCGCTTGGTCAGTTTGTAGCAGCGCAAGTTCGGGGCGTTGGTGGGCAGGGTGATGCCTGCCACGAATTCACCGGGCTGGCGGTCTTGTTTGCGGTAGTCGAGGAAGAAGTTTTCCAACGGCATGGAGCGGGAGTCGTCGCCCCGGCGCAGGTGCAAGGTGGTGCCAAGGGCGATCAGTGCGGGCGGGCCGTCGCCGATGGGCGAGCCGTTGGCGATGTTGCCGCCGATGGTGGCGGCGTTGCGGACTTGTTCCGAGGCGTAGCGGCGCAGGAGTTCGGCGAAAGAAGGGTGGTGCGGGGCGAGGGCCGTGCGGAGTTGGGTGATGGTGACGCCCGCGCCGATGTGCAGGTGGCCGGGGGTTTGCTCGATCTGTTGCAGGTCGGAGACGGCGTTGAGGAAGGCGATGGGGCCGAGGTCTTTGAGTTGCTTGGTCACCCAGAGGCCGACATCGGTGGCCCCGGCGATCAGGGTGGCGGTGGGGTTTTCGGCATACCAGTCGGCGAGATCATCCGAGGTGGTGGGGCGGTAAGCGCCGGAGAGGCTAACCGCCTCCCCGGACCCCACCACGGCGGGCAGGTTGTGCTGGTCGGTTTGCATCCAAGCGGGGATGGGGGCCATGGCTGCGGCTTCGGCGGCGCGGATGATCGGGGCGTAGCCGGTGCAGCGGCAGAGGTTGCCCGCAAGGGTGGTGTCGTGGTCTTGCCTGCCGGTGGTGTGGGCGGTGGCCATCGAGGCGATGAAGCCGGGGGTACAGAAGCCGCATTGGCTGCCGTGGTGGGCAATCATCTCGGCCTGCACGGGGTGAAGCTCGCCTGCGGGGCCGGAGATGCCTTCGACAGTGCGGACGGCTTTGCCGTGAAGCTGGGGCAGGAACAGGATGCAGGCGTTCAGCGCGCGGGGGCCGTTTTCATCTGTCACCATGACGGTGCAGGCGCCGCAATCGCCTTCGTTGCAGCCTTCCTTGGTGCCACAGAGATGTTGGTCTTCGCGCAGATATTCCAGCAGGGTGCGGGTGGGGCTGTCGCCTGATACGCGCACCGGCGTTCCGTTCAAGAGAAACGCTGTGTCGGTCATGGTCTGTCCTGCCGCGGTCTGCCTATAGGGCCATGTCGCGCGCCCGCCCGATGCGGCGTAAAGCGGGGGCGCTGGCTGTGGGGCTATCAAGCCTTGGTCGCGGGGTTTGTGCAAGCGATAGATTGATCGGTTTTGCGAAAGGAGTTTTCGGGAAAAGATGGGGGTGGCGGGGTGGTCCCAACTCGGGACCTTTTTTAGTTGTTTTATATCAGTGGGTTGGGGTGGTGAGTTTAAGGGTTTGTTAAGGATTTGGGCTGGGGCATGTTGCGGGTGGGGGCCAGGCCTGCGCTGGTTTGGGTTGGGGGGATGCACATGGAGTGAGCAGAGTTTGCTTTGACACGCTTGAAAAGCAAGCCGTCCAAGCCCGGAATCAAGGCGCTTTAGCGCCGCCGGGCAGCGCCCGCCTCCCGGCCCGGCCACGGGCCGGGCGTTCTTCGCGGAAATCCTCCACTGGAGGATTTCTGATCGGTCATCACCCCCCTCGGGCGGACGCTATTGCCATGCCGCGCTTAGAACTTCTGGGGAGTATGCTGAACTATAAAGTGCCTAGAAATTCTGTCACTCGCCCACCCGGCGGACGGGCGCTGCCCTAGGTTGCTTGTGGGCTTTAGGGTTGAGGCCACGGCCTGCGCCGGGGCGGCTTGGGGGAGGGGGATGGTTCGCCCACCCGGCGGCCGGGCGCTGCCCTGTGGGCTGATGGCGGAACTGCCTCCTTTCCCCCGCCACTCTGCCGGGTTACTCTGCCCCCATGTCAGCACCTCGATTCATCCATCTGCGCACCCATACCGAACACTCGCTGCTGGAAGGGGCGGTGCCTGTGAAGGCGCTGATCAAGCTGTGCGTCAAGCATGAGATGCCCGCGGTGGCCGTCACCGACAGCAATAACATGTTCGCCGCATTGGAGTTTTCGGTTTACGCCAGAGACGCCGGGGTGCAGCCGATTGTGGGCTGTCAGGTCTCGGTCAACTATGATCCGGGCGCGCCGGGAGAGAAGGTGAAGGCTGCGGCCTCGGTCGTGCTGCTGGCGCAGGACGAAGCCGGTTACATGAACCTGATGAAGCTGAACTCTTGCCTTTATATCGACAAGGCTGGGGCTTTGCCGGAGGTGACGGTTGGTGAGTTGGAGCGGTATTCAGCCGGGTTGATCTGCCTGACGGGTGGCGCAGATGGCCCGCTGGGGCGTTTGGTGCAGACGGCGCAGATGCCAAAGGCGAAGGCCTTGTTGCAGCGGATGGCAGCGGCTTATCCGGGGCGGCTTTACGTGGAATTGCAGCGCCATCCGGTTGAAGGTGGGGCGGGTGAAGGCGGGCGGCTGACCGAAGCCGAGGCTGCGACCGAGCGGTGGTTCATCGAGACCGCTTATGAGTTGGACCTGCCGCTGGTGGCGACAAATGACGTCTATTTCCCCGCGCCGACGATGTATGAGGCGCATGACGCGCTGATCTGCATCGCCGAGGGCGCTTACGTCGATCAGCAGGGCCCGCGCCGCCGTCTGACGCCGCAGCATTACTTCAAGACCGAAGCCGAGATGGTGGCCTTGTTCGCCGATCTGCCGGAAGCGGTTGAAAACACGGTCGAAATCGCGCGGCGCTGTGCCTTTGCCACCTACAAGCGCAAGCCGATCCTGCCGAAATTCGCCGATGACGAGGTGAACGAGTTGCGGCGTCAGGCCAATGAGGGCTTGCAGCGGCGGTTGGCGGTGATCCCGCATGCGGTCAGTGTCGAGGAATATCAGGCGCGGCTGGATTTTGAGCTGGGCATCATCGAGAAGATGGGGTTTCCGGGCTATTTCCTGATCGTGGCGGATTTTATCGCCTGGGCAAAGCAGCATCATATTCCGGTGGGGCCGGGGCGCGGCTCGGGTGCGGGCAGTCTGGTGGCCTATGCGCTGACGATCACCGATCTGGATCCGTTGCGCTATGCCTTGCTGTTTGAGCGGTTTCTGAACCCCGAGCGGGTGTCGATGCCCGACTTTGATATCGACTTCTGCATGGATCGCCGCGAAGAGGTGATCCGCTATGTGCAGGGCAAATATGGCCGCGACAAAGTGGGGCAGATCATCACCTTTGGCGCGCTTTTGTCGAAGGCTGCGGTGCGCGACGTGGGCCGGGTGTTGCAGATGTCTTATGGGCAGGTGGACCGGCTTTCCAAAATGATCCCGGTGGAGGGGGTGAAGCCTGTCAGCATCACAAAGGCGTTGGCGGATGAGCCTCGGCTGCGGGAAGCGGCGAAGGAAGAGGTCGTCGCGCGGCTGCTGGATTACGGCGCGCAGATTGAAGGGCTGTATCGTAACGCCTCGACCCATGCCGCCGGGGTGGTGATTGGCGACCGGCCTCTGGATGAGTTGGTGCCGCTCTATCAAGATCCGAAGTCGGACATGCCGGCGACGCAGTTCAACATGAAATGGGTGGAACAGGCGGGGCTGGTGAAGTTCGACTTTCTCGGGCTGAAAACGCTGACGGTCATTCAGAACGCGATTGATCTGATTGTGGATGAGGGGCGCGGGCGGCCCTTGCATATGCACGCAGACGGGCGGCAGCTTTATACGCCGCCGCCGGGGGCCGAGAACGACATCGGCCATATCCCGCTGGACGATAAGGCGACCTATGAGCTTTACGCCGCCGCCAAGACGGTTGCGGTGTTTCAGGTGGAATCCAGCGGCATGATGGATGCTTTGCGGCGGATGAAGCCGACCTGCATCGAGGATATCGTGGCGCTGGTGGCTTTGTATCGCCCCGGCCCGATGGAGAATATCCCGACCTATTGCGAGGTGAAGAACGGCCAGCGCGCGCTGGAATCGATCCATCCGACGATTGACCATATCTTGGCCGAGACCCAAGGCATCATCGTGTATCAGGAACAGGTGATGCAGATCGCTCAGGTGATGGGCGGGTATTCGCTGGGCGGGGCGGACCTTTTGCGCCGCGCGATGGGGAAAAAGATCGCCGAGGAGATGGCGAAAGAGCGGCCCAAGTTTGTCGAAGGCTGTGCGAAGACCCATGGCATCGACGGCAAGAAATCGGGCGAAGTCTTTGACTTGCTGGAGAAGTTTGCCAACTATGGTTTCAACAAAAGCCACGCGGCGGCCTATGCGGTGGTCAGCTATCAGACCGGCTGGCTGAAGGCGAACCACCCGGTGGAATTCATGGCCGGGGTGATGAATTGCGATATTCATCTGACCGACAAGCTGGCGGTCTACAAGCGCGAGGTCGGCAAGCTGGGCATCAAGACGGTGGCGCCCTGCGTCAATGCGTCTTTGGCGACCTTTACCGTGCGCGATGGTGCGGTGGTTTATGGCTTGGGCGCGCTGAAGGGTGTCGGCGTTGAAGCGATGAAGCTGATCACCGAGGCGCGGGCGGGCAAGCCGTTTGCGACGCTGTTCGACTTTGCCCGGCGCGTGGATATGAAGCGCGTGGGCAAGCGCCCGTTGGAGATGCTGGCGCGGGCGGGGGCGTTTGACGTGCTGGATGGCAACCGGGCGCGGGTGTTTGAGGGCCTGGATGCGCTGGTGGCCTATTCGGCGGCGGTGCATGAGGCGCAGAACTCGAACCAGGTCAGCCTGTTTGGAGAATCGGGGGCGGATATTCCAGAGCCGCGCTTGCCCTATCGCGACGACTGGCTGCCGGTGGAGCGGTTGGCGCAAGAGCATCTGGCGATTGGCTTTTATTTGTCGGGGCATCCGCTGGACGACTATATGTCGGCGCTGAAGAAAAAGGATGTGCTGACGCTGACCGAACTGACCCAAGTGGCCGAGCGGGGCACGGTGATCAAGAAAATCGCAGGCTCGGTTGCCAGCAAGCAAGAGCGGAAATCGGCCAAGGGCAACCGCTTTGCCTTTGTGCAACTGTCGGACCCGACCGGGCTTTATGAGGTGACGGTGTTTTCCGATACGCTGGAAGCCGCGCGCGATCTGCTGGAGCCGGGGATGAACGTGGTGCTGACGGTGAAGGCGGAGCTTGAGGGCGAGACGCTGAAACTGCTGGCCAATGCGGTGCAGCCGGTGGGCCAAGTGGCCGAGGCGGCGGGGGCGCAGGATTTGCGCATCCATCTGAACAAGCCCGAAGCGGCGGCCTCGATTGCCCTGCTGCTGACGAAGCTGGAAGGGCGCAATCGCGCGCAGATCACGCTTTGCGTGCCGGATGAGGACGGGCGCGAGATTGATCTGCTGCTGCCCCAGCCCTATCCGGTGACGGCGCAGATCAAGGGCGCGATCAAGGCGATGCAGGGCGTGGTGATGGTGGAAGAGGTTTAGGCTGGCAACATTGCCGGGTCACCTATCCCACGCCACCCCGGACTTGATCCGGGGCCTCTGTTCACAGCACGAGGCCCCGGATCAAGTCCGGGGCGGCGTGAGGAGGGGGCGAATCCGCGTTTGAGGTCGCGCGGCGTTGCGGCTTCGGGGTGTGCGGAACCTCGCCGATCATGCCGCTTTTATCCGCAAAACGGTCGAATCCCTCTCTAATTGCTGCAAAAGAGAAGAAAATGGTTGTTTGCTGCCTTAAATCTGTAAATATCTACGGTAATAGTCGTAATTAAGAGGGCGGAATCGGTATGGATAGTATCTGGGACTACATGCTTATTGGATTCATCGCGCAACTGGTGGATGGGTCTTTGGGTATGGGCTTTGGGGTGATCTCATCCGCGGTTCTGCTGGCGCAAGGTGTGCCGCCGCCCTTGGTCTCGGCTTCGGTCAATGCGGCGAAACTGCCGACGGGGGGGACGGCGGCGCTGTCGAACCTGTATCACAAGAACATTGACTGGCGGATTGTTGGGGCGCTGGCGGTGTTTGGATCGCTGGGCGGGATTTTGGGGGCGACGCTTTTGTCGGGGTTGAAGGGCCATGCGCTGCAATATCTGGTCAATGGCTATCTGCTGCTTATGGGCGGTTACATCGTTTATCGCGGGTTCAAGGGCATTGCGGTGCGGATGGTGAAAACCCGGCGCTTTCAGACCATTGGCTTTGCGGGTGGCATCATCGAGGGCATTGGCGGCTCTTGGGGGCCGATTGTGAACACCGGGCTTTTGGGGTCTGGGGTTGAGTCGCGCTATGCGATTGGGTCCACCAATTTTTCCGAGTTCATCGTCAGCTTTGTGGTGTTTGTGGCTTTGGGGATTGCGTATTTATTTGGCTGGTGGGGCGAGGAAACCGATTGGAGCCAAGTGCGGATGACGGTGTTCGGGCTGGCCTTGGGTGGTTTGCCGGCGGCATTCTTCGGCGGTTATCTGGCCAAGATGGCGCCGCGCCGCCCGTTGACGATTGCGGTCGGGCTGTTTGCGCTGGGCGTGGCGGTTTACCGTTTGGCGAACATGTAATCAGCAGGGTTCGGCCATGATCTGGGCGGAGTGCGGTTTTCCCAGCTGGGAGTGACTTGTATGGCGGGGCGGCTGGCACACCATATGTTGTGTCGCCGATAGGCCAGCCTTGATAAACCGTTACCAGTGCGGCGGGCGGACATTGGCTTCGGGCGCTTGGCCGGTGGCTTCACGCTCGGCCTCGCGCTCGGCCAGAAGTTGCGTCAGGCGCAGCAGGCGATCGAGGTCTTTGGATTGGCGCGCAACGACATCGGAGAGGTCTTCGACGGTGCGGGTCAGATGGGCGATGCGTTCTTCCAATGCGGTGATGTCCATGGCCCTGCCTGTGCTTGCTGCGGATGCCCCCATCCGTTACACGGGGCGCGAGAAAAAGCGAAGGCTGCAAGCTATGGCAAACGACAAAACTCCAGTTGCAAAAGCGGCGCGTCGCCCGCGTGCGGAAACCCCGCGTGGGTTTCGGGATTACTTTGGCGCGGAAGTGACCGCACGCAAAGCGATGCTGGACAAGATTGCCGAGGTTTATCATCGCTATGGCTTTGATCCGCTGGAGACGAGTGCGGTCGAGACGGTTGAAGCCTTGGGCAAGTTCCTGCCCGATGTGGATCGCCCGAATGAGGGGGTGTTTGGTTGGCAGGATGAGGATGCCGACTGGCTGGCGTTGCGCTATGACCTGACGGCACCGCTTGCGCGGGTGGCGGCGCAGTATCGCAACGATCTGCCCTCGCCTTACCGTCGCTATGCGATGGGGCCGGTTTGGCGGAATGAAAAGCCCGGTCCGGGGAGGTTCCGGCAGTTTTATCAATGCGATGCCGATACGGTGGGGTCGGGATCGGTGGCGGCTGACGCCGAGATTTGCGCGATGCTGTCGGATGCGTTGGAGATCGTGGGGATTCCGCGCGGCGACTATGTGGTGAAGGTCAACAACCGCAAAGTGCTGAACGGCGTGATGGAAGTCGCGGGTTTGGCCGGGGATGACAAGGAAGCCGAGCGCGGGATCGTGCTGCGGGCGATTGATAAGATCGACCGGCTGGGCGACGAGGGAGTGCGGGCGCTGTTGGGCGCGGGGCGCAAGGATGAAAGCGGCGATTTCACCAAGGGCGCGGGGCTGAGTGACGCTCAGGCGAATGTGGTGATGGGGTTCGTTTCGGCAAACAAAGCGGTGACGGCGCGTCTCTCCAATGAGCAGGATGTCGCACTTGCCGCGGGCGATACGGTGCTATCGACTATTCTCGGTTATGCTGCGGCGATTGGAATTCCCGGTATCGAAAGAAAAGAACGAGGAAATATTCCAGCCGAAAGTTTTAGGCTTCGCAACCACAAAACAATCGAGCATCTTCTCAGCATTGTTGACCAGTCAGTGGCCGGGCGCGAGGGCGCTCTAGAACTTGCAGAAATCGCTAGGTTGCTGGAGTCTCAAGGCTACTTCGCTGACAGAATTAGGATTGATCCAAGCGTTGTACGCGGCCTCGGCTACTACACCGGTCCGGTCTACGAGGCGGAACTAACCTTCAATATTGTCGATGAGAAAGGCTATACTCGCAACTTCGGCTCGGTTGCGGGCGGGGGGCGGTATGACGATCTGGTCAAGCGCTTCACGGGTCAGGCGGTGCCTGCGACGGGGGTTTCCATCGGGGTGGATCGGTTGCTGGCGGCGCTGTCGGCCAAGGGGCGGATGGCTGCGGATACGGCGGGGCCGGTGGTGGTGACGGTGATGGACCGGGACCGGATGGCGGATTACATGGCGATGGTGGGCGAGTTGCGGCAGGCGGGTATCCGGGCCGAGGTCTATCTCGGCAACCCCAAGCAATTCGGCAATCAGTTGAAATATGCGGATAAACGGCAGTCTCCGATTGCGGTTATTCAGGGTGGGGATGAGGCGTTAACCGACGAAGTTATACTGAAAGACCTGATCCTCGGCTCAAAAATTGCAGAAAGCGCGACTTTGGAAGAGTGGAAGGGGCGGCCTGCTCAGGTGAAAGTGAAGCGTGAGGACTTGGTGGAGCGCGTCAAAGCTATGCTGGAAGACCAAAAAGCTATGCGGGATGCGAAGCCGCTGAGCGAATGGTTGTGAGCAAGGCAGCGATCCGGGCCGAGGCGGGACGGCTGTTCGCGGCGTTTCAGGCGGCGGGTGCGGTGCCGGTTGAGGCTGATCTGCTGCTGCCTGCCGAGACGATGCTGGACCTTTACGGCGAGGATATTCGGGCGCGGGCTTATGTGACGACCGATCCGCTGCGCGGTGAGATGATGCTGCGGCCGGATTTTACCGTGCCGGTGGTGCAGGCGCATATGGCGGATGGTGCGGACCCGGCGCGCTATTGCTACATGGGCGAGGTGTTTCGCAAGCAGGAGCACTTGGGCAACCGGGCCAGCGAGTATTTGCAGGTCGGGTTCGAGGTGTTCGACCGGGCAGCACCTGAGGCGGCGGATGCCGAAGTGTTCGCGCTGTTCGCGGGGCTGGTGCAGGGTTTGGGCTTGCGGGCGGTGACGGGGGATATCGGTATCCTGATGGCCGCGGTGCGCGGGCTGGAGACGACCGAGCGCCGTAGGGCGGCGTTGTTGCGGCATATCTGGCGGCCCAAGCGGTTTCGGGCGCTGCTGGATCGGTTTGCGGGCCGGGCGGCGGTGCCTGCGGGGCGGGTGGCGTTGCTGGAGCGGTTGGCGGGCGGTGCGCCCGAGGATTTGATCGCGCAGGCGGGGGCGTTTATTGGCTTGCGCGCGCCGGAAGATATTGCAGCGCGGGCGCAGGCGTTGATCGAGGATTCTCAGGCGGCGCCGATCAAGGCGCCCGAGGCGGCGTTGCTGTATGATCTGTTGGGGTTGCAGGCCCCGGCTGAGGCGGCTTTGGGGCATTTGCGCGGGATAACCCCGTTGCTTCCGGCGATTGAGCCTGCGGTGGATCGGTTTGCGGCGCGGCTTCAGGCGTTGAGGGCGCGTGGGGTGGCGGTGGAAAGCCTCGCGTTTGAGGCGAGCCTTGGGCGGACCTCGATGGAGTATTACGACGGCTTTGTGTTCAGCTTTCACGCCGAGGGCATGCCAGCGGTGGCGACGGGTGGGCGCTATGATGCGCTGACGGCGGTGCTGGGGGCGGGGCGGTCTATTCCGGCGGTGGGCGGGATCATTCGCCCTCACCTTGTGGCGGCGTTGCGGGGGGCGGTCTGATGTTGAAGATCGGGGTGCCCTCGAAGGGCCGGTTGATGGAAAAGACCTTTGAATGGTTCGGCAGCCGGGGCGTGACGATGCGCCAGACCGGGGCCGAGCGGGAATACTCGGGGGCGGTCGATGGTGTCGAGGGTGTAGAGCTGGTGATGCTGTCGGCGGGGGAAATTCCGCGTGAGTTGGCGGCGGGGCGGATACATCTCGGCGTGACCGGCAGTGATCTGGTGCGCGACAAGCTGGCGGATTGGGCGGTGCAGGTGGCGGAACTGGCGCCGCTTGGTTTTGGCCATGCCGATCTGATCATCGCGGTGCCAAGTTGCTGGATTGATGTCGATACGGTCGATGATCTGGACGCGGCGGCGGCGGCGTTTCGGGCGGTGCATGGCTTTCGCTTGCGGATTGCCACCAAATATCACCGGCTGGTGCGCGAGTTTCTGACGGCGCAGGGGGTGGCTGATTATCAACTGGTTGATAGTCAGGGCGCGACCGAGGGCACGGTGAAGAACCTGACGGCGGAAGCGATTGCGGATATTACCTCATCCGGCGAGACGTTGCGGGCCAACCATCTGAAAATCCTGTCAGATTCGGTGATCTTACAAAGTCAGGCGATGCTGTTTGCCAGCCGATCTGCCGACTGGGCCGAGGCGCGTGAGGTGCTGGAGCGGTTGGCGGGGCAGGTCGGGTTGGCGATGCCCGAGATTTAGCTGCGCTTCAAGTCGCTTGACCTCGGCGCGCGCTGCGTTAACTCTGGCGCCAACCTGAGGAGGCTTGCCGTGCGCTATATCCTGCCGTTGCTGTTGCTGGCGACCCCCGGTTTTGCGGCCGATCTGGCGACGGGCGATGCCATTCGCGCGGCGCTGGTTGGCAATACAGTCACCGGCAGCATGTCGGCCTCGGGCGGGTATGCCGAGTTTTATGCCCCTGATGGCAGTATTCGCGCGGCGGATTACACCGGGGCTTGGGCGGTGAAGGGCAACAAGATGTGCTTCACCTATGGCCAAGACCCGGAAGTGTGCTGGTCGGTTGCGATCAATGGCAGCCAAGTCACCTGGATGAGCGAAGCCGGTGAAGAAGGTCATGGCAAGATCAAGCCGGGCAATCCGGGCGGCTGGTGATCAGGCTTTTGGTTTGCGGCTGACCAAAGCCACACCCAGACCCGCCAGCGCCATTCCTGCCCAGGCCAAGGGCGGCATCGCCTCGCCCAGCAGTGGCCATGCGAACAGGGCTGACAGCGCGGGCACAAGGTAGAACAGGGCCGAGACTCGGGCGACTTCGCCTGCGCGGATCATGGCCAGCAACAGGCTGATCGCGAGGATGGAATTGCCGATCACCAGATAGCCGAGAATGGCGAAAAACTCGGGCGTCCATGCCACGGCCATGCCTTCGGTCAGATAGGCGGCGGGCAGGGTAAACAGCGCGCCGGTGGCGTATTGGATCAGGTTGGCGGTGATCGGGTGCTGGCTGGTGCCGAAGCGTTTTTCGTAAAGCGTGCCTGCGGTGATGCCGATCAGCGCCCCGAAGGTCAGCAGGATGCCCCAGGCGTTTTCTGCCTGCACCGAGGAGCGCGACAGGATCACCACAGCCGCCCCGGCAAGGCCAAGGATCAGGCCGATCCAGCCCTTGCCGCTGGTGGCCTCGCCCACCGTGTAGGGGGCGGCGAGGGCGACGAGAATCGGTTGCAGGCAAACGATGATCGCCACACCGCCCGCCGAGACGCCGGATTTGAACGCGACGTAGCAGAGGCCGAAATACACCACTTGGATCAGAAAGCCGGTGATTGCGATATCGGCCCAGGCGCGCGGGGTTTTCGGCAAGGGCGGGCGGATGATCAGCGCCAGCGGCAGCAGCAGCGCCAGAACGCAGGTGTAGCGCAGCGCGAGCAGGGTGAGCGGTTCGGCATGTTGCAGGCCAAGTTTGGCAATGGCAAAGCCCGCCGACCACAGCAGCAGAAAGATCACGGGGGCTGCGACGAGCCAGAGCGGGCGTTTGATCATATCGCGGTTGTGGCGCGGATTGCAGGGGAAGGGAAGGGTGGATGTGGTGGAATTGGGGGTTTCACACCCCCAAACCCCCGTGGAGTATTTGGGCCAATGTGAAGGCAAATTTTAGTTAAATTTTACGGGTTAGCGCAGGCCTATTTCTGCCAAGGCGGCGGCGAGGGCCGGGGGCAGGGTATCGTCATTGGCGCGGGTTTTCGGCAGATCGGGCGGGGATTCAGCTGCGGGCAGATAGCGCCAGCCTTGGAACGGGCGGCGCAGGGCGTTTTCGGTGCGGATCACCTCGGCATTCAGCACGAGGGCGCAGCGCAGGATGCCGTCAGAGCCGCGGCGTTCGGCGAGGCCGATCAGGCGCTGGCGGGCTTGGATCACGCCCTTGATCACCCAGTAGAGCGAGCCGCCGTTGAGAATCTCATCCTCGCGCTTGGGCCACATGCGGGTGACGTGTTCGGTGGTGCCGGGGGCCCAGATGTGGCGGTGGGCATCGTGCCATGCGGTGAGGTCTTCGACCGACTCGGTGCCGACGCTGAGTTTGATAAGGTTGAGCGTGGCCATGAGTCGCTTGATCTGTCCATCAAAGTTAGATGGTGTAGAATAGGCCTAAATCTGGTAGGCTCAAGGCTTGCTCGTTCAAATGTGTTGTGCTGAACACAATGTCTCAGATGGACATTCTGTCGCTTGCCCGTCGCTTCGCTTGCCGTTAACAGTCGCCCCTTATTCGATGCCCCCACAGGAAGGACCGCCCTCATGTCGCGCTTTGCCGCCCCTATTGCCGAGCAGATTTGGGACATGAAATATCGGCTAAAGGCGCAGGATGGCACGCCGATTGATGGCTCGGTCGAGGATAGCTGGCGGCGAATCGCCCGGGCTTTGGCCGAGGTGGAAGCTGAGCCTGCGGTGTGGGAAGAGCGGTTCTATAACGCGCTTGAAGGCTTCAAGTATCTGCCTGCGGGGCGGATCACGGCGGGGGCTGGCACGGGCCGCAATGTGACGATGTTCAACTGTTTTGTCATGGGCACCGTGCCGGACAGCATGGGCGGGATTTTTGATGCGCTGAAAGAGGCCGCGCTGACCATGCAGCAGGGTGGCGGCATCGGTTATGACTTTTCCACCATCCGCCCGCGCGGGGCAGAGGTGAAGGGTGTGGCGGCGGATGCTTCGGGGCCGCTGTCGTTCATGGATGTGTGGGATGCGATGTGCCGCACGATCATGTCGGCAGGCTCGCGTCGTGGTGCGATGATGGCGACGATGCGTTGCGATCACCCGGATGTAGAAGCCTTTATCGAGGCCAAGAAGGATGCCGCCCGGCTGCGGATGTTCAACCTTTCGGTGCTGATCACTGACCCCTTCATGGATGCCGTGAAGGCGGATGCGTCGTGGGATCTGGTGTTTGAGGGCAAGGTGTATCGCACGTTGCAGGCGCGCGATCTGTGGAACAAGATCATGCGCAACACCTATGATTTTGCCGAGCCGGGCGTGATCTTCATCGACCGGATCAACAAGGCCAACAACCTGGGCTATTGCGAGACGATTGCGGCGACCAACCCTTGTGGTGAGCAGCCGCTGCCGCCTTATGGCGCGTGTCTGCTGGGGTCGATCAACATGCCGACGCTGGTTTCGGGGGCCTTTACCAAGGCTGCGAAGCTGGATCAGGTCGCGCTGCAGGATCTGGTGCGTCTGGCGGTGCGGATGATGGACAACGTGGTGGATGCCAGCCGTTTTCCGCTGCCAGAGCAGCAGGCTGAGGCGAAGGCCAAGCGGCGGATTGGCTTGGGTGTGACCGGGCTTGCGGATGCGTTGCTGATGGTGGGTTTGCGCTATGGCAGCCCTGAGGCTGCGGCGCAGACGGAAGTTTGGATGCACGCGATTGCGCGGGCGTCTTATCTGGCGTCGGTCGATCTGGCCAAGGAGAAGGGCGCGTTTCCGTTGTTTGAGGCTGAGGGGTATCTCGCTTCCGGCAACATGATGCAGATGGATGACGATGTGCGCGAGGCGATCCGCACGCATGGGATTCGCAATGCGCTGCTGACCTCGATTGCGCCGACGGGGACGATTTCCTTGTATGCAGGGAATGTCAGTTCGGGGATCGAGCCGGTGTTTGCCTATGCCTACACCCGCAAGGTGTTGCAAAAGGACGGCTCGCGGACCGAGGAAGAAGTCGTTGATTACGCGGTGCGGTTGTGGCGCGAGTTGAAGGGCGATGCGGCGTTGCCGGATTACTTTGTCAACGCGCAGACGCTGCCGCCGCTGGACCATGTGCGGATGCAGGCGGCGGCGCAGAAGTGGATTGATAGTTCCATTTCTAAGACGATCAACTGCCCGGAAGATATCAGCTTTGAGGATTTCAAAGAGGTCTATATGGCCGCTTGGGATCAGGGCTGTAAGGGCTGCACCACTTACCGCCCCAATGCGGTGACGGGTTCGGTTCTGACGGTTTCGGAAAGCACCGATAAAGTGCCGGCCGAAGCACCGGCAATGGTGGCGGGCGGTGAGGTGGTGTATCTGACCGATCCGCTGGACCGTCCTGCGGCGTTGGAGGGGCAGACCTATAAGGTGAAATGGCCGGGCTCGGAACACGCGCTGTATATCACCATCAATGACATCATCATCGCGGGGCATCGGCGGCCGTTTGAGGTGTTCATCAACTCGAAAAACATGGAACATTTCGCCTGGACCGTGGCGCTGACGCGGATGATCTCGGCGGTGTTCCGTCGAGGTGGCGATATTTCGTTTGTGGTCGAGGAGTTGAAGGCGGTGTTCGATCCGCGCGGTGGGGCGTGGATGGAGGGGCGGTATATTCCGTCTATCCTCGCGGCCATCGGCGGGGTGATTGAGCGGCATCTGGTCAGCATCGGCTTTATTGAAGGCGAGGGGATGGGGCTGAAAACCGATCCTCATGCCGAGGTGATTGCGGTGGGTGAACGGCCGAAGGGGAAGGCTTGTCCGTCGTGCGGGTCTTATGCGTTGCAGATGAAAGAGGGCTGCATGACCTGCAATGATTGCGGCCATTCGAAGTGTGGCTGAGGGTTGAGCCTGCCGTTCTGGGGTGCTAGAAGGCAGGCAGCGCGGGCGTTGTGTAATGGTAAGACCTTAGCCTTCCAAGCTAAAGACACGGGTTCGATTCCCGTCGCCCGCTCCAGAAATTTTGGTCTGATAGGATGGTCCCGGTTCGGGACCATTTTTGTTTGCGCGGGTTTAGGGGACATGAGGGCCGCTGACGCGAGCCAAGCAGGCTATTCACCGCCCGGAATCAAGGGCGTAGCCCTGTGTCGTGCTTTTCAGAACAGGCTTTGCACGAATTGCGCGGCACCGAGGTAAAGCGCGCCTGCTGTGCTAAGGTAGGCGGCCAGCGCGATCCATGCGGTGGATTTGCGCATCGGGCGTTGGATTTCGATCAGTTGCTCGGATTGGATCAGGCCTTGCCAGCCCAGTAGCACGAAGAACAGCAGGATATAGGAATGCGTGGCGACGCAAAGCGCTGCTGCGGCGGCTGACATCAGGATTGACACCGCGCGGGTGGCTTTGGGGAAGAAGGTGTAGGTCAGCAGGCGCACGATCTTGCCGCCGTCCAGTGGCCAGAATGGCAGCAGGTTGAACAGGTTCAGCCCGCCCAGCACAAGAGCCTGAATATAAAGGAAACTCGCCACGCCGGGGGCTTGGGTAAAGATCAGATCGGCCAAGGCAAAGCACAAGGCCATCGGGCCAAGGCAGATGGCAGGGCCCATCAGGCTGATGAACAGGTCGCGGTCGTGGCTGGCGGGCAGGCTGCGCGACACGGCGACGCCGCCGAACAGTGGGATCAGGCGGAACTGCGCGTCTTTGTGGCCGCAGACGCGGAAGGCTGCGACGTGGCCAATCTCGTGGATCATGATGGCGATGATGAAGGCAAGGCCATATTGCCAGCCGAAAAACCAGATAGCGGCGACGACAGCAACCGCGGAAAGCCCAAGGGCGTTGACATCAAAGCCGACGCGATTCCAGCCCGCGCCGCTGAAGCCGCCGCGCAGGGCAACGCCGGTGCCTGCGATCAGGATAATCGAGAGGATGAGAGCAAGCACCTGAGTTTACAGGTTTTCCTGCTGCGGCATACCCAGCACGTGATAGCCGCTGTCGACATGGATAATCTCGCCCGAGGTGCAAGCGCCGTAGTCCGAACACAGGTAAACGGCGGTGCCGCCGATGGCTTCCAGCGTGGCGTTGGTGCGCAGGGGGGCGTTGGCCTCGGTATGGCGGAAGGTGGCGCGCGCGCCGCCGATGGCGGCCCCTGCAAGGGTTTTCATCGGGCCGGGGCTGATGGCGTTGACGCGGATTTGCTGCGGGCCAAGGTCATTGGCAAGGTAGCGGGTGGCGGATTCGAGCGCGGCTTTGGCCACACCCATGACGTTGTAATTCGGTGTCACGCGGTTCGAGCCGCCATAGGTCAGCGTGATCAGGCTGCCACCGTTTGGCATCAACTCAGCGGCGCGGCCTGCCACGTCGATGAAGCTGTAGCACGAGATGCACATCGAGTTCTTGAAGTTCTCGCGGCTGGTGTTGATGAAACGCCCGGTCAGTTCGTTTTTATCCGAGAAAGCAATGGCATGGATCAGGAAATCCATAGTGCCCCATTTGTCTTTCAGCGTGGCAAAGCAGGCATCAAGGCTGGCGTCGTCGGTGACATCGACATCCACCATGACCTCGCTGCCAACGCTGGCGGCGAGGGGGGCGAGGCGTTTGCCGAAAGCATCGCCCTGATACGAAAACGCCAGCTCTGCACCTTCATCGGCCAAGGCTTTGGCAATGCCCCAGGCGATCGAGCGTTCATTCGCCACACCCATGACAAGCCCGCGCTTGCCCTTCATCAGATCAGCCATACTGGCACTCCCGTTTTGGTGGCGGATTAGGCCAGATACTTGCTCATCAGAAGGGTCGCGTTGGTGCCGCCGAAGCCAAACGAGTTCGACAGGACCGAATCGAGTTTGACGTTCTCGCGCAGGGTGGTGACGATTTCCGACGGATCAAGCGCGGGGTCGAGGGTGGTGATATTGGCGGAAGCGGCGATGAAATCACCGTTCATCATGATCAGGCTGTAGATCGCCTCGTGCACGCCGGTGGCACCCAAGGAGTGGCCGGTCAGCGATTTGGTCGAGGCGACGGGCGGGGTGTTGCCACGGCCCCAGACGCGGCGGATCGCCTCCATCTCGGTGACGTCGCCGACCACGGTCGAGGTTCCGTGGGAGTTGATGTAATCGACGTGGCGGCCTTCGGGCAGGGTCGCCAGCGCAAGTTTCATCGACCGCTCACCACCTTCGCCCGAGGGGGCGACCATGTCGTAGCCGTCCGAGGTGGCCCCGTAGCCGGTGACTTCGCCGTAGATTTTCGCGCCGCGTGCAAGGGCGTGGGAGAGTTCTTCCAGCACCACAACACCGCCGCCGCCTGCGATGACAAATCCGTCGCGGGTGGCATCGTAGGTGCGCGAGGCGGTTTCGGGGGTGTCGTTATATTTGCTGCTCATCGCGCCCATTGCGTCGAACAGGCAGGACAGGGTCCAGTCGAGTTCTTCGCCGCCGCCCGCAAAGACCACGTCTTGCTTGCCCATCTGGATCAGTTCCACGCCATTGCCGATGCAATGCGCAGAGGTCGAGCAGGCCGAGGTGATCGAATAGTTCACGCCTTTGATCTTGAACGGGGTGGCGAGGCAGGCCGAGTTGGTGGAGGACATGCAGCGCGTCACCATGAACGGCCCCATTTTCTTCGGCGCGCCCTTGTTGATCACGGCGTCGAAGGCGAGGAAGAAGTTTGAGGTGGACGGGCCGCCCGAGCCCATGATCAGGCCAGAGCGTTCGTTCGAGACGTCTTTTTCTTCCAGCCCGGAATCGGCGATGGCTTGCTGCATGGCCAGAAAGTTATAGGCCGCACCCGGCCCCATGAACCGCATGTCGCGTTTGTCGATATGTGCGGCAAGGTCGATCTGCGGCATGCCGTGGACCTGGCTGCGGAAGCCGTGTTCGGCATATTCAGGGGCAAAGACGATGCCCGACTTGCCTGCGCGCAAGGAGGCTTCGACCTCGGCGGCGTTGTTGCCGATGGGGGAAACGATGCCGATTCCGGTGATGACGACGCGACGCATGGGCTGTCTCCTTTTGTGCAGTGGGCTTGTCGGGGCGCTGGCCCGACGCGCAAGGTCTTGTCGGATCAGGTTTCCGACAGGGCCACTTTCATATCTTTGACAAGGTAGATGGTTTCGCCATCGGCCTCGACCCGGCCATCCGCGACGCCCATGGTCAGGCGACGGGTTTGGATGGCTTTGGTGAAATCAACATAATAGGTCAGGCGCTTGCGGTCAGGACGGACCATGCCGGTCAGCTTGACTTCGCCGACGCCAAGCGCGTAGCCGCGCCCCTGCCAGCCGCGCCAGCCGAGGTTGAAGCCGGTCAGCTGCCAAAGCCCATCAAGGCCAAGGCAGCCCGGCATGATCGGGTTGCCGGGGAAGTGGCAGTCGAAGAACCACAGATCGGGAGTAATGTCGAACTCGGCCACCACATGACCCTTGCCATGTGCGCCGCCGTCTTCGGAAATATCGGTGATGCGATCCATCATCAGCATCGGTGGGGCGGGCAGTTGTGCGTTGCTGGGGCCGAACAGCTCTCCGCGCGCGCATTTCAGCAGATCGTCCTTGGTGAACGAAGTTGGAAAACTGCTCATGCCCTCGAAATCTCCCCAGTGATTGGCCGTGCGGTTGGCCGTTTTCCCCATGTAACACCCGCCGCAGAGGCGAACAAGTGTGGGGCAGAGGCGCGGAGGTGGCGAGTTTGGGGTTTTCGTTTGAAAAGCATCGCCAATCCACATTATATAGGGGGCGGGGATGAATTTGGGCTGCGGCCCGACTTGGAAAGTGACGATGACTTTGGTCGAACAACAGCGCAGCACGGTTTGGCTTGCTCGGGGCGGATTGCGCCCAACGCGGCAGCGGCTGGCTTTGGCCGGTTTGCTGGTGGGCGACGGGATGGACCGGCATGTCACGGCGGAAAGCCTGTATGCGGCGGTCGGGGCTGCGGGCGCGAAGGTGAGCCTTGCCACGGTTTACAACACGCTGCGGGCATTTTGTGAGGCAGGCTTGCTGAACGAGGTCGTGGTTGACGGCGCGCGCAGCTATTTTGACACAAGGCTGGATGATCATCCGCATTTCTATTGGGAGGACAGCCATCAGCTGACCGATGCCCCGGCGGAAGATCTGGTGATCGCGGGCCTGCCCGACGCGCCCGAGGGCATGGCGGTGAGCCGGGTTGATGTGGTGATCCGTCTGAAACGCGCCTGAGCGCTGCCAAGGCTTTTCAAATAGCGCGGCCAAGGCCGCTTTGTCTTTGGCTCGCCTGCGCGGCGTGCCGCCGCTTGTCTCGGTGGGGAGGCTGCATCGGGGGATTGCGCGATGGGCCGTGCTGCGGCTGGCATTTGCGGCGGAGCCTCCGGCGGGGATATTTGTGCCAATGTGAAAGTGTCAGGTGCTAGCTGTGTGGGTTGCTGCGATGGTGTGAAAAAAGGCGCGATCTGCGACTAGGCAGACCGCGCCGCTCAGGTCAGCGCGGGGAGGAGAGCCACGCTGAATTGGCACTGGTTACTTGGAACTCGTTACTCACTTCGGCAGCAAAACTTTGTTCACGACTTGAATCACACCATTGGATTGCTCGACATCTGAGATGGTGACTTTCGCGGCTTTGCCGGATTCGTCGTAGATATAGAGGCTGCCGCCCTTCATCTTGGCCGACAGATGGTCGCCCGACAGGGTGGTCATGTTGAAATAGCCGTCTTTCGAGGCTTTGGCTTTTTTGGCCATCTGCGCGGTGGTGAACTTGCCAGCGACGACATGCGCGGTCAGGATTTTGGTCAGCATGTCTTTGTTTTCGGGCTTCAGCAGGGTTTCCACCGTGCCTGCGGGCAGGGCTGCGAAAGCGTCATTGACGGGGGCGAATACGGTGAACGGGCCTGCACCTTGCAGCGCATCGACCAGACCTGCGGCTTTAACAGCGGCGACGAGGGTGGTGTGGTCTTTGGAATTGACGGCATTCTCGACGATGTTCTTGTTTTCATACATCGCAGCGCCGCCGACCATCGGGTTTTCGGCAAAGGCGGGGGCAGAGATCAACGCGAAGGCAAGCACAAGAGCAGAGGTTTTCATGGCGACTCCCTTTCATCGGCCGGTTTATTCCGGGCGTATGCAAGGGAAACGGGGCGGCTGGGGGGGAAGTTTCAGCCGCCCTGCTTGATCACGCTTTCGTGATCTCTATTGACCCAGCTTCTTGATGCGCCCCTCGACCTTGGCACTCACGGTTTTGGATTTTTCAACGTAGTTCATCACATCGGTGGCCACGAGATTGCCCGCGCCAGTGTCGGTGATCAGACGCCCGCCGCCCAAGGCGTCATAGCCATCGCCTCCGCCAAGGATGTAGTCGTTGACGGCCACCTTGTAGAGCGCGTCGGGGTTCAGCGGTTGGCCGCCGACCATCACCTCGGACACGCGGGCACCGGGTTCGGCGCTGGCGTCATAGACGAAGGTTACGCCCGAGACTTGCGCAAAGCGGCCCGCGCCCTTTTCGACTTGGCTGACGCCGTTCTCCAACGCGCCGAGCAGTTGGCTGCCGGGGATTTCGGTCAGCACCGTGACATTACCGAAGGGCAGTTCGGTCAGGATATCGCGGCGGGTCAGTTTGGTGCCAGCGTCATAGGTGCGGTCGGCGCGGATGCCGCCGCCGTTCATGATCGCCACATCGGCTTTGGTGGCGTCGCGCATTGCATCGGCGATCAGGTTGCCGATGGCTGCTTCCTCGGCGCGCACCACGTTGCGGCGGCTGTCCAGCGGGGTTTCGGTGGTGCCGATCTCGACATTCAGCGTCTCATCAAGGCCCGCGGAGAGTTTATCGACCATGGCTTGCGTTTCGGGATCTGGGGCAACGCTGGCCGTGTCGACGAAGCGGAAGGCTGGGGTCCAGGCGATGGTGCGCTTGCCGTCTTTCTCGCCGACCGTGATATTCAGATCGACGGGCGACAGGAACTGGCCGTCGATCGAGGTTTCAACATAGGCGGTGACGCCATCGTAGGCGGTGGCGTAGGAATGATCATCGCCCGACAGGATCACATCAAAGGCGTGCGATTTCAGCAGTTTGCGATCGTTGTCCATATCGGTTTGCACCACGCCCACCACGATATCGGCACCATCCTCGCGCGCGGCTTTCGCGGCTTTGATCGCGGTATCGACGGTGGGCAGGAATTTCAGATCGCCGGTCGAGGCGACTGAGGGCGAGGTGTCTTGCGCCACCGGGATGAGGGCGACTTTCAGGCCTGCGATGTCTTTGACCATCACGCCGCCGAAACCGTCGAGCGGTTTGTCATCGGCTGTGGTGATGTTGATCGCGGCCCATGGGTATTTCGAGGCCTTCACTTTCTCGAGGAAATTGGCAGGGCCGAAATCAAACTCGTGGTTGCCGGGGACGGCGAGGTCAAAGGGCACGATGTTGGTCAGATCAATGGTGTTCTGGCCCTTGTCAAAGCCCGACAGCAGCGAGGGCGACAGCATATCGCCGTCAAACAGATAGAGCGTGTTGGGATTGGCGGCGCGCTCGGCGCGGGCGACGGCGTTCAAGCGGGCAAAGCCGCCGCGCCCGTCCTCCTCGGTGAAGTTATAGACATCGCCGACGCCAAGCAGGGTGAGTTTCACGGACTCCGCCTGCGCTGCGAGGGGCAGCAAAGCTGTGGCGCAGAGCAGGGCGGCGAAGAGCGGGCGCTGGGCTGGCATGGTAATCTCCACTGTGAACGAGGCTTTGAGTGTGCAACCGGGGCTTGAGTCTGTCAAAGCCCGCATCGCGACAGTTTTCCACTGGGCCATGACGCGCCGATGACGCAGGCTTGACCGAAAGCCCGCAGAAGGGCATGAGGCGCACATGCTGATTTACAAGATATTCCGGCGCGTCGAATGGGACGCTTTTCGTGAAGCGGGTCACACGGCGGGTGCGCCGGTTGATCTGGCGGATGGCTTTGTGCATTTCTCGGGTGCGCCGCAACTGGCGGAAACGGCGGCGAAGTATTTTGCCGATGTGTCCGATCTGGTGCTGGTGGCCTGCGATGCTGATCGGCTGGGGCCTGCGCTGAAATGGGAGCCTTCGCGCGGCGGGGCGTTGTTTCCGCATCTGTATCGCGATTTGGTTTTGGCTGATGTGGTGTGGGACAAGTCGCTGCCCTTGGGGGCTGCGGGCCATATCTTCCCGGAGGGCGTGTTTTGATCGAGGCTTTGGGGCTGGCGGTTCTGCATCGGTTTGATCCCGAGCGCGCGCATGGGTTGTCGATCAAGGCGCTGGCGGCGGGGTTGGTGCCTTTGACGGGGGTGGTGACATCGGATCGGCTGCGCACGCGCATGGCGGGGTTGGATATGCCCAATCCGGTTGGGCTGGCAGCGGGGTTTGACAAGAACGCGAACGTGGTCGGGCCGTTGTCCCGCGCGGGCTTTGGCTTTGTTGAGGTGGGCGCTGCGACGCCGCGCCCACAGCCGGGCAATCCGCAGCCGCGGCTGTTTCGGCTGACCGAGGATCGGGCGGCGATCAACCGGTTTGGCTTTAACAACGAGGGGGCCGAGGCAATTGGCGCGCGGCTGGCTGCGCGCAAGCCTACGGCGGTGCCGGTGGGGCTGAACCTTGGGGCCAACAAGGATTCGGGCGACCGGGCGCAGGATTTCGCGCGGGTGCTTGCGGTCTGCGGGCCGCATGTCGATTTCGCCACGGTGAATGTCAGTTCTCCCAACACCGAGAAGCTGCGGGATTTGCAGGGGCGGGCTGCGTTGTCGGCGCTGCTGGCGGGGGTGATGGAGACACGGGCGGCGCTGGCGCATCCGATCCCGGTTTTCCTGAAGATCGCGCCCGATCTGAACGCCGATGAATTGGCCGAGATTGCCGAGGTGGCCTTGGCATCCGGTGTGGCGGGGATCATCGCGACCAATACAACCTTGTCGCGAGAAGGTTTGATAAGTGCAGATAAAGCACAGATGGGCGGGCTTTCTGGCGCGCCATTGTTCGAAAAATCCACGCAGGTTCTCGCTCAGCTTTCGGTTTTGACAGATGGCAAGCTGCCGTTGATCGGAGTTGGCGGGATTTCCAGCGCTGAGGAGGCGTTTGTGAAAATCCTCGTTGGCGCTTCGGCGGTGCAGTTTTACACGGCGATGGTGTATCAGGGGATTTCGCTGGCGGCGAAGATCGCGCGGGGTCTGGATGCGCTGCTGGAGCGCGAAGGCTATGCCTGCGTGGCCGATGCAGTTGGGAAAGGGCGGGCGCAGTGGCTGTAAAGTTTCGCGATGCCAAGGCCGGGGATGTTGCGGCATTGGTGGCGATGCTGGCCGATGATCCTTTGGGGCAGGCGCGGGAAAGCAGCAATCTGGCCCCCTACGAGGCGGCCTTTGCCGAGATAGCCGCCAACCCGATGCATCAGCTGATCGTGGGCGAGTTGGACGGGCGGATCGTGGCGACCTGCCAGTTGACCATCCTCGCGGGCCTATCGCGGCAAGGTGCCAAGCGCGCGCTTGTCGAGGCGGTGCGGGTGGTGGCCGATCTGCGCGGGCACAGGATTGGCGAAGCGCTGATGGCGGAATGTGAGGCGCGCGCGCGGGCTGCCGGGGCGTCGGTGATCCAGCTTACGACTGACAAGACCCGCCTGCGGGCGCATGCGTTTTATGATCGGCTTGGCTACACGCCCAGCCATATCGGCTACAAGAAGTCGCTCTAGCGCCTTCGGACCGCTGAAATCGTCACGGGGGGTGAGCCCGACAGGGCGAGGGGGCCGGAAGGCCCCTTTTCCCCGGCGCACAAGGGCGCTACATCCTGTGCAACACAAGGGAGATCAGCGATGGAAGACGGCATCAACAGCTTTATGACCGGGCCGGACGAGCAGGGCCGCTTTGGCAAGTTTGGCGGGCGGTTTGTCTCGGAAACGCTGATGCCGCTGATCCTTGATCTGGAAGAGCGTTATGAATTCGCCAAGACTGATCCGACGTTCTGGGCGGAAATGGATGATCTGTGGAAGCATTATGTGGGCCGCCCCTCGCCCTTGTATTTCGCGCCACGGCTGACCGAGCATCTCGGTGGTGCAAAGGTCTATATGAAGCGCGATGAGCTGAACCACACCGGCGCGCACAAGATTAACAATGTGCTGGGGCAGATCATCCTCGCCCGCCGCATGGGCAAAACCCGGATCATCGCCGAAACCGGCGCGGGGCAGCATGGCGTGGCCACAGCTACTGTCTGCGCCAAGTTTGGGCTGAAATGCGTGGTCTATATGGGCGCGCATGATGTGGAGCGGCAAGCGCCGAACGTGTTCCGCATGCGGTTGCTCGGGGCAGAGGTGGTGCCGGTGACGAGCGGTCGCGGCACGTTGAAGGATGCGATGAACGACGCCCTGCGCGATTGGGTGACGAACGTGCGCGACACGTTCTATTGCATCGGCACAGTGGCCGGGCCGCATCCTTACCCGGCGATGGTGCGCGATTTCCAAAGCATCATCGGCAAGGAAGTGCGCTGGCAGTTGGCTGAACAGGAAGGCGAGGGCCGTCTGCCCGATACCGTGGTGGCGGCGATTGGTGGCGGCTCGAACGCTATGGGGCTGTTCTTCCCGTTCCTGGATGATCCGTCGGTGAACATCATCGGGGTCGAGGCCGGTGGCAAGGGCGTCGATGATCGGATGCAGCATTGCGCCAGCCTGACCGGCGGTCGCCCCGGCGTGCTGCATGGCAACCGCACCTATCTGTTGCAGGACAATGATGGGCAGATTCTGGAAGGCTTCAGCATCAGCGCGGGCTTGGATTATCCGGGTATCGGGCCAGAGCATAGCTGGCTGCACGACATGGGCCGCGCGCAATATGTCAGCATCACTGACGCCGAGGCTTTGGAGGCGTTTCAGCTTTGCTGCAAGCTGGAGGGTATCATTCCCGCGCTTGAGCCGAGCCATGCGCTGGCCCATGTGATGAAGATCGCGCCGACGCTCCCGCGCGATCATATCATCGTGATGAACATGTGTGGGCGGGGCGACAAAGACATCTTTACAGTCGCCAAGCATCTTGGTTTCGATATGAAGATCTAAGGCACAATCTGATCTGCCATAAGCCGCGCCTGTGTAAACGGGCGCGGCTTTTGCATGATTGGTGCGAATCGCTGAATTTGGCCGTTCGGACCATGGTCTGATGTTGACGCGCAAAGCCTTGGACCAATGTCTTAAGCATTTGATATAGGGATATTTTTGGCAGGGCGCTGGCGGTGTTTTACCCTAAACTGCGGTTTATTCCCGCAAACTGGCGGCGCATTTCGCAGCACTAAACCCCACGCCAATATCCAGCGCCGTTCTGGGCTGGCATTGCTGATCTTGTCGCCGGATGCGGCATGATTTGATCTTTCAGCAAAGTTGGGAACACAAAATGAAACGGACAGCGAAGCCTTTGATCCTTGCCCTGATGCTGGGCTTTTCGGCCAGCATGGCGCAGGCGATCACGGTGGCCGATGTGGTGCGCACCTATCAGGACGGCGCCTATACGGGCATCGAGGTGAAGGAAAGCCCGAACCAGATCAAGGTTGAGGCCGTCAAGGATGGCGTCAAGGTTGAGGCGGTTTATGACAAGGCAACGGGTGAAGTGATCAAGCAGGAATCCGAGACCGTGGGTGCGGGTTCGACTGGAACGGGTGTCGAGGTTTCCACCACCGATCACGACTTTACCGACGATGACAATGGCGACGACAACGGCGCATCGGACGACGATGGGTCTGACGACAATGGCTCGGACGATGGTCCCGATCATGACGTTGGCGATGATCACGGTGGCAGCGGGCATGACGATGGTGGCCACGACGATGGCGATCACAGCGGCAGCGGCCACGACGGCAGTTCGGATGATTAAGCCCTGACGGGTTCTGCCAGACGCGCCGGACTTGCCGGGGCGTCTGGCTTGGGTGATAATGCAGCAGACCGGGGTTGAAATCTGACCCTGAGGGAAACCGGATGAACCGCAGAGTTTTCTTGACGCGTTGTGCGGCTGGCGTGCTGGGCGCTGTCGGGGTGGCGCAGGCCGCGTCTGCAGGCAGCTTTGAAGAGTCGGTGGTGACGCAACTGCGTGGGCAGGGATATCGCGACATCAATGTGGCGCGCACCATGCTGGGCCGGGTGCGCATTGTCGGCGCGCGGCGCGGCATTACGCGCGAGATCATCCTGAACCCCCGCACAGGTGAGATTTTGCGGGATGTGGTGCTGGGCGATGACGGCCAGGTTTCCGTGCAGATCAGCGATGACGATCCCTCGGGCAGCGGCCGGTCGGGCGATGACAGCTCTGACGATGATGGTGGCGACGACGGCGGTGATGACGGCGGTGACGACGGCGGCGGCGATGATCACGGCGGCGAAGATGGCGGTGGTTCTGGAAGCGGCTCTGGCAGTGGCTCGGGCGGGGGATCTGGCAGTGGTCATGGCGACGGCGGGGGCGATAATGGGGACGATTGATCGCCCGATGCCGCAGTGGCACTGCCGCAAAACCCTGCGCTGGAAGGGGTGGATGTGAGACATCCGGCCTTTGTCTTTGCGATCTTTCTGTTGCAGGCGGCCTGCGCGATCTTTTTCGTGTCCGATATCCTGTCGTCTTTCGTGGGCATCACCACCACTCCGCTGCCATGGGAAGTGCGAGAAATCCTTGAGATTTGGGCCGCGTTCGGATTGATTGTCGGCGTGGTGCTGGGGGCAATCTTGCTGCGCCGCGCGATTGTGGATCGGCGCGAGGCCGAGACCCGGCTGCGTCGGGCCTCGGGTGCGTTCATGGTGTTGCTGGCAGAGCGGTTCGCGGAATGGGGGCTGACGCCTGCCGAAAAGGATGTGGCGCTGTTTGCCATCAAGGGTATGTCTACCGGAGAGATCGCGGCACTGCGCAGCACTTCGGAGGGCACGGTCAAGGCCCAGACCAACGCGATCTACCGCAAGGCAGGGGTCAGTGGGCGCTCGCAACTTTTGTCGCTGTTCATCGAAGATCTGATGCGGGACGAGGACGGCACCCTGCGTCTGCCCAGCACGCAATCGGCTGCCTAAGCGGACGGGCAGCAATCGTTGGTCAGGGGCTTGGGGGCAGGCTATCCAGCGCTTCACGCGCAAAAACGCAGGCGGCGAAGCCTTTGTCTTTGGCCAGATTACAGGCTTCGAGATAGTGCTGGCGGGCGGCGACGGCATCTGGTGCGGTGCCCTCACCAAGCGCCTGCGCTTGCCCCAGCATGGCACAGCCCCAGCTATCGCCAGCTGTGCAGGCGGCCTGAAAGCTGCGGTAGAGGCAATCTGACTTGGCAGTCTCTTGCTGAACTGTCGCGGGTTCTGGCCACCACGGATCGCCTACGGCAGGCACGTTGCGCATGCCGCCGCCGCGATTGGTGCAGCCGCTGGCCTGACCCAGCGCGCAGGCCAAGGCGTGATAGCGACGGGCTGGCAGTTCGAGGTCCGGCAGGCCGGCCATTTCCAGCGCATGGGCCAAGGCGAGGCAGGCCTTGCCATCCAGATCGGTCTTGCAGGCTTCGGCGCAGGCCGCGGCATGGTCGTGGCAATAGCTGTGGCTGTGCGGGGCGTCAGATTGGAACATGTCGCGCAGCAGATTGCGGCGGCTGGCATAGATGTCGGCGGGGCAGGCGGCCAGCAGCGCGTCGCTGTCAGGCAGCGATGTGGCTTGGGCTGCGGCGGCGCGCAGGGCATTTTGTGCTGCGATTTCTCGCTCGGTTTGGTCCGCCAGGGCGGGCGTCGTGGCCAATAGAAGTGCCAGAAGCGTCGCGCGGGTCATGGAGCGTCGGTGGCGTAACGCTCCAGCAGGTCACGCGCCACCACATCCAGCGTGCGTTGATGCGTGGCTTTCAGGCGGATTTGCGGGGCGACGCCTTCTTCATGCGCTTGCAAGAACCGGCCCGCGCACAGGCACCATTGATCGCCGGGTTTCAGCCCCGCAAAGCCATATTCCGGTCGCGGGGTGGACAGATCGTTGCCGAGGTATTTCGAATAGGCCAGAAATTCGGCCGTCATCAGGGCGCAGACGGTGTGCAGGCCCTGATCCATTGGCCCGGTGTTGCAGCAGCCATCACGGAAGAACCCGGTGACGGGCGCGGTCGAGCAGCTTTCCAGAGCGCTGCCAAGCACGTTGAGAGAGGGATCACGCATCGGGTTTCCTTTGGCATCAACCTAGCGCTTGGGGGCGCGCTGTCCAGCGGTTTGCGGCCAATCCATCCCGGCGATGGGCGGCAGCATGGTGCCCGAGACCAGCGCTGTCAGCAGCCGATTGATCGGCCAAAGCGCGGCCATCGGGGCCAGCAGATGATCGCGCAAGCCGGGCAGGATGGTGCTGTGCGATTGATACATCGGGGTGAAGGCGGCTGACATGGTCTGGTAGGCACGCACATGCCAGCGGCGCATCTGTGCATAGCGGGGCAGCGCCTGATCCAGCGGCAGGCGCAGGGCCTGGGTCAGCGCAAAGGCATCGAGCAGCGCCATATTCGCGCCTTGGCCCAGTTGCGGGCTGGCGCGGTGGGCGCAATCGCCGATGAAGGCGAGTGCGGGCGCATAGGGGCGGCGCAGGGTGCCGTGGCTGTAGCGCGCAGGCGTCAGATCGGCGGGGCTGTGCAGGCTGGTCAGGAACGGGGCCATTTGCGGCCAGAGGGTAGTGACTTCGGCTTTCCACGCGGGCAGGTCTTGGGCAGGCCAATCATCCAAGGCGGCGCGGGGCAGCGACCAGAATACTGCCGCTTGTGGGGTGGGGTTGTCGGGCAGCCGCCCGATCGGTAGCACCCCGGCCATATGGCGCGCGGCAAGGTAGCGTTGGCTGAGTTCGTGGCGGGCAAGTGGGGTTTCTTCGGGCCAAGGCACGGTGCCCCAGACCGCGCCAAAGCCAAGCGGGCGCGCCTGCATCGGCGTCAGCGCCGATCCGGCACCAGAGGCGTCGATCACCAGATCAAACGGGCCAAGTGGCTCGGCCCCGTCGCGCAGGATCAGGCGTTTGCCGTTCTCTAGCGGGGCGGCGTGGCAGGCAGCCCCGGTTTGCAGGGTGATGCCTGCGGCGGTTGCGGCCCTCCACAGCACGGAAAACAGGCTGGCGCGGTGGATGGCAAGGCCGGGGGCTTGGGGCGCATAGGACACGTCCAGAACCTGCCGCCGCCCGGCATGGCCGCGCATGCGGGTGATCGGGGCACCAAAGGCGCGGGCATCGGCCCCGATGGCATCCAGCACCGCAAGCCCAACGGGTTGCAGCACAAGGCCCGAGCCGAGCGGTTTCGGCGTGGCAAAGCGTTCGACCAAGGTGACAGCATGGCCCGCTTGGGCGCAGAGGGCAGCAGCGGCCAGACCGCCGATGCCCGCGCCGACGATACCTATGCTCAGCAAGGGGGAAGCGATGCTCATGCTGGGTATTTTGCGGGGAATTGCTGCGATGGCAAGGCTTTATAGGGTGCGATATTCCCCACTGTGCAGCGGCGCGGGCTGGGTCTAAGGTGGCGCAAAGTGCTGGAGGGGACGCGGATGGAAGGGTTGCTGGTTCTGCTGGCTTTGGTGGCGCTGGCGATTCCGGTGCTGATCATCGTGCTGTTGGTCGGGCAAAGCGGCTTGCGCAGCCGTGTCGGCATGTTGGAGCATCGGCTGGCCGAGCAGGACAAACGCTTGCAGGATTTGCTGGCGACGGCGGTGGGGCCGGTGTTGGCACCCGCGACGGTGGTTGTGGTGGACCCGGTGTTGCCCGAGCCTTCGCCGGTTGAGGATGCTCTGCCGATCACCGCGGCGCCGGTTGCCGAAGTGGCGGGGACAGAGGCCGTGCGCCCGATGACACCTTGGGATCGCGCGGCGGCGCGGGCAGCGGGTGTCGCCTCTGCAACAACCCCTACCGAGGCAGCGCCCCCCTTGCCGCGCGCTCCGTCCGGCCCGAGCGTGTTCACCCGGTTTGCGGCTTGGCTGAAGCTGAACTGGGTCTATGCGGTTTCCGCCGCCTCGTTGGCTTTGGCGGGGGTGTTTTTCGTGCAATATGGCATCGAAAATGGCCTACTGCCGCCTGGATTGCGGGTCTTGGCGGGGATTGCCTTTGGCCTGTGCCTGATCGCGGCGGGGGAATGGTTGCGCCGCCGCTCGGGCGATGGCGAAGATGTCTCGACCGCCTATCTGCCTTCGGTTTTTGCCGGGGCGGGGCTGGTTTCGGTGTTTGCCGCCGTGTTGTCGGCGCGGCTGATGTATGGGCTGATCGGGCCGCAGATGGCGTTTGTCGGCCATGTGGCGACGGCGGCACTGGCGCTGGTGCTGGGCTGGTTCTATGGGCCGCTGCTGATCGCGGTGGGTCTGCTGGGCGCTTTTGCAGCGCCGTTTGTGGTGAATGGCGGAGCGCAGGCGGCCCCATGGCTTTACGGCTATTTCGCCCTGATTGCGGCTTTGGGCTTGGGTGTGGATACGCTGCGGCGCTGGGCTTGGGTCTCGGTGCTGGCGCTGGTGCTGGGCTATGCGGGCGGCTGGCTGTCGCTGATGGGCGGCGCGGGTGTGGCCGGTTGGGTGGCGCTGCTGGTGGTGCTGCCGATGCTGGCGGTGGCG
The DNA here is from genome assembly GCF_042646385.1 of Cypionkella sinensis. Classification (NCBI taxonomy): domain Bacteria; kingdom Pseudomonadati; phylum Pseudomonadota; class Alphaproteobacteria; order Rhodobacterales; family Paracoccaceae; genus Cypionkella; species Cypionkella sinensis. The sequence goes on along the minus strand of NZ_JBHRTO010000002.1, from coordinate 126,556 downwards.
GTGCCCGAGCGTGGGCTGATCCCAGCGCAAGACGGGCCGTCTGTGCTGATGGCCGCCATGCTGGGCAAACAGCGCCCGCCGTTTCCGGTGCTGCTGGCGGCAGGAGCGGGCGTGGCCTCGACCGTCGGGCTGGTCCTGCTGGCGGGGGCGACGAGTGCCGAGGCGATGCTGGCGCTGGGCGGTCTGGTGCTGTTGGCACTGGCCTATGTGATCTGGGCCGAGCGGGCCGAAGGGCTGGCGGATCTGGGCTTTGTGCCTGCGGTCGGGTTCTGGCTGGTGCTGGTGCAGGCGGGATCGGCGGGCTTGCCGCTGTATTGGGATTTCCTGGGCGCGATGGATCGCGCGCCAGAGGTGCCAGCACCGATGACGATCACTTGGCTGGTCGGCATGGCGGCGCTGATCTCGGCGGCTTTCGCGTGGCGCTCGCGGCAGATGGGCGTGCTGGCCTTGCTGCATGGCGCGGCGGCGGCCTTAGTGGCCCCGGTGGCGGTGGCGATTTTGGCGCTGCTGTGGCTGCCCGAGCGGGTGATCGGGGCCTATCCTTGGGCGCTGCATGTGATGGCGGTGGCGGCGGGGATGGTGGCGCTGGCGGTGATGTTCGCGAAGGGCGAAGATCGACGCCGCCCGGCCTATGCCACCTTGTCGGCGCTGTCGCTGATCGCACTCGCGCTGTTCCTGCTGACCACCCACACTGCGCTGACCTTGGCGCTTGCGGCTTTGGCGCTGGTGGCGGCGGGCTTGGATCGGCGGTTCAAATTGCCCGAGATGGGTTGGTTCATTCAGGCGGCGGTGGCGGTGCTGGGCTATCGCTTGCTGGCCGATCCGGGGCTGGATTGGGCGTTCATCGCCCCGCTGCGCCAAGTGCTGCTGGCCTTTGTCGGGGTGATTGTGGCGCTGGTGGCGGCGTTGCGTATCCTGCCTGAAGGGCGGGTGCTGCCCAAGGGCGTGTTGGAATCGGCGGCGGCGGGGTTGTCGGCGATTTTGGCCAATATCCTGATCACGCGCTGGGTTCTGCCGGAAGGGGCCTTTGGCAGCCTTGACACCCATTACTCGATGAGCCTGAACGCGCTGCCGTGGCTGGTGTTGATGCTGATGCAGATCTACCGAGCGCGACTGGGCGGCGTGTTGTTGCGCCTGCGGCAAGCGATTGCGCTGGTGGCGGGGCTGCTGGCGGCGGGGGCTTTGGCGCTGGCGGTGGGGCCGTTCAACCCGTTGTTCAGCTATTACGCCGAAGATCCGGGGGCTTTGGTGGTGGGACCGATGCTGCTGGACAGCCTGCTGCTGGCTTACGGTGTGCCGGGCCTGATCTTGCTGGCGGCGGTGTGGAAACTGCCGGGGCTGGGGCGGCTGCGCATGGCCTTCCTGACCGTGGGGCTGGCACTGCTGGCGCTGTATCTCGGGCTGGAGATCCGGCGGTTCTGGCAGGGCGATTGGCTGGGTGCGCCGGGGGTGAAGCAGGGCGAGCTTTACAGCTATACCTTGGCGCTGATGCTGCTGGGGGCGGGGCTTTTGTATCAGGCCATCGCGCGGCGGTCTGGCACGTTGCGACGGGTGGCGATGGCGGTGATCGGCTTGACCATTGCCAAGGTGTTTCTGCTCGATGCGGCGGGCCTGACCGGGCTGACGCGGGTGGTCAGCTTCCTTGGGCTGGGGCTGTGTCTGGCGGGGCTTGCGTGGCTGAACCGCTGGGCGGGCGAGGTTTCAACGCAGAAGCGGGACACCTGAGGCGGTTTTCGCGCTATCGACCAAGCCATAGCGCAAACCGCGCCCGATCCGGTGGGCAAGGGCGGACCATTGGGCGGCAGTCTCGGGCGGCAATTCGCGGGCCAGGGTGGCGTCGAACACCGCCAGCCAGCCGTCAAACATGCCGGGATGCACATTGCCCGCCGCCTTATGCACCGCCATCGGATTGCCGTTGTAGCCGCCCTCCAGCAGGATGGCATTGCGCCAGAACCGGGCGATTTTCGCCTCATGCGCGGGCCAGTCTTCGACATGGGCGGCAAAGATCGGCGCCAGCATCGGATGGCGGCGCACGGCGGCATAAAACGCGGCGACCACGCGGTCGATTTCTGCGGCGGTGATGGCAAAGCGGGCGAGGGGGGGCATTGGATACTCCTGTCCGATACAGCCTCGCGGTTCTGCCGGGGCTGCGCAATGCTGCGCATAGTCGCAGGCAGGCCGAGGGCCGATCGACAGTCGCGCACATGGGTGCAGGCAGTTCCGGGCGGAAACAGGAAACGCATTGCGTTTCCCCGCCCGCGGGCGCGGCCTCATCCTGTAGTCGGCTCAGCAAGAAACCCCCTGAGGCCAGTGCCCGACCCGGCGGGCGAGAAGCGCCCGCCGAGGGCGGGGCGGGCGCTGGCCGGGCCTTTGGGGCCCGGCGGTTTCAGCGGCAACCGCATCGCATGGCGAAGGCGATGGCCTTCGCCAAGGCGTGCGAGATGACTGTCGATGCACCTTTGACGCAGCGGGCTTTGACCTTTCCGTGCGGGCTTTCTATAAGGCGCGCATGGACCGCATATTCGTGAGCATGTTCCGAATTATCGGCCCGGCGCTCTGAGCTTTCAGACGCCGGGATTCTGGTGCTTGGCACCCCGCAACCCGATCATGTTCAAAGGACTGCCGCGATGTGCGCTGACGTAACTGCCGATTATTCCAACACTGTTTTTCTGCCCGAAACCGAATTTCCGATGCGCGCGGGCCTGCCTGCGCGTGAACCCGATTGGCTGGCCCGTTGGGAACAAATCGGCGTCTATGACCGCCTGCGCGAAAAGCAGGGCCGGGTGCCGTTCATCCTGCATGACGGCCCTCCTTACGCCAACGGCCATCTGCACATCGGCCATGCGCTGAACAAGATCCTGAAGGATATGGTGGTGCGCAGCCAGCAGATGATGGGCCGCGACGCGCGCTATGTGCCGGGTTGGGATTGCCACGGTCTGCCGATCGAATGGAAGATCGAAGAACAATACCGCGCCAAGGGTCTGAACAAGGACGACGTGAATGTAGTGGCCTTCCGCCAGGAATGCCGCAAATTCGCCGAGGGCTGGATTGACGTGCAACGGTCCGAGTTCAAGCGGTTGGGCGTGACGGGGAAGTGGGAAAAGCCCTACCTCACCATGGATTACCACGCAGAAGCGGTGATCGCGGATGAGTTCATGAAGTTTGTCACTAATGGCTCGCTGTACCAGGGCTCCAAGCCCGTGATGTGGTCGCCCGTGGAGAAGACGGCTTTGGCCGAGGCGGAGATCGAGTATCACGATCACACGAGCCATACGATCTGGGTGCGGTTTAAGCCGCATTCAGTTCCACAGACCAATGACATTGACCTGCGCACTCATGAAGATTTGCGTAACGCCGCAGTCGTAATCTGGACGACGACGCCTTGGACGATCCCACAAAACCGGGCCATCGCGTTCAATCCAACGATTGAATATGGCCTGTATGAGGTTGTTGAGGCTGCTGACAACTCGACGGCTAAAGTTGGCGAACTTATCGTTCTCGCGAACAAGCTTGCTGAAAGCGTAATGTCGGCTGCAAAAGTTACGCAGTTTGCGAAACGCCGGGACGTGCCGGCGATCCAGTTGGAACAGATGAACTTTTCGCATCCGTATCGCGGCATTGAAGGCGGAAACGGTGAGTGGGACTATAATGTTCCGATGATCGCGGGCGATCACGTCACCGACGATGCGGGCACGGGTTTTGTGCATACCGCGCCCAGCCACGGAGATGACGACTACCAGATGGGGCTGAAGTTCCAGCTGCCGATGACCTATAATGTCGAGGCGGATGGGTCTTACCGTGCCGACCTCCCGCTGTTTGGCGGGCAGTTCATCATTGGCGCGGATGGCAAAGAGGGGGCGGCCAACGTCAGCAATATCAAGGCCCTTCACGCGCAGGGTGCGCTGCTGGCCAAGGGCAAGGTCAAGCATTCCTACCCGCATTCCTGGCGTTCAAAGGCTCCGGTGATCTATCGCAACACGCCGCAGTGGTTTGTCGCCATCGACAAGCCGCTGGATGACGGCATGTCGACCTATGGCGACACGATCCGCAAGCGGGCGCTGAACTCGATCAACCAGTTGGTGACTTGGACGCCGATTGCCGGGCGCAACCGCCTGCATTCGATGATCGAAGCGCGCCCCGATTGGGTGCTTTCGCGTCAACGCGCCTGGGGTGTGCCGCTGACCTGCTTTACCAAGGTGGGCGCCAAGCCGACCGATGCCGATTTCATCCTGCGCAATGCAGAGGTGAATGCGCGGATCAAGGCAGCGTTCGAGGCCGACGGCGCGGATGTCTGGTATGTGCAAGGGTTCAAGGAAAAGGTGCTGCAAGGCATCGTTGATCCGTCGCAATATAACCAAGTGTTCGACGTGCTGGACGTGTGGTTCGATAGCGGCTCGACCCATGCTTTCGTGCTGCGCGACCGCGAGGATGGCTCGGCTGACGGCATTGCTGACCTGTATCTGGAAGGCACCGATCAGCATCGCGGCTGGTTCCATTCCTCAATGTTGCAAGCCTGTGGCACCAAGGGCCGCGCGCCTTACCGCGGTGTGCTGACGCATGGGTTCACGCTGGATGAGAAGGGCATGAAGATGTCCAAATCCATCGGCAATACCGTGGCACCCGAGGAAGTCATCAAGGAATACGGCGCGGATATTCTGCGGCTGTGGGTGGCGCAAAGCGACTACACGGTCGATCTGCGCATCGGCAAGGAAATCCTGAAAGGCGTGGCCGACAGCTATCGCCGCCTGCGCAACACCATGCGGTTCTTGCTGGGCAATCTGGCGGGCTTCACCGATGCCGAAAAGGTCGCCCCTGCCGATATGCCGGAACTGGAGCAGTGGGTGCTGCACCGCTTGGCGGAACTGGACGGTGAGGTGCGCAAGGGCTATGCGGCCTATGATTTCCAAGGCGTGTTCCAGAAGCTGTTCACCTTTGCCACCACCGATCTGTCGGCGATCTATTTCGATATCCGCAAGGATTGTCTGTATTGCGACCCGGCGGATGCCCTGCGCCGCCGCGCCGCGCGCACGGTATTGGATATCGTGTTCCACCGCCTGACCACCTGGCTGGCCCCGGTGCTGGTGTTCACCATGGAAGAAGTCTGGCTTTGCCGCTTCCCCGGTGAGGGCTCGTCGGTGCATCTGCTGGATATGCCGGAAACCCCGGCGGAATGGCTGAACCCGGCGCTGGCCGCGAAATGGGAAGGCATCCGTGTCGCCCGCCGTGTGGTTACAGGGGCGCTGGAAGTGCAGCGCACCGCCAAGGTGATCGGGGCAAGCCTTGAGGCGGCACCCGTGGTGCATGTGGCCGATACGGCCATTCTGAGCGCGCTGAAATCGCTGGATTTTGCCGAACTCTGCATCACCTCGGATCTGCAACTGACCGCTGACCCGGAACCTGCCGAGGCGTTCCGCCTGCCCGACACGCCGGGCATCGGTGTGGTGTTTGAGCGGGCGATGGGCGAGAAATGCCAGCGCTGCTGGCGGATTTTGCCGGATGTGGGCAGCCACAAACACCCCGGCACTTGCCAGCGCTGCAACGATGCTTTGGGTTGAACCAGCGCCGCCCCGGACTTGATCCGGGGCCTCCACGCCGCCCATGAGGCCCCGGATCAAGTCCGGGGCGGCGTGGGAATTGTGGCAGGCACAAAAAAACGGGCAGAGGCTGCGACCTTTGCCCGTTATAGTTTTCAGGGAAATCTCTGGCCCGATGGTCGTCGGGCCGCGATCGTCGTCAGGCGTAAAGCACCGCATAAACCTCGGATTTTGCTTGCCGGGGCAGGCGGGCGGCCAGAAGCGATTCCATCTCGGCGCGCGTCAGACCGATATCCTCAAGCAAATGATCATCAGCACGACGCAGCAGGCCGTTGACGGACTGACGCAGAGCATGGCGCTGGCGCAGATTGGCAAGAATGGAACGGATCATGGCGGACTCCTTCATGGGGCGGATCGTTTCGGACAAGGCGGTTTTGCCAGAATCGTTGACATAAGACAAACGCATAGAAATTATGCCAGCCATCGGTTTTATAGATGGCGCCAGCATGATCCCCCTCGACAGTGATTTGATGCGGGCGTTTCTGGCGGTGGTGGACGAAGGCTCGGTCACGGCGGCGGCGGATCGCATTGGGCGGACGCAATCGGCGGTGTCGATGCAGATCCGCAAGCTTGAGGAAAGTCTGGGTCAGCCGCTGTTCACCCGACTGCCGCGCGGGGTGGTGCTGACGCCACGGGGCGCGCAACTGTTGCCTTATGCGCGGCGGGTGACGAGTTTGCTCGAGGAGGCCGCCACCGCCTTGCGGGAAAAGCCGCTGGCGGGGCCGGTGCGGATTGGCATCCCGGATGAATATGCCGAAACCATCCTGCCGCGGGCACTGGCCGCGTTTTCCGAGCGGCATCCGGGGGTGGAAGTGACGGTACGCTGTGATTTCACAGCACCCCAGCAGGCGGCGCTAGAGGATGATCAGCTTGATCTGGCGGTGATTTACGACAGCAGCCACACCTCGGGCGATGAGGTTTTGTGCCTTGATCCGACGGTCTGGGTGACATCCATCGCTCATGCCCAGCATCTGCAACAGCCGGTGCCGGTGGGGGTGTATTTCCGGTCTGACTGGTGCCGCGATTTCGCGCTGCGATCCTTGGATCAGCAAAGCATCCCGTGGCGGGCGGCGTTTGAATGTGACACCTCGGCCAGCCTGCGGGTGGCGGCGCGGACCGGGCTGGCGATTTCGCCCTTGTCGCGCAGCACGATTCCGATGGGGTGCCGCGAGCTGACCAATGTCGATGGCTTTCCCATCGTGGATCGGGCGCGGGTGGTGTTAAAGCGCAATCCGCGCGGCGGATCGCCGGCGATTGAGGGGCTGGCGGATATGCTGCGTGAGGCGTTTCGGCCTTTGGCATCTGCCAATGTGGTGGCGTGATGCAGGCGGGGATGGACAGCCCGCTGGGGCCGATCAGCGTGACCGAAACGGCGGGGGTGATCACGGCGCTGCATTGGCAGACGGGGCCAGCGCCTGAAACGCCGCTGCTGGCCGAGGCTTTGGCGCAGTTGCAGGCCTATTTCGACCGCCGCCTGACCGCGTTTGATTTGCCGCTGGATTTTGGCACTGGGTTCTCAGAGCAGGTGCGCCGGGCGATGGCGGCGATCCCCTATGGCCATACCCGGCAATATGGCGATCTGGCGCGCGAGATCGGTGCGCCTGCGCAGGCGATTGGGCAGGCCTGCGGGGCCAATCCGATCCCGGTGCTGATCCCGTGCCACCGCATTCTGGCCGCCAAGGGATTGGGTGGGTTTTCTGCGAAGGGCGGGGTGGAAAGCAAGGTGTTCCTGCTGAAGCTGGAAGGTGCAGCCAGTTTGCTGATCTGATCTGGCCTTATCGGCAGGACCGCGCCGGATATTGCCGCCGCTGCAAAGGCTCTGTAACAGTTCTGTAAAATTATTCGGGGCGGGCTGATTTTGAGTTTAGCTATCCTGCTGGCCGTCCTCGGCTCGGCTTTCCTGCATGCCCTCTGGAACGCGCTGATCAAAACCGGAACTTCGCGGCTGGGCGCGATGATCATCCTGTCGATTGGCGAGGTGCCGATTGGCCTTGCGGTGGCCAGTTTCTGCCCGTTGCCCGCGCCCGAGGTGTGGAAATGGGTGCTGATGGCGGGTTGTGCGCATTTCTTTTACAAATCCTTCCTGACCTATGCCTATGAGCATGGCGATCTGAGCCGGGTTTACCCGATTGCGCGGGGTTCGGCCCCGTTGATCGTGGCGGTGCTGGGGCCAGTGCTGGCGATGGTGTTTCCCACCGCGATGCCCGCCGATACGCTGACCTTGCACGAATATGCCGGGATTTTCGTGCTGGGCTGCGGGATTTTGCTGATGGCGCAGGGGATTTTCTCGAATGGCGAGAACCGCAAGATGCTGCCGTTTGCGCTGGGCTCAGCCTGTGCGACCGCCAGCTACACGCTGCTGGATGGCCATGGCGCGCGGGTGGCGGGGGATGCGATTGCCTATGTGGCTTGGGTTTTTGTCGCCGATGGTTTGATGTTTGCGACCGGCATGCTGGCCTACAAGGGGCTGGATGTGCTGCCGCGGCAGGGTAAGGCCTGGGGTGTGGGGATGATTGCGGCGGCGGCGTCTTATGGCGCTTATGGCGTGTCGGTTTGGGCAATGACCAAGGCGCCGATTGCCGTGGTGGCGGCGGTGCGGGAAACCTCGATCCTGTTTGCAGTGCTGATTGGTTGGCTGGCCTTTGGCGAGCGGATGACGCGCGGCAAGGCGATTGCGGCGGTTGTGATCGTGGCAGGCGTGATCCTGACGCGGCTGTAGATGTCTTCCCATCTGGGAATGACTTGTGTATTGCGCAGCATTTTGGCGGGTTTTATACCATATATTGTGGTTGTCGCCGCTTTTCGGGCCGCGCGCCGATGGACTACTGCGGCGATCTGTCGGGGATGATCTGCTGCACGATGCCTGCAAGGCAAAGGTAAAGCGAGGTCAGCACCAAGCCCCAATGCGCCAGGGAACCTTCGGAAAAGTTCACCCAAGCCGCCCATGCGGCAAAGATCACCCAAGCGAGCGAGGCGGGCAAGGTGATCCAGCGCCAGCGTTTGGTGCGGGTGGGGTGGACGAATTTCAGCCGCAGGAACATCGCCACGGTCAGCAGCACCACGAAGAACAGGATCACCCATTGCGACGGATCAACCGCGAACAAGACCAGCACCACCATGTTCCAGCAGGCCGGAAAGCCTGAGAAGCTTTTGTCTTTCGTCTTCATCCGGGTATCGGCAAAGTAGATCACCGAGCCGTAGCAGATTGCGATGATGGCAAACCAGCCGGTCCAGCCATCCAGCATGCCGGATTTGAACAGGGCAAAGGCGGGGATGAACACATAGGTCAGGTAATCGACGATCAGATCCATCAACACGCCGTCATAGATCGGGAAGTTGTTGGGCGTGTCGAAGCGTCGTGCCAAGGGGCCGTCGATGCCATCGACGATCAGCGCGACCACCAGCCACAGGAACATCACGCGCCAGTTGCCCTCTACCGCTGCGAGCATCGCAAACATCGAAAGCACTGCGCCGGTGGCGGTCAGCAGGTGGACGGAAAGGGCTTTGAGACGAATATCCATAGGCTTTGATCGCTTAAATCGGGATTCGGGGCAAGTCTTGGGGCGGGGGTCAGGCGCGGGGATGCGCTTTTTCATACACTTCCATCAGGCGGGCGGCATCGACAGCAGTATAGGCCTGGGTCGTGGAAAGCGAGGCGTGGCCCAGAAGTTCCTGAATGGCGCGCAAGTCTCCGCCAGCCGAAAGCAGGTGGGTGGCAAAACTGTGCCGCATCGCGTGGGGGGTGGCGGTGGCAGGCAGGCCAAGCTGCATCCGGGCTTTCTCCATCACCAAAGCGATCAGGCGCGGGTTCAGCGGGCCGCCCCTTGTGCCGCGAAACAACGGCGCGGTCGCGGCCAGATCATAGGGGCAAAGCTGGGCATAGCGGGCAAGCGCCTCGCGTGCGGCGGGCAGGGTGGGGACAAGGCGCTCTTTGCCGCCCTTGCCGTGGATGCGCAGGGTGTCAGGCAGCGGGTGGGCGGTGCCGGTCAGATTGAGCGCCTCGGATATGCGCAGACCGCAGCCGTAAAGCAGGGTCAGCACGGCGATGTCGCGCGCGGCGATCCAGTCTTCGCGGGCTTGCGCGCCGACTTGGGCGATCATGTCGCGCGCGCCATCGACCGACAGCGGGCGCGGCAGTTTGCGGCGGAATTTCGGGCCACGCGTGGACAGCACCGCGGTGGCGTCGATGGTTTCGCGGTCAGCGACCCAAGCGATGAAGTTCTTCACAGCCGAAAGTTCACGCGCGAGGCTACGGGACGAGATTTTACGCTCGCGCTCATGTGCCATCCAGGCCCGCAGATCGGATTGATCGACCTTGGCGATGGCGCTTAGGCCTTCGGATTCTCCGTGATGCACGGCAAGGAAGGCCAGAAAGCCTGTCACATCGCGGGCGTAGGCGGTGACGGTGTGGGCGGCGGCGGCGTCCAGCGCGCGCAGGTGATCCAGCCAACGCGCCAGCGCGTCGCGTTGCGCGGGCGGGATGGCCAGCGTGTTCACGACAGCCAGCGGCGCATGGTGCGTTCAAACACACCGGCGAAGAACGCCAAAAGGTCAGTGCCATGGGTGGGTTTGAACTGATGCGGGTCTTCAGCGCCCAGCACCAGCATCCCCGGCAGGCGACCCTTGCCGAAATCGAGTTTCATCAAGGCTTCGGAGCGCACCCAACCGGCGCGTTCACCGTAAAGCGCATCCGATTGCGGTAGCACTTGCCGCAGCACGACGGGGCGCAGCGGCACATTGCGCCCGGCCGAGATATAATCGGCGACAAAGCCGGGTTCGGCCACGTAAAGCACATCACCCAGTTTGCGTAAGCTGGGGTCTTCGGCATCCTGCACCGATTCCAGCACGAGGCGCACACAATCGACGCGCAGGGTGCCTGCCACATCAGAGGCAAGGGTTTTCAGAAACTCTTCGAAACTCAGCGGGTCCATCATTTGCAGGATGGCACGGTGCACTTGGTTGGTGCCGGCGAGGTTTTCATAGGCGGCAGCAATAACGGTGCGGTGGGTGTCTTCCAGACGGTCCAGCCGGCCTTCAAGACGTTCCATCGCGATGCCGCGCAGATCGACGATATTGCTGCCCATCAACCGCTCATTCGCGCCGATCAGCGCATTCATCACATCGCGGTCTTCCAGCAGAACCTCGGGTTCCGCGAGGATTTTGTCGCGCAGTTCTGGGTCGATCATGCTTGGCCTATCTTGGGGTTTTCGTCGGCATGGGGCGCATTGAATCAGAATTCGCCCACAGGTGTGAGCGAATTCTGCCGGTATCGGTCAAAAAACCGCTGGTTACAGAATCTTCTGCCCGGTCTTGGCCCAGTCTTTTTCAAACTGCGCAAGGCCCGCGTCGGTCAGCGGGTGGTTGGCCAGCGCCTTGATCACAGCCGGAGGGGCGGTGATCACATCGGCGCCGACGAGGGCGGATTGGGTGACGTGGTTCACCGTGCGGATCGAGGCCGCGAGGATCTGGGTGTCAAAGCCGTAGTTGTCATAGACCTGGCGGATGTCGGAAATCAACTCCATCCCGTCAAGGTTGATGTCATCGAGACGGCCCACGAAAGGCGAGATGAAGGTCGCCCCAGCTTTGGCTGCGATCAGCGCCTGATTGACGCTGAAGCACAGGGTGACGTTGACCATTTTACCTTCGCCCGACAGCACCTTACAGGCTTTCAGGCCGTCCCATGTCAGCGGGACTTTCACGGTGATGTTGGACGCGATCTCGGCCAGTTTGCGACCTTCGGCGATCATTGCATCGGCGTTCATCGACACCACTTCGGCCGAAACCGGGCCGGACACGATGCTGCAAATCTCACGCGTGACTTCCAGAATGTCGCGGCCTGATTTCAGGATGATCGACGGGTTGGTGGTGACGCCATCCACCATGCCCAGATCGTTCAATTCCTTGATGGCGGCGACATCGGCGGTATCTACGAAGAATTTCATCGGCGTATCCTCAGGGTGGGTTGCGACTGCTTGGGGCGGGGTTTACCTCAAACAGGCGAAAAGAAAAGGGTGGATGGTGGTCGAACGGGTCTATCAGGCGGGGGATTTGGTCGGCGTGCTGACCACCGAGCCTTTGGGCCGTGTGTTGGATTATAAAGCACCCGAGGGCGGATGTGGAGATGGCGATTTCGTCGAGGTGCCGCTGGGGCCGCGCCGCGTCATCGGTGTGGTCTGGGGGCCGGGCGAGGGCAAGTTTGACCCCGCGCGGATAAGGTCGGTCAATCGGGTGCTGGATGCCGCACCGATGCGGGCCGAGTTGCGGTCTTTTCTGACGCGGGCGGCGGAATATACGCTGACGCCGATGGCGGCGATGTTGCGGCTGGCCACGCGCGCGCCGGGGTTGGGCGACCCGCCGTCGATGCGCAAGACTTATGTGCTGGGGCCGGTTATCCCGAACCAGATGACCGAGGCGCGGTTTCGCGTGGTTGAGGCTTTGCGGCGGTTTGGGCAGGCTCCGGTCACGTTGGGCGAGTTGGCCGAGGAAGCGGCTTGCGGGCCTGCGGTGGTCAAGGGCTTGGTCAAGCTGGGCGTGGTGCTGGAGCAGGACGCGCCGCGCGATCTGCCCTATCCGCCGCTGAACCCGGTGACGAACACGCGGCTGGCGGGTGATCAGGTGGCGGCGGCGGATGCGCTGGTGGCGCTGGTGGCGCAGGGGGGATATTCTGGCACGTTGCTGAAGGGCGTCACCGGGTCGGGCAAGACCGAGGTTTATCTGGAGGCGGTGGCGGAATGTTTGCGCCGGGGGCGGCAGGCGCTGGTGCTGTTGCCCGAGATTTCGCTGACCGCCGATTTCCTGACGCGGGTGCAGGCGCGGTTTGGCGCGCGGCCTGCCGAGTGGCACTCGGGTGTCACGATGACCGAACGGCGGCGGCTGTGGCGGATGGTCGGGCAGGGCGAGGCGCAGTTTGTGGTGGGGGCAAGGTCGGCGCTGTTTCTGCCCTACCGCGATCTGGGGCTGATCGTGGTCGATGAGGAACACGACACGTCTTATAAGCAGGAAGAGGGCGTGTTTTATAATGCCCGCGATATGGCGGTGCTGCGGGCGGCGATCGTCGGTGCGCCGATTGTGCTGGCCTCTGCGACGCCGTGTCTGGAGACTTGGGCGAATGTCGAGGCGGGCAAATATGGCCGCTTGGATTTGGGCGCGCGGTTTGGCGCGGCGGAACTGCCGGATATGCAGGCGATTGACATGCGGGTGCAGAAACTGGCGTCAAACGCGTGGATTTCGCCGAAGCTGGCGGCAGAGGTAAAGCTGCGGATTGAACGGAAGGAACAGTCGCTGCTGTTCTTGAACCGTCGTGGCTTTGCGCCGATCACGCTCTGCCGGGCTTGTGGGCATCAGGTGGGCTGCGACGATTGCGATGCGCGGATGGTCGAGCATCGTTTTTTGAAGCGTCTGGTCTGCCATCAGTGCGGAGCAACCAAACCGATCCCAACGGAATGTCCGGCTTGCAAGGTCGAGGGCAAGATGGCCCCCGTCGGGCCGGGGGTGGAGCGGTTGGCCGAGGAGGTTGCCGCCCTGTTCCCCGATGCGCGGGTGGCGGTGCTGTCGTCTGACCTGTTCGGATCGGCCCGCGCGTTGAAAGAGCAGATCGTGGCGATTGCCGAGGGGGCGGCGGATATCATCATCGGCACGCAGATCGTGGCCAAGGGGCATAACTTTCCGCTGCTGACCCTGGTGGGGGTGATTGATGCGGACCTTGGCTTGCAAGGGTCGGATTTGCGGGCGGCAGAGCGGACCTTTCAACTGATGCGGCAGGTGGCGGGGCGGGCGGGGCGGGCGGATAAACCGGGCACGGCACTGTTGCAGACGTTTCAGCCCGAGCATCCGGTGATCCGCGCAATCCTTGGTGGCGATGAAGAGGCGTTCTGGCGGGCGGAAGCGACCGAACGGCGGATGGCGGGTGTGCCGCCCTATGGCCGGATGGCGGGGATCATCCTGTCGTCGCCCGATGTGGCGCAGGTGTTCGATTTCGGGGCCGAGCTTGCCCGCCGCGATGGGCCGCTCCGCAAGATCGGCGCGCAGGTTTACGGGCCAGCCCCTGCGCCTGTCGCGCGGGTGCGGGGACGGCATCGGGTGCGGCTGCTGATCAAGGCCGAGAAGACCGCGCCGCTGCAAGCTGCCTTGGCCGAATGGGTGGCGCAGTTCAAACTGCCGAACAATCTGCGGCTTTCCATCGACATTGACCCGCAAAGCTTTTACTAGGCGCGCAACCCTAGAACGGATACGCCCATGCCCACCTATACCGCTTTGACCACCCTGATGGGCGAAGACGCCGCCAATGCCTTGGCCGAGGCCATCGAAAAGATGGAACCAGAGCCCACGGGTGTGGGTGTGTTCGAGATTGAAGATGACTCGGGGCTTTGGGAGGTCGGCGCCTATTTCCTTGAGCCGCCGAATGAGGTGATGCTGGAAGTGCTGGCGCTGGCGTTTGATGCCAAGCCGTTTGCGCTGTCGGAATTGCCGGAAATCGACTGGGTGGCGAAGGTGCGCCGCGAACTGGCCCCGGTCGAGGCGGGTCGGTTCTTTGTTTATGGCAGCCACGATGCCGACAGGGTGCCCGCCGACCGGATCGCCTTGCAGATTGAGGCGACGGTGGCCTTTGGCACGGGGCACCATGGCACGACCTTGGGCTGCCTGCGGGCGTTTGACCGGCTGTATGGGGAAGGTTTCCGCCCTGCCAAAGTGGCCGATATCGGCTGCGGCACCGCTGTTCTGGCGTTGGCGGCGGCGGCGGTGCTGCCCGATGCGCTGGTGCTGGCCAGCGACATCGACGAAGTGGCGGTCGATGTGGCCGAGGCCAATGTGGCGATCAACCATATGGATGGCCGGATCGAGACGATGGAGGCCGCAGGTTTCGCGCATCCGCGTCTGGCCGAAGCCGCACCTTATGATCTGGTGTTTGCCAATATCCTGAAAGGCCCGCTGGTCGAGCTTGCCCCGGATATGGCCAAACATGTGGCGCAAAATGGCCTTATTATCCTGTCAGGTCTGCTGGTGGTTCAGGCCGACTCGATCACCGCAGCCTATGTCGCTAATGGCTTTACCCCCGAGGCCCGCGAAGACCTTGGCGAATGGTCCTGTCTGGTGATGCGGCGGAACTAAGACGTGATCTGCGGCTTCGCGGCGAAATGGCGGCAATTTTAGACAAGCGCCCAAATTTTGCCACAATCCGCTTGTAGTAAGTTGTCAGGCGGGGGCCAATTCGTGTGGAGTAATTCGGATGGCCGACCCGAATCTTGTAGATTTTTACAGTAACGTTGCGCGCTTTGAAAAAATGCGCGCCAAAGGCTATGGCTTTGATGCCGCTGGCACTTTGGGACGCTCGCATTTCAACCCGACCGCCCGCAAACGCCGCAGCTATCTGTTCCCGATCGTGATGGTGCTTTGCGCAGGCTTTGGCCTGAAAGGCATGATCTATCAGTCGGTTGGTGCGAAATCCTATGATCAGCGTGTGCAGGCCTTGCAAGTGGGCGAAGGCTTTGACCGACTGGGCGGCTGGCTGATGCAGGCTGATCCGGTGACGGTTTATGTCGCAGGCAAGATCACCGAGGGTTTGAAGCTTTTCAAATAAGCCGGGCGATACGGATAAAAGCGGGCAAGGCCACGGCGGCTTTGCCTGTTTTTGTTTGCGCGCAGATCAATATCTGCGGGTCTGTTAAAACCATGATTCCACAAACGCAAAGGGTCGATGCCTGATGGCACCGACCCTTTTTACATCCGATAAGATCAGAGCCAGTTAACGGCCGATCAATTCCACATCACCACGGCACAGACCGATATCATCAAGCTCACGGTCAGACAGTTTGCCCAGAGCGCGACGCGTCACGCGTGCATCATTCCAGGCAGCGAAGCTGTTCGCGAACGTCGAAACGAACTGAACAGAGCGGAAAATCGAGATGGCGCCAAACGGCGCCGCGCGGGACGACTCATAGGCGGCCATAGCGGTAATCCTTTTCTAAACTTGCATCTCCGGTAAGCCCCTTGCTTCCGGTGAGGCCTATCTAGCTATGCTGCATGTGCGAAGCAATGGTTGCGCAAGCAAGTCTGCATTGCGCCTATTGCATAGCCTTTCGCCACAATTTCGCCGTTATTTTATAGGCGGTTTGGAAACAACGTGTTTTCTGGTCGTGTTTCGCTTGCGACATGTCGTTTTGCTGCATCTGCATAATCCCCGGTTGTGGGGGCGGCAAGCCATAAATCACACTTGGCGGATGTTCTCTTTTCGTGCTAATTCAGGAAAAAGCAGAAAATCTGTGCAGAACAACAGAAAAAAGGGGCGCGGATGCGGGTTTTGGGAATCGATCCCGGTTTGCGCAACCTCGGTTGGGGGGTGATTGATGTGGCAGGCTCGAAACTGTCGCATGTCGCGAATGGCATTTGCCATTCAGCCCCCGGTGAGGGTGACGGCGATCTGGCGCAACGATTGTTCTCATTGCACAGCCAGTTGACCGAGGTGTTGCGGCAATACGCGCCCGATGCGGCGGCGGTCGAGCATACCTTTGTCAACAAGGACGCGGTGGCGACGCTGAAGCTGGGGCAGGCGCGTGGCATTGCGCTGCTGGTGCCGGCGCAATTTGGCCTGACGGTGGGCGAATATGCGCCGAATGCAGTGAAGAAAACCGTGGTCGGCGTGGGCCATGCCGACAAGGGGCAGGTTGATCATATGGTGAAGGTGCAACTGCCCGGGGTGAAGATTGCGGGGCCGGATGCGGCGGATGCGCTGGCGATTGCGATCTGCCACGCGCATCATCTGCAATCGGCGGGGCGGTTGCAGGCAGCGGTGAAAAGGGCTGTGGGATGATCGGAAAGCTTTCGGGGCGGCTGGATTGGCGCGGGTCTGATCAGGTGCTGATCGACGTGCGCGGCGTGGGCTATATTGTGCATGTGAACGAGCGGACGCTGGCGGGCCTGCCCTCGGTCGGTGAGGCGGTGTCGCTTTATACCGAACTGCTGGTGCGCGAGGATTTGCTGCAACTGTTTGGTTTCCCAACGATGTTGGATAAAGAGTGGCACAAGCTGCTGACCACAGTGCAGGGTGTAGGGGCCAAGGCCGCGATGGCGATCATGGGCACGTTGGGGGCCGAAGGTGTGGCGCGGGCGCTGACCTTGGGCGATCAGCGCGCGATACAGGCGGCGCCGGGTGTGGGGCCGAAGCTGGCGCAAAGGGTCATTCTGGAACTGAAATCCAAGGCGCCCAGCATCATGGCGATGGGGGCGAACCTCGCCGTGGCGGCGGAAGCCGACGATTCCGTGCTGGAACCCGTGGCCCCGATGGCCCCGCGCAAGACAGCGGCCCCCTCGGCTGCGCAGAACCGGGCGGGGTTTACGGCGGATGCCTTGTCGGCGCTGGTCAATCTTGGCTATGGGCATGGCGAGGCGGCGCAGGCGATCAGCACGGTTGCCGTCGATCAGCCAGAGGCTGACACCGCCGCGCTGATCCGGGCTGCGTTGAAATTGCTTGCTCCGAAGGCGCGCTGATGAAATCTGACCCCGATCTGCGCCCCGAAGCCCTGCCCGAAGACCTTGACCGCGCCCTGCGCCCGCAGGTGCTGGAGGAATTCGTTGGCCAGCAAGAGGCTCGCGCCAATCTGCGGGTGTTCATCGAAAGCGCCAAGATCCGCGGCGAGTCGATGGATCATACGCTGTTTCACGGGCCGCCGGGGTTGGGGAAGACCACGCTGGCGCAGATCATGGCGCGCGAGTTGGGGGTGGGGTTTCGGATGACCTCGGGCCCGGTGCTGGCGAAACCGGGTGATCTGGCGGCAATCCTGACCAATCTGGAACCGCGCGATGTGCTGTTCATTGACGAGATTCATCGGCTTTCCCCGGTGGTCGAGGAGGTTCTCTATCCGGCGATGGAGGATTTCGCGCTGGATCTGGTGATCGGCGAAGGCCCTGCAGCGCGGACGGTGCGGATTGATTTGCAGCCGTTTACGCTGGTGGGGGCGACGACTCGGTTGGGTCTGTTGACCACGCCGTTGCGGGATCGGTTTGGGATTCCGACGCGGTTGCAGTTTTATACCGAGGATGAGCTGGATCTGATCGTCACCCGCGGCGCGCGGCTGCTGGGGATTGCGTCTGACCCCGACGGCACGCGGGAAATCGCGAAACGGGCGCGGGGCACGCCTCGGATCGCCGGGCGGCTTTTGCGCCGGGTGGTGGATTTCGTCACGGTCGAGGGCGATGGGCGGCTGACGCGGGCGATTGCGGATCGGGCGCTGACGCGGTTGGGGGTGGATGAGATTGGCCTTGATGGCGCGGACCGGCGGTATCTGATGCTGTTGGCCGAGCATTATGGCGGCGGGCCGGTCGGGGTGGAGACGATTGCTGCGGCTTTGTCGGAGGCCAGGGATGCGGTGGAGGAGGTGATCGAGCCTTACCTGCTGCAACAGGGGTTGTTGCAACGGACCCCGCGTGGGCGGATGCTGGCGGCGCGGGCTTGGCGGCATCTGGGGCTGGATGCGCCGAGGCCGCCGGGGCAGCAGGATCTGTTTGAGAGTTAGGTGTGGTCAGGCCTTGATGCGGCGGGCCTGCGGCTGTGGCGGAGCCTCCGGCGGGAGTATTTGGGCCAATGTGAAATGGGCAGGGGTTGGCTTTGTGGTCATCCTCTCTGCTTAAATATCCCCGCCGGAGGCGCAGGTTTCCGGCAGATCAGCGGTGCAGGATTGAGCCTTGTCGCAAGCCGCGCTATCCGGTGTCTGCAAGACGGAGGCCGCTATGACACCCGAACACGTCCAGACATTCTTCACCCGTAGCGACGGCAGTTATCTGTGCGCGCGTTGGGGGCGACCGATCGTGCCAGTGGTGTTTGGGGTTGAGGATGCGACCTTGCGGGTCGTCAAGGGTGCGATCGAGGCGATGGTGACGCTGGCTGGGCATAAGATGGCCGAGACTGATCCCGAGCTTGGCGCAAATTTGATGGTGTTCTTCTTTCGGGAATGGGCGGAGTTGCCGCAGGTGCCGAACCTGGAGCGGCTGCTGCCGGATTTGGCCCCGCTGTGCGCGCGGCTGGAGCAGGCAGAGGCCAATCAGTATCGGTTTTTTCGCTTTGACCCGGATGGCGCGATCAAGGCGGCGTTTGTGTTTTTGCGGATGGACGACCATTTGGCCGCCATTGCTGCCGAGGATCTGGCGCTGGCGCAGGCGGCGCAGGTGATTTGCCTGTGGTCGGACCGGGCTTTTGCCGAGGTCTCGCCGCTCGCGCGCGTCGAGGATCGGGTGATTTTGCGGCCTGATGTGGCCGGGATCATCCGTGCGGTTTATGCCCCGCACATGCCGGTGGTGGCGCGCGATGCCTCGCATGCTTTGCGCATCGCGGCCCGGCTGTGAAAGAAGCCGATCTTTACCCCGCCCTCAAAGCCTATCTGGAGGCGCAGGGCTATGTGGTGAAGGGCGAAGTGGGGGCCTGCGATATTCTGGCGCGGCGCGGCGATGAACCTGCGGTGGTGGTCGAGATGAAGTTGTCGTTTTCGCTGGCTTTGGTGATGCAGGGCATCGCGCGGCAGGGGCTGTTTGACGATGTGTATCTGGCGGTTCCGGTGACGGAAAAGGGCTGGAAGCTGCGCTACAAGGATATTGTGGCGTTGTGCCGGCGGCTGGGGCTGGGCCTCTTGGCGGTGAGGGGCGATCAGGTGGAGGCGCATCTTGATCCGGGGCCGTATGTTCCGCGCAAGAACAGCGCGCGGGCGGGGCGGCTTTTGCGAGAGTTTGAGCGCCGGGTGGGCGATCCGAACCGGGGCGGCACCACTGGGATCAAACGGGTGACGGCGTATCGTCAGGACGCGTTGCGCTGTTTGGCGGTGCTTTCGGCGGGTGAGATGAAGGCGGCGGCGGTGGCCAAGACCGCTGGCGTGGCACGGGCGGGGGATTTGCTGCGGGCGGATCACTATGGCTGGTTTGAGCGCGTCTCGGTCGGGGTTTACGCTGTCACACCGCAGGGGCGGGCGGCGATGCTCAGCGAGGCTGCCGAGATTGCGCGATTGGGAGGGGCGGATGCACAGGTTTGATTTGCGGGTGTATTATGAAGACACCGATCTTGCCGGCATCGTCTATTACGCCAATTACCTAAAGTTCATTGAACGCGGGCGCAGCGAATGGGTGCGGGATTTGGGCGTGGATCAGGTGGCCCTGAAGGCGGTGCAGGGATTGGTATTTGCCGTGCGCCGGGTTGAGGCGGATTATCTGCGGCCTGCGAAGTTTGACGATGCGTTGACGGTGGTGACGGAATGTCTGGCGATCACCGGGGCGCGGATCGAACTGCGCCAGCAGGTTTTGCGGGCGGGTGAGGCATTGTTCGTGGCTTTGGTTACATTGGTTTGTCTGGGCGGCTCTGGCCAGCCTGCGCGGATTCCGGCGGATATACGGGCCAAGCTTTTGCAGGCATTGCCTTAATTTGCCGCAACACCGCAGCATTTGCGTTCACGCGGCCTGAAATATGGGGCGGTTTGTTGCCGCAATCGCGCCATTGTGTTGGCAATAGGGTTCAATTCTTGTTAAGATTGGGGCAATAGGCGGCCAAAGAGCCGTGATAACAAGAGCAGGCGTTATGAACACTGAAGCCGTCGGTATGGCGCAAGAGATTGATTTCTCTATGCTGGCCCTATTTTTCCGCGCAACCCTCACGGTGAAACTCGTGATGATGTGCTTGATCGTGATGTCGTTCTGGTCATGGTCGATCATCATCCGCAAACACATCCTGTTTCGCCAGTCGCGCGGTGAGGCGACGATTTTTGACCGCGAGTTCTGGTCGGGGGAGCCTTTGGACGGGCTGTTCGAGAAGATTGGCGGCGATCCGCAGGGGCCTTCCGAGAAGATTTTTGCCGCCGGGATGCTGGAATGGCGGCGTAGCCATCGGCAGGATGGCGGCTTGATCGCGGGCGCGCAGGCGCGGATTGACCGGGCGATGGATGTGGCGATTGCGCGTGAGTCTGAGGCTCTGAACAAGGGATTGTCGTTTTTGGCGACGGTGGGGGCGACCGCTCCGTTTATCGGGCTGTTCGGCACGGTTTACGGGATTATGCACGCGTTTACCGAGATTGCGGCGTCGAAAAACACTGATCTGGCGACGGTGGCGCCCGGCATTGCCGAGGCTTTGATGGCGACGGGGATCGGTCTGGTTGCGGCTATTCCAGCGGTTATCTTCTACAACAAGCTGAATTCTGACAGCGAGCATATCATCAGCGGCTATGAGGCCTTTGCTGACGAGTTCGCGACGATCCTGTCGCGCCAGTTGGACGCGTAAGATGGGCGCGGGGGTTGTCAAGAAATCCGGTGGCGGCGGGCGCAGGCGCAGGCGGGGTTCGTCGGCGGCGATGGCCGATATCAACATCACGCCGTTTGTGGATGTGATGCTGGTGCTGCTGATCATCTTCATGGTGACAGCGCCGATGCTGACCGTGGGCGTGCCGCTGGAACTGCCGAAGACGGCGGCGGCCAGCCTGCCGACCGAGCAGGAGGAGCCACTGACGGTGTCGCTGACGGCGGATGGTCTGGTGATGATCCAGACCTCGGCTGTTGATGAGGCGCAGTTGATCCCCAAGCTGCAAGCCATTGCCTCGCAACGCAAATCTGACAAGATCTTCCTGCGCGCCGATGGCACGCTGCCCTATACGCGCGTGGCGGAGGTGATGGGTGCGCTGTCGGCGGGCGGGTTCAGCAACATCGGGCTAGTGACTGATGCAGGCGGGCCGAAGATGGACGGCAACTGACGCGCGATGGACAAAAGCCAGATCCTTTCCGGCGTGGGCCATGCGGCTGTGATCACCTGGGTCGTCCTGGGCGATTGGCTGTTTGCGCCGCGTGAACTGCCGCCGCCGGATTCCGTGCAGGTGTCGATGGTGTCGGAATCCGATCTGAAAGCCATGCAGGACGCGGCGGCGAAATCGGAAAAGCCGCCCGCGGAGGTGCCCGAGGTGAAGCCCGCCACGCGCCCCAAGCCGCAAGTGGAAGCGCCGCCACCGGTAGAGCCCGAGGCCGCAGCGCCTGCCGAAACTGCGCCTGCGCAGCCCAGCCCGGATATTCCTGTGGCGGATAATCCGCAGCCGAATGAGGCTCCGCCTGCCGTGGCCCCGATCGCCGAGGAAGAACAGCCGATCCCGGTGCCGACGATTGACAAAAAGCCCAAACCCCGGCCCGCCAAGCGCATCACCGACACGCCGGTCGAGCAGACGGTGGACACGCCAGTTGAGGCCGATACGCCCTCGCCCGAGGTGACGGACCAGCCGACCGATCAGCCGCCGGTGGAAGAAAACAAACCCGCCGCCGCCCCGCAGGAATCGGCCGCGCAGACCGCCCCTGATGCCGTGGTGGAAGACGCGCCGGAACTCGCGCCAACTTCTAGCCGTCGCCCGCAGACGCGGCCCGATAAGCCTGTCGTCGAGACGCCTACGGAAGACCCGCAGGTGGCGATTGACGAGCAAGCGGCGAAGGATGCAAAGGCCAAGGCTGACGCACAGGCCAAAGCCGATGCGAAAGCCGCCAAAGAGGCCAAGGCGAAAGCCGATGCGCAGGCCAAGGCCGATGCCGAAGCCGCCGACAAGGCAGCGCTTGAGGCCGCACTCGCCGATGCCGCGACCGACGCCCCGGCGCAGGATGGTGGCCAGACCGATATTCCCGAAGGCCCGCCGATGACGGCAGGCGAGAAGGAAGGCCTGCGGGTGGCGATCAACCAATGCTGGAACATCGGCACGCTTTCGACGGCGGCGCAGCGCATCAAGCTGACGCTGCGGGTCGAGATGAAGGAAGACGGCACGCCCGACAGCAACGGCATCACCATGACCACCTTCTCGGGCGGTGACGATGCCGCAGCGGCGCAAGCGTTCGAAGCCGCCCGCCGCGCCGTGATCCGCGGCGTCAAGGGCTGTGGCGGCAAGGCGGGCTACGATCTGGACCCCGCCAAATATAGCGAGTGGAACGTGATGAACCTGAACTTCGACGCCAGCGGTATGAGGCTGAGATGAGTTTCATATCTTTCCCCTGCAAAACCCGCCCTAAAACCATACATTCCGAAGGCCAGAGCAGGCCAACGTATTCGCCACAAAAATCGCCCTTGAAAAACGAGGACAATATGCGCCCATTCAAATCTCTGACCGCTGCCCTGCTGATCGGGCTTTTCAGCCTGACCACAGCGGCGCAGGCCGAAATCACCATCGACATCAACTCTCCGGTGATCGAGCCGATGCCTTTCGCGGTGCCGGATTTCATCGACGAAGGCGGCGCTGGTGATTATGCCCGCGATATTTCGCGCGTGGTGGCGGCGGATCTGGCGGGGACGGGGTTGTTCATCGAGACGCCGAAAGACGCCTATATCAGCAATGTCACCTCTTTTGACGCGCCGATTTCCTACCCGGATTGGCAGGCGATCAACACCCAGGCCCTGATCACTGGGGCGGTGCAGGCGGGGGGCGACCGGATTGTGGTTAAGTTCCGCCTGTTTGACGTGGCATCGGGGCAGCCGCTCGGCGAAGGGCTGCAATTCGCAGGCACCCCGGCTAGCTGGCGGCGGATGGCGCATAAGGTGGCGGATGCGGTCTACAGCCGGATCACCGGCGAGGGGCCGTATTTCGACAGCCGCGTGGTCTATGTCGCCGAAAGTGGCCCGAAAAACCAACGCCAGAAGCGTTTGGGCGTGATGGATTACGACGGTGCGAATGTGAAATATCTGACCGACAGCAGCAGCATCGTGCTGGCGCCGCGGTTCTCTCCCACCGGCGACCGGATTTTGTTCACCTCTTACGCATCGGGTTTCCCGGCGATCTATGTGATGAACGTCGGCAATCTGAAAACCCGCAATCTGGGCGAAGTGCCCGGCACGATGACCTTCGCGCCGCGCTTCAGTCCCGACGGCAACACCGTGGTGTTCAGTCTGGAAAAGGGCGGCAATTCGGACATTTACTCGATGGACATCAATTCGGGTGCGATGACGCAATTGACCAATTCGCCGTCGATTGAAACCTCGCCCAGCTTTAGCCCAGATGGCAGCAAGATCGTGTTTGAGTCCGACCGCTCGGGCACGCAGCAGATTTACATCATGGGCGCAGGCGGCGGCGAAGGCGTGCGGATTTCCGCAGGCAAGGGGCGCTATTCCACCCCGGTGTGGAGCCCGCGCGGCGATATGATCGCCTTTACCAAGCAGAACGAGGGCCGCTTCCATATTGGCGCGATGCTGACCGATGGCACCGAGGAACGCCTGCTGACCGCGTCGTTCTTGGATGAAGGCCCGACCTGGGCCCCGAATGGCCGGGTGATCATGTTCACCCGCGAAGGCGCGGGCGCGGGCGGTCAGGCGGGGCTGATGTCGGTTGATGTGTCAGGGCGCAACCTGAAGGCGGTTCCGACCGACGGCCCGGCGTCTGACCCGAACTGGTCGCCGATGCTGCCGTAATAGGCTGCCACAAATCTTGTAGCGCCGCCGATTCCCATGGCGGCGCAAAGCTGATATAACGGGCGCAATCGAGCCCATAAGAAAAGGATAATCCTGATGACCCTGCTTCCCAAAGCCCTTCTGATCGTCGCCGCCCTTGGTCTGGCCGCCTGTAACAACCCCGACCGCTACAAGAATGGCAACGGTGCCAATGGCGCGAACAATGGTGCGGGCGTTGGCGGCATCAACACTGGCGGTCTGGGTGATCCGTCTGATCCGCGCTCGATCGCCTATTTCAACCAATCGGTTGGCGACCGCGTGTTGTTCCCGGTGGACCAATCGACGCTGACGCCGGAAGCACGCGGCATTCTGGCAGGGCAGGCGGCTTGGCTTGCGACCAACGCCGATTACGCGATCATCATCGAAGGCCATGCCGATGAGCAGGGCACGCGCGAATACAACCTTGCCCTTGGCGCGCGTCGTGCGGCTTCGGTGCAGGATTTCCTGATCAGCCAAGGCGTGAAACCTAGCCGGATGCGCACGATTTCCTACGGCAAGGAACGCCCGATTGAAGTGTGCTCGGATGAGGCGTGCTATTCGAAAAACCGTCGCGCTGTGACGGTGCTGTCGATGGGCGCAGGCGCGTAAGCCTGACCCAAGATTTACGGGGGCTGCTGGCGCGGCCCCCATTTTCGAAAGACGGAGACTGATCAGATGCGTTGGCTGCTGCTGAGTGCCGCTTTGCTTGCCTCTCCTGCCTTTGCGCAGGACAAGGCGCAAACCCTTGCCGATCTTCAGGCCGAACTGGCCAAGTTGTCGGCAGACTTCAATGGCTTGAAGGCCGAGTTGGTTCAGTCAGGTGCGGCTTCCACTGGGGTTGCGGGCGGCGATGCCTTGCAGCGGATGGATGCAATCGAGGCGGCGCTGACCCGGATCACCGCCAAGACCGAGGAAATCGAGCTGAAGGTCAACCGGGTGGTCAGCGATGGCACCAACCGGATTGGTGATATCGAATTCCGGCTGTGCGAGGCGACCGAGGGGTGTGACCCGTCGAATATCCCCGAAACCCCGGTTCTGGGCGGCGGTGATACGGCCGCGGCAGCACCTGCGGCGACGGCCCCGGCTGCTTCGGATACGACCACGGCTCCGGCGGCGGATGCACCGGAATTGGCAATGGGTGAGAAGAACGATTTCGACCGGGCTAAGGGGGTGCTCGGTCAAGGTGACTTTCGCGCCGCCGCGGACCTCTTTGCGACCTTTACGCAATCCTATCCTGGCAGCCCGCTGAGTGAGGAAGCCAATTTCAACCGCGGCGAGGCTTTGGCCAAGCTGGGCGATACTGCCAATTCGGCGCGGGCCTATCTTGAGGCGTTTTCGGGTAAACCCGACGGGCCTTTTGCGGCTGAGTCGTTGCTGAAACTGGGGCAGGCTTTGGGCACTTTGGGGCAAACCCCGGATGCCTGCGTGACCTTGGCCGAGGTTGGCAACCGCTTTCCCGGCACCATTCACGCCACCAATGCGCAGGTCTCGATGCAGGGGCTGGGGTGTCAGTAGACGCGCCTCTGCTGGAGATTGCCGCGCGATATTGTGCCGAGGGTTCTGCCCTCGGCATCATGGTTTCTGGCGGCGGCGATTCGATGGCACTGCTTGATCTGTTGCACCGGGCGGCGGTGGGGCAGCGGCTGGAGGTTCTGACGATTGACCACGGCTTGCGCGCGGCCGCGCGGGCCGAGGCAGAGATGGTTGCCGCCTATTGTGGCGCGCGGGGGATTGCGCATCAGATTAGCCGTTGGACGCGCGGCGAGGCTGCGGGCAATTTGATGGATGCGGCGCGGCAGGCGCGCTACCTGATTGCGGCGGATTGGGCGCAGGCGCGCGGGCTGTCGCGCGTGGCGGTGGGGCATACCGCCGATGATCAGGCCGAGACGTTTCTGATTGGGCTGGCGCGGCAGGCGGGCATTGATGGGCTGTCAGGGATGCGGCGGCACTGGATGCAGGGTGGTGTCCGCTTTGACCGACCCTTGTTAGGCGTAACGCGGGCCGATCTGCGCAGCTATCTGCGCCGCAATGGTGTGGTTTGGGCCGATGATCCGACCAATGACGACACGCATTACACCCGTGTCAAGGCACGCAAGGCCTTGGCGCAGCTTGGATCTTTGGGCATCACGGCGCAGGGTCTGGCTGCGGTCAGCGATCATCTGGAAACCGCGCGGCAGGCTTTACTGGGGCAGCTTGGCACGGCGGTGCAGAGTGTCACGGAAACCGCAGCGGGCAGTCTGATGATCCCGCGGGCTGGGTTTGAGGTTTTGCCAGCCGAAATCAAGCGTCGCCTGTTGATCGCTGCGCTGCGCTGGATCTCTGGGGCCAACTATCCGCCGCGCGAGGCGGCACTGGCGAACCTTATGCAGGTGATGGGGCGTGGCGGCGATACGACGCTGGGTGGTGTGCGATTTCGCAGCACCGCCAGCACCATCACGGTGCAGCGTGAGGCGCGGGCGCAGCGTGGCCAGATTTGTGCAACCTATCAGACTTGGGATGGCCGCTGGCAGCTTTCCGGCCCCCACGCGCCCGATCTGACCATCCGCGCATTGGGGGCCGATGGCTTGCGGCAGATCAAGGATTGGCGCGACACGGGCTTGCCGCGCGAGGCCCTGCTGGTGACGCCCGCGATCTGGCAAGGACAGACGCTTATTGCCGCACCCTGTGCTGGATTTTCCAATGGTTGGTGCGCAAATTGCAGCGCCAGCTTCGCTTCCTTTGTCTTATCGCATTGAACCCGGCAGACTTATCTCTATCTTAAGGACAATCGCCAAATATGGCCCCAAACGGGCCTCCCGGCCAATCAAACGGAGAAGTTCGTGGGTAACGCACGAAACATTGCATTCTGGGTCGTCCTCTTTCTGCTGATCCTTGCGCTTTTTCAGATGTTTAACAGCGGTGCTGGCACCTCGGCTTCGTCCAATGTGCCGTATTCTGAATTCATTCAGCGGGTTGACGCCGGTGATGTGGCCTCGGCCAAGCTCGACGGTGAAAGCGTGATCGTGAAGGGCAAGGATGGCTCGACCTATGCCACCATCGCGCCGAATGATCCGATGCTGACCGATCGTTTGCTGGCCAAGGGCGTTGTGGTTGAGGCAAAAAGCCAACAGCAATCCGGCATCCTGTCGCTGATGTCGGTCTGGCTGCCGTTCATCGTGCTGATCGGCGTGTGGATTTTCTTCATGAACCGCATGCAAGGCGGCGGGAAGGGCGGCGCGATGGGCTTTGGCAAATCGCGCGCCAAGCTGTTGACCGAAAAGCAGGGCCGGGTGACGTTTGACGACGTGGCTGGCATTGATGAGGCCAAGGAAGAACTGGAAGAGATCGTTGAATTCCTGCGCAATCCGCAGAAATTCTCGCGCCTTGGCGGCAAGATTCCGAAAGGTGCTTTGCTGGTTGGCCCTCCGGGCACCGGTAAAACATTGCTGGCGCGCGCGATTGCCGGTGAGGCAGGGGTGCCGTTCTTCACCATCTCGGGCTCGGATTTCGTTGAGATGTTCGTTGGCGTTGGCGCAAGCCGCGTGCGCGACATGTTTGAGCAGGCCAAGAAAAACGCCCCCTGCATCGTGTTCATCGACGAGATTGACGCGGTTGGTCGGGCGCGTGGCGTCGGCATGGGCGGCGGCAATGATGAGCGCGAGCAGACCTTGAACCAGCTTCTGGTCGAGATGGACGGTTTTGACGCCAACGAGGGTGTGATTATCGTCGCCGCCACCAACCGTCGCGATGTGCTGGACCCGGCGCTGCTGCGCCCCGGCCGGTTTGACCGCCAGATCCACGTCACCAACCCCGATATTCGCGGGCGTGAGAAAATCCTGTCGGTGCATGCGCGCAAGGTGCCGTCTGGCCCCGATGTTGACCTGCGGGTGATCGCGCGCGGCACGCCGGGGTTTTCGGGTGCTGATCTGGCAAACCTTGTCAACGAGGCGGCCTTGCTGGCGGCCCGCGTTGGGCGGCGGTTTGTGACGATGACCGATTTTGAGAACGCCAAAGACAAAGTGATGATGGGGCCGGAACGCCGCTCGATGGTGATGTCCGACGAAGACAAGGAAATGACCGCCTATCACGAGGCGGGCCATGCGATTGTCGGCATGAAGCTGCCGAAATGCGATCCGGTCTACAAGGCCACGATCATGCCGCGCGGCGGGGCCTTGGGCATGGTGATGAGCCTGCCGGAAATGGACCGTCACAGCTGGCACAAGGACCAGATGAAGGATCGTATCGCCATGGGCATGGCGGGCAAAGCGGCCGAGATCAAGAAATGGGGCGAAGACCGCGTGTCCTCGGGTGCCAGCGGCGACATTCAGAACGTCTCGCAAGTGGCACGCGCCATGGTGATGCGTTGGGGGATGTCTGACCAGATCGGCAACATCGACTATTCCGAGGCGCATCAGGGCTATGAGGGCAACACCGGTGGCTTCAGCGTGTCGGCGGCGACCAAAACCCTGATCGAAGCCGAGGTGAAGAAGATCATCGACGAGGGCTTTGAGCGCGCGATGAAGGTGTTGACCGACTATGAGGACGAGTTCGAGCGTCTCGCCAAGGGTTTGCTGGAATACGAAACCCTGACGGGTGAGGAAATCCGCAAGGTGCTGGCCGGTGAAGCGCCCGATACGCCCGACGATGGCATGGGCGATGGGCCAAGCGGTGGCTCGGGTGTGATCGCGATCCCGAAAACCCGGGCGCGCAAGCCGAAAGCGGCACCGCCCGCCGCGCCGGAGCCCTCTGCGTGAGCGCAAGCTCAAATGATTGGAACCCCGAAACCTACGCAAGGTTTCGGGCGTTTTTCTGCCCTCAACCTACTAAACCTTTGAAATAAAGCGATATAGCCCAAGTTTTCACCTTAGATAACGGCCTATATTCCCCGAGTATCCCCTGTTTGCTGCTCATTTTGCTGCACATTTATCATCACAGCACACCCTTGCAGCCATAGGGCGACTTCGCGCATGATGCCAAAATGAAGTTTATTCGCCGCGAATCCACCCTGCACATCCGAAAGCGCGTGCCCCGCAGGTATGTGTCTGTGGAGGAACGCGAGTATGTTTGGATTTCCCTGCATACCGACAGCGAACAGGTGGCGATGCGTAAAGCGCCCGCAATCTGGGATCACATGATCGAGGCATGGGAGGCAAAGCTCGCTGGTGCCGATGCTGATGCAGATGCGCAGCTGGCCGCAGCCAAGAACCTTGCCGCGATGCGCGGGTATCGCTACCTGCAAGCCGCAGAAGTTGCCAAGCTGCCACTGGACGAGGTGTTGGCGCGCGTTGAAGGCGTGGTGACGCCCAGCGGGAAGATCGACCGGCAGGAGGCGGATGCGCTGCTTGGCGGTGCCGTTTCTCCCAAGCTCACGGTGACGAAGGCGCTGGATGATTTCTGGGGTATTTCCAGGGATAGGATCGCTGGCAAAAGCCCTGAACAAATCCGCCGTTGGGAAAATCCGCGCAAGAAGGCCATCGCGAGCTTCGTCAAAGCAGTCGGAAACTTGGAATTGGCCGAGATCACCACCGCAGACATGATGACCTTCCGCAACTGGCTGGCCGGGCTTGTTGTCGAGGGCAAGGTGAACGAGGGAAGCGCCAACAAAGACCTGATGTTTCTGGTGGGCACCCTGAAGGATGTCGCCTTTGCCAATGACATCCCGATCAAATTCAATACCGATCGGTTGATGTTCAAGCCGGGGAAGCCCGTCACTCGGCCGCCATTCTCGCGCGCATGGATAACTGAAAAACTGCTGGCCCCCGGTGCGTTGGACGGCCTCAATGCCGAGGCCCGCTGCATTTTGCTCGGCATGATCAACACCGGATACCGACCAAGCGAAGGGGCGAGCCTTGGTGCAGCCCAGATCAGGCTGGATGCCAACATCCCGCACATCAAGATCGAGCCAGTTGGACGGAAGCTGAAAACCGATAGTTCGGAACGGATCATCCCGCTGGTGGGCGTCAGCTTGGAAGCCTTCCGGCAGTTCCCCAACGGCTTCCCCAGATATGCGGATCGCGGCGTCCTGTCCGACACGATCAACGACTATCTGCGCGAGAACAATCTGCTCGAAACTGACAAGCACACACTCTATGGGCTGCGCCACAGCTTCGAAGATCGGATGCTGGCGGCCGGAGTTGATGAACGAATCCGCATGGATTTGCTTGGCCACCAGATCAAGCGAGAGCGGTACGGGGCCGGGGCCAATCTGGAGCACTTGCAACGTGTTGTGCAGGAAATCGCATTGTGAGTTCACAATTGTTTGGCTTTTGCATTTCAAAGCATTTCCGCGTTTAGTGATTTACTAAGGCTCATAACCTGAAGGCCGCAGGTTCAAATCCTGCCCCCGCAACCAAAAAGACTATACAAATCAAGACGTTACAGGCAGCCCTCCGGGCGGCTTCTTGCTTTGCCGCAACCCAGGTCAACAATAGGTCAACAAAATCGACCAAGTTGCGACAAACGGTTCCGGGACGAGAGGTTCGGGCTCATTCCGGCTCGCGTTCGGCTGAACTTTCGTAGTAGACGCGTCCACAGTTGGTGCAACGAAAGCGCGCGCTACCTTCACAGGTAGGGCCGCCTGACTGACGGCCGAAGGGGCAAAGGGAAAAAACAGGCGACAAACGATGGCTGCCCGGCTACAATTTTGCAAGTCAGTCGTGGCTTGCCTCAGATCGATCTTCTAGGAATGTGATGGCCCATAGTGATCTCTTGGTTTCCCTAGTGCGTGCGGCAGCGGCCGGCGATCGGGAAACCTTGCGCTCAACAACTGAAGCCTTGGCTGCGGACGAGCGTTCGAAGAAACACCACATCTTGGCGGACCGGCTTCAAAGGGCACTAGCGGCTGTTCCAGTGACGCCGCCGCCGCTTACCTCCCCCAACAATACTGCTACAGGGTCCGGCAGAGACGCAATAATTGAAGTCGAACCGCGCGTTCGCCTTGATGATCTCGTATTGCCGCTGCCGGTTCGTGAAAATGCTAGGCAGCTGGTTGAGGAGCATGTTCGAACTGATGTTCTACGGGCCCATGGGTTTGAGCCCCGGCATCGTGTGCTGCTCTCTGGCCCGCCTGGAAATGGCAAAACATCGTTTGCAGAGGGCATCGCTGAGGCTCTCGCATTGCCGCTTTTGGTTGTTCGCTATGATGCTCTGATCGGAAGCTACCTGGGGGAAACGAACACTCGGCTCCGCAAGCTTTTTGATTTCGTCCGGACACAACCCTGCGTGTTGTTTTTTGACGAGTTCGATGCCATCGGCAAAGAGCGCGGTGATACTCACGAGACCGGCGAAATCAAGCGAGTGGTTTCGTTTCTCTTGATGCAACTGGACCAATTGCCCAGCTACGTCATCGTCATCGCCGCCAGCAACCATGCTGAACTGCTTGATCGCGCCGTATGGCGTCGCTTCCAGTTTCGGCTCGCCTTTCCTGCGCCCGATCGCAAGCACGTCGAGGTATTTCTTGACAGGGTTATTTCTAACTGGCCGGATCAGCCCCGTATTGGGGTGTCAAAGATCGCCGAGAAGCTTGGGCAAGTGAGTTATGCTGAAGCGCTAGATTTTTGTCAGAACGTGCGTCGTCGACAGATTTTGGGTCTGGGAGAGTTGGGTATTGATGAAGTGGTTAAGTCTGAGATCGATCTTTGGTCGTCTCGAGTCAGGCCTGAGGCACTGAATGCCGAGCGATCCGAACAAGCCACTGCTGCGGTTGATGCCCCAAGCCGAGGTGGCAAGACCCCTCGGAAGACAGCAGATCGTACCGAAACCTGATGGATTTCCGCAGGCGCGTCAAACAGGGCAGTTCTCTCCAAAATTCAATAGGCTGGCTGAGGTTCTAAATCGAGACCCGACAGGGCTCGAGTTGACGGCAGACCCTGCCGCTCTTGCACCGGAGCGGCTTCTAGTTTTTGAAGTTCGTGGCTCGATTGGAAATTTTGCCAAAGCCATTCGGAACGTGCCTGGCCTCGAACTGATTGACGAGGAGGAATTGGCGGCGGATGGCGAAGATAAGGCTCCGGTCGCGTATCTGATGGTCCCAGATATGAGAGCGCTGCGTGATCTGGAATCCCTTTGGCGCCGATGGCTTCGCGGTGAATTAGTGCGTGGAGAAACACCGTGGCGAGATGTGTTCTCCCTGTTGCGCGATCTTCGGTCCTGGGGGCCACGCGATCGCGTGCAAGCAATGGACTCGGAAGTCCTAAGCGAAATCATCGCAGGGCTTGCAGACGATGACCCTGTCCGGCTGGAAATTGAAATAGTATTTCGTTCCAATGGCGACGTAGCCAAAGCGCGCGAAGCTGATCTGCGAGCCGCCGTTCAGGCGCAAGGCGGACGTACAATTTCCACCTCAAGGATTATCGATATCGCCTATCACGCAGTTCTGGTTGATTTGCCCGTGCGATCGGTGCGTTCGATCATCGATCGCGCTGCTGACGGGATAGCAGCTCTAGAGCCCGTGATGCATATTCGGCCGCAAAGCATTGCAAGCTCGATTGAGCTTGGGGATACGGCAGAATCCGATGTGCAGCCTGTTGCTCCCGCGTTGGGTGATCCCGTACTCGCTTTGCTAGATGGTGTGCCTGTTGCCGCACATCGGCTCTTTGGCGACCATTTGGTTGTGGATGACCAATTTGGTTTGGAGCCCGATGCACTGGTTTCTGAGCGGGTGCATGGCACAGCGATGGCTTCCCTTATTGTTCATGGCGACAGAAATCGGCGTGAACCACCTCTACCCCGTAGAATCCATGTTGTCCCTGTTTTGGGGCAGCAAGACAGATTTCCGGCGGACCTCCTAATTGTTGACGTGATCTATCGTGCGATTTTTGCAATGCGCGATGGCCAACAGCCGACCGCTCCAGGAGTAGTGATTGTCAACATTTCCTTGGGGAATCCGCGGCGGCGGTTTTCGGGCCAACTTTCCGCATGGGCTCGACTACTTGATCGCCTAGCCTATCGATACGGAATCCTATTCGTCGTAAGTGCAGGGAATTGCGTCGAACATTTTGGAATTCAAGCCTTCGCCGGACGGATTCAACTGGAGGACGCAACCGCTGATGTCCGGGCTACGGAAACGGTTAGAGCCTTGGGTGCAATCTTAGCTGATCGGCGCCTGTTCTCTCCGGCTGAAACCGTCAACGGCCTGACGATCGGTGCCTGCAACACGGACGCCGTAACCGCCGCCGATCGAGTGGGTGCGCGAGTAAACGTCGATCCCTATTCTGGTCAGCTGATGGTGAATCCTTCGAGCGCCCTCGGCCCCGGTTTCGCACAGTCAGTCAAACCTGACCTATTGATGCCGGGCGCACGAGAACACCTTCGCTTCGTGAATAACCATGTCCATGTCGTGGTCTCTCCGGTCGGTCCTTCCCGTTCGGCTGGTCTGCTTGTTGCAGCGCCACCGTCCGGTGGAATGGAAAATAGAACTGGATACACGAACGGCACAAGCGCAGCTGCCGCTCTAGCATCCCGAACGGCCCATCAGATCCATGACGCGCTCGAATTGGAGTATGGCGAACTGTTCCGAATGCTGCCGCACCTTCAACGTGCAGTTCTGCTGAAGGCGCTGCTGGCGCACCCGGCTAAGTGGCCTGATGCGGCTGCATCCTTGATCCGCACAACGATTGGTCCAGCAGATGGCCGACAACATGTGCGACAAAAGGATAACATCCGTCGGTTTCTTGGATTTGGCATTGTTGACGCCTCAGACGCAGTTGCGTGTGCCGGAGACAGGGCGACATTCTGGGCAACTGGCTTGCTTCACGCTGACAAAATAGCCAACGTGGCTGTGCCCATTCCAATTGCTATGGCGGGGCTGGCGAGACCACACGCACTTGCGGCGACCTTGGCTTGGTTTACGCCGACGTCACCTGGTCGGAAAAGCTACAGATCCGTTAGGCTAAAACTGATCGAGCCAAATGATGTTGCTGCACTGCGGGTCAAGGCAAGCGGAAACCAGCCAGACCAGAACCAAACCAATCGGGGCACGCTGTTCTCGAGGATATGGACCGGTGACAAGGCGCCGGTAGTTGGTGCTGATATGAATATCGTGTTGTCAGTGCAGCGTGATCCTGATCAGGGAACGCCCATCGACGAACCGGTTCCATTTGGGCTGGCCGTTACCCTGTCCATGCCTGGGGTGATCGAAATCTATGACCAAGTGCGCCAACGGCTAGCGATCGCTCAGCGCGCACGCGCTTGATTTGTTTCAAGACTTTGTTAGTGGAGAACCCATTGTCTTCATTTGGGTGGAAGCTACCAGCACTGCATCCACCCAAATAGATAGGCTCGGGATGGGCCCAGTGCTCAGCGCCCTCGCTTGTCAGCGACTGACCAGACCACCGAACCGATGGTCAGCAGCGCTCCGATCACCGGTTCGACATCGGTGGCTTGGACAAGCCCCCTTGCGACCAGCGCAGTGCCAGCGACGGTCAGAACTTGGCGGATGAGTGCCAGAATTGCGGGTTTCAGCATGGTAGACACCTCTTCAGATTTCATTGGTGGTGGTCAGGAATTCGCCCGGCTTCATAGTCGGCAGGCGTTGCAGGCGAGGGGGATAGGTGAGGGGCCAGCGCGCGCCGAGCAGGCGGGATTTGGCGACCCGAGCGACCGTGACTGCATTGGATTGGTTGCCGCCCAGCACGAAGAAATTCGTGTCGTCCTGGCCGATTGCGAAGCCGACATGGCCGCCGAAACCGCGTTCGAATACCAGCACCGCGCCGATGCTCGGCTTCCAGCCGCAGCAGGGATGGCGGCAGCATGGCGGCAAAGGCCTCGATCCCGACCCAAGCCTCAAACAGCGCGCGGCGGCAGCGCCGCTCGGCTTCCTCCGGAGGGACGGCCAGCGGGAAGCTTTCTGATGCGGTGCGTGCCGAATCCGCAGTGATCCGCCGCGCCTCGACGCCCACGGAATCGTAATCCTCGTCTGATCGTACCACCGCCCATTTCAGGGCCTGCGGCAGATCGGTGGTCTGCGACCTGGTCATCTCGAACGGCTCGGCCTTGGCATCGGTTCCGGCCACCAGCTGGTCTGGCGTCAGGGACACGACCGCCGCCCGACCGCGCGCGACGAAGCGGATGTTGCCGTCGGATTCCACCGCATCGAAGCCGAAATGCCGCGCCAGAACCGCAATAGAATTACGCGGCGATTCCAGGGCCGCAATTACATAGCCTTCGACGGCGCCATGCAGCCCCGAGACGTCGATCCGGTTGGCCGGAAAGCCCGCTCGCAGGCACAAAGTCCTGACCAGTGCCGACAGCGACACCGCGCCGAGACGGCCGGTCAACCAATGGCCCAGCGTCCAGTTCGCCGAATCCGCCCAGACGTCGGTAAGCTCTGGAAAGAACGGATAGGGCCGGGCATCCCAGGTCCAGACCGCGCATTCATTGACCGACACCATCGGCTGGCCATAGACCGAGGACGTCGGGTTGTTGGCCGCATCGCCCCAGAAGGTCAGCGAGGCCTCGATATAGGCCCGCTGGATCGCATCATCCCTGTAGCCGCGCGAGAAATAGGGCACGAAGCTTTCCGATGACTTCGGGTCGTAGAACACATTTGGTTGGTTCGTGCCGCGATCGATCGCCGGGCAACCGAGTTCGGTGAACCGGATCGGTTTGGACTGTGGCACCCATAGGCTCGCGGCACCGGGCGTCCCACCGGGGCGGTGGTTGACCGCGACGGCAAGACCAGGGCCCGCAAATCCGGACTTTCCTCAATCAGCGGGTCGATCCGCTGTTGCGACAGGCGTTTCGCCAGATCGACGGTGGGCTGCACCGCCAGAAACGGACCCGGCGCCCGGTGCATGCAGAACCCGATCCAGTTGTTTCCGGCCTCGGTCGCACCCACCTGCGCCGCCTTCATAAATACCACGCGCTGCGCCGGGTTACGGGGCGACAGGGCGTCCATCACGGCTTTCATGTAAGGCGTCCGCGCCGTGCGGTAGGGCCCTGCCTCCGACGCCGCTCGCGACGACAAGACGCGGTGCCGATCGGCCCATTGCGAAACGGTCAGCGACGGATCGGGGGCAAGACCGGCCATCCAAGCGCGCCGAACCTCTTCGGACCCATCGAAAGTCTCAACGGAGCTCAATCTTGACCTCCGCCATATCCGTCAGATGGGCGCGCAGATACATGTCCAAAACCTGCTCCATCCGATGGGCATCGACGCCCAACTCAGCCGCCATGTTCGCCGCCACCCGCGGCGGCCAGTTCAGCCACCGACACAGCCTCGGCGATCGTCGAAGAACCGGCGGCAGCGATCGCACCGGTGATCGGCAAGCGCCAAGCCATCCTCGATCAGGTCCAAACTGGTGCATTGCCGCAGCCGCCAGATTTCTCCAAGCCTACCCACGCCCGGTTCCGCACTAAGCTGGCGCAGATCGTGGCTTTGGCCGAAGCGGGCGACATCGCCGGTTTGCAGGCTTTCGAGATCAACCCGGTCTCGTCCAGCCCGAAAGCCATGGCGCGCTACCGCGACCTTTGCGTGATCGCCATCACCGCCCGCGTGCAGGTGGCGGCATGAAGATCACCCACGAATTCTGCCCCGGCGATCGCTACATCTACGATTTCGGGCTTTG
Source organism: Cypionkella sinensis (assembly GCF_042646385.1). Lineage (NCBI taxonomy): Bacteria > Pseudomonadati > Pseudomonadota > Alphaproteobacteria > Rhodobacterales > Paracoccaceae > Cypionkella > Cypionkella sinensis. The sequence continues at coordinate 90,011 of NZ_JBHRTO010000002.1, read as the reverse complement.
CAGCTACGAGACGGGCTGGGCGCAGGTCGATACGGCGCAGGATGCTTCCTATTTCGGGACTTGGGCCAACCCGACCCGGTTGATGATTTTCACCTATTGCGAGGGCGACACGACCTTGAAGGAGGCCGCGTCGCCCGAGGAGTTCGCCGCCGAACTGCGGGAGGTGGACGCTTGGAACCGGGCGCATGGCTATGGACCGGCGCGGATCGATCCGGGCTTTGATCCAGCGATGAAGGTGGCATTTGAGCGTCTTGGGTTGGTGCAGATGCTGCATTGATCGTGAAGGATAGAATGACTTGGCTTATTGATCAGCATAACTCTAGTATTCTAGAATAATGATTCCAAGACAGCGCGGTCGGGCCCAATGATTACAGATTTCATGCGGTCAGCTTGTTCGGTATTGACCAATGCAACCATTTCCGGCGTCGCTTCCCGTCTGCCGTAAATTACTTCCCGTCCGTCCCCCGGCATGGCCAATAGTGCCAAGTTTTTTGACAACGGCACAGTAAACCCAAATGCGAGGTCGTGGAGGGGCATTGGGCGGTCGGATAGGACGTAGTTGGCCCCTTTTGGCGCGTCCAAAAGGAATAGATTTAGGACGGAGATTTGTGTGGCCACGTTGTTTACAGCCGACAAGGAAATTTGCTCCGGCAACTTAGGGTCTTGCGGTGTGAGGTGTTCAACTTCTTCGGCTTCGGCAATGAGATTTGATGGATCAGCTAACAGAAGTCTTTGATATTCAGCAGTGCTCAAATCAACACCAAACTTTTGCTTTGTTTCGCCGAAGAAGGCAGCTGCATCGTTAAATGCCCGCACATCAGCTAAGTGCCAAGCCAGCTCCTTTGACCTTGTGTGACCAGTTTGCATTGTGTCAGGATGACGGCACACTGTTAGGGCTAGGAAATGGCAGAGGTCGATCCATCCTTTGTCATTTGGCTGAACGGGCGAAGTATGCAGCGACTCAAAAAGTTTCGCGGCGCGGCTTTCTTCTATTGATAGCGCATCCTCGAGTTCGTCGCTCGGTCTCCACCATTCATCGAAAACCGTGTATATCCAGTCACCGCTCATGATGTCAGCGACCGCGATTTGGGTAACGTCTTTGCCGTCTTTGATCGCCAAGACACGCCCATCCTGACCAGCAAAACGGCTAAGCCATGAACGTGGCACAAAGTGTTGGTTCTCCTTTACGGACCTAGGCGGGAGTCTGTTCGTCATCGGATCAAGGCCCTTTTCAACGAGGTGGCCACAACAAAAGCCAATGAATAAGCGCACTCATTGGCGAGGAAGCGGTGCTACGTTCCAGAACAATACCTTTCCCGGACCATGCATCGCAACGCATAACTCCCAAGCCTTCGCGTCATAATGCGGGTCCGCCGGGAAAGGCGCGCCCATGATGGCCACCTGTCCGAAGGCCCGAGGATAGATATGGATGCGGGCGCCAGCGACATCCTTTGGCGCAAGTTCCCGCCCGACTTGCACGACGTGGCGCCGCGCTTTCGGCTAGGCCAGAGCCAGCCCGCGCGCCAACACGCCCGAGCCTGCCGCGCACCAAACCTCGTCCGGTTCAAGGCCGGTCTCTCGGGCGGCAGCGGCGATTGCTTCGATGCCGCCAGGGATGTTTGCCCCGAACGGGATCAGCGATGCCCCACCGTTGCGGCAATATTCTCGGGCCCGGCTTTGCACGACAGCGAGATATCCAGGCGAGACGGGCACAACCTTGGCGCCGAGGCGGGCGGCTTCCAAAGTTCGGGCGTGAGGTTTGGCGCGTTGCGCCACAAAGATCGTCGCCTTCTTGCCCAGCGCCCGGGCGACATGCGCCAGGGCGGTTTGGGCGCCGCCCTCGGGCGGGCTGGCATATACGGCTTCCTGCCCGCCATCGAACACCCTGCCGATGAACCGGGCTTTGGTGCCGCCAGGGTTCAGGTCGTCACGGACCACCCAGATCCCCGAATGGGTTTGCACAACAGGCGCGGTCATTCCTGGGGTGCCTCGTCGGCGGTGCCATCGGCCTCGTCAATCTCACCGAATTCCACCTGCCCGATTAGCAGCTTAACCTGTGCAGATTCCGCTGGGTCGATACACACATTTCTTGATCTCCTTGCAATCCTTATCCCAGCCTCAGGCTGCGAGCTGGAATTCCACGCCTTTTCGCAGCATCGCCCAGATGATCCGGGCGTTTTTGTTTGCCACGGCGACGATTGTGCGGTTGACGCCGCGCCGCTCGCGCAGCGCATTGATCCATCGGCTGAGCGCATCGGTCTTGCCCGCGGCAACCCGGTCAGCCGCAGCAGAACGCTTATATCGAACGCTACAACCGAACCGTCAGGCACGAATGGCTCGACCAATACATCATCGAAACCATCGAGGAGGCCCAAGATCACGCCACACAATGGTTATGGACTTACAACAACGACCGCCCCAACATGGGCATTGGCGGCATCACTCCCGCCCAGAAACTAAAAATGGCCGCGTAAGTTCTACGAATGCACCCCGCTAAAAATGGGGGGATTACCTCAGGAATTCAACCCTCTACAGCATGTATCGTACTCGTGCTGCCAGCAAATCCTTGAACTCGATGGTGATCCAAGTAGGGTTGTGGCAACAGTCACTTAGCCCCAGACGAAGCCGAACCCCCGCCTTACAAGCAACGAGAACCCTCTGAAAGATCGAAGCCAACAGAATGAAGACAGAAAACCACCCTTCCTTGCACGGACTTCGAGATAATCATTCAAGAGGATCAGTTGCTGATTTCTTGAGATCCCGCATATCTGAAGGGTCAGATCTGTCTGTTGTTTCAGCCTACTTCACTATTCACGCCTACGCAGCGCTCCGTGACAAACTGGATGGAATAGAGCGGCTACGGTTCCTTTTTGGAGAGCCAAGTTTTATTGCTTCACTTGACCCCGAAAAGACTGATCGAAAGAGTTTTGCAATTGTTGAAGATGGACTCGAGCTCACGAATAGACTTCAGCAAAGGAAAGTTGCCTTTGATTGTGCTGAATGGGTGAAGAAGAAGGTTGAAATTCGCTCCGTCACCGATACTAGATTTGTGCATGGCAAAATGTATCACATTGATGATGGTCGAAGAGAGCATGCTATCATCGGGAGCTCGAACTTCACTCGTAGGGGCCTTGGGCTGTCCGGGGGAGCGAATATTGAACTAAATCTAATAGTGGACAGCGATCGTGATCGCGCTGATCTTAGAAGCTGGTTCGATGAACTCTGGAATGAGACTGGTCTTGTTTCCGACGTCAAAGATGATGTTCTTCAGTATTTGGAGCAGCTCTACGTAAACCATGATCCAGAGTTCATATACTTTAAAACCCTATTTCATGTTTTTGAGCGTTTCATTTCTGGGCAGGAAGCCGATAAGGCGCTCTTCGAGCAGACGGCGATTACTGATACAGATATATGGAAGGCGCTGTTCGACTTTCAGAAAGATGGAGTCAAAGGTGCGATCCATAAAATAAATGCGCACAATGGTTGCATTTTGGCAGATAGCGTAGGTTTAGGCAAGACGTACTCTGCCTTGGCGGTGATCAAGTACTTTGAGCTTCGAAATCATAGAGTATTAGTTCTGTGTCCAAAGAAGCTCAGAGACAACTGGACGGTTTATCTTGCGCAGAACAACAGCGATCTTAATCCTTTTCTGAAGGATCGGTTTAGCTACACTGTTCTTTCGCACACTGATCTTTCGCGGGAATCAGGTCGAGTTGATGGAGTCGATCTGGGCTCGATTAATTGGAGCAATTTCGATCTAGTTGTCATCGATGAATCTCACAACTTCCGAAACAATACCAAGGGAAAAAAGGACGAAGACGGCAATATAATAAAGAAGAGTAGGTACGAACGACTTATGGATGACGTCATCAGGAAGGGCGTCAAGACAAAAGTACTGCTGCTTTCTGCAACGCCGGTCAACAACGATCTGAGTGATCTGAGGAACCAAATATACTTCGTAACTGAGGGGCGCGATACCGCGTTCTCCAGCAATCTGGCCATTGGTAGTATCAAGGATACCCTAGCAACTGCACAGAAGACCTTTATGGAGTGGGCCCGCCGCAGCGGTGAGCGAGATGCTCGTGACCTGATGGACCGCCTGTCTGCATCGTTCTTCACCCTCCTTGATGAGCTCACAATCGCACGATCGCGGAACCACATAAAGAAGTACTATCGATCATCGCTTCAGCAGATAGGCCAATTCCCAAAGCGAAGAAAGCCCATTTCCGTTTACTCGGAGATCGACCTTCGAGGGCGGTTTCTCTCATATGACCGACTGAATGATGAGATTGGCAAGTATCAACTTTCCCTCTTCAATCCCTCAGCTTATGTTCTTGATGGTTTTAAGCAGAACTACGCTGAGCGAAAGATTGCCAATTTTTCGCAGGAGAATAGGGAGAAGTTCCTGATTGGCATGATCAAGGTGAACTTTCTGAAGAGACTGGAAAGCTCCATTCATGCATTTGCGATCACTATGGAGCGAACAGTTGCAAAGATTGAGGCGCTCGAAGAGCGTCTAAGGTCGTACAAAGTTCATGCCGATGCTATGGGGTCTTCTCTTCAAGGTGACCTCTTTTCTGAAGTGGACGAAGATGATGAAGAGCTGACGGAGGCCTTCCAGGTAGGCTCAAAGCTCAAGTTTGAGATGGCTCACTTGGATGTCGACGGTTGGTTGAGAGACCTCGCCACTGACAAGCAGCAGCTTTCTCTGTTGTGTGAGGCAGCGCAGGCTGTCGATCGCACTAGAGACGCAAAGCTCGCTGAACTACGTAAGCTCATCGAGGCAAAGGTCCTCAATCCGACAACAACTAACCAAGGAGAAAGGAATCGCAAGGTCCTTGTCTTCTGCGCTTTTGCGGATACTGCAGATTATCTCTTTGAGGCACTCGTTGATTGGGCTAAAGAAACTCTAGGGGTTCACATCGCGCTTGTTTCTGGCGGCGCGCGTCCGAATCGGTCAACCTTTGGTAAGCCAGATTTCGCAAACATTTTGACAAATTTTTCGCCGCGCTCGAAGAAGCGCGATAAGATAAAATCTATGCCACAGAACGGGGAGATCGATATCCTGATCGCTACTGATTGCATTTCGGAAGGTCAGAACCTGCAAGATTGCGACTACCTTATCAACTACGATATTCATTGGAATCCTGTACGCATCATTCAGAGGTTTGGTCGTGTTGACCGAATTGGAAGCCAGAACGCCCATATTCAGCTGGTGAATTTCTGGCCTACACCTGACCTCAATAAGTACATTAACCTCAAGAACAGAGTGGAAGCGCGAATGGCGCTTGTCGATATTGCGGCAACAAATGAAGATAATATTCTGAATACAAAGGATATTGAGGAGCTCGTCCAGAGTGATCTTCGGTACAGGGACAAGCAGCTGCTTCGATTGAAGGATGAAGTTCTTGATCTTGAAGACTTCAATGAGACCGTTGCTCTGAATGAATTCACCTTAGACGACTTTAGGGCTGAGCTACTCAGCTTCATTGAAGAAAATCGTGTCAAGCTTGAGAGCGCGCCGTTTGGCTTGTATGGAGTGGTCCCCGCCAGTGTAGCTTCCGGAGTTATCCAGCCAGGGACTATCTACTGCCTTCGACAGAGAAATGATGATCTTGGGTCAGAGAGCGTGAACGCGCTCCAGCCATACTTCCTCGTTTATGTTCGCGATAGCGGTGAGGTTCGCTATAACTTCACTTCGCCCAAGCAGATTCTTGAGATCTTCCGCGCGTTGTGTCAGGGCAAGGATCAGCCCTACTTGGAGTTGTGCAAGCTTTTCGACGTGGACACCAGTGACGGGCGAGACATGAGGCGTTACAGTGACCTTCTTGATGCAGCAATAAGGGCGATAGCTGCCCAGTCGGAGAAGAAGAACTTGGGTAACCTCTTTATGGGACGTGGCGGCAAGCTTGTCGATTCCACCAGCTTGCCGAAGACGTCGCTCGATTTCGATCTCGTCTCTTGGCTTGTAATCGTCGATCCTTCGAGGGCTCTCGATGAGTGATGTTCGAGCCGCAGTTCAGGCTGCATTACAAGAGACTGAACCTAGTTCCTTGAAGCGGTCCGTTATCGCTTTATTAGGCGCATTAGGTTATTCTAGTCAGAAGACAGTTAACCTTGATGGCACGCCCCGGGCGTTTCTCGATCTTGTTGATCGGGACAATAGACTAGCAGCAAGACGAGACGCCCAGACCAACTACTGGAAGCGCGTCGACTTTCTTTTTCAGCTTACGAATGATGAGATCCCGGCGCTTTCTCAGGGCACCCGCGATCTGTTTGGCGGAGCGCAAGACTACCGAGCGTCAATCATCGAGTCTTTTGTCTTCTTGGCCATCGAGTTGGATGGCGAGGACTGGAGCAGGACGGCGCTAGCCGGAATAAGCCGCGAGGTAAATCGGGTTTTCCCAATGCCTGCGGTCATCATCTTTCTTCATGGTAGCTTTGTGTCATTGGCGGTGATCGATCGGCGACAGAACAGACGTGACCTATCTCGCGACGTCATTGAAAAGCGAATTTCGATCGTCAAGGATATTCGGCTCGATGCCCCCCATCGCGCGCATTTGGACATTCTGGGCAGCATTGCTCTGGCCAACGTCAAAGTTCGCTCCAAGGGAGTCCCTACGAACTTTCGTGAGCTGTACGATGGATGGATTGAGGCTCTTTCTGCCCAAGCCCTGAACGAGCGCTTCTACCGCGAACTTGCCAACTGGTTCTTCTGGGCCACGAAGAATGTTGAGTTTCCCGCTGCAACAAGGGCGCGTGACAACGAAACAACGGAGAAGGCAAGGCGTGAGGCTTTCGACGCTCAGAACCAGATATCCGTAATTCGACTCCTAACAAGGCTGATCTTCGTCTGGTTTATCAAGGAGAAGGGCCTCGTGCCCAACGAACTGTTCGATGTGCCGTCGCTTCGAGCCTTGATGGTGGATGATCCCACCGAAAAACGGGACGCCAGCACCTATTACATGGCTGTGCTTCAGAACCTGTTTTTCGCCACGCTGAACACGGAAATGAGTGACGATCGAAAGTGGAGGACGAAGGGCAAAGATGGGGGGCTCGACGGTCAGTATCTGATCCACACCGTCTATCGGTTCCGCGACGCGTTTCGCGACCCGGACAAAGCTCTCGAGCTGTTTAAGCAGGTCCCCTTTCTTAACGGGGGGCTCTTCGAATGCCTCGACCGCGACGTTTCGGAACGTGACATTGAGCGCAACCCTGACCTGAAGAAGCGCATCACCCGAGAGGGCAAGAAGGACGTCCTTCGGATTGATGGTTTCTCGGAGCGTGCAGACAATGCTTTGCGTGTGCCCAACAAGCTGTTCTTCGCCTCTCGCGAAGAGGTCGACCTAAGTGAAGAGTACGACGCGAAGTCGCGGTCGGCCGAGAAGGTCGACGGCTTGATCGAGTTGTTTTCGCGCTACAAGTTCACGGTTGAAGAAAACACACCTGTTGAAGAGGAAGTGGCACTTGATCCTGAACTCCTTGGCAAGGTGTTCGAGAACCTTCTTGCAAGCTATAACGCTGATACGCGCACCACGGCACGAAAGAAGTCCGGCTCGTTTTACACCCCGCGCGAGGTCGTCGACTATATGGTCGACGAAGCGTTGATCGCCTATTTCGAGCAAAAACTTGCCGTTCAGCCGACCGTTGCCTCCTCTAGTAGGCCTCGGCAGCAGGCGCTGGGTATGGCGATGCCTGGAGAATTTGACCTTAGCAGCACAACTCAAGCTGAGAAGCGCGACACCTCTGGCGCAGATAGCCACAGACCACGCCTCGTCAATCTGCTCAACCTGGCGATCAAGGACGGCAATCCTTTCTCGTCGTCTGAGACGGACCTCCTGATTTCCGCCATCGACAACCTGAAGGCGCTTGATCCGGCTTGTGGTTCTGGCGCCTTCCCGATGGGGCTGCTTCAAAAGCTGATCCACGTCCTGCATCGGCTCGATCCGGACAATGCCCGGTGGAAGGCGCAGAACCGCAAGCCCTTGGAGCTGCGCCTCGCTGCCGCCCTGCAAACCCCAGATCCTTCCCGTCGAGAGATCGAGGTGGAAGAGGCCGAGGCTGCCCTCGCCAAGCTTGACCGAGATTTCTCGAACGCAAACAAGCCAGACTACGCCCGGAAGCTGTATCTGATCGACAAGTGCATCTTTGGTGTCGATATCCAGCCCATCGCTGTGCAGATCGCCAAGCTGCGCTTCTTTATCTCTCTGGTGGTCAGCCAGAAGATCGACCGCACCGAAGACAATGCTAACATCACAGCACTGCCGAACCTGGAGACAAAGCTCGTCGCAGCGAACAGCTTGATCCCGATCGAACGGCCGCGGATTGACGACCTCTTTCGGAACAAGGCGATCGAACAGAAAGAGGCCGAACTTCGCAGTATGAATGCGCGCTACTTCTCGGCACGCACGGCAAAGACCAAACGGGCGCGCCGCGAAGATATCGCCCGGCTTCGAGATGAACTGGCTGAACTGCTAAAGGCTGAGCGCGGGCTGCCAGCACAGGACGCCAAACAGATGGCCACCTGGGACCCGTTCGATCAGAACAGCAGCGCCGGGTTCTTTGATCCGGAGTGGATGTTCCAGCTTGCCCCACCGTCGAACAGCTTTACCGGCGACTATCGCGCAGGTGCTTTTGACCTTGTGATCGGTAACCCGCCCTATGTAAGGCAAGAGGCGATCAAGGATCAGAAGCCCGCCCTGGAAAAGCACTATGGCGGCAAGGATCGGCAGGGCAACCCGACTGGGGCTTATGCCGGAACGGCTGACCTGTTCATCTACTTCATTCAGCGCGGGATCGAGCTTTTGTCGCCTGGCGGGGCATTCGCTTACATCACCTCGAACAAATGGTACCGCGCCAAGTATGGTCAGAACCTTCGGGGCTGGCTTAACCGGAACGCGGAACTCCGGCGGGTTGTCGATTTCGGTGATGCCGAGGTGTTCGATGCTGTGGCCTATCCCACAATCTTGGTCGCGACGCGGCGGGCGGCGCCTGTGCCAGCCCCGAGTACCAGCGACACCCTGCGGGTCATGAACTGGCCGCAGGAACTAGGGCGCGAAGAGATCCCGAACTTCCCCGCGATGGTCGAAGAGATCGGCTTCGACATGCCGCAAAAAACCTTGGCAGCGGATGGGTGGCAGCTGGAGCCGCAGGCGAAGCGAGGGTTGCTGGATCGTATTCGGGCCGCGGGGATGCCGTTGGGCCAGTACGTCGAGGGGAAGTTCTACAGGGGCGTTCTGACAGGATTTAACGAAGCTTTCGTGATTGATGGAGCGACCAAGGATCGATTGATTGGCGAACACGCTAGCTCCGCTGAGCTTATCAAGCCCTTCCTCCGAGGCAGAGATATCAAGAGATGGCGGGTTGAGCCAAAGGATTTGTGGCTCATACGTATTGAGTCCTCTGAAAACCAAAGGCACTCATGGACTGGGTTGGCCGATACAGAGGCTGAGAAGGTTTTTGCGCTAGAGTTTCCTGCCATTCACTCATTCATGAGTGGATACCGAAAAGAACTCGTCAGTCGATACGATCAGGGGAAGTATTTCTGGGAGCTACGGTCGTGTGCGTACTGGGAAGACTTCGATGGGCCGAAGATTCTCTATCCAGACATATTTGAGCATCAGAGCTTTGCCTGGGACCTGGATGGATTCTACACAGCAAATACGGGCTACTTCATTCCAACACATGAACGATGGCTCATAGCTTTTCTGAACTCGACGCTGTCGGAATGGTTCTATTCTCAGATTTCGAACCGTATTCGCGGAGGCTACCTGCGCTCCTTTAGTGACTACATGAAGCAAATACCCATACCTAGCGATGCCAGCGTTTCGATGCGATCGCTCATGGATATCGGTGTTGGCATTCAGCTGGTTAAGTCTGACGGACGTTTCGAACAACTCCTCAACGGCTTCGTCTACGAGCTCTTCTTCAAGGACGACCTGCACACGCGGGGCTTGACCCTGTTCGAGGAAGCAGAGCGCGCGGGTCTTGGCCGCCTTTCCGGCCTGGAAGGCCCCGAACTTCTGAAAGCCGCAGAAAGCTTTGCCGCCACCCACCTGATCCCCGGCGCGCGGCTGCGAACCATGCTGTCCGATGTTGCCACGCTCGACGTCGTCCGCATCATCGAGGGCCGCGAATGACCGATGCAGCACCAGCCCCCGCCGCCCAAGCCCCCGCCGCTGCAGCCCAAGCAGCTGCGCCAGCCGCCGCCCCAGCCGCACCGGCTATCAAACCCCCGAGGATCAAATCCTTCACCCTATGCGACTTTCGCGCATTCGCCGGACCCGAGCCAGTCACTTTCCAATTGGATGGCAAGAACCTATTGATCTACGGCGAAAACGGGGCCGGAAAGTCGTCAGTTTTCTATGCCTTGGACGAGTTTTTTTCGGTCGCCCGACGGAATCCGCAAGCTCGTAAAGAACGATTGCTGGGACTGAAAAACGTCTTCTCAGGTCTGCCAGAGACTGGAGTGAGAATCGGCGTCGAGTTTGATGACGGAAAACCCGCTGCCGACTGGACGACAATCAGGCACCCGGTCGATATCACGCCCACCGCAGATGATCGGGTCAAGAACGCGGCTTACCGTAAGGCCATTCTGGATTATCGGTCACTTCTTGATACAAACTATCGGCATGGCGACGGCCCGGTGAACCTGTTCGACGTCTGCATCAATCTCCTGCTGCGGGACTTTGAGGCGCTGCATGATGGAAAGCAGCGCAAGATTTTCGACCTTTGGTCAGAGTTGCTGGAACTGGCTGATGTCGGATCGCGTGATCGCAAACGGCTCAGCAAGACCGAGAAACCCAAGGTTCTGGCGCTTCTGCCTTCGATCAATCAGGGTCTGCGTGATGCGGTAGCGGCAGTGCAGCCGAAGATCGATCCGCTCTTGAAAGCACTTGGATGGAAAGACCTTGACGGCATCGTCCTCGACGTTCCGGGCATCACCTACAAGGATGACGTGACGGTTCCGCCGCTGGATCGAATTCAAACCCGCGAGATTGGCATCACGATGAACTTTCGAAATCAACCTGTCGACCGACCCCAACTGTTCTTGAATGAGGCACGGTTGTCCGCACTTGCGCTGGCCATCTATCTGGCCGGGCGCAAAGTTTGCGCTGCTACGCTGCAAGCTGACACACCGCGCCTGATTGTGCTTGATGATGTGCTGATCGGGCTGGATCAATCAAACCGCCTGCCAGTCATCGATGTGTTGGCAGACCACTTCCAAGACTGGCAAATCATTCTTCTTACGCATGACCGAACTTGGTTTGAAATGGCGCGCACTTACCAAAGGCAACACAACGCGGATCGCTTTTGGAAGTACATGCGAATACACTCAGACGACAATCCTACCCGTGCGCCAGTAGTCTTCTCTGTCAGCTCAAGTGCCGCTGTCGATGCGATAAAGACTGCAGAAGGCTTCCTACGTGACGGTCATTTGAATGCAGCGGCAAACTATTCACGCATAGCTGCGGAATTTGGATTGCGTGAGTTCTGTGAGATCAAAAAGCTTCAAACAACCTATCGGCAGCAGCCCGACAAAACTCCGTTTAGCGAATTGCTTGCTGCGGCAAAGGCGCATAGTGCAACGCAGAACGGCGGAAAATTTGATGCCGTTTTGGCCTCGATTGAAGAATTTACTAGTATGCTCTTGAACCCTCTTTCTCATGGTGGCGTCAATAGTCTGACCGCGCACGAGGTTCATCGAGCAATTGTCGAGGTTGAGAAGTTGCTGTTTTCTTTGAAAGTTGCGCCTTATGGGGCAAAACCGAGATATTCATGAGGCCTGCCCATGTCAGACATCAAGCTGTTTCGCATCGCTTCTGGCGCCGTTACCGAACTGGCCGGAACGACTGACACTGTAGAAAAGTCCGTTCAGGTCCTATTCGAGAAGAACCTCGAGGCGCTGCTAGGCGTCCGCTTCCTAGCCACCGAGTACACAACCACCCATGGCGGCCGGATCGACACGCTGGGGCTGGACGAGAACGGCTGCCCGGTGATCCTCGAGTACAAACGGGCCAGCAACGAGAACGTCATCAACCAGGGGCTCTTCTACCTCGACTGGCTGATGGATCACCGCAAGGATTTCCAGTGGCTGGTGATGGAGACGCTCGGCAAGGCCGCCGCCGACGGTGTCGACTGGTCCGCACCGCGGCTGATTTGCATCGCGGGCGACTTCAACCGGTATGACGACCACGCTGTGAAGCAGATGCAGCGGAACATCGAACTGATCCGCTACCGGCGCTTCGGGCCCGAGCTTCTGATGCTCGACCTTGTCGCGGCGACATCGACCAAGGGTGTATTTATCGACGCGAAAGCCAGCCCGGCCGAAGGTGGGGTAGGTGGGGGAAACAAGTACAAGACAATCGGCACCGTCCTGCAGGAACTTGATCCCGGGATGTTGGACCGTTTTGAGGCCTTGCGCGCCTACATGATGGCTCTGGGCGACGATGTGCAGGAGACGACGCTGCGCTTCTACATCGCGTTCAAGCGGATCAAGAACTTCGCCTGCGTGGAGTTCCGCCCGACGACCGGCAAAATTCTGATGTTCTTGAAAGTTGACCCGTCGACGGTCCAGCTTGAGCCGGGCTACACCCGCGACGTCTCCAATCTTGGCCACTTCGGGACCGGCGACCTTGAGGTCATTCTATCAAAGGCCGAGGATCTGGAAAAAGCGAAGCCGCTTATCGAACTCAGCTACAGTGCGTCATGACGTATGACTTTGCCGTACCACTTCATTTTCGTGGGGTGCCATTTACCCACCTATAATGAAATTATCAAAGCTAAGTATAGGAGAATTAATGTTGACCTGATAGAGAATTAATCATGGAAAACGACTATGTATTGCTGCACATTTAGCAGCACAAATTTGGAATAATTTGGATGAATGAGTCTTATTTTGTTGGGTTTTGATTGGAACCCCGAAACCTACGCAAGGTTTCGGGGTTTGCGTTTGCGCCCCGGCTTAGATTTGTTGGCGCAGGTGGGCGAGTTGCCCGCAGGTGCGGTGGTTGATCTGGGATGTGGCGATGGCGCCGTTGGCCCGGCGCTGGCAGCACGGTTTGAGGGGCGCAGTTTGGTCGGCGTGGATAACTCGCAGGCGATGCTGACCACGGCGCGCGGCCTTGGTGTTTACGATGCGCTGGAGGCTGCGGACATTGCGGCTTGGCGGCCAGCGGCGGCACCTGCGCTGATTTTCTCCAACGCAGCACTGCAATGGTTGCCGGATCATGCCGCGCTGATGCCACGGCTGGCGGGGTATCTGGCCCCAGGTGGCGTGCTGGCCGTGCAGATGCCGCGGCAGTTCAATGCGCCTTCGCATCGGTTTTTGCGCGATATTGCAGCCTCGATGTTCCCGGATCGGTTTGATTTCAGTGGCGCGATCTCGCCCTGCGCCAAGGCCGAGGCGTATTTCGCCATGCTGTCGTGCTTGGGCGAAGTCATGGCTTGGGAAACTGAATATATTCAACGGCTTGAATCCGTGGCGGCAATGCATCCGGTGCGTGCCTTCACCGAAGCCACCGCGATGCGCCCGATTGCCGAGAAGCTGTCGCCGGGTGAGCTTGCCGCTTTCACCGCCGCCTATGAGGCAGGCCTTGCCGCCGCTTATCCGCTGCTGCCCGATGGGGCGGCTTTGTTCCCGTTCAAGCGGGTGTTCTTCACGCTAAAGGTCTGACATGGCAGCCATTATCCCCACCGACTTCTATGGCACGATCACTTGGCTTGGCCGTGTGGCCGACCGCGACGCGGCGCTTGAAAGCGCGCCGCTGACCGAGATATTTGCAGGCTTTGATGGCCCGGAAGGTGAGGCACATGGCGGCATCAATCGCCCTGCTTGCAGCCGGGTGGCCTCGCTTTACAAGCGCAACCTGCCGATCCGCAACACCCGGCAATTCGCGGTGATGTCGGCAGAAGATCTGACGCAGATCGCCGCCAATATGGGCTTGGAACGGCTGGACCCTGCGCTGCTGGGCACGTCGTTGGTGATCGAAGGCATCCCCGATTTCAGCCACCTGCCACCCTCTAGCCGCTTGCAGGCCGAAGGCGGCGCGACCTTGGTGGTCGATATGGAAAACCGCCCCTGCACCTTGCCCGCCCGCCCGATCGAGACCTCGCATCCGGGCTTTGGCAAGAAGTTCAAACCCGCAGCCCAAGGCCTGCGCGGCATCACCGCTTGGGTCGAGGCTGAGGGCACGCTGCGGATCGGTGCCAAGGTGCGGCTGTTCGTGCCCGACCAGCCGGCTTGGGCGCATCTGGAGCAAGCGCGCGGTTAAAGCATGAAGTCGGTCGAGACCATGTTGTTCACGCCGATGACAACGAAACTGAAATCGGTGATTCTGTCACCGTTCATGTCGGCCATCACCAGTGTATTCGCCCCCGAGTTCACCGCCCGCAACGCCCCAAGCGTGCCGTCAAAGCCCGCAGTGCCGCGCCAGGAAAACTGCTGATCATTGGCCAGTGCCAGATTGGTGTCGATGGCCGTAAGGTCGATCTTGTCACCTTGGGCACGGTTGAAATCGTAGATGACATCGCGCGCACTGGGCAGCGCCGTGCTGTCGGCCACTTCGACGAACACGAACCGGTCAGCCCCGAGGCCGCCATAAAGCCGATCCAACCCACTGCCGCCAATCAACCGATCTGCGCCGTTGCCGCCATAAAGACTGTCATTGCCAACGCCACCCTCCAGCCGATCAATGCCATCTTCGCCGCGCAAAGTGTCGTTGCCCGTGCCGCCATAAAGTGAATCGTTGCCAATACCGCCATAGCCGCTGTCGTTGTTGCCGCCCAGATTGAGAATGTCATTGCCAGACAGGCCTCGGAAGACATTGGCATTATTGGCATTGCTTAACGGTGAATCCGTCAAAGTGTCGTTGAAATTGCTGCCAATCACGTTGTTGATGCCATAGATCAGATCGCCTGCCGCATCACCGCCGGAGCTGGCGGTGGAGTTGCTGCCCGCGATCAGAACCACCTGCACAGCCGCTTTTGACTGTGAATAGGAAACCCAGTCCGATCCGTTCGAGCCGCCGTATAGCGAATCCGCGCCCGCGCCGCCTTGCAGGATGTCGGTGCCATCGCCGCCATAGAGCAGATCGTTGCCTGCATCGCCGAACAGTTGATCGTCATCATATGATCCGCTGATTTCGTCATTTCCAGCACCGCCGTAGATGGTGTCGTTGCCGGTATGGCCGCCCAAGGTATCACTGCCGCCTGCGCCGCCGCGGGCTTGGTCGCCGAAAATCAGATTGTTGGCCTCGTTGCCATTGACCCAATCGGCGCCGATGCTGCCGCGGACATTTTCGATCAAACCATTTACGACCAGCGAATAGCTGCTGTTGTCGGGGTTGAAATACGTCACGCGCGCCTGCTGTGAGACGCCACTGGACACCAGCCATTCCAGCCGGAACGTCGAATAATCGCGGTGAATGCCGGTCAGGCTGAGCCAATCAATGCCAGTGCCATCGTCGGTTATGGTGACTGTGGAATTGGCACCTGCGGTCAATGCCTCGACATCATAGAAATCATCGGCCATCGGAATCCTCCTGATCAAAACAAGTGGTCAGCATTTCAAAACGTCATCGTCCAATACCGACAAAGTGACCGCATCTGGCCCACCCGTCAAGCGCCGCGCGGGCAGGGGCGGGTGACGAATACTGTCATGCAAATTGCAGGGAAATTTCAGCTTGGGATTTTTCCTGCTTATGCTCCGCACTTTCCGATCGGAAACGGAAGCTGGCGATTTTGCATGGGAAGAAGTCGGAAAAGCGCGTTTGGAAAGCCGTTTTCTCCGCTATCACGTCGCCAACGGGACAGTCCGTGCCCCTTGGGAGATAAAAATGGCCTTCAAAACCGACATCGAGATTGCACGCGAAGCCAAGAAAAAGCCGATCATGGACATCGGTGCAAAGCTGGGCATCCCGGCCGAGCATCTGCTGCCCTATGGCCATGACAAGGCCAAGGTCAGCCAAGAGTTCATCAAATCTCTGGCAGGCAAGCCTGATGGCAAGCTGATCCTTGTCACCGCGATCAACCCGACCCCGGCAGGCGAAGGCAAGACCACCACCACCGTGGGTTTGGGCGATGGCCTGAACCGCATCGGCAAA
This sequence comes from Cypionkella sinensis, assembly GCF_042646385.1. NCBI lineage: Bacteria > Pseudomonadati > Pseudomonadota > Alphaproteobacteria > Rhodobacterales > Paracoccaceae > Cypionkella > Cypionkella sinensis. Next base: position 73,908 of record NZ_JBHRTO010000002.1, on the reverse strand, counting down.
AAGGCTGTGGTTTGCATCCGCGAAGCCTCGCTTGGCCCGAACTTCGGCATGAAGGGCGGCGCTGCGGGCGGCGGCTATAGCCAAGTCGTGCCGATGGAAGAAATGAACCTGCATTTCACCGGCGACTTCCACGCTATCACCTCGGCGCACAACCTGCTGTCGGCGATGATCGACAACCACATCTACTGGGGCAATGAGCTGGAAATCGACGCCCGCCGCATCGTGTGGCGTCGCGTGATGGACATGAACGACCGCGCGCTGCGTGACATCGTGGTCAACCTCGGCGGCGTGTCGAACGGCTTCCCGCGTCAGACCGGCTTTGACATCACCGTGGCTTCGGAAGTCATGGCGATCCTGTGCCTGTCGAACGATCTGGAAGACCTGCAAAAACGTCTAGGCGATATCGTGGTGGCCTACACCCGCGCCAAGACCCCGATCTATGCCCGCGACATCAAGGCTGACGGCGCAATGACCGTTCTGTTGAAGGACGCAATGCAGCCGAACATCGTGCAAACGCTGGAAAACAACCCGGCCTTCGTGCATGGCGGTCCGTTCGCCAACATCGCCCACGGCTGCAACTCGGTGATCGCGACGAAAACCGCGCTGAAACTGGGCGAGTATGTTGTGACCGAAGCCGGTTTCGGCGCTGACCTGGGTGCCGAGAAATTCTTTGACATCAAGTGCCGCAAGGCTGGTCTGAAGCCCTCGGCTGCGGTGATCGTGGCGACGGTGCGCGCAATGAAGATGAACGGCGGCGTGGCCAAGGCTGATCTGGGTGCGGAAAACGTCGAAGCGGTGAAAAAGGGCTGCCCGAACTTGGGCCGTCACATCGGCAACGTCAAAGGCTTTGGCGTGCCGGTTGTGGTTGCGATCAACCACTTCTACAGCGACACCGATGCCGAAATCGCAGCCGTGAAAGCCTATGTGGCCGAGCAGGGCGCAGAGGCGATCCTGTGCAAGCATTGGGCCAATGGCTCGGCTGGCATCGAAGATCTGGCGCATAAGGTTGTGCAACTGGCGGAATCGGGCGCTGCGAACTTCGCACCGCTCTATCCCGATGAAATGCCGCTGTTCCAAAAGCTGCAAACCATCGCCAAGCGCATCTATCATGCGGATGACGTGATCGCCGACAAGTCGATCCGCGATCAACTGAAGGCTTGGGAAGCGGCTGGCTACGGCAATCTGCCGATCTGTGTGGCCAAGACCCAATACTCCTTCACCACCGATCCGACCGTGCGCGGTGCGCCCACTGGCCACACCGTTCCGGTGCGCGAAGTGCGTCTGTCGGCAGGCGCTGGCTTTATCGTCGCGATCTGCGGTGAGATCATGACCATGCCGGGTCTGCCGAAGGTGCCGTCGGCCGAAGTCATCCGCTTGAATGCGGACGGCAATGTCGAAGGTCTGTTCTAAGGCTGATTGAAACGGGCTGGGGCCATTCGTCGCCTTGCCTTTGGACGGTATCGGAATTAACTCGAGACCAGCCCAAAGGAGAGTGCGATGAAGGCCCCCGCTGACTGCCATTCCATGCAAGACCTGCGCGTGCAGATCGACGCTTTGGATGCCGAGATTGTGGCAAAACTGGTGGCGCGGGCCGGATATATCGACCGCGCCATTGTCTTGAAGCAAGGCGAGAACATGCCCGCCCGGATCAATGACCGGGTCGAGGATGTGGTCGCCAAAGTGCGGGCTCGGGCGGCCGATCAAGGTCTGGACCCCAACCTTGCAGAAGACCTCTGGCGGCGGATCATCGAATGGTCCATCGCGCGCGAGGAAAAGGTTCTGGGGCAGGGGTAAGCCATTTGGGCGCACATCACGGCAGGACAGGCGGTAGGCCAGCAGAACTTGTCGTTATGCTTTGCCTTCTGGTGTTCTCGGTCGGTTTGCTTGCTGCGGATTTCTACGCTTGGATGCTTCTCGCCGTTTGGGTCGTGGATCACTTGGGGCCGGGTATGCTGATTGCCTGTAGTGGTGCCCAGTTCGCAGTGTCGATGTGGATTTTGCGTCGGGTCTGGGTGCTTGTGCTCAACTACTACAAATATGAGGCGCACACTCTGCGTCCGGTTACGGGTAAGGAAAGCCGGAATGACGGCGACGCTGATTGACGGAAAAGCCATTGCGGCGCGGATGCGGGCCGAAACTCTGGCCGAGGCGCGGGCCTTGGCTGAATCCGGTTGGGCGCCGAAGCTGGTGTCGATCTCGGTCGGCGATGTGGCAGCGGCGGAACTCTATGTGCGCAACCAGCAGCGGCAAGCGCAGGATGCGGGCGTGGGGTTTGAGGCGCGCAACTACCCCGAAACCATCTCGCTGGAACAATTGACCGGCGTTTTGGCGGGTCTGAATGCCGATCCGCGTGTGAACGGCATCATCATCCAGCGCCCGCTGCCTGCGCATATCCCGGTGAAGGCGCTGCAAAAGGCCGTGCATCCGCTGAAGGATGTGGAAGGCATGCACCCGGCGAGCATTGGCAATATCGTTTACAATGATCTTGCGCTTGGGCCTTGCACCGCCGTGGCTGCCGTTGAAATTCTGAAAACCCTGCCATTGAAGCTGGAGGGCCTCGACGTGTGCGTCATTGGCCACAGTGAAATCGTCGGCAAACCGATTGCGTTTCTGATGATGGGTCTGGGGGCGACCGTGACCGTCTGTCACCACATGACCCGCCAGGTCGCGGTGCATAGCCGTGCGGCGGATGCGGTGTTCGTGGCGGTGGGCAAGCCTGGCCTCGTGACGGGCGAGATGCTGAAACCCGGCTCGGCGCTGATCGACATCGGCATCAACCGCATCGATGGCAAAACCGTGGGTGACGCCGATTTTGAAAGCTGCGCCAAGGTGGCGGGCTGGATCACCCCCGTTCCCGGTGGCGTTGGGCCTGTGACCGTCGCCACATTGATGAAAAACGCCGTTCTGGCGACCCGTATGCAAATGGACCACTATCGTCACGCCTTCGCGGCGGCGAGTTAAGGGAGACACGACATGACCGCTAAAGTGATCGACGGCAAAGTGTTCGCGGCATCCGTCCGCGCGCAGGTGCAAGAGCATGTCGCCAAGCTGAAGGCCGATCACGGCATCCAGCCGGGGCTGGCGGTGGTTCTGGTCGGTGAAGACCCGGCCTCGAAAGTCTATGTGAAGAACAAGCACGCCTCGACGATCGAAGTCGGGATGGCCTCGTTTGAACATCGCCTGCCTGCGGATACGTCCGAGGCTGATCTGCTGGCGCTGGTGAAATCGCTGAATGCTGATCCCAAGGTGCATGCGATCCTTGTGCAACTGCCGCTGCCTGCGCATCTGAATTCGGAACTGATCATCAACACGATTGATCCGGCCAAAGACGTTGATGGCTTCCATATCTCGAATGTGGGCCTTCTGGGCACCGGGCAGAAAAGCATGGTGCCCTGCACGCCGCTCGGTTGCCTGATGATGCTGCGCGATCACCACGGCAGCCTTGCTGGGCTGAACGCGGTTGTGGTCGGGCGCTCCAACATCGTTGGCAAACCGATGGCGCAATTGCTGCTGGGTGACAGCTGCACGGTGACGATTGCGCACAGCCGCACCAAGGATCTGGCCGCCGTGTGCCGGGGTGCCGATATTCTGGTCGCCGCCGTGGGTCGCCCGGAAATGCTGACCGGGGATTATGTGAAACCTGGCGCCACCGTGATCGACGTGGGCATCAACCGCATCGAGCGTGACGGCAAGGCCAAGCTGGTGGGCGATGTGCATTACGAATCAGCCGCCGCAGTGGCCGGTGCGATCACCCCGGTTCCGGGGGGCGTCGGCCCGATGACCATCGCCTGCCTGCTGGCCAATGCCCTTACGGCATGTTGCCGCGCCAATGGCCTGCCTGAACCCAAGGGTTTGACGGCCTGATCCCGACAGAGCGTTGTTAAAACGCTGCAGTCATCCGATTGGATAGGGGTACTTATCCATTTGGATAATTGAAATGTTGCCACAATGAAAACCAGTCGCTAAGCACCGCCGGATGTAACCAGTAACGCGCCAGAGGGCCATGTCGGCGTTCGTCCAGAAATTCAAACAAGAAATTCGTTCAGGCGTGTCCATGATTTTCTGGGCAGGCCTGATCTTTTTTGTGGCCCTTACCGGCCCGTTCGGCACCTACGCCGCCTATAGTTTTGGCCAGCGTCTGTTGGCCGTGACGCCGCTTCTGGCGGCGATCATGCTGGTGGGTTTGGTGATCCGGGTGCTGGTGTTCAGTGCGCTGCCGCCGTGGCGTTATCGATCGGCGACGGTGCTGAATGCAGGGCTGGCAAGCCTGATCATCGCGCCGATGCTGGACCAGTTTTTGCACCGCATCCCCCCGACCGACACCGTCAGTTATCCCGGCCTGGGCGAGTTGATGCTGCTGGTGTTTTCGCTGTCGCTTGGGCTGTCGTCGCTGCGCCGCAGTGTCGCCGCAGCCGAAGATGCGTCATTTCCGCCCGCTGACGCCGCCCCTGCTTTTACCGTTCCTCCAGAGCCCGAGACCCCGCGTTTGCCGCGCCTGTTGCAGCGGCTGGACGTTGCCGATCCGGGGGCGCTGTGGTCAATCTCGGTGCGCGATCACTATGTCGACGTGCAGACCAGCGCCGGCACAAACAGCCTGCTGATGCGGCTGAGTGACGCGATGGCCGAAACCGATCCGGTCGAGGGCGCGCAGATCCACCGCTCGCATTGGGTGGCCTGGGCTGCGGTCGAGGGGGTAGAGCGGGACGGCACCAAGCTGTTCGTGGTGCTGACGGGCGGTGCGCGGCTGCCGGTGTCGAAAAACCACCGAGAGAAACTGGTGCTGCGCGGCCTGCTCTAGTTGCGGCCTGCTCAAGGGCCGATCGACATTCACCTTGGACAGTCTGGCGAAGGCCATCGCCTTCGCCATGCGGTGCAGAGGCCGCTGAAACCGCCGGGCCCCAATGGCTCGGCCAGCGCCCGCCCCGCCAATGGCGGGCGCTGGCCTCAACAGGTTTTTCGCTGACGCGACTACAGGGTGAAACCGCCCACGCGGGCGGGGCAACGCAATGCGTTTCCTATTTCCCCCCGGGACCAAGGCGCATGCAAGCGCGTGAATGTCGATCCGCTCTAGCCCTTGCGCGGCATCGGCAAGGGTAGGGCGGTCTTGCCAATCGCCACCGCCAAAGCATCGGGTTGCATCAGTGCGGTCAGGGCGGGATCGTGGCTCCACAGCCCGCCGGTATAGCTGCCATAGGCGGGCAGAATCACCCGCGCCGCATCCAGCAGAAAGCAGCGCCGCGCTTGCCCTGCCAGCCGCAGCTTTGGGTGGTAGTGGCCTGAAATCTCGGGCGTTTCTGCCGTTGCGATGTGGCGGAACGCCAGCGGGCCGATCACCATTTCAGCGCGGTGACTGCCGCCCAGCGCCAATGGCCCGGCATCATGGTTGCCCTCGATCCAGATCCATTCGCGCCCCGCCATCAGCCGTGTCAGCCACAGCTGATCATCTGCGTCCATCGCATCGGCGGCAGCAAGATCGTCAAAACTGTCGCCCAGACAGATCACCACCCGCGCGCCCGTGGCCTCCAGATCATCATCCAGCCGCCGCAGGGTGTCGCGGGTTTCAAAGGGCGGCAGCAAGGCCCCACCGCGCCGCGCCAGCCGCTCCGATTTGCCGAAATGCAGATCGGATACCACCAGCAGCCGCTCGGCAGGCCAGTGCAACGCGCCCGAGGGCAGGGCAAAAAGTTCAGCGGATGACAGGGGAAACCGATACATGGCCGCAGCTTTGCCGCAGGTATCCGGGCTTGACAAGGCGGCACCGTATCGCATGGCAATGCCGCCGCGTGGTGGCTCGATGCCACCCAAGGCGGCGTTTCCGTTCAGGTTAGCCCCGCATCCCGCATCAATTGCGCTGCTGCATCCTCGGCTAGTCGATCGCGCCCGGCACCCTCCACCGGCACCCGGCCCATTTCCAGAAACAGCGGTGCGGCGAGGGGCGAGGGGCGGTCCAGCCGCACATGGTCAATCCGGTCGCCTATGCGTTCCAGCATCGCCTCAAGCCGCGAGAAATCAATCAGCCCGCGCATCGCCTCGGCTCTTGTGATCGCTAGCATCAGATGACCCGCATCATATTTGCGCAGGGTGTCATACAGGATATCGCTGGAAAACGTCGCCTGCCGCCCCGATTTGCGCCGCCCCTGATGGCTGCGCTCAATCAACCCGGCCACGATGGCCACATTGCGGAAGGTGCGCTTCATCACCGCATTGCCGCCCAGCCACCCTTCCAGATCGGCGCGCAAGGTGACACGGTCCAGCAGGGCTGCGGGGTCTGCTACCGCATCCAAGCCCCAGATCATCGTGGCATAATCGGTGGCGACAAAGCCCAAGGGGTGCAGGCCCTGATCCTCCATCCTCTTGGTCGCCAAAAGCCCCAAGGTCTGCTGCGCATTGCGCCCGGCAAAACCATACAGCACCAGATACTGCCGCGACTCATAGCCGAAACTTTCCACCAGCAACCGCCCCGGCGCGGGCAGGCGCGAAACCTCGGTCTGCAAGCGCAGCCAATCGGCGGTGTGGCGCGGCAGGTCGGACCAGTCACCCCGTTGGAAAATCTGCAAGATGCGTTCGGAAAGCTGGGTTGAGGTGGCAAATTTCGTCCCCGAAAACACCGCCACCTTCGGATCACGCCCCGGCTGCCGCGTCACCTCGACCGTCATTTCGCGCAACCCGTCATAGCGCACCACTTGGCCGCCGATCAGAAAGGTGTCGCCGGGGGTCAGGGTGCTGGCGAAACTTTCCTCAATCTCGCCCAAGGGCGTGCCACCTAAACGGCCCTTCAGCCGCACCTTCAGGGTTTCGGTGTCAATGATGGTGCCAAGGTTCTGGCGGATCACCGCCGCGCTGCGCGGATCGCGCAGCGACCATTTGCCATCCCGGATCATCAAGCGCTGCCATTTGTCATAGGCGCGCAAGGCATAGCCGCCGGTGGCGGTGAAATCGAGGCAATCGTCGAACTCGGCGCGCGTAAGGTTCACGTAGGGCCCTGCGGTGATCACCTCGGCGTAAAGCGCATCCGCATCAAACGGTGCAGCGCAGGCGGTGGCAAGGATATGCTGGCAGAGCACATCCAAAGGCCCCGGCCCACGCGGGTCGCCATCCAGTTGGTGCGCGGCAACCGCCTGCAAAGCCGCCTGACATTCTACGACCTCAAAGCGGTTGGCAGGCACAAGCAGGGCCTTCGATGGCGCGTTATAGCGGTGATTTGCCCGCCCGATCCGCTGCACCAGCCGCTTGACGTTCTTCGGCGCGCCGACCTGAATGACGAGATCGACATCGCCCCAGTCAATGCCCAGATCAAGGCTTCCAGTGCAGACAATCGCGCGCAGGCGGCCATCGACCATCGCCTGTTCCACCCGGTCGCGTTGCTCGCGCGAGAGACTACCGTGGTGGATGCCGATCGGCAGATCGTCGGCGTTCAACAGCCACAGGCGGTGAAAGAAAATCTCGGCCTGCGCGCGGGTGTTGTGAAAGATCAGCGTGGTCTTGTGGCGCTTGACCTGTTCCAGAATCGCCGGGATCGCATAATGCGCGCCATTGCCCGCCCAAGGTGGGGCCGCATCTGTGATCAGCATGGAAATGTCCGGGTCAGGCCCCGGATCGGCCTGCAACACTTGCGCGCCCGCCCCGAGGAAAGCCGCCAGCGCGGGCGGGTCTTCCACGGTCGCCGACAGGCCCACCCGGCGCAGTCCGGGCGACAAAGTCTCCAGCCGCGCCAGTTGCAGCATCAACTGATCACCGCGCTTGCTTTCGGCCAGCGCGTGAATCTCATCGACAATCACCCGCCGCAGCCCCCCAAAAATCCGCGGCGCATCCTCGTATGTCAAAAGCAGCGCAAGACTTTCCGGCGTGGTCAGCAAGATATGCGGCGGATCGGCACGCTGGCGGCGGCGCTGCGTGTAGGTGGTGTCGCCGGTGCGATCCTCGATCCGGATCGGCAGGCCGGCGCCCTCTACCGGCCTGCGCAAATTGCGCCGGATATCCGCCGTCAGTGCCTTCAGTGGCGAGATATAGAGCGTATGCAGCCCCTGATGCTGCCCGTCTGCCAACTCGGCCAAACTGGGCAGGAACCCCGCCAAGGTCTTGCCCCCCCCGGTGGGTGCGATCAGCAAAGTCGAGGCATCGCATGCCCGTGCCAGCATCGCCCGCTGATGCGGATGCAGCCCCCAGCCTTGGGCGTCAAACCATTCCTGCAAAGCCTGCGGCACATCCATGGCGCTAACCTAATCCCCGTCCACCCAAAGAAAACCCCCTTGGCCATTCATCTTGGCCCAAATACTCCCGCCGGAGGCTCCCCACGCCGCCACAATGTCGCGGATAGGCTTGCTGCCGCCCCGCTCTCAGCCTAATCCAATCCCCATGAAAATACTTTTCCTTGGCGATGTGATGGGGCGGTCGGGCCGGGCCGCGATAGTCGAGCGTTTGCCGACGCTGCGGCGCGATTGGGGCCTCGATTTTATCGTGGTCAATGGCGAGAATGCCAGCCAAGGCGCTGGCCTGACCGCCGAGCATGCGCGGGTGCTGCTCGGGGCAGGGGCCGATTGCCTGACCTTGGGCGATCATGCCTTCGACCAAAAAGACATGCTGCAATACATCGAGCAGGAACCCCGCATCATCCGGCCGCTGAACTTCTCGAAAGTCGCCCCGGGTCGCGGCGTGAAGATCTTTGAGGCCACGCAGGGCCGCAAGGTGCTGGTGACGCAGGTGTTGGGGCAGGTGTTCATGAAGCGCCCGTTTGACGATCCGTTCAGTGCGGTGGAAACCATCCTGAAAACCCATCGCATCGGTGCCACGGTGCAGGCGGCGGTCGTGGATGTCCATGCCGAGGCCACGTCCGAGAAGATGGCGATGGGGCATTGGTGCGACGGGCAGGCGAGCCTTGTCGTTGGCACCCACACCCATGTGCCGACGGGGGATGCGCAAATCCTGCCCGGTGGCACCGGCTATCTGACCGATGCAGGTATGTGCGGCGACTATAATTCGGTGATCGGGATGGAGAAACTCGAACCCCTGCGGCGTTTCATCACCGGCATGTCCAGCGCGCGGTTTACCCCCGCCGAAGGCCCCGCCACCTTGTCAGGCGCCTATGTCGAAACCGATGACCGCACCGGCAAAGCCCTGAAAATCAAGATGATCCGCAATGGCGGCACATTGGAGCAATCAAGTCCATGACCGCAATCGTCGCCCCGCTTGTGCAGCCAAAACGCTGGCATCTGCTGCTGATCCTGCTCTGCCTTGGCTTGGGCTGGGGCATGACGCAACCCTTGGGCAAGATCTCGGCCTCCACCGGGCACAAACCGTTCGGGTTGATCTTCTGGCAATTGACCGTTTGCACCGCCGTGCTGGGCACGCTGACCCTGCTGCGCGGCAAGCGGCTGTCGCTGCGGCCCGAGGCGCTGAAATTCTACGTTATCGTGGCAATTCTGGGCACGCTGGTGCCAAACTGCACCTTCTATATCTCAATCGCCCGGCTGCCGTCGGGCATCATGTCGATCCTGATTTCGATGGTGCCCCTGCTGGCCTTCCCGATGGCGATGGCCTTGGGGATGGATCACTTCTCAGTCCGCCGCCTGGCGGGTCTTGGGCTGGGCCTGACGGGTGTGCTGCTGATCGCTTTGCCAAATGCCAGCCTGCCCGACCCGGCGATGGCCGCCTTCCTGCCGATTGCGATGATCGGGCCGCTGTTCTACGCGATGGAAAGCACCTATGTCGCCAAGACCGGCACGGCGGGGATGGATGCGTTGCAGGCGATGTTCGGTGCATCCTTGGTGGGGCTGATCCTGTGCACGCCGGTGATGCTGGCCTTGGGGCATTTCTTTCCGATGCCGCTGCCACCGGGCAAGGCCGAATGGGCGCTGATCGCCTCATCGGCGATGCACGCGCTTTTGTATTCCGCCTTCGTCTGGCTCGCCGCCAAGGCAGGCGCGGTGTTCGCCTCGCAATCCAGCTACATCGTCACCGCATCCGGCGTGATCTGGGCGATGCTGCTGCTGGGTGAGAGGTTCAGCCCCTGGGTCTGGGCAGCGGCGGCGGTGATGCTGCTGGGCCTCAGCCTTGTGCAGCCGAAACTGCGGGTGCAAACCCTGCAACCGTTGAACGAATAGGCCCAGAATGCGGGCGGGGTTGCAGGCGCACCCTTGGCTGGTGTAAGGCAGCCCATCATCTGAAGAAGCGATCGGAGACGGGTCATGGCAGGCCATTCAAAATGGGCGAACATCCAGCACCGCAAGGGCAAGCAGGATAAAGCCCGCTCAAAGGTGTTCTCGAAGCTGGCGAAGGAAATCACCGTCGCGGCCAAGATGGGGATGCCCGATGTGGACATGAACCCGCGCCTGCGTCTTGCCGTGAAAGCGGCGAAGGCGGTGTCGATGCCAAAAGACGTGATCGACCGCGCCATCAAGAAATCGCAGATGGGCGACGGTGCCGATTACACCGAAATCCGCTACGAAGGCTACGGCGCAGGCGGCATCGCGATCATGGTCGAGGCGATGACCGACAACCTGAACCGCACCGCCTCGAACGTGCGCAGCTATTTCACTAAATTCGGGGGCAATCTGGGGCAGACCGGCTCGGTCAGCCATGGTTTCGACCGTCTGGGCGAGATTTCTTATCCGGCCTCGGCAGGCTCGGCCGATGATATCATGATGGCGGCGCTGGATGCTGGCGCCGACGATGTGGAATCCGATGAGGACGGCCACTGGATCTATTGCGCCGTTGAAAACCTGAACGCCGTTTCCGATGCGCTGGAAAAGGCTTTGGGGGAATCGTTGGAGTCCAAACTGATCTGGAAGGCACAAGTGCTGACCGAGGTCGATCTGGACACCGCGACCAAGCTGATGAAGCTGATCGACATGCTGGAAGAGGATGACGATGTGCAGACCGTCACCCATAACTTCGACATGAGCGACGAAGTGGCCGAGCAACTGGGCTGACCTTTCGCGATATTTTGATCTGAAAAGCCGCGCTAAACCAGCGCGGCTTTTTCATTTTCGCACACCACAGGGCAGCACCCTTGATTCCGGGCGGTGAGCTTTTCTGTGATATGGCAGTTACCAATCCTTGTAGTCCCGAATCCATCTTGATACGTTATATTATAACATAACGGAATCACACCATGACCCATCTTCCCGTCACCGTCCTGTCCGGCTTTCTCGGCGCGGGCAAAACCACCTTGCTGAACCATATTCTGAACAACCGCGACGGCCGTCGGGTGGCGGTGATCGTCAACGATATGTCCGAAGTGAACATCGACGCCGATCTGATCCGTGACGGTGCCAGCCTCTCACGCGCCGAGGAAAAGCTGGTCGAGATGACCAACGGCTGCATCTGCTGCACCCTGCGCGATGACCTGCTGACCGAGGTGCGAAAACTGGCCGCCGAGGGCCGCTTTGATTATCTGCTGATCGAATCCACCGGCATTGCCGAACCGCTGCCGGTCGCTGCCACCTTCGACTTTCGCGATGAAAACGGTGACAGCCTGTCGGATGTGGCGCGGTTGGATACGATGGTGACGGTGGTCGATGCGCTCAACCTGATGCGCGATTTCTCCAGCCACGATTTCCTGTCAGACCGGGGCGAGACGATGGACGACGGAGATCAGCGCACACTGGTCAACCTGCTGACCGATCAGATCGAATTTGCCAATGTCATCGTGCTGAACAAGATCAGCGATGCTGGCCCCGCCCGCGCCGATGCTGCCCGCAAGATCATTCGCGCGCTGAACCCCGACGCCCGCCTGATCGAGACCGATCACAGCATCGTCGCAGCCGACGCGATCTTTGACACCGGCCTGTTCGATTTCGACCGCGCGCAGGAACATCCGCTGTGGGCCAAGGAACTCTACGGCTTTGCCCACCACACGCCCGAGACCGAGGAATACGGTATCTCGTCCTTCGTCTACCGCGCCCGCGCGCCGTTTGATCCCGCGCGCATCCATGCCGTGCTGAACGGCGATCTGCCCGGCGTGATCCGTGCGAAGGGGCATTTCTGGATCGCCACCCGCCCCAATATGGCGCTGGAGTTCAGCCTGGCCGGGGCGCTGTCGAGCGTGACGCCACTGGGCGGCTGGTGGGCCAGCGTGCCGCAAGCCCGTTGGCCGACGCACCCCGACGCTTTGGCCGAGGTCGCGGCGCAATGGGTCGAACCTTGGGGCGATCGGCGGCAGGAACTGGTGTTCATTGGCGCCGATCTTGACCGCGCCGCGATCACCGCCGCCCTCGACGCCGCGCTGTTGCCAACCAAAACCTTCGCCCCCACGTCTTGGGCCAAACTGCCCGATCCATTCCCGGAATGGCGCCGGGTCGCCGCCGCATGAGTGGCGGCAACCTTGCCACCCGCCTGCGCCGCAGCCCGCGCCCGGATACGATGCAGGCCTATGACGCCCTGCCACCCGAGGCGCGGCGCTGGCTTGCAGGCGCAAAACTGCCGTGGAGCGCGCGGTCCGTCGCAAAGCTTTGGGCGCGGGCTTGGCATGATGCGGGCGGCGATCTGGCCGCCGTCCGCGCCCGGATGGATGCCGCACAGGCGCGCAAACTTGCCCGTGATGCGGCGGATGTTTGGGGGCGGCACTACCCGGCCGAGCCGCCCGCCACGCCGAAGCCAGTGCGCAAACCGCAGGCGCAGCTGCCATTCTGGCAAGCGCTGAACACCCCTGCACTGGCGCAGCGCAGGGCCTAACCCGTTGGCATCATGGCAAATGTCTGCAAGCCCGCAGGCAGCGCATCCCAAGCCTGCCCACGCGCGGCATAGGTGACGAACTGCGGCGCAAACAGCGATGGGTCATCCAGACTGCCGGGATGAAACGCGATCATCTGCGGCGCTGCGGCAAAGCTGACAAACACCGGCGTGCCGCAGGTCGGGCAGAAGGCATGGTATTTCATATTGCCGCTGTCGCCCGCAATGCTCCAGCTTTGCACCATGCCGGTCATGGCCAGATCATCGCGATCCGCGAACACCAGATAGGCCGAATGGCCTGCCCCGCTGCGCTGGCGGCAATGCACGCATTGGCACAGCACTTCCGCCACCGGGCTTCCGGTTTTTTCGTAGCGCACCGCACCACAGGCGCAGCCACCTTTGTAAACCTTGGTCATCACACCCTCCTGCGGCCTCAGGCCGCTTTTTTGCGCCCCGACAGATCAAAGCCGGTGCCGGTTTCCAGATAGGATTTCAGGCTCGACAATACCCACGGCCAGCCTTTGGTCACACCAGCCGCCATGGTGCTGCCCACCTCAAGCTCGTCGTGGCTGACCGTCAGCCGCACGCCGTTTTCATGCGGCTCGACCTCAAACGTCACCCGGCTATAGCTGTCAGGATTGTCGGCCTGCGAGGCCCCGGCCCACGAGATCACCAGGCGGTGCGGGGCAGAAACCTCCAGCACCTTGCCGACGATCTCGACAGGGCGGGCGTCATTGTCACGCACATGCTGCCAGTCGGCCCCCACCGTCCAATCCGAGATATTCTCATGCCCCCAATACTGCCGTGCCATTTCGGGCCGGGTGATCGCCGCGAACACCTTTTCGGGCGTTGATGCGATATAGGTCACATAGACAAAACGGGTGGTCTGCTTGGTCATTTCTCGCCTCCTTCAAGGTCGGATTTCAGATCATGCAACAGGTTCAGCCGCGGGGTTTCAAACTTGCGCACCCAGCGCGCGTAAATGTCATGCAGCGGCACAGGATTGATAAAATGCAGCTTTTCCCGCCCGCGCCGCTGGGTGGTCACAAGGTTGGCGGCCTCGAGCAGTTCAATATGCTGGGTGGCCGATTGCCGTTTCATGTTCAGGTTTTCGCAAAGTTGCCCCAGCGTCTGCCCGTTCTTCTCGCTCAAAAGGTCAAGCAAGGTGCGCCGCGTCGGATCGCCCAACGCCTTGAACACCAGATCCTCGGCAATCTGCTTTTGAGTTTGCATGAGGTTAATATGCAGGTAAATACCTGCATGTCAACAGGTGCAAGATTGCTTGGCCAAAGCGGCGCGAGAATCGCCAAGGTCTGAAGCCAAGCGGCCTGCGCTTATTCCAGCCGCATCGGGCCATGCGGCACCGGCATCCCTGCCGCAACCGCGCCCCAGACCGATTGATCGAAATTCACAATCGCCCCGGTCATCAGCCCCGCATCGTCGGATACCAGAAAATTCACCGCGCGGGCGGCCTCTTCCGGGTCGACAAGGCGGCCAAAGGGCAGGGCGGCAGCGGCTTTGGCCTCCCACTCCGGGTCGCCCGCTGCGGCTTGAATCTCGCGCTCGTGCTCCGAGGCCATCCAGCCGATGTTCAACTGATTGACCCGGATGCGGTTTGCCATCACCGAAAAAGCGGTGTTGGCGGTCAGTGTGGTCAGCGCACCTTTCGAGGCGCAATAGGCGTTGATGAACGGCTGCCCCGCCAGGGCCGAAATCGAGCCGATATTGCAGATCGCGCCGTGAATATCCTTGGCGATCATCAGCCGGATCGCCGCCTGCATCAGAAAATACGGCCCGCGCACATTGGTGGAAAACAGCGCGTCAAAGGTTTCGGGGCTGGTGTCCAGAATGGTGCCGCGCGCGGTGGATGCGCCTGCGTTCACCAGCACATCCACCCGGCCAAAGCGGGCATCGGCTTCGGCAATCACCCGCTGACAATCCTCAACGCTGCCGAAATCGGCCTGCACGAACAGCGCGGGGCAGGGCAGCGCCTCGGCCACTGCCCGCCCTTTGACGGCATTGCGCCCCATGATCACCACGCCAGCCGCGCCCGCCGCCGCCAGCCTGCGGGCGATAGCCGCGCCAAGGCCCTGCGTTGCCCCCGCGATCACGCAGATTTTGCCATCCATCCGGTTGCCGGAAAACTCCATCTCGCCCCCCTTGCAGCCTGCGGATTTCACCACCGCTGCTGCTGTCCATGCGCCGCTGACGCGCCCGAAGTTTCAAGCACAGTTCGACCCGCAACTCCAGCACCCAGCGCCGCTGGACAGCGGCCAAGTGTTAAAAAAGTCTTAAAAGCACTACCCTAAGCCATTGATCAGAATACACAAAAAAAGGTCCCGAGTTGGGACCAGCTTCAGGCTTGATCGCTATTAACGTGACTGGATGCGCCCAGATCCGGGCGGAAATAGGAAACGCATTGCGTTTCCCCGCCCGCGCGTGTGGCCTCACCCTGTCACCAGTGCCGCCAAAAAAACCAAAGGCCAGTGCCCGACCCGGCGGGCGAGAAGCGCCCGCCATCGGCGGGTCGGGCGCTGGCCGGGCCTTTGAGGCCCGGCGGTTTCAGCGGCACCTGCACCGCGTGGCGAAGGCGGTGGCCTTCGCCAGATTCTCCAGAAGCGAAGGCACATCCCTAAATCACCACCAAAACCCGCGCTGCCGCCGCGCGGATTTCCCGCGTCAGCGGGGCTAGTGCCGGGGCGGTCAGCCGGCTGAATTGCCAGTGCAAGGCCACATCCAGCGCGGTGTTGGGCACCATTTCAACCAGCGCCCCGCTGGCCAGATGCGGCGCCACCAAAGCCTCGGGGTTCAAGGCCCATCCCAGCCCCGCAAGGCAGCCATCGACAAATCCCTGACTGCTGGCCAGCCGATGGCTGGGAAACGCCGCCCGCTTGCCGCGTCGCCCAAGCTGGCGGTCGACCCAGATTTCTTGCAGCCGATCCTTTTCCGAAAACGTCAGCGCGGGGGCGGTGGCAAGGCTGGCCGCCGTCACCCCCTCGGCCATCCAGCGCGCCATAAAGGCGGGCGCGGCGGTGGCCCGGTAACGCAAGGCCCCCAGCGGGATCGTATCGCAGCCCTGCAACGGGCCGGGATGGGCGGTGATCGCGGCGGCGACCTCACCGCGTTTCAGCCAATCCTGGCTGACCTCTTGATCGTCGATCACCAGATCAAACAGAAACCCGGTGGTCGCCGCCAGCGCCGGGATCACCCAAGTCGCCAGACTGTCGGCATTGACCGCGATCCGCAAGGTGGCAGGTCGGGGTGACAGCCACGGCAGATCGGTGGCAAGCGTCCGCTCCAGCAGCGTCACCTCGTCATGGTGCCGGATCATCCGCAGGCCCGCAGGCGTGGCGGTGCAGGGCTGACCGCGCCGGATCAGCAGCGTGCCCGCAACCTCTTCCAGCGCCTTCAACCGCTGCGAAATCGCCGAGGGGGTGACATGCAGTTCCGCCGCCGCAAGGTCAAAAGATCCGCCACGATGCACGGCAGCAAGGGCGGCGAGTTGGGCGGGGTCGAACATTAGAGCGGCTTATCTGATCGCAGCAGGATTAATTTGATTGAAGCGAGCCTTCCCTGATAGGTCAAGCGCAAAGCAACGAAGCGCGGGGTCGGGTGGATGTTTGAAGCGGCAGTGCATGGCTATCTGGTGTCGCTCAGTCTGATCCTTGCGATTGGCGCGCAGAACGCCTTTGTGCTGCGGCAGGGCCTGCGGCGCGAGCATGTCGGCGTGGTGGTGCTGGCCTGCGCCGCGTCGGATGCGATCTTGATCGCGCTGGGCGTGACGGGATTTGGCGCGGTGTCTGGGGCGGTGCCGTGGCTGGCCGAGGCGATGCGCTGGGGCGGCGTGATCTTTCTGCTGGTCTATGGCGCGCTGCGGTTCAAGGCGGCGCTGGCCGGGGGTGAGGCGTTGCAGCCGGGGCAGGGGGCTGCGGCATCGGTCCGCTCGGTGCTAACGACGGTGCTGGTGCTGACTTGGGCCAACCCGCATGTCTATCTGGATACGGTGGTGCTGCTGGGCTCGATCTCGGCGCAGTATCCGGGGCATCGGCTGGCGTTTGGGGTGGCGGCGGCGCTGGGCAGCTTCAGCTTTTTCACCGCGCTGGGCTATGGCGCGCGGCTGCTGGCGCCGGTGTTTGCCAACCCAAAGGCTTGGGTGGTGCTGGAGATAATCGTGGGTGCGACGATGTGGGCAATCGCGGCGGGGCTTGCCTTTGGCGGCTAGGCTTGCTTGATGGCGGCCATGCAAATGACTGATCTGGGACGGCCCCGCGAAGGGGTGATGTGGATGGTGTTGTCGGGGCTTTCCTTTGTGGGGGTCAACGGCATCGTGCGTTATCTGGGCACCGACCTGCCCGCCGCGCAATCGGCGTTCTTGCGGTTTGCCTTTGGCGTGGTTTTCCTTGCTCCGGTGCTGCCGGGAATGCTGCGCGGACTGAGTGGCCCCGCGCTGCGGCTGTTTGCGTGGCGCGGGGTGATGCACACGATTGCGGTGCTGTTCTGGTTTTTCGCGATGGCGCGCATCCCCGTCGCCCATGCCACCGCGATTGGCTATCTGAACCCGGTGCTGATGTTGATCGCGGGCGCGATGATCCTGCACGAGCCACTGTCGGCGCGGCGGGTCGTCGCGGTGGTGGTGGCGTTTGTGGGGGCGTTGATCGTGCTGCGGCCTGGGGTGCAGGCGCTGAACCTGGGGCATCTGAGCCAGATCGGCGCTTCGGTGTTTTTCTGCGGCAGTTATCTGTTTGCCAAACGGCTGACGGGATTGGCGAGTGCCAGCGTCATCGTGGCGATGATGTCGGTGACGGTGACGATCGGGCTTGCGCCTTTGGCGTGGTGGGTCTGGGTGCCGGTGAGTTGGGCACAGGTGGGATGGCTGGCGATTGTGGCGGGCTGTGCCACCTCGGGGCATTATTGCATGACGCGGGCGTTCCGGGCTGCGCCTTTGACGGTGACGCAGCCGGTGACATTCCTGACGCTGATCTGGGCTACGGCGGTAGGGGCGATTGTGTTTGACGAGGCGGTGGATGTGTTCGTGCTGCTGGGTGGGGCGATGATCATCGGCGCGATTACCTTTGTGACCTGGCGCGACGCCGTGGATGCGGCGGCCTTGCAGCAGGATTGAGCGGATCCTGCCGCACAGGCACCATACCGCGCCGGTGTTGCACTGGGCAGCGCGCGCTCTGGTGCGGTGGTTTTAACGGGTATTGCATAGCTTCGGCCTCCATGAGCGTTCCCGGAGGTTACAGATGCCCGATACTTCGACAATTCTGTCGTTGCCCCTGATTCAACCTGCGCAGGCGCAAAAGCATGTCACCCATAACGAGGCTGTTCGGCTGCTGGACCTGATGGTGCAACTGTCGGTCACCTCGCGTGTTCTGACCGCGCCGCCGGTCAGTCCCGTGCTGGGTGATCGCTATATCGTGCCAGCGGGTGCAACCGGTGCATGGGCCGGTCAGGCGGGCAAGATTGCGATGTTTGAAACCGAGGTTTGGCAGTTCTTTGCGCCGCTCGCGGGCTGGCAGGCTTATGTCGTCGCGGAAGCGACGATGGCGGTGTTCAATGGCAGCGCGTGGCTGGCGTTGACGGACGGGCCTTTGTCGGTGGGGCAGCTTGGCGTCTCGGCGACGGCGGATGCGACCAACCGGCTGGCGGTTTCCGCGCCTGCCTCCCTGTTTGATCATGCCGGGGCGGGGCATCTGATGAAGCTGAACAAGGCCTCGGCAGGCGATAGCGCCAGCCTGGCATTTCAGACCGGATATTCCAGCCGGGCGATGCTTGGAACCCAAGGCGCGGATGATTTCAGCCTGAAAGTCTCGCCCGATGGCAGCAGCTTTCTGGATGCGGTAACGGTGGCGGCGGGTACGGGCTATGTCGCACTGCCGCAGGGCGTGTTGGCGAACGGTTTCAGCCTGCGCGATCCGTCTGACCCCAGCAAGCGCGCGGTGTTTTCGGTGGCGGGCGTATCGGCGGGAGCGACGCGGACCTACACATTGCCGAATGCCAGCAGCGAATTGGCGGGGCTGGCGGGCACGCAGACTTTCAGCGGGGCGAAGACGTTTTCCGGTGGGCTGACCGTGAGCGGCGCGAGTGCCAGCATTGGCACCTCAACCGCCAACAGCACCTACAGCGTGGGCGGGGGCGCGACGGCTTCGGGCAATACGTCGACCATCAATTTGGGCACGGGGGGCGTCAGCGGCTCGACGACGGTGGTAAACATCGGATCGAGTGTGGCGGGTGCCGGGGGCAGCACGGTGATCAACAGCCCCAGTGTCAGCTTTGCGGCATCGGTCGCCAGTATCGCGGCGCCCAATGCCGCGTTGACGGTGGATGAACTGGGGGTGGGTGGGGCCAGCCCGGATGCGACCAACCGCCTGTCGGTCAATGCTCCGGCGACGCTGTTGAACCATGACGGGGCCGGGCATCAGTTAAAGCTGAACAAGGCAGCGGCAGGTCAGACTGCCAGCCTGACGTTTCAGACCGGATTTTCGGGGCGCGCCGAGATGGGCACCACCGGATCGGATGATTTCGCGATCAAGGTCAGCCCGGATGGCAGCACATTTTACACCGCAATGACAGTCGCGCGGGCGACCGGGCAGGCTACCTTGCCGCAGGTGCTCAACCTCGGCGGGCAGGCGGCGGACCCGGTCAATGGCATGGTCTGGCTGAACACCACCACCGGCCAGGTCAAGGTGCGCAGCGCCGGTGTCAGCCAAGCGATCAGTGCAGGCATCAGCGACGGGGCCAAGGGGGATATCACAGTCTCGGGCGGCGGCACGGTGTGGTCGCTGGCGGCACCTGTCAAATACGGCGTGCAGGTCGCGCTGAACCAACAAGCATTCATCAACTAGGAGAGCGGCAATGCCCGGCAATACTTCCCCGATTTTCTCGAAAGTGGCCCGTGTGGAATGGGCGGGCGGCATTACCGCAGCCAATACCGCCAAGGATGGCACCGGCACGGTGGACACGGTGTTCACGGCGGATGCGACCAATGGGTCGTATCTGCAAAAGCTGGTGGTGCGACCCAAGGGCACCAATGTGGCCTCGGTGCTGCGGGTGTTTCTGAACAATGGCGCAAGCAATGCAACTGCCGCCAACAATGCGCTGATTGCCGAGTTGTCGCTGCCTGCCACCACGCTTTCGGAAGTGGCGGCGCTGTCGGGTAATGAACTGCCGCTGAACATCCCGGTGCCGCCCGGATACCGGGTACAGGTGACATTGGGCACGGCGGTGGCGGGCGGCTATGCGGTGACGGGTTTCGGGGGGGATTACTGATGAGTTTTCCGCATTTCCTGCCGCGAGAGGCGGGACAGACCCGGCGGTTTGATCCGATCGGGACGGCGGGCCAGTGGCAAAGCTACTCGGTGCCGCTGGGGGCGGTGCTGCTGGAGATCCTGCTGGTGGGCGGCGGCGGGGGGGGCGGCGCAGGCTTTGCGGCGGCAGCGGCTTCGGCGCGTGGTGGCGGTGGCGGGGGAGGATCGGGCACGGTGTCCCGACTTGTGGTGCCAAGCGCCCTACTGCCGGGCACGCTGTTCATCTCGCCGGGAGGTGGCGGGGTTGCAGGGGGTGCGGGGGGCGCGTCCACCGTTGCACTCGCGCCATCGTCAGCGGCGGCGGCGCTGCTGGCCAGTGCGAATGGTGGCGGCGCGGGGGGCACCGGGACGGGCGCTGCGGTGGGGGCGGCAGGTGCGGCTGGCACCATCACCTCGGGCGGGGCCTATTCGGCACTGGGCAGCTTTGTCAGCATTGCTGGTCAGGCCGGAGGTGCAGGGGGTGCCGTCGCAGGCGGCACGGGAACCTCCGTGGCGTTTGGCGGCGTAAACATCTTCGTCAGCGGTGGTGCGGGGGGCGGGGGTGCGACCTCTGCCGATTTCGCGGGTGGCGGGGTGAATGGAGCAGGGCTGTGCCCGACCATCGCAGGCGCTGCGGCAGGCAGCAATACGGGTGCGGCGGGGTATGAGCTGTGGTTGCCGCCAACGTTCTCGGGTGGCTCTGGCGGTGGTGCTTCGAACGCGGGAACAGGGGGAGCGGGAGGCGCTGGCGGGCGCGGGTCGGGCGGTGGCGGCGGTGGCGCGGGTGTCACCGCAGGCTTGGGCGGTCGCGGCGGCGATGGCTTTGTGCTGATCACCTGCCTTTCCTAAGTTGCGACACAGCGCTGTGGCCGGGAGGATCAATCCTTCCGGCCTTTTGCTTGATGGCCCCTTTGCGCTTGATTTTCTTTGGTTTGATTGTTCGCGGATTTGACACAGTCGCACGCTCTGCCTAAGACAGGACTGGAACAGCCAGGAGTGTTGGCATGAAGATTGCGATGATCGGAACCGGCTATGTCGGCTTGGTTTCGGGCGTGTGTTTCTCGGATTTTGGGCATGAGGTGGTCTGCGTCGACAAAGACCCCGGCAAGATTGACCGTTTGAATGCGGGCCAGGTGCCGATATTCGAGCCGGGGCTTGAGGCCTTGATGGCCAAGAACGTCAGTGCTGGGCGTTTGTCGTTTACGCTTGATCTGGCCGAGGCGGTGGCGGGTGCGGATGCGGTGTTTATCGCTGTGGGCACGCCGACGCGGCGCGGTGATGGCCATGCCGATCTGACCTATGTGATGGCAGCCGCCGAAGAAATCGGGCGGGCGCTTACGGGCTATGCGGTGATTGTCACCAAATCGACGG
The DNA here is from genome assembly GCF_042646385.1 of Cypionkella sinensis. Lineage (NCBI taxonomy): Bacteria > Pseudomonadati > Pseudomonadota > Alphaproteobacteria > Rhodobacterales > Paracoccaceae > Cypionkella > Cypionkella sinensis. Next base: position 52,579 of record NZ_JBHRTO010000002.1, on the reverse strand, counting down.
TCCCGGTGGGCACCAACCGCAAGGTGGCGGAAGCTGCGGCTGCGGCGAACCCGGATGCCAAGTTCGACGTGGCCTCGAACCCGGAATTCCTGCGCGAAGGCGCCGCGATTGACGATTTCATGCGGCCTGATCGTGTTGTCGTCGGCGTGGAAAGCCAGCGTGCGCGCAAGGTGATGGCTGACATCTACCGCCCGCTGTTCCTGCGCGAATTCCCGGTGGTTTATACCGGCCTCGAATCCGCCGAGATGATCAAATACGCCGCCAACGCGTTTCTGGCCACCAAGATCACCTTCATCAACGAAATCGCGGCTTTGTGCGAGAAAGTTGGCGCGGATATCAAGGATGTGTCGAAAGGCATGGGTATGGATGGCCGTATTGGCAACAAGTTCCTGCATGCGGGCCCCGGTTATGGCGGGTCGTGTTTTCCGAAAGACACCATGGCCTTGGCGCGGATTGGGCAGGACCATGCCGTGCCGATGCAGATCACCGAGACGGTGATCAAGGTGAATGATGAGATCAAGCGCCGGATGATCGACAAGATCGTTGACCTCTGTGACGGCAGCCTGAACGGCAAGACCATCGCCGTGCTGGGCGTGACCTTCAAGCCCAACACCGACGACATGCGCGACGCGCCGAGCCTGACCATCGTGCCCGCTTTGGTGGGTGGCGGGGCCAAGGTGCGGGTGGTTGATCCGCAGGGCCAGCGCGAGGGCGAGGCCTTGTTGCCCGGCGTGAAATGGGTCGAAAGCCCCTATCAGGCGGCGCATGGGGCGGATCTGGTGGTGTTGCTGACTGAATGGAACGAATTCCGCGCGTTGGATCTGAGCAAGCTTGCGAAAAAGATGGAAACGCCGCGGATGGCCGATTTGCGCAACATCTATTCGCTGGAAGAAGCCACCGAGGCCGGGTTCCAGACCTATGCTGCAGTCGGGCGCTAGCGGATAGGCGTGTAAAACTCTGCCGGGGCGATACGGCCCGGCACTCTGGTGTGGTTGTGTGGGGTCGCTCGGATGTCGGATGCCAAAGAGTCAATCCTGTTCGTGGTGGATGGTATGGGGCTGGAAGCGCAATCGCTGCTTCTGGCCGCATCCTTGGCCAAGCATCACCCGGATCGCGGAGAGGTCGCGCTGGTCGCCTATGTCTCGCCACGTTCGGCCAGCAGTCTGACGCCGGTGACGCGGGCGCTTTATGCCAAATGTGGCGTGCAGATGCGGCCTCTGCCTGTGGCAGACGGGGTTTGGGCCAAGCCTTATCCGCATGGCAACAAGATTCTGGCCTGTGCGGCACCGCGCACGTCGCAGCGCAGCCAGTTCATCGACACCGATACCGTCTGTCTGGGGCCGCTGGCGGGGCTGGATCTGACAGACCCCGAAGTGGTGGCGATGGTGCCCGAAGGGTTGCCGACCTGGGGCAAGGAGGACGGCAAGTGGCAGCGCGCTTATGAGTTTTTCGGCCTGCCGATGCCAGAGGATCGTGTGGAACTGACGCGGGGGCGTCATGTGACCTATCCGCCCTATTTCAATGCCGGATTTATCAGCTTCAGCGATATGCCGCGCCCGGATACCGGTGACAATTTCGCGCAAAGCTGGCTGAAAACGGCAATCGAGTTTGACAACCGTTGCCCGATCAAGGGCAAGCGGCCATGGCTGGATCAGATCACGCTGCCGCTGACCATGAAGCGGTTTGGCTTTGACTATCAGGTCTTGCACGAGGTGTGGAATTTCTCGATTGCTGACCGGCTGAAATTGCATCGGGCCAAGAAGGCGCGGTTGATCCATTATCATCGCGGCGTGCATTTGCGGCGGCTGGATTTTTACAACGATTTCGTCGCCAACGCGCTGGCCTGCGTGCCCGAAGCGATGGCCGGGGCGCTGATGGAGCAGATCAGCGGCTTGGTCGCAGACCCGGTTGAGGCTGCAGCCGAGTGACCGAGAATTTGGTCTGCCCGTGGCTGTTTGCACTGGACCTTGGCGCGGAAAGCCCCTTTTAGTCGCGGCACGGGTGGCGGAATAAGCGGAAGACGATGATGCAAAAGCATGTGCTGGTTACGGGTGGGGCGGGGTATATCGGGGCGCATGCTTGCAAGGCGCTGGCGCAAGCGGGATTTGTGCCGGTGGCGTTTGACAACCTGTCGACCGGCTGGCGTGATGCAGTGAAGTTTGGCCCGTTTGTGCAGGGTGATCTGCTGGACCGCGCCAGCATTGATGCGGCCTTCCACCAGTTCCGCCCGGTTGCCGTGATGCATTTTGCCGCCCTGTCACTGGTGGGCGAGTCGATGACCGATCCGGGGCGGTATTGGCGCACCAATGTGAACGGCTCGCTTAATCTGGTGGAGGCGGCGGTGCATGCGGGCTGCATGAATTTCGTATTCTCATCGACCTGTGCCACCTATGGCGATCAGGATGGGGTGGTGCTGGATGAAGACACACCGCAGCATCCGATCAATTCCTACGGCGCGTCGAAAAAGGCCATCGAGGAAATCCTGAAAAACTTTGGCGCGGCTTATGGGCTGAACCATGTGATCTTCCGCTATTTCAACGTCGCAGGTGCCGATCCCGAGGCCGAAGTGGGCGAACAGCACCGCCCGGAGACGCATCTGATCCCGTTGATGCTGGATGCGATCGAGGGCCGCCGCCCGGCGCTGACGGTGTTCGGGCAGGATTACCCCACGCCGGATGGCACCTGTGTGCGCGATTATGTGCATGTGGTGGATCTGGCCGATGCGCATGTGAAGGGCGTGAATTGGCTGCTCGATGGTCGCGGCAACCGGGCATTCAACCTTGGCACCGGGCACGGCTTTTCGGTGCGGCAGGTGGTGGATGCCAGCCGCGCTGTGACCAACCGCGATGTGCCGATCATTCAAGGGCCGCGCCGTGCGGGGGATGCGGCGTCGCTGGTGTCGGGGTCTGACCGTGCGCGGACGGAACTGGGGTGGGAGCCTGCACGCTCGACCCTGCCCGAGATGATCCGCGATGCTTTGGCATGGTCGCAAAAGCCGGGATTTCTGCGCTAAGGCGGGTGGCGGGCGGCTGAGGTTTTTTTCCCATCTGGGAGTGACTTGTGGTTTTGGGGCGGTTCGCGGGCGTTTTTCACAATATGTTGTGGTTTGGTGCTGGTTTGAGGGTTTTTGCTTCTGTGATCGCGGAGGGTTTGCCCGCGTGTTTTGGCAGCGTTGCGCTGGCGTTCGACCCCAACCCCACGCCGCCCCGGACTTGATCCGGGGCCTCTGGTTGGCGGGTAGAGGCCCCGGATCAAGTCCGGGGCGGCGTGGGATGTGTGGGGACCGACATTCAGCTTCTGCGGTCTGGCGAAGGCCATCGCCTTCGCCATGCGGCGCGGGTGCCGTTGAGACCGCCGCGCCTTAAGGGCCCGGCCAGCGCCCGACCCGCCGATGGCGGGCGATTCTCGCCCGCCGGGTCGGGTGCTGGCCTCGTGGGGTGATTTCTGAACTGATCACAGGGTGAGACCGTTCGCGCGGGCGGGAAAACGCGGTGCGTTTCCTACTTCCGCCCTACTTGGGCGCAGGCAAGCAAGCGAATTTCTGTCGGCTTTTGGGGCTAGCCGATGCGGCGATAGTCGCGCGCTTGGGTGGAGAGCCGTGCGGCCTCTACCTGCGGCACATCGGCCACCAGCAGGGCGGGGCCCATGCCCGCTTGCGCCAGCACATCGCCATCTGCCCCCACGATCAGCGAGCCGCCGGCATAGTGCAGATCGCCCTCAATCCCGCAGTAATTGGCATAGACAATCGTGATGCCGTGATTGGCGGCCATCGCGGGGACGGTGGCGCGCATGACATGGGTGTAGGGCAGCATATTGGCGGTCGGCACCAGCAGAACCTTGACCCCTGCCGCTGCCAAGGCGGCGATATGGGGGGCAAATTCCACATCGTAGCAGATCAGCAATGCCGCCTTGTGCCCCGCCAGATCGAAGCTGACGTAAGCGTCGCCGGGGCGGTAGATCGAAGACTCTCGCGGGCCGTAAAGCTGAATCTTGCGGTAATGCGCCAGTTCGGCCCCATCCGGCCCCAAGGCCAAGGCAGAATTGTAAACTGCGTCGCCGTCACGCTCGGCATAGCCGAACACCACACCGCAGCCTGCGTTGCGGCAGGCCTTTGCAAGCTGATCCTGCCAAGCGCCGCCACGCATCAGCGCCAGTTCGGCAATCGCATCGCTGTTGTATCCCGGTGCAAAGCTTTCCGGCACCACCAGCATATTGGCCCGCGCCGCACCCGCTGCGCTCAATGCCTGTTCCACGGCGCTGACGGCTGCAGCGCAATCTCCGGCGGGCGAGGGCGCTTGCAGCAGGGCAAGGCGAAGATCGGGCATGGGCAACTCCTGTCAGGTTTGGCGCATCATGGCGCGGGGCGGGCGCGGTGTCACCCCCGTGCTGGATTGACTTTCGGCTTGGGCTTTCCTCATCTGGCGCAAAGCATGAGGTTCCGCTTGCCGCCCCGCCATACGTTGATTTCCAGTGTCAAAGATGAAGGCCCGTTTCTGCTGGAATGGGTGGCGCATCACCTTGTGCTGGGGTTCGACCGTATCCTGATCGCCTCGAACGATTGCAGCGATGGCAGTGAGCGGTTGCTGGGGGCGCTGGATCAGGCGGGGTATATCACCCACGTGCCGAACAAGCTGAAACCGGGCGAGATTCCGCAGCACGCAGGCTATGAGAAAATCCGCCGTTTGCATGGCATTGATCAGACCGAATGGCTGATGATGCTGGATGCGGATGAGTTCTTGAACGTGCATGTCGGCGATCACCGCGTGGCCGATCTGACTGAGCGGGCCGAGGCGGATGTTGATGTGGTGGCCCTTTACGGGATGTTCTTCACCAGCCATCCGGTTGCGCGCTGGCAGGCGGGGCGGGTGTGCGCGGCGTTCACGCATCGGTTGCCGACGCAGCACAAGGCCAATGCGGCGCTGAAAACCCTGACCCGAAATCCGGGCCGGTTTCGCGGTATCCACAATCACTCGATGGTGGGGTTCAAGGACAAGGTGCCGTTGCAGGTGATGTGGGGCGATGGCACGCGGACCCAGACCGATCCGGCGTTGCCGCTGTGGCGGCAGTTGCGCAATGGCGATGTGAAAGCGGTGTCGCATCGCTTGGCGCATTACAACCATTATGGGCTGAAAGCGCCAGACAGCTATGCGCTGCGGCGTGCCCGTGGGCGCGGCGCGGTGGCCGAGACCAATGCCGAGACCGCGCGCCACACCGAGGCCTATTTCGCCGAGCGCAATCAGCCCGGCGGCGAGGATCACTCGATTGCCCGCTATGGTGCGCAGGTGCAGGCGATGATGGGCGAGATGTTGGGGCATCAGAAGATCAAGCGTCGGCAGCGGGTGTGCGAGGAAAGCTACGCCGCGATGCTGGCGGCGTTGCGGTAGCGGGGCAGACCCTTTGCCGCAGGCGGGCGGCATTGTGCTGCTGGCGGCGTGGCCCCAGATTGACGGCAGCAAGGGCGTGGGGCAGGCAGCGGGATGGGGCAGCAGGATCAACAGACTTCAGCCGCCGTGCTGGCCGGGTTGATTGCGCCTGCGCGCGGGCGGCTGCGGGTGTCGGCGGTGTTTGCAGGGGCGGCGGCGCTGATCTGGCCGATGCAGGCGGCGTTGGTGGCGGCGGCACTCGCTGGATTGCTGACGGATGCGCCGCCGCTGTGGGCCTATGCGGTGTGCTTCGGGCTGCTGGGGTTGTTGCGGGCGGTTTTGACTTACTTTTCAGAAGCGGCGGCGAGTCGGGCGGGGCTTGCGGTCGTTGGCGCGTTGCGGGCCGATTTGGCGGCGCGAGAAGCGGCGCGCAGCACAGGGCCAGCGGCGGGGGGCGTGGCGGCGCTGGCGGGCGAAAAGCTGGAGATGCTGCTGCCTTACGTCAGCCGCTATGCCCCTGCGCGGGCGCGGGTGATGCTGGTGCCGGGGCTGATTTTGGTGCTGGCGTTCTGGCAATCCTGGGCGGTGGGGGTGGTGTTGCTGATCAGCGGGCCGCTGATCCCGGTGTTCATGGCGTTGATCGGTTGGGCTGCGCAGGCGGCAAGCCAGCGGCAGATGCAGGAAATCGGCACGCTGAACGATCTGTTGATCGAGCGGTTGCACGCGTTGCTGGACATCCGGCTGCTGGGCGCGGGGGCTGCGGTGGGTGCGGGCTTTGCCGAGGCGGCCGAGCGGTTGCGCGCACAGACCATGGCGGTGCTGCGGGTGGCGTTTTTATCCTCGGCAGTGTTGGAGTTGTTCGCGGCGCTTGGGGTGGCGATGGTGGCGGTGTATGTCGGCTTTTCGCTGCTGGGGGTGTTGGAGTTTGGCAGCTATGGCACGCCGCTGACGCCTGCGGCGGGGATATTCTTGCTGCTGCTCGCGCCCGAGTTTTATCAGCCTTTGCGTGATCTGTCGGCGGCCTGGCATGACCGCGCGGCGGCGCTGGCGGTGGCGGATGAATGGGCGGAGTGGCAGGCGCGCAGCGATGAGGCGCCGCTGCTGGGGCAGGGGGCGCAAGCGGCGCGGTTGCCGGGGCCTGCCGATATTGCGATGACGGGGGGGCAGGTGCGGCTGGGGGCAAGGGTGCTGCAACTGCCGGATTTCACGCTGAAAGCGGGCGAGACTCTGGCGCTGCTGGGCCCCAGTGGCAGCGGCAAGACCACGGTGCTGCGGGCGCTGGCCGGGATGCAGCATTTGGCGGCGGGGCAGATCACGGTGGCGGGCCAGCCCTTGAGTGACGCAACGGCGGATGGATGGCGGGCGCGGCTGGGCTGGATGCCGCAACAGCCGCAGTTTTTGAACGGCAGTCTGCGCCATAACATCAGTCTGGGGCAGGGTGATCCCGGCGCGGCGCTGGCGGCGGTGGCGATGCTGGATGTGGTGCAGGCTTTGCCGCAGGGTGCGGCCACGCGGCTGGGCGAGGGCGGCGGTGGCCTGTCGGGCGGTGAGGCGCGGCGGCTGACGCTGGCGCGTGCGCTGCACGCCCGCCCCGATGTGTTGCTGGCGGATGAGCCGACCGCTGATCTGGATGCGGCGACCGCCGCCATTGTCACCGCGGCGCTGCTGGCGTTGGCTGAAAGCGGGTGCAGCCTGATCATCGCCACGCATGATGCGGGCCTTGCGGCAAAGATGGATCGGGTGATCCGGCTGGAGGCGGCAGCATGAGGCCGCTCTGGCAGGTGTTCCGGCTGATCTGGCAGGCGCAGCGGGCGGCGTTGTTGCGCGGGGCGGTGCTGTCGGTGGTGGTGCTGGTGGCGGGGGCAACGCTGTTGGGGGTGTCGGGCTGGTTCATCACGGCGGCTGCGGCGGCGGGGCTGGCGGGGATGGGGGCGGTGTTTGACGTGTTCCGCCCTTCGGGCGCGATCCGGTTTCTGGCGCTGGGGCGGACGGCGGCGCGCTATGGCGAGCGGGTGCTGACGCATGACGCCACCTTGCGCGCCTTTGCCACGCTGCGGCTGCGGGTGCTGCAAGCCTATCTGGCAGCGCCTTATGATCGGCAAAGCCGGTTGCGCGGGCCGCAGGTGTTGAACCGCATCACGGCGGATATTGATGCGCTGGATGGCCTGCCGCTGCGGCTGATCCTGCCGCTGATTGCCGGGGGGATAACGCTGGCGGCCAGCTTTGCGGTGCTGTGGGCGCTGGCGGGGCTGGCGATTGCCGCCACGGTGGCTTTGGGCTTTGGCTTGGGTGGCGCGGTGGTGCTGATCTGGGCGGGGCGGGCGGGATCAAAGCCTTCGCGGCGGGTGGAATATGCCGCGCAGGCGTTTCGCGCGCGGTTGATTGATCTGGTGCAGGCGCGGGGTGATCTGGCGGTCTATGGCCAGCTTGCCGCGCAGCATCAGGCGGTTCTGTCTGCCGAGACGCGGCGACAGAGCGCGCGGCTGGCGCAAGACCGCATCGAGCGGCAGGCGGGGCTTTTGCTGTCATGGCTTGCGACGGCGGTTGCCACGGCCGCGCTGCTGTTGGGCATGGCGCTGGCGGAACAGGGGGCGCTGAGCCCGGCGGTGGCGGCGGTTGGCTTTTTTGCCGCCCTTGCGCTGGCCGAGGTGTTGGCTCCGCTGCGCCGCGCGGTGGCCGATCTGGGCCGGATGCGGCTGGCGGCGCGGCGGGTGGTGCAAAGCCTGCCCGCGCCGGTGGCGTCTGCCGGGGGCAGATACGTGGCGGGGGCGTTGCGGTTTGATACGGTCAGCCTGCAACGCGCCGGGGCAGCGCGGGCCAGTTTGCGCCCGCTGAGTTTCACGCTGCAGGCAGGCGCGACACTGGCGCTGACTGGGCCGAGTGGGGTTGGCAAATCTACCGCCCTGTTGCTGGCCGCGGGTATGTTGCGCCCCACTGGCGGGGGGATCACGCTGGGCGATCATCCGCTGCCGGAGTGGGAGGAGGCCGCGCTGCGCGAGGCGGTTGCATTGCTGCCGCAGCGTGCGGGGCTGATGGCGGGGCGTGTGCGGGCAGGGTTGCAGCTTGCCGCGCCTGATGCCGATGAAGCAACGCTGTGGGCGGTGCTGGAGGCGGTTGCGCTGGCCGATGTGATCCGCGCCAAGGGCGGGCTTGATGCGCGGCTTGGGCCGCGTGGCGCGGGGCTGTCGGGCGGCGAGGCGCGGCGGCTGGCCATTGCGCGCGTGCTGCTGCGCCGGCCTGCGATCTTGCTGCTGGATGAGCCGACCGAGGGGCTGGACACCGACACCGCGCTGCGCGTGCTGCGGGGTATCCGCCAGTATCTGCCGCAAGCGGCGATCCTGACTGCGTCACATCGCCCTGTCGAGACGGATTGGGCTGACTTCACACTGGAATTGTTCTAACTTGTATCGGTGATGTGGCTTTGAGCCATCACACCGCCGCCAGCGCCATCGGACAAGCGATTTCGGCGCGGTCGATCAGCAGGAGCATGATATGGAATTCGGCATCGTTGAACTTTCCCGGTTGCAATTCGCCACCACGGCGATGTTCCACTTTCTGTTCGTGCCCTTGACGATTGGCCTGTCGATCATCGTGGCCTGCATGGAAACCGTCTATGTGATGACCAACCGCCCGATCTGGCGGCAGATGACCAAATTCTGGGGTGCGTTGTTCGGCATCAACTTTGCCATCGGCGTGGCGACGGGGATCACGATGGAATTCCAGTTTGGCATGAACTGGAGCTATTACAGCCAATATGTCGGTGACATTTTCGGCGCGCCGCTGGCGATTGAAGGGCTGATGGCGTTCTTTCTGGAGGCGACCTTTGTCGGGCTGTTCTTCTTTGGCTGGGACAAGCTGAGCAAGGTGCAGCACCTAATGGTGGCTTGGCTGGTGGCGATTGGCTCGAACATGTCGGCGCTGTGGATTCTAATCGCGAATGGCTGGATGCAAGACCCGGTGGGGGCCGCTTTCAACCCGATGACGATGCGGATGGAGATGACCGACTTTTGGGCGGTGCTGTTCAATGAGGTGGCACAGGCGAAATTTGTCCACACGGTTTCAGCGGGTTACGTGACGGCCTCGGTGTTCGTGCTGGGGGTGTCGGCGTGGTATCTGCTGCGCGACCGCCATGTTGAACTCGCGCGCCGCTCGATTGCGGTGGCGGCGGCGTTTGGCTTGGCCTCGGCGTTCTCGGTGGTGCTTTTGGGCGACGAATCCGGTTATAACGCCACCCACAGCCAGAAGATGAAACTCGCAGCGATCGAAGGCATGTGGCACACCGAGCCTGCGCCCGCGCCGATCACCGCCTTTGGCTTCCCGGATCAGGCGGCGCGCGAGACGCATTACGCGATCCACATTCCCTACGTGATGGGGCTGATTGGCACGCGGTCGCTGACCACGGAAATCCCCGGTATCTCGGAACTGGTCGAGCAAGCCGAGGTGCGCATCCGTTCGGGCATGATCGCATATGAAGCGCTGCTGACGCTGCGGGCCGAGCGGGATGCGACGCCGCAGGTGGTCAAGGACACGTTCGAGTTGCACTCGGCTGACCTTGGCTTTGCCCTGCTGCTGCGCAAATACACCGACACGCCGCATCTGGCGACGGAAGAACAGATCAAGATGGCGGCGAATGACACGGTGCCGACGGTCTGGCCGCTGTTCTGGGCCTTCCGCATCATGGCGGGGCTGGGGTTCCTGTTCATCGGCACGATGCTGTATTTCTTCTACCGCGCCTCGTTCAAGCGGATGCAATTCCCGCGCCCCGCGCTGCATATGGCGGTGTGGATGATCCCGGCGCCGTGGATCGCGGCCGAAATGGGCTGGTTTGTCGCCGAATTCGGCCGCCAGCCGTGGACGGTGGACGGGGTGTTGCCCACGGCGATGTCAGTCTCGGCCTTGTCGATGACCGAGGTGGCGATCACGTTGGCGGGGTTTGTGATCTTTTACTCGGTGCTGTTCATCGTCGAGATGGGGCTGATGCTGAAATACATCCGCAAAGGCCCGTATCTGGAAGTGGCGGAAACCGAGGCGTGGATGAAGCGCCATGAAATCCGGCTGATGGGGCGCAAGAACGCCGATGCCATCGCAATGCCAGCGGAGTAACATCATGATCCTGAACGAACTTGTCAGCTATGAAACTCTGCGCCTGATCTGGTGGGTGCTGGTGGGCGTGCTGTTGATCGGCTTTGCGCTGACCGATGGCTTTGACATGGGGGTGGGGGCGCTGCTGCCGTTTGTCGCCAAGACCGACACTGAACGCCGCGTGGCGATCAACACCATCGGCCCGGTGTGGGAGGGCAATCAGGTTTGGTTCATCCTGGGGGGCGGTGCGATCTTTGCCGCTTGGCCGCCGTTATATGCGGTGTCGTTTTCAGGGTTTTATCTGGCGATGTGGCTGGTGCTGGCGGCGCTGATCGTGCGGCCTGTGGCGTTCAAATACCGGTCCAAGCGCGACTCGGCCCGTTGGCGCAATGGCTGGGATTGGGCGCTGTTTGCCGGGGGTGCGGTGCCTGCGACGATCTTTGGTGTGGCGGTGGGCAATGTGCTGCAAGGCGTGCCGTTTCATTTCACCGATGATCTGCACGCGATCTATGAAGGTGTGTGGTATGTGAAATTCCTGAGCCTTCTCAACCCGTTCGCGCTGTGTGCCGGTGTGGTGTCGCTGGCAATGCTGGTGATGCATGGCGCGGCTTGGCTGACGCTGAAGGCGGATGGCGCGGTGCAAACCCGCGCGCGGCAGATCGGCGCGGTTGCGGCGCTGGTGGCGGTGGGCGGCTATATCGGGTTGGGTCTGTGGCTGGCCTACGGCTTTGACGGCTACAGAATTGTCGGCGATTACGTGACCGATGGCCCGTCGAACCCGCTGCATTTCGAAGTGGCGAAGGGCGGCAGTTGGATGGAGGCCTATGCCCTGCGCCCGTGGATCGCGATTGCCCCGGCGCTGGGCGTGCTGGGCGGGCTGCTGGCCTTCCTTGGGCTGCGGGCGGGGCGCGAGGTGACAACGCTGCTGGCGTCGAAAACCGCGATCTTCGGCATGATCGCCTCGATCGGTCTGACGATGTTCCCGTTCATCTTGCCGTCGTCCAGCGATCCGGGATCGTCGCTGACGGTGTGGAACGCCTCATCCTCGCATCTGACGCTGTTCATCATGCTGGTTTCGACCGCGATCTTCCTGCCGCTGATCCTGCTTTATACCGCCTGGGTCTATAAGGTGCTGTGGGGCAAGGTATCCGAAGCGGATGTGGCCGAAAATTCGCACAGTCTTTACTGAAAGGAGCAAATCATGTGGTATTTTGCCTGGATGCTTGGCCTGCCTTTGGCCGCGCTGTTCGCGGTGCTGAACGCGATGTGGCTGGAGATGCAGGAAGACGCCCGCAAGATCGGCAATCTGGACGACTGAGGCTATTGCCACGCCGCCCCGGACTTGATCCTGGGCCTCTGCTTTGCCGCCATGAGGCCCAGGATCAAGTCCGGGGCGGCGGGGTGTGGGGGGCTAGCGCAGCCAGAGGCCTTCGCGCTTCAGCACAAAGCGGATGGCTTGTTCGCGCCGGGGCAGATCGTCACGGTCGAACAGCGCGCGCACCTTGCGGCCGCGGTTCTGGTAGATCATCAGGCGGGCAGGCTCGTGATCGCGCAGGATGCGGCGGATTTCCTTTTCTCCGGCCACTTGTTCCAAAACCTCAACCACGCGGTCAGTTTCGCGGGCGTAAAGCAGGGGCAATGTGCGATAATGGCAGGTCACATCGCCATCCAACCCCGCCAACTCTGGCCCCGGTCGCCCGCCGCCAAAGCTGTGGATCACCAGGGGCAAGGCGATCTGATCCAGCCAGGGGTAGATTTCCTGACAGATCAACGCCTCGGGGCGGTCATCGCGGATGGTCAGGGCATAGTCGAGAAAGCGCTGGCCAAAGGCCTTGGGGCTTTCGTGGAAAAACCAGCCTGCGTTGAAATAGAGGAAGCGCTGCCAGTAGTTTTCGGGCTGGCTGGTGTCGATGGTGCTGACAAAATCCAGACCAAAGCGATCATAAAGCGCCGCCCATGTTTGCCCAAGATCGGGGCCGTAAAGTTCCTGCGTGGGCCAAGTGCCCTCGCGCCGCATTGAGGCCGAGGGCTTGGCGAAATCAAACCCGACGCTGGCGAAATCGCCGGTGATCAGCGTGTCGGTGTCGAGAAACAGGAAGGGCTGGTCGGGCAGGGCGGCCAGTGCCTCGATCTTGTTGCCATGCGGATAGCTTTCGCCGAAATGCCGCGCTTCAAACGGCAGAAATTCGGCGCCAAGGTTGGTCAGCACCTCGCGCAGGGCCGGGTTGGTGACAGCGACCGATTTCGGCCACGCGCCGCCTTGCTGCGGTTCGGCCAGATAGAGCTTTCCGGCGAAATCAGGGTTGGTGGCGCGCAAAGAGGCGGCCAGCAGCAACGCCTCATATTGCAAGCGGCCCGATTGCACCACGGCCACGATATTGAAGGTCTGGCCCGCAGGCTTTGGGTCAGTCATACTCGCCTCAACCAATCCCACATTGTTTCGCGATCCGCATCAATCCCCACCATATTGCCGCGTGAAATTCAATCCGCGCAAGCGCTTAACCCTTCACATTGGTGATAAATACTCCCGCCGGAGGCTCCCCCCGCCAGCGACGGAAGCCTCCGGCGGGAGTATTTAGGCCAAGATGAAGTCAGCGTTTCGGGGTGAAGCGCAGCGAGAGACACGACATGCCGCCATCGAGTTTGGCGCATTCGCTGTTGCCGATCTCGACGACCTTGTAGCCCGCCTGATCCAAGGTTGCGCGGGTTTTCGGGAAGCCTGCGGGCATGATGACCAGATCGTTGAAGCGGATGGTGTTGGCGCAGGCTTCTTCGCCATCGGCCACATAGATCATCTTGTAGCCCGCAAAGCAGCCAGATGCGGCAAGGCGGCGGGTGGAGAGGATGGTTTCAGCGTCCAGCAGCGAGCAATCGGTTTTGAAGTGCAAAACCCCCGGCGGGGTGAAAACTTCGCGCACCGGCAGGCCCCAGTCGGCGACCAGACGGGTGAGTTCCGCCACCCCGGCGGCATTGGTGCGGGCCGAGCGGCCGACGAGAATTTCGGTCTCGGTCGTCAGGATGTCGCCGCCCTCGATATAGCTGTCGTCGCCCGTGATGCGCAGGACGGTGCCGTAAAGTGCTTGCAGATGTGGGGCCATTTCGGCGGCTTCACCCAAGCGCGAGGGTGCGCCGGGGCGCATCACCACGGCACCTTGCGGCAGACAGAGGGCGGTATCCTCGACAAACACCGAATCCGGGAAGGCTTCCAGCGCGTCCAGCTCGATCACTTCGGCCCCGGTCGCGCGCAGGGCTGCGATGTAATCGACATGGTGCGCCTGCATGACGCCAAGATCCGGCGTGCCGGTATCGACCGCGCGCAGGCCCGCGATGATGCTGCGCGAGGGCTTGCGGGTGATCGCGTGGCTGAAGGTGTAAGATTGCATGGAAGACTCCTGATCCGAACTGGCGCGACCTTAGGCGAAACTTCGGCGGCCCGCAAACGGGGCAACTCAGTCCGCGACGGCCAGAAAGGTGCGCAGCTTTGGCACCATGAAATCGAGAAACGCCCGCACCCGGCGCGGCATGTGATCGCCGCCCAGAAACACCGCATGCACATCTTCACGGTCGCCTGCGATGGCATCGGCCAGCACCTCGACCAAGGCACCGCTGGCCAGATCGTCGCGGATGTGAAACTCGCCCATCCGCGCAAGGCCCATGCCCGCCAGCGCCATCCGCCGCAGGGTTTCGCCGTTGTTGGCAGATAGAGGCCCGGAGACGTGGCTATCCACCACCCGGTTGCCGTCGTGCAGCGGCCAGACCGGGGCCACGCGGCGGAAGTTGAAGCCAAGGCAGGCGTGATCGGCCAGATCGGCGGCAGTTTGCGGGGTGCCGCGGCGGTGCAGATAGGCGGATGCTGCCACGATCTTGCGCGGTGCAGAACCCAGCTTTACCGCGGTCAGCCCGGAGTTGGCCAAGGGGCCGACGCGAAAGGCCACATCGGTGCGGTCGAGATAAAGATCGACCACCTCATCCGAGATCGACAGATCCAGCGCGATATGCGGAAACTCTTGCCAGAAAGCGGGTAGAAGCGGCTCGATGGCCACCATGCCAAGGCCCACCGATGCCGAAACCCGGACGGTGCCGGTGATGCTGGCCGCGCCTTGGGTCAGATCACGCTCGACGGCATCGAGTTCGCGGATCAGGCTTTGGCTGCGGTCGTAATAAATCCGCCCCTCGCCGGTCAGCGACAGCCGCCGGGTGGAGCGTTCAAGCAGGCGCACACCCAGCCGGGCCTCGATCCGCGCGATCAGCTTTGAGACGGTGGAGGGCGTCATGCGCAGATGCCGCGCGGCTTCCGAGAAGCTGCCGCTTTCGACCACCCGCAAAAACACCTGCATTTCGCCGGCGCGATTGTCCATGTCTGTCCTCATCTGTGAAGTATGTTCACAGATGATGCGAAGATTGGCCGGATTATCAAGGCCCGACGGCAGGTCTATGTCAGCGTCATTGCAAAGGCAGGTCGATGACAGCGATGGCTTTGCCTTGCGCGACAGCGGCACCTGCCGTGTGACAGGAGAGATGATATGCAAACCATAACGGCCCATGGGGCCAGCATCCCCGCGCTTGGATTTGGCGTGTTCCGCATGACCGAGGCCGAGGTCGAAGCGGTGGTCCCCGCCGCGCTGGAAACGGGTTTCCGGCATTTCGACACCGCGCAGATTTATGAGAATGAGGCTGCGCTTGGCCGGGCGCTGGCGGCGGCGGGGGCCAGACGTGACGATCTGTTCCTGACGACGAAAGTCTGGGTGGCGAACTACAGCGCCGAGCGTTTCATGGCCTCGGTCGATGAGAGTCTGGAGAAACTGGGGGTGGACCGGGTCGATCTGCTGCTGGCGCATTGGCCCGGCGATGCGGTGCCTGTTGAGCGCCAGATCGAATGGCTGAACGCGGCGCAGGCGGCGGGCAAGACCCGGCTGATCGGCGTCAGCAACTATAACCGCGACCAGTTGCGTCGGGCGGTTGCCGCCAGCGCTGCGCCCATCGTGACCAACCAGATCGAGATGCATCCCTATCTGGACCAATCCGCCATGGTGGCGGCGGCGCAGCAGACCGGCACAGCGCTGACCGCCTATTTCGGCATGGCCGATGGCGCGGTGCCGCGTGATGCGCTGATCGCAGAGATTGCCGCTCGGCATGGCAAGACGGCGGCGCAAGTCGGGTTGCGTTGGTTGATGCAGCAAGGGGTGATCACCCTGTCCAAGACCGCCAAACCCGCCCGTCTGGCCGAGAACTTTGCCATTTTTGACTTCACTTTGACCGAGGCCGAGATGGCCGCAATCACCGGCCTCGCCCGTGCGAACGGCCGCATCGTCAGCCCCGAGGGTCTGGCCCCGGACTGGGTCGCGTAAGGAAACATCATGCAAACGCAAAAATTCAACTGGCCACTTCTGGCCCTTGCCATCGGGGCTTTTGGCATTGGCGTCACCGAGTTCTCGCCGATGGGGATGCTGCCGGTGATCGCCGAGGGGGTGGGGGTTTCGATCCCATCGGCGGGGCTGCTGGTCAGCGCCTATGCCATCGGGGTAATGGTGGGCGCGCCGACGATGACGCTGCTGTTCGCGCGCTTTGGCAAGCGCATGGCGCTGATGGCGCTGATGGCGATTTTCACGCTGGGCAATGTGATGTCGGCGCTGTCGCCGGATTACTGGACGTTGTTGGCGGCGCGGGTTGTCACCAGCCTGAATCATGGCGCGTTTTTCGGGCTGGGGTCGGTGGTGGCGGCCAGTCTGGTGCCAAAGGACAAGCAGGCGAGTGCCGTGGCCACGATGTTCATGGGCCTGACCATCGCCAATATCGGCGGTGTGCCGGTGGCGACATGGATCGGGCAAAGCGTGGGCTGGCGGGCGGCATTTGGCGCAACCGCGCTGCTGGGGCTTTTGACCATGGCGGCGCTGTGGCTGGCTTTGCCTGCGACGGCGGCAGGGGCGCGGCCTGATGTGCGGCGCGAGTTGCGGGTGCTGACCCGGCCCGAGGTGCTGTTGGCGTTGTGCACCACCACTTTGGGGGCGAGTGCGATGTTCGCGCTTTACACCTATGTCGCGCCGGTGCTGACCAGTTTGGCCGGGGCCTCGGACAGCTTTGTGACCTTGGCGCTGGTGTTGATCGGTCTGGGCTTTACCGTTGGCAACTGGCTGGGCGGGCGCGTGGCGGATTGGTCGCTGGATGGGGCGACGGCGATCTTTCTGGGTGCACTTGCCACGATCATGTTGGTGGCTCCGCTGACGCTGAACAGCCAGATCGGGGCTGCGATCACCGTGTTTCTGTGGGGCGCTGCGGCTTTTGCCATTGTGCCGCCGGTGCAGATGCGGGTGATGCAGGCCGCAGCCGATGCGCCGGGTCTGGCGTCTTCGGTGAATATCGGGGCGTTCAATCTGGGCAATGCCATTGGCGCGGCCTTGGGCGGGGCGGTGATTGCTGCGGGGTTTGGCTATGCGGCGGTGCCGGTGATCGGCAGCGTAACGGCGGCCACGGGGCTGGCACTGGTCTGGCTGGGCCGTCAGCGGGTGGCTGTGGCTGCGTAAAGCGGCGGAATTGTTCTGATCGGCAAAGGGGCGGCAAAGCCAGTATTTGTTGCCCTTTTGCGACCTGTTCGGCACAGCACGTTCCGCCGCAACGCGCGAATGACTATCTGGTTCCGATTGAATTTGTTGATTAATTTCGGAACCACACGGTAGGAGTGACGTTTTTCAGACAGCGCTGAATGCGTCACATCATATTGGAGATAGAGATGAAAAAGCTTCTGCTTTCCACCGCCCTGCTTGCTGGTCTTGCCGGTGCCGCTGTTGCACAAGACGTTGCTGCGTTTCGCGCTGCTGCCGATCCGATGAATGTGCGGGCCTCGGACTTTATCGGGATGCGCATCTACGCATCCGAAGCTGCGATTGATGCCACCGAATACAACGGCACCCAAGAAGGCTGGGATGACATCGGCGAAGTCAACGACGTGATCCTTTCGCGCGATGGCAAGGTCGATGCGGTTCTGGTTGATATCGGCGGTTTCCTTGGCATGGGCGAGCGTCAGGTCGCCGTTGGCATGGAGGCGATCAAATTCGTCAGCGACAGCGCCACCGCAGACAAGCCGGATGACTTCTTCCTGGTGATGTCGGCCAAGCGCGCCGATTTCGAAGCGGCACCGCCCTATGCGATGAACGGTGATGCGATGGCTCCGGCGACCGAGGCTGCGCCTGCGGCTGATGCCACTGCGACCGATGCGATGGCCGCAGGCGCTGCGCGCGCACCGATGACCAAGGACGGCTATGTCGCGGCGGATGCCACGATGCTGACCTCGGAAAAACTGACCGGCGCCAAGGTGTATGATGCCACCGATGCGTCGATCGGCGAAGTGGCCAACCTTGTGCTGTCGGCAGATGGCAAGGTCTCGGACGTGATCATTGATGTCGGCGGTTTCCTTGGCATGGGCGTAAAGCCCGTAGCCCTGCCGCTGGCCGATGTGGACATCCTGAAACAAGCCGATGGCGACGAGCTGCGTGTCTATCTGGGGCAGACCAAAGAGCAACTGGAAGCCCTGCCGAAGTATGAAGGCTAACAGCCATTTCATGAAAAAGAAGGCCCGCCCTTGTCGGCGGGCCTTTTTGCGACATTATCCGTTCAGTGGTAAATGTCCGACAGCATGGCACGGGCCGTGTTGACAAAGTTATGTGCTTGTTTAACCCGGAAGCAACCTTTGATCGGGCGCGCAGCAGTCGGCCCACCCTGCCACGAGGACCGCGCGGATGTTGATTGATCTGGATGCCATCTTCGCTTCGTCGCCCTCGCCGCATGTGCTGCTGGACCGCGACTTGCGGATGATCTGGGCGAATGATGCCTATCTGACCGTCACTGGCCGTAGCCGCGCGCAGGTGATTGGCCGTATCATCACCGAAGAATTTCCCGCCCCGCCCGACTCTATCGCCGAACGCATGCTGAACGCCTCGTTCAAGCGGGTGTTTGAAAGCGGCGTCACTGATCATCTGCCGCTGATCCCGTATCCGATCACCACGGCGGACGGCACGGCGCAGGCCCGGTATTGGAGCGCGACACACACGCCGCTGCTGGATCCGCAGGGGGCGGTGGAATATCTGCTGCAAAACACCAATGACGTGACCGAGCTTTATGTCGCTTCGGCGGCGGAGCGTGCGGCGAACCCCGCCGATCACACCACGATGGTGCGCCGGGCCGAAGTGGTGGCGCGGCAGAACCTAGAGCTTGGCAGCATCGCGCAGTTTTTCCGAACCATATTTGATCAGGCCCCCGGCTTTATCGCCATTGTGTCGGGGCCAGAGCATGTTTTCCAACTGACCAACGACGCCTATAAAGAGTTGATTGGGCGGGCGGATGTGTTGGGCCAAACCGTGCGGGCGGCCTTGCCCGAGTTGCAGGGGCAGGGCTTTTTTGAATTGCTGGATCAGGTTTATGCGTCTGGCACACCGTTTTCGCAGACAGGCGCGGTGGTGCGGCTGCGCCCAACCGAAGGCGGCGCTGAAATCGAGCGTCATGTCGACTTCATCTTTCAGCCCATGCGCGACTCGGAAGGTTTGACCACCGGCATTTTCGTGCAGGGCCATGACGTTACCAAACAAAAGGCCGCCGAATCCGAATTGGTCGAGACGCGCGAACGTTTCCGCGTCATGGCGCAATCCATGCCCAATCAGGTCTGGACCGCCGCACCCGATGGCGGCTTGGACTGGCTGAACGATCAGGCCTATGCCTATACCGGGCTTGATGAGGCTGGGCTTTACGGCTCGGCCTGGGGTCAGGCGGTGCATCCCGACGATTTGCCGACTGCCGCGGCGCAGTGGGCGGCGGCGGTCGCGACGGGCCAGTTGTACGAGACCGAGTTCCGCATCCGTCGCTATGATGGCGTCTATCGCTGGTTCATCGTGCGGGCCGTGCCGATCTACAGGGCCGAGGGCGTCGTCGATCGCTGGGTCGGCACCAACACCGATATTGAAGACCGCAAGCTGGCCGAAGCCGCGATTGCGCAGATCAACCAGACACTCGAAGACCGCGTGGCCGAGCGCAACCGCGAGCTTGAGGTGGTTAACGCCGCCCTCCGCCAAAGTCAGAAGATGGAGGCGATTGGCAATCTGGCGGGCGGTATTGCGCATGATTTCAATAACTTGCTGCAAACCATCAGCGGCAGTCTGCAACTGGCGATGCGCCGCATCGACCCCGGATCAGACGTGCTGCCGCGCATCGAACTGGCAATGAAGGCGGTAGAGCGGGGGGCGACCCTTGCCTCGCAACTGCTGTCGTTTGGGCGCAGGCAACCGTTGGCGCCTAAGGTGATCAATCTGGGCAGGCTGTTGCGTGATGCGGGCAATATCGTGCGCAGCGCCATCGGCGAGGGTGTCGAGGTGGAAACCATCGTCGGCGGTGGGTTGTGGAACACCTGTGTAGACCCCACCAATGTTGAAAGCGCCGTGCTGAACATGGCGATCAATGGCCGCGATGCGATGGAAGGGCACGGCAAGCTGACCATCGAGATTGGCAACGCCTATCTCGACGAGGCTTATGCCCGTGCGCATCTGGATGTGGTGCCGGGGCAATATGTGATGCTGGCGGTGACAGACACCGGCTCGGGCATGTCGGCGGATGTGATCGAGCGGGTGTTTGACCCGTTTTTCACCACCAAACCCGAAGGGCGCGGTACTGGCTTGGGCATGTCGATGGTCTACGGTTTTGTCAAACAATCTGGCGGCCATATCAAGATTTACAGCGAAATCGGCAGTGGCACTTCGGTGAAAATCTATCTGCCCCGCTCGCTGGATGCCGAAGAACTGCCGCCGAGCTTGACCGCTGATGATCTGGCGGGCGGGCATGAGACCATTCTGCTGGTGGAAGATGACGAGGATGTGCGCATCACCGCAGCGCATCTGCTGAACGATCTGGGCTATACCGTGCTGCAAGCCCGCGATGCCGAGCGGGCCTTGGCGGTGATCGAAAGCGGCGCGCGGATTGATCTGTTGTTCACCGATGTGGTGATGCCGGGCAAAGTCACCAGCCGCGAGATGGCCGACCGCGCGCGCCATCTGATCCCGCATCTGCCGGTGCTGTTCACCTCGGGCTATACGCGCAATTCGATCGTGCATGGCGGCAGGCTTGATCCGGGGGTGCAACTGCTGAGCAAACCCTACACGCAAGAGCAACTGGCGCTGAAAATCCGCGAAGTGCTGGGCAAGCCCTGTGCGCCTGCTGTCGCCGTTGCTTCGCAGCGGGCGGAGACTGCCGTGTCGGCGCCTGTGCAAGTGGTGACGGCCTCGGCTGCCATCGTTGGGTTGCGGGTGCTGGTGTGCGAGGATCAGATGCTGATCCGCATGGATCTGGTCGATGGGCTGGTCGAAAGCGGCTGTGTCGCGGAAGGCGTGGGTTCGGGCACCGAGGCGTTGGCGCTGTTGCAGGCGGCAGATTTCGATCTGTTGATCGTCGATGTCGGTTTGCCGGATATGTCGGGTGTGGAAGTGGCGCAGCGTGCTGTGGCGATCAAGCCCGATCTGCCGGTGATCTTCGCGACCGGCGGGCGCAGCGTGACCGGGGCGGAAGGGTTGCAGAATTATACCATTCTGGGTAAGCCGTTCTCGGACCGCGAGTTGAAAGATGCCATTCTGACCGTGTTGGAGAAATAGCGCTGCCGTGATGCCTGGGGCATGGCGGCTGCTGTGGCGCGGGAACGATTTCGGCGCGGCGTTGTTATCAGTCTGATGTCATGGGAATTCTTGCGATGAAGCCAGCCTGCCGCGCCGCTCCAGCCTTTGCTCGGCCCCTAGCACCCGGCGCTTGTTTCGATGCGCGCTGACGAAATCCTGTATCCCACCGAGATGGGGCTTTATTGCGCCCCCGGTGATTTCTATATCGACCCATTGCGCCCGGTGCCGCGCGCCTTGGTCACGCATGGCCATGCCGATCACGCTCGCCCCGGCAATGGCGCGGTGATGGCGACGCGGCAGACGCTGGAGATCATGGCGATCCGCTACGGCGATGATTTCACCGCCAGCCGTCAGATCGCCGAAGGGCCGCTGCGGGTGGGCGGTGTGACGGTCAGCTTTCACCCGGCGGGGCATGTTCTGGGTTCGGCGCAAATCCTGATCGTGCCGGATAATGGCCCGCGCATCGTGGTGTCGGGGGATTATTGCCGCGCGCCGAACCCGGTGTGCCTGCCGTTTGAACCCGTGCCTTGCGACATCTTCATCACCGAGGCGACCTTTGGCTTGCCGGTGTTCCGCCATCCCGATCCCTTGGCCGAGGCGGCGCGGCTTTTGGCCAGCATGGCCGAGTTTCCCGACCGCCCGCATCTGGTGGGCGCCTATGCGCTGGGCAAGGCGCAACGGGTGATTGCGCTGGCGCGGGCGGCGGGCCATGACGCGCCCATCGCTATCCATGGTGCGCTCAAGAGGCTGTGCGATTATCATGTGGAACAGGGCATCGACCTGGGCCCCTTGGTGTCGGCCACCGACCCCGGCGATGCCAAGCTGATCATCGGCCCGCCCTCGGCCTTTGCAAGCCCCTGGGTGCAGCGCTTTCGCGATCCGGTGATCGCCTATGCGTCAGGCTGGATGACGGTGCGGGCGCGGGCGCGGCAGCGCGGGGTGGAACTGCCCTTGGTGATCAGTGACCACGTTGATTGGCCGCAACTGACAGCCACCATCCGCGAACTTGGCCCCCAAGAGGTCTGGATCACGCATGGCACCGAGGATGGGCTGATGCGCTGGTGTGAAATCGAGGGCATAGCTGCCCGCCCGTTGCGGTTGGTGGGCTATGAGGATGAGCCGGAATGAAAGCCTTCGCCCGCCTGTTAGAGCGTTTGGCCTTTACCGCGGGCCGCAATGCCAAGCTGACCATTCTTGCGCATTATTTCGCCGCCACGCCTGACCCGGATCGCGGCTGGGCTTTGGCGGCGCTGACGGGGGGCCTGGATTTGCGGCAAGTCTCGCCCTCGTTGCTGCGGCGTTTGGCGGGCGAGCGGGTGGATGAAAAGCTGTTTGCGCTGTCTTATGATTTCGTCGGTGATCTGGCGGAAACCATCGCGCTGATCTGGCCTGATGGCTGTGTGGTTGGCCCCGAGGTGACGCTGTCTGATGCGGTGGCGCTGCTGCGCGACACTGGCAAATTGGCGCTGCCCGCCGCGATTGCGGCGATGTTGGATCGAATGGCCCCGCCCGAACGTCTGGCGTTCCTGAAACTCGCCACCGGCAATATGCGGGTGGGGCTGTCGGCGCGGCTGGCGCGGGTGGCCTTGGCGCAAGGCTCGGCCCGCAGCGTTGAAGAGATTGAGGAAATCTGGCACGGTCTGGTGCCACCTTACGGCGTGCTGTTTGCGTGGCTGGCTGGCGGGGCGCGCCCTGAGGCTGCCGCTGCCGCACCATTCCGCCCGGTGATGCTGTCAACGGCGATCACCCCCGACGACCTGCCACCGCTTGATCCGGCGGATTACTTTGCCGAATGGAAATGGGATGGCATCCGGGTTCAGGCGGTATCCGAGGGCGGGATGCGGCGGCTTTATTCGCGCACGGGTGAGGATATTGGCGCGGCCTTCCCCGATCTGTTGGATGTGCTGGATTTTGAGGGCGCGGTGGATGGCGAATTGCTGATCCGGCGCGACGCCGATGTCGCGCCTTTTGCCGATCTGCAAAAGCGATTGGGCCGCAAGGTGGTCAGCAAAGCCATGCTGCAGAGCCATCCGGCCAGCCTGCGGCTTTATGATGTTCTGACCTGGCAGGGTGAGGATTTGCGCACGCTGCCGCTGTCAGAACGCCGCGCCCGGTTGGAAGGGGTGGCGTTCACCAGCCCCCGCATTGATCTTTCGCCATTGCTGCCTTTCACCAGTTGGGATGAGTTGACGGCCATTCGCGCCAATCCTCCGGCGCAGGTGATCGAAGGCGTGATGATCAAACGCCGCAACGCGCCCTATGTTGCGGGGCGTCCGCGCGGGCCGTGGTTCAAGTGGAAACGCGATCCGATGGTGATTGATGCGGTGCTGCTTTACGCGCAAAGCGGCCATGGCAAACGATCAGGCTTTTACAGCGATTTCACCTTTGGCGTCTGGGATGGCGCAGAGCTGGTGCCGGTGGGGAAGGCATATTTCGGCTTTACCGATGAAGAGTTGAAAGAGCTTGATCGCTTTGTGCGCAAGAACACCACCCAGCGCTTTGGCCCGGTGCGGCAACTGGCCCCCTTGTTGGTGGTCGAGGTCGCGTTTGAGGGGCTGAACCTTTCGACCCGCCACCGTGCCGGCCTTGCCATGCGGTTTCCGCGCATTTCGCGCATCCGCTGGGACAAGCCCGCCGCCGAGGCTGACACCTTGGCCACACTGCGCACGATGTTGTGAATTCCTTAGCAAAATAAGGTTGTAATTGGCGCAATCGCCCTTAAATCGGCGCAAATGGCGGTTATTCAGCATTTCAGCGTGTAAACTTGGCTTGTCAGTGACCTGTAAGATGTAAGATTCCGCGCAACATGTAGCGCGCAAGCCGCACTGACAGGGAACCATGCTTTTGATGGCCCGTTAGACTAGGCCTCGTGTGATTTTCGAGGCAGAATGTGTGAAACGAATAGGTGTTAACATGGCAGGACGCATTTTGATTGTCGAGGACGAGATCATCGTCGCGATGGATCTGGAAGCGACGCTCGAAGATTTCGGGTTTGAAACGGTTGGCATTGCTGCCGACACTCCAAGCGCGTTGCAGCTTGGGGCGGCAAATCCTGATGTGGCGCTGGTGGATGTGAACCTGCGCGATGGCGCGACGGGGCCTGAGATTGGCGCGCGTCTGGCGCGTGATTTCGGAGTGAATGTGGTGTTCATCACCGCCAACCCCAGAATGCTGGGCGATGGCGTGCCGGGTGCGATTGGGGTGCTGCACAAGCCGACCGATCCGCATACCATTCGGCAGACGGTGGAATATGTGATGGGTCTGAAGGGTGCCGAAAGCAACATGGCGCAGCCGCCCTCGGCGCTGACCGTGTTTCCCGCGCAAGAGCGTCGGGCCTGAACGCAATCGGCGGGCCGATCAGGCCCGTGCCTTTGAATAGAAAAAATCCGCCTGATCGCAGGCGGATTTTTCATTGTGCGAGGCTCTGCGATTTAGCGTCAGGCCTCTGGGGTATGCGGCGTGTAAGCGGCGCGCAGCAGGCTGGAGCGCGGGCAGGTGACTGTCACCACAAGCCCTTCGGCATTCCATTTCCAGCCGATCTTGCCGTTCAGATGCGATTGCGAGCTGGCCAGCATCAGCTTGGTGCCAAAGCCTGTTTCGGTGGGCGCAGCGGCAATCCCCGGCCCGCCTGTCTCGGTCCAGATCAGGCTGCATTCATCGCCTTCGCACGACGAGGTGATGTCAACCTTGCCTGCCTCGGCAGACAAAGCGCCGTATTTCTTGGCGTTGGTTGCCAACTCGTGCAGGATCAGCGCGAAGGGTGTGGCCGCTGCATCATCTACAGAAACATCCTCACCGCCGATGGTGATGCGACCGTCATCCATGGCGATATAGGGCCGCAGGATTTCGCGGGCCAGACCGTGCAGCGTGACACCGCCATGATGCGGGCGCGATTGATCGCTGTGCGGGCGCGCCAGATCATGCGCCCGCCCCAAGGCCGCAATGCGCGCCTGCAAGTCGCGCGCAAAGGCGGCCGATTCCGGCGCACGGCGACCTGACAAGCCGATCAGGCTTTGCACAATCGCGAAAATGTTCTTGATGCGGTGGCTGAGTTCCTGGCTGAGAAGCTCGACATATTCCGCGGCCTTTTTGGTGTCATGGATATCGGTGCAGGTGCCAAACCAGCGCCCGATCTGCCCGTTGGCATCGCGCACTGCACGTGCACGGCCCAGCACCCAGCGATATTCGCCGGTATGGTGCCGCAAGCGATATTCGATTTCATAGGGCGCACCACTTTCCAGCGCTTGCGACCACAGCTTCCATGCCCGTTCCTGATCGTCGGGGTGGAACATGCCGTTCCAAGCCTCGCCATCGGTGCTGCCCACCGGCATGCCGGTGAATTCATACCAGCCAGCGTTGTAGTAATCGTGGAAGCCATCCGGCCGGGTCGACCACACCATCTGCGGCATCGCATCAGCAATCGCGGCAAAGTCGGGCATCGAGGTCTGAGCGGTCAGGCCGCCCGATAGGGCATCGGGCACGTCAGCGACAGCGCCCGGTGTTTTCGGCGGTCCGACGTATTTCGATGAGGTCATGCTGTGATTCCGAACGTGGTAGATGGTCAAGTATAATGCACAGCTTTGGTTTTGGTTCCCAAATGCGCAAGTCTGTGAGGGTCAGCGCAACTTGGCGCTGATCTAGAGACTTTGCAAAATCCTTTCCAGCCGCCGCAGTCAAGCGAACTTATGCCATAACCCCTTTTCATAGCCAAAAAGCGCCGGGGCTTCTGGCACAAACTGTGCGCGATCCTCTGCCACCAACCAGCGGGTTGCGCGCAACGTGGCGGGCTCGACCTCTAGCACGCAAAAGCCGTGATCACGCTCGCCTATACGGCTGCACAAGGCTGTGCCGGTCTGGATATGCAGCAGCGGGCGCGAGGCCTGCGCGGAAACACCAAGCCCGATGTTCCAATGATGCAGATGGCCCGACAGCACCACGTGCAGACCGGCTTCGGTCAGCTGTTGTGTCGCCTCAAGCCCGTTGCGGGTCTCGCCGCGTTCAAAGCCGGGGGGTTCCTCAAACGGGTGATGGCTGACCAGAATGTTGAACGTATCCTGTGGCCCCGCGCGCAAGCTGGCGCAGATGCGCGCAATTTCATCGCTGCGGGCAACGCCGCCGCGCCATTGCAGCGGATCGGCGGTGTTGACGCCAAATAGCCGCACGCGGCCCACCTGCATCACCGGAGTCATCTCCCGTGCAGCACCGCGCCGATAGGCGCCAAACGGGTTCAGCAGCCGCGCAAAGGGGTTGAACAGCGGCAGATCATGGTTGCCGGGGATTAGCATCAGCGCAATGCCCAGACCGCGCAGAAAATCCATCGCGGCGCGAAACTGACCTGACCGCGCCCGCTGCGTCAGATCGCCCGAGACCACCACCAGATCGGGGCGGTTCTCCAGAATGGCTGCCTGCAAAGGCTCCACCAGATCCGCCCGGTGCAGGCCAAAATGCAGATCGGTCAGATGCACGATCCGCATCATGCAGCGGTGGCCTTTTCGCCCCCGGCAGGCACGATCACCCGCAACGCATCCCGCTGCACCCGCAGTTTGAACGGCCCGGTTGCGCGTTCCTTCTCACCATCAAAGGCCAGCAGTCGGCGAGGTTGGCGCGAGTCGATCTCGATCTCATCGGCCACCAGCAGATCAAAATCCTGTCCCCGCACCGATTTGCCGATCACCAGCCGGAATCCCGCCACAATCAGTTGCCGCGGGCCGTGGCCCTTGGCCAGAAACAGCACCAACTTGCCGGCGCGGATAGCCTCGGCCCCCTCAAGCCCCATGTTTTCAAGCTGATAGGCACTGCGCGCCACAAAGGCGAGCGGCGTGTGGAACTCTTGCCGCTTGCCGTCCAGCGTCACCCACAGATGCATCGGGTCGCGCATTTCCCACAACGTGACCAAAGCCGACCAGTAGGCGGCAATCCGGCTGCGGCCCCAGCGTTTGTAAATCGCCTCGCGCCGCTCGAGGATCTTTGGATAGACGCCGAAACTGGCGTTGTTCAGGAAAACCCGGCCGTTGACATCGCCCACATCCATGCTGCGCACCTGGCCGGTGATCAGCGTGTCAAGCGCCTGCTCCAAGGTCTCGCCCACCTGCAACTCGCGGGCGAAATAGTTGAAGGTGCCGCCCGGCAGCACCCCCATCACCGATCCCGTGCCCGCAAGCGCCCCGGCCACCGCCGATTGCGTGCCATCGCCGCCGAGGGCAATCACCACATCGGCCCCGTCCTGCACCGCGCGCTCTGCCGCTTTGGGAATATCGGCACCGTTGCTGACCGGATAGGGCACAAATTCTTTGACATGCGGGGTCAGCTTGTCGCGGATCATGTCTTGATTGGCATGTCCATCGGCTTTGCCAGAAGCCCCGTTCAGCACCAAAGCCACCTTGCACGCGGCAAGGTTAAGGGTTGGGGATGGCGTGTTCATCGCGGCTCCTGCACTGACAGATGCTTGAAGTTGGACCAGTTTGTGCCGAATGCAATGGAGCGAGGGCAAATTTTCCGAACGGCGGCGGGCGCGCGGGTGGCGTAACAAAGAATGCCACCTGCCGCGCGGTGTCGAATTGGCCGCGCCGAGCGCGAATGGCGGTTTTCAAACACTGATCGCACCGTTAATTACGCCACAGGCGGCAAGGCTGCCGGGGGCTGACAAACAGGCGCGCGCAGCGACTTCGGCTTTCCCGCCTGACCATGCCTTTCACCATTTCAAATCGACCGTCTGATCGTGATCCCCACTCTGCTGCAAGCCACTCTTGATCTGCTGACTGAAGTTGAAACAGCCGCTCGGCCCGCCGATGCTGTCACGTCAGCCTTTTTCCGGGGCCGCCGCGATCTTGATGACCGCGATCGCGGTGCGGTGCTGGAATTGCTTTATGTTCTTTTGCGCCATCGCGCCCGGCTGGGCTGGTGGCTGGCGCGGCAAGACGCGCAGGACAAGCCGCGCAACCGGCTGTTGGCTTGGCTGGCACTTGGTGAGGGGCAAAACCCCAGCCAGATCCAGCGCCTGTTCGATGGCGCGCCATTCGCCCCCAGCGCCCTGACCGCTGCCGAAAATGCTCTGTTGGAGGCGTTGAAGGGGCACCGGCTGCGCCATCCCGATATGCCTGAAGCCGTGGCGCTGGAGTGTCCGGCTTGGGCGGTTGCGCCGCTGCAACAGCGGTTTGGCGCAGCATTTGGTGCCGAAATGGCGGCAACTTTGGCCCCGCCGCCGCTGGATCTGCGCATCAACCCGATCAAGACCGCCCGCGAGGCCACGCTGCGCAGATTGCAGGCGATGGGGCTGCGCGCGCAGCCGACACCGCTGTCGCCGCTGGGCATCCGTCTGGCCGAGCGTCTGTCACTGGCGCGGCTGTCGGGGTTGAAAACCGGCGATATCGAGATTCAGGACGAAGGCTCGCAGCTTGTGGCGCTTCTGGTCGATGCCAAGCCGGGCGAGCGGGTGGTGGATTTCTGCGCTGGGGCAGGGGGCAAGACGCTGGCCATCGCGGCGCAGATGAAAAACAAGGGCCATGTGGTTGCCTGCGATGTGAACGAAACCCGGCTGAAGCGCTGTGCCGAACGCCACCGCCGCGCCGGACTGCACAATGTCGAAACAAGGCTGCTGGCCAGCGAAACCGACCGTTGGGTCAAACGCCACAAGGGCGGGTTTGATCGCGTGCTGATCGACGCGCCCTGTAGCGGCACCGGCACGTGGCGGCGCAATCCTGATGCGCGCTGGCGTGCGCCGGAACTGGGGCTGGAAAACCTTGTCTCGCTGCAAGCCCGGATTCTGGCGAGTGCAGCGCGTCTGGTGAAACCCGGCGGGCGGCTGGTCTATGCCACCTGTTCGATGTTGCCCGATGAGAATGAGGCGCAGATCACCCGCTTTCTGGCGGCAAGCGCGGGTTTTCGCCTCTTGCCAGTGCCCAAGGCTGTGCCTGAACTGGCAGGCGCGATCCCGTCTGATCACCTGTCACTCACCCCCGCGCGTCATGGGACCGATGGCTTTTTCGCAGCCGTCCTGCAACGCGATGCCTTGCCTACCCCAAGCGATCAGGCCTGACGCGGGCCTGTGGCACGTTCGCGAGGTTAACTTCGCGACACAGGCTGGCGGTCGTCCGCTGGTGGGGGTTGCCTTTCCCGCCCACCTCCGGCCTGCACAGGATGGTAGTGGTATCCGCACGGCTTTTGCGACGTTATGCTTGGCAGAAGGCACCAAACTATGCGGGTCTCATGCATCCCATGGGCCCCACGGAAACGCCTGAGTTGAGGATGTCAGAGTGTGCAATCTCTACAATCATACCATGGCCGTTGATGCGATGCGCCAGCTGTTCGCAGGGCTTGAAAACAAAACCGGCAACCTTGAGCCGGGCGATATCTACCCCGACCGCTTGGCCCCGATCATCCGCCACAGGTCTGACGGGTTGGAGTTGGTGCGGGCGCGCTGGGGCATGCCGTCGCCGCCTTCGGTGCTGAAGACCGCGCGAGATCCCGGCGTGACCAATGTGCGCAATCTGGCCTCGCCGCATTGGCGGCGCTGGCTGGGCCCGGCCCATCGGTGTCTTGTCCCGGTGACAAGGTTTGCCGAGCCTAAACCGGGCGGCAATCAATGGTTTGGCCCCGCAGCAGAGGGGCAGCCGATGTTCTTTGCCGGGATCGAAGTGCGCGGCTGGAAATCGCTGCGCAAGGTGAAGGATGGCGAGACGACGGATGACCTGTTTGCCTTTCTGACCTGCGCCCCCAATGCCGAGGTTGCTTCGGTGCATCCCAAAGCGATGCCAGTTATTCTGACGAAACCGGATGAGTGGGAAACCTGGCTACAGGCGCCATTTGATGTGGCGGCACAGTTGCAGCGGCCATTGGCGGATGGCGCGCTTCAGTTGCTGGACGGGCCGATCTGACCGCCTGCTGGCACCGGCAGCGCCTTGAACCACAGGCCAGCCTTGCGGCACTGGATCGAGGGAAACCATTGGCGTTTTGGCTGGCCATGCCATGACCCGCCGCATGGAGTTAGATGCCGTGGGCCAGCTTCGCCCTGTCTTGCCTGCAAGATCAGGGAGGTTCGCCCGCGCCAAACACAATACTGCGGAACACACTCGTGTCGTCGTTCGCCGCGACATTCCGGCAGGGGCCGCACAGCGACCCTGCAAACAGGGCCTTATCAAGCGGTTCTAAAAGTGGGGGAAGTTCAAAGTCCCTGGGGTAAGTTCAACTACCCCAATTTTCGAAGGATCGCATCGCAACCAGTCTCTCTGCACAGGAATGCATGGAGACTGAAATGCCTGAAATCTACCTTTCTGATCGCCAAGTTGCGGCGCGCTATGGTGTTCACCACCTGACCCCGCGTCGCTGCCGGAGTTGGCCAAGGTGGGCGTTACCTCCCTGTCCACGGGTTCTATGATGTCTGCGGACGTGGCAGGCCGGGCGCGGGCCGTGGGCACTCTGGTGGGCGCTGGCATGACGCTGGAGAACGCGTTGCAACTGGTGGGCTGGGGGAAAGAGGACGGGCGGACCTATGAGTGATCAAATCGCCGCCGCTTTCCGTAGGGCTGCCAAAGTAAGCCCGCTCTACAGGCCGTTCCAGCTCTACAAGGCTGTGGATGCTCTAAACGACCGGGGCCGCCCAGTGGGTCCGGCGCTGTACGATTGGATTGAAACCGCACCCGGTTCGGTTCGCTGGAAAGAGGTGGACGCCAACAGCGCTCCCCACCTTATGCCGCTGGTGGGGCTGGGCGAAGGCGTGGTGACGATCCTTGCGCCGTTCACCGGGGCCATACCGGACGCGCTCCTAGACGCGGTGGGCCAGTGGTATCTGGTAGCCAACGGCGAAGGTGAGGACACGCTGGGCGTAGGTTATCGTCTTATCGTGTCCCGCTGGACCACCCAGCCCTTGCCCGTGGTGCGCAACGCAGCGCCATGACCAACCCCTTGCCCCCCGGCGTGGCCACGCGGCTCCTGCTGGAGCTTGCGGAGGACTTTGGCGTCAAGGCGGAGGTGGGGGAGTTGCTGGCACAGCGCGGGGGCACAATGCCGGAGCTGGGGCCGATGCTTCGCACGCACCGCAAGAGCCTCAATATGCCGTATTATGCCGTGACCGCGTGCTGTGGTTTGTCCGCTAGCCAGTTGGTGATGTTCGAGAATGGAAAGCAACTCCACCCCGGCCTGCGCACCATACACGCTCTGGCCTATGGCTATGGCTTGCCCTTTGGTGAAGTGCTTGCCGCAGCTCTGCGCACAGCGGGAGGGCCGGAGCCTGTATACCGCAAGCGCACCCGGCCTTCTGCCCTACAGGGATAGAGTCGCCCGCACCCGGTGCGGCTTACACATGCCAGAAACCAAACTGTGTATTATGTGTGTATGAGTTGCCAGAAATCCCAGATTTCCTAACAATTTCAATATGTTATGTGATGGGATTGGCGGAGAGACAGGGATTCGAACCCTGGGTCGGCGCGAACCGACAACGGTTTTCGAGACCGCCGCATTCGACCACTCTGCCACCTCTCCGCGGTAGGGATCGTGGCGGGGATTTAGCGAGGTCGGGCAGGGCTTGCAACCCCGATTTCACCTGTTCTTGCAAAGAGTTTGCCGCAAGCGTTGCGCGGGGCTTTGCCGATGCTCACCAAGGCGTGTCCGTCGCGGTCTTGGCAGCGCCGTCGCAACGCCGTAGCTAGGGTCGATATTGTCGTGAAAGGCTTGTCATGCTGCGCCCCCTGTTGCTTTCGCTTTGTCTTGTCATGCCTGTCACAGCCGCGCCGCTGTTGGCGCAGACGCAATCGGTGCGACCCGAGATTGCGGCGCTGACCCAGACCTTGAAGATCGACGCGCTGATCGCGGTGATGCGCAGCGAGGGGCTGGCCAATGGCAAGGATATGGAGGCCGATCTGTTTCCCGGCCAAGGTGGGGCGGCTTGGAGCGTGGTGGTCAGCCAGGTCTATGACGCGGGCCGCCTGCATGCGATTTTCGATGCCGCGCTGACCAAAGCGCTGCAAAACGATGCCGCGACGCAACAGGCGATGACCGATTTCTTCGGCACCGCCTTGGGCCAGAAAATTCTGGCGCTCGAGATTGATGCCCGCAAAACTCTGCTGGACGACAAGGCGACCGAGGCCGCAGCGCAGGTCTGGGCCAAGGCGGCAGCTGCCAAGACGCCGCGCGTGGCGCAGATCAATCACTTCGCCGAGGTCAACGATCTGGTTGAATCCAACGTCATGGGCGCGCTGAACGGCAATCTAGCCTTCTACCGTGGCATGAACGATGCAGGCGCTTTCCCGCAGCCGATGCCCGAAGATGACATGCTGGCCGAGGTCTGGGGCCAAGAAGCCGATGTGCGGCACGATACCACCGAATGGTTGTTTCCCTTCCTGATGCTGGCCTATCAGCCGCTGAGCGATCATGAACTGGATCAATACATCGCCTTTTCCGAAACCCCCGCCGGGCAAAAGGCCAATCGCGCGATGTTCACTGCCTTTGATGCAATGTTCGTGCAGGTCTCGAAAGAACTCGGCCAATCCGCGGGCCGCCTGATGGCTGGGCAGGATATCTGAACAGGCATGGCTTAGGTCATCATCCTCTCTGTTCAAATATCCCCGCCGGAGGCTCCTTTGGCCAATGCCGGATGCCTCCGGCGGGAGTATTTATGCCAAGATGAAAGCCAAAGACCTGCCTTCCGTCAGGCTTGACATCACCCGCAACCCACCGCATAAGCGCGCATCCCGACGAGGTGCGAATCTCGTCGGGTCTTTATTTCATGACGCCCCACAGGGGCGCGCTGTTCGAGGCGGGGCAACCCGGAACACGACACGGTCGAAAGACCGTTAGGGCCACAGAACGCGGAGCAAGAGAAGGAAAGACCCATGTTCGCGGTCCTCAAGACAGGCGGCAAGCAATACAAGGTGCAGGCGGGCGACGTTCTGCGCGTTGAGAAACTTGACGCAGTGGCTGGTCAGAAGATCCAGTTCAACGACATTCTCATGGTTGGCGGCGAAAGCACCACCATCGGCGTGCCCTTCGTGGCTGGTGCTGCGGTGCAGGCCGAAGTGATCGACCAGATCAAAGGCGAAAAGGTCATCCACTTCGTCAAGCGTCGTCGTAAGCACTCGTCGCAGCGCACCAAAGGCCACCGTCAGCACCTGACGCTGGTTCGCGTCACCGAAGTTCTGTCGGCAGGCGCTGACAAAACCGGCGTGGCTGCGGCAACCGGCACGGCTGACGCGCGTCGCGCGGCACATAACACCGCTCCGGCCGCTCCGGTCGAAGCCCCTGCGAAACCGAAGCGCGCTGCCAAAGCCGCTGCTGCACAGGAGTAATCCCCCATGGCACACAAAAAAGCAGGCGGCTCATCCCGCAACGGCCGCGACTCGGCTGGCCGTCGCCTTGGCGTGAAACTGTTCGGTGGCCAGCACGCCATTCCGGGCAACATCATCGTGCGTCAGCGCGGCACCACTTGGTTCCCGGGTGAAAACGTCGGCATGGGCACCGATCACACCCTGTTCGCCAAGGTCGAAGGCCACGTCACCTTCAAAAAGGGTTTCAAAGGTCGCACGTTCATTTCGGTTCTCCCGCTTGCGGAGGCAGCCGAGTAGGTCGAAAGCCCACATCGGAACAATCCGGGGGATCGGCCGCAAGGCCGGTCCCCTTTCTCATTTCGGCCCATCCTTCCTGTGCCTTAGGGGGCTGTCATGCCATCCGGCGTTCACAAATGCGCCGCTTTGATCTGGCAGAAGGGGTGGATGCGATATACCGCTTTGGTTGTATCGCGGAGGGGATTGGGCCGCGATGCAACGTGGCGGTTGCAAGCCGCAAGTACGACCGCGATTGGGCCCCGCCCGGCGTGGAGATTTGACACCGACCCGTGCGGCCCCCGCCGCGCGGTCACGATAACCGGGGATTTCCCCAGGCTTTCAGGAGTAAGCCCGTGGTTCTGGATATGATTGCTGTGCCGACCGATGGACAGATTGCCGCTGGTCGTTTTGTGCTGCGCCCCGTCCGCCGTTCGGATGCAGGCCTGTTTGCGCTTTATGCAGGTGACAAGCGCGTGGCCGAAGCCACCCATTCGATCCCGCATCCCTTGCCGCCGGGGGCGGCGGATGCTTTTGTGACCCGCGCGATGGGTGGGCGTTCGGATGAACAGGTCTGGGTGATGGACGGGTCTGCCACGGGTCTGGCCGAGGTTTTGGGCGTGATCAGCCTCAAGCCGATGGACGCGCACAAGCCCACGCATGGCCAATCCGAGGTGCGCTATTGGGTGGCACCTGCGTTCTGGAACAC
Organism: Cypionkella sinensis; assembly: GCF_042646385.1. Classification (NCBI taxonomy): domain Bacteria; kingdom Pseudomonadati; phylum Pseudomonadota; class Alphaproteobacteria; order Rhodobacterales; family Paracoccaceae; genus Cypionkella; species Cypionkella sinensis. The sequence continues at coordinate 18,249 of NZ_JBHRTO010000002.1, read as the reverse complement.
CGGCATCGCGTCCGAGGCCGTCAAGGCGCTGGTCACGGCCAACCCGCAGAAGAACTGCACGATCTTTGCCGAGGTGTTTCAGGACAACCCCGGCTCGGCCCGCGTGCTGACCAACACCGGCTTTCAATATCTGGGCGATGCCGAGACCTTCTCGGTCGCGCGCAACGGTCTGGTGCCGACATGGACCTATGTGAAAAAACTGGCGTGACGGGCCGCGCCCGCCGAACCGAAAGAAAACTCTGCGGGGCAGAGTTTTCCGGTTCGTTGCTCATAAGGCGGAACGCCGTTGAGCAAGGGGTGCTGGGCAGCAGACCAGTCAGTTGAGAAATCGGGCCGCGCCTGCCGGGGGCAGGCAGGCGCGGCCCGATTTGGCGCGGGCCAAATCGGGCAAAAAATGAAAGGGCGGTTTTGTGGAAACCTATGAAAATCTTACAAACCGCCCCCTGCGCCCCCACTTGCGCACCGCGCGCCTCACCCTGCGCCCGGTGGCCGCCGCAGACGAAACCGCCGTCATTACCCACCTGAATGATCTCGCCATCTCCGGCTGGCTCGCCCGTGTGCCTGTGCCCTACACCCCCGCCGATTTCCACGAATTCCTCACCGAAATCGCCTATCCCGGCGAGACCTTCACCATTGAAGACGCGCAAGGCTTCGCAGGCATCCTCGGCGCAGGGTTCGAGCTTGGCTATTGGCTTGCCCCCCGCGCGATGGGCCAAGGCTACGCCACCGAAGCCGCCCGCGCGGTGCTGGAAATGCAGTTCGCCCATGATGAAAGCACGGTCGCCGCGGGCTATTTCGAAGGCAATGCGGCCTCTGCCCGCGTGCTGGCGAAACTCGGATTTGTGGAAACCGGGCGCAGCCTGAAACACTGCCGCGCCGATGGTCAGGACCGCCCGCATGTCGATCTGATCCTGACGCCCGAGGCTTTCCTTGCCGCCAACCCGTTGGAAATCCTTACCCCCCGCCTGCGCCTTGCACCCCTTAACATCGAGCGCGACTGGCGCGACATCGCCCGCATTGGCGGCGATCCCTTGGTCGCGCCGATGACCTCGTCGCACCGCTCGCCGTGGCCCGAGGCCGAGGTGCGCGCCTTCCTCGCCGAAAGCCAATGGCAGGGCCGCCCCGGTTTCCGCCTTGGCATCTGGCATGGCGCTGCGCTAATCGGCGCGGTCGGCATCTGGGATGATCCGGCCGAAACCGGCTATTTCCTCGACCCCGCCTATTGGGGCCAAGGCTTTGCGACCGAGGCGATGCAGGCGTTTCTACCGCAGATGATGGCGCGCTTTGGGCTGACCGAAATGCAGGCCGACCATTGCACCGACAACCCAGCATCAGGTAGCGTGCTGCGCAAACTCGGCTTCCGCCCCATCGGCGAAGGCATCGGTGATAGTCTGGCACGCGGCCCGGTGCCGATCTCCCTCTATCGGCTGGATCGGCCATAAGTTAACAAAACGTTAAATTCACCACCATAACATGCTGAATTAAAACACTAAAATTTGGTCCCACGTTGGGACCACCGCAAACCCGGCCAGAATCCCTATACTTGAGTCCTGCCCCCCAATCCTGTATCGCCTGAACCTAATCTTTCAGAAAGCCGCCCAGATGAAATTCCTCGACCTCACCAAAGTCTATATCCGCTCCGGCGGCGGCGGGTCAGGCTGCGTGTCTTTCCGGCGCGAGAAATTCGTCGAATTCGGCGGCCCCGATGGCGGTGACGGCGGCAACGGCGGCTCGGTCTGGGCCGAGGCGGTTGATGGCCTGAACACCCTGATCGACTTCCGCTACCAACAGCACTTCTTCGCCAAATCGGGGCAGGGCGGCATGGGCAGCCAACGCACTGGCAAAACCGGCGACGATATCGTGCTGAAAGTCCCGGTCGGCACCGAGATCCTTGATGAAGACGAAGAAACCGTCATCGCCGATCTGGTGACGGTGGGGCAAAAAGTGTTGCTGGCCAAGGGCGGCAATGGTGGGTGGGGCAACCTCGCGTTCAAATCCTCGACCAACCGCTCTCCTGCGCGGGCGAACCCGGGTCAGGAAGGTATCGAGCGCACGATCTGGCTGCGCCTGAAACTGATCGCCGATGCAGGGCTGCTGGGCCTGCCGAATGCCGGGAAATCCACCTTCCTCGCCGCCGTCTCGAACGCGCGGCCCAAGATCGCCGACTACCCCTTCACCACCTTGGTGCCGAACCTCGGCGTGGTCGGCATTGATGGCGCGGAATTCGTGATGGCCGACATCCCCGGCCTGATCGAAGGCGCCTCTGAAGGCCGCGGTCTGGGCATCCAGTTCCTCGCCCATGTCGAACGCTGCAAAGTCTTGCTGCACCTCGTTGACGGCACCTCGAACACCATCACCAAAGACTACCGCACCATCATCAAGGAACTCGAAGCCTATTCCGACGTGCTGGGTGACAAACCCCGCATCCTTGCGCTGAACAAATGCGATGCTTTGGACAAAGCCACCATCACCACCCGCCGCAAGGCGCTGGAAAAGGCCAGCGGAGGCCCGGTGCATGTGATTTCCGGCGTGGCGGGCATCGGCCTTCTGGACACCCTTCGCGCCCTGATGGCCGAGATCAAGCGCGAGGCTCCGGTAGAGGAGGGCGCGCCGTGGCAGCCTTAAAACCCCTCACCGCGCCCGATATCCGTGACGCCAAGCGTCTGGTCGTCAAGATCGGCTCGGCCCTGCTGGTGGATCGCAAAAGCGGTCTGAAGCAAGGCTGGCTTTCCGCACTTGCGATGGATGTGGCCGAAGCCAAAGTGCGCGGCACCGATGTGGTGCTGGTGTCGTCAGGCTCCATCGCCTTGGGTCGCAAGGTGCTGGGCCTGGGCGACGGCATCCTCACGCTTGAGCAATCTCAGGCCTGCGCCGCCGTCGGCCAGATCCGCCTTGCCCGCGCTTACGAAGAAGTCCTCGCCCCCCACGGCATCACCACCGCACAGGTGCTGGTGACGCTGGAAGACACCGAAGACCGCCGCCGTTATCTGAACAGCCGTGCCACGATGGAAACCCTGCTGGGTCTGGGCGTGGTGCCGATCGTCAATGAAAACGACACCGTCGCGACCGATGAAATCCGCTTTGGCGATAATGACCGTCTGGCGGCCCAGATCGCTGTGACGGTGGGGGCGGATCAGTTGATCCTGCTCTCGGATGTCGACGGCTTTTATTCCGCCAACCCGAAAGAAGACCCGACCGCGCAGCGCTTTGATCTGGTGGAAACCATCACGCCGCAGATCGAAGCGATGGCGGGCGATCCGATTTCCGGCCTCTCTAAAGGTGGCATGAAGACCAAACTGCTGGCGGCAAAAACCGCCGTCGCGGGCGGTTGTGCGATGGCGATCATGGAAGGCTCGGTGCTGCGGCCGCTGTCTGCATTGGCCAATGGCGCACAGCGCACGTGGTTCGTGGCGCAAAGCGACCCGCAAGCCGCGCGCAAGCGCTGGATCAACGCGATGAAGCCGCGGGGCGAGTTGCGCTTGGATGCGGGGGCCGTGACGGCGCTGCGGGCGGGGAAATCCTTGCTGCCAGCAGGGGTTACGTCCGTGACTGGCAGCTTTGGCCGTGGCGATCCGGTGGCGATCCTGTCGCCTGCGGGGGACACCTTGGGCAAGGGTCTGGTGCGCTACACGGCGGTCGAGGCCAAAGCGATTGCCGGGCACCGCTCGGGTGAGATTGAGGCCATTCTGGGCTATCAGGGCCGCGCAGCACTGGTGCACCGCGACGATATGGTGATCTGACGGCGGCCGGGGCCGATTGGAAAGGCTGTGCTTTGGGCTGCGGTGGAAGCCTCCGGCGGGGATATTTGGGCCAATGTGAAAGGGCCGAAGATGGACGGACAAGCCGTTGATATGATGCAAGAGATTGGTCGTAAGGCCAAAGCCGCTGCGGCAGAGCTTGCCTGTGCCAGCCAGGAACGCAAATACGCAGCCCTGATCGGGGCCTCGGCGGCGATCTGGGCGCGGCGGCAGGAAATTCTTGACGGCAATTACATGGACATGGCTTACGGCGAGGAAAAGGGCCTGAGCCCGGCGATGCTCGACCGTTTGCGGCTGGACGACAACCGCATCCGGGGCATGGTGGATGCCCTGCGCGAGGTGGCGGAGTATCCTGATCCGGTCGGGCGGGTGTTGGCGGAATGGGACCGCCCTTCGGGCTTGCATATTCAGCGGGTGGCAACACCTTTGGGCGTGGTGGGGGTGATCTATGAATCGCGCCCCAATGTGACGGCGGATGCCGGCGCTTTGTGCCTGAAGGCGGGCAATGCGGTGATCCTGCGCGGCGGGTCCGAGAGTTTTCATTCGTCGGAAGCCATTCACGCCAGTATGCAGCAGGGCCTGCGTGAAGCGGGTTTGCCCGAGGATGCCATCCAACTGATCCCGACGCGCGACCGTGAGATGGTCACGGCGATGCTGCACGCCGTTGAGTATATTGACGTGATCGTGCCGCGTGGTGGCAAGGGACTGGTGGGGCTGGTGCAGCGCGAGGCCCGCGTGCCGGTGTTCGCGCATCTGGAGGGCATCTGCCACGTTTATGCCGACCGCGATGCCGATCTGGAAAAGGCGCGCCGCGTGGTGCTGAACTCGAAAACCCGGCGCACCGGGGTCTGTGGCTCGGCGGAGTGCCTGCTCATTGACTGGCAGTTTTACACCAAATATGGGGCGGTGCTGATCGAGGATTTGCTGAAAGCGGGTGTGGAAGTGCGCACCGAGGGCGAACTTCTGAAAATCCCCGGTACGGTCAAGGCATCGCCAGATGATTTCGGGCGCGAGTTTCTCGATATGATCATCGCGGCCAAACTGGTGGACGGGGTGGATGAAGCCATCGCGCATATCCGCAAGTATGGCTCCAACCACACCGAAAGCATCCTGACCGAGAACGACGCCACCGCCGCGCGCTTCATGCAGCGGCTCGACAGCGCGATCCTGATGCGCAACGCCTCGACCCAGTTCGCCGATGGCGGCGAGTTTGGCATGGGCGGCGAGATCGGTATTGCCACTGGCAAGATGCACGCGCGCGGGCCGGTGGGGGCGGATCAGTTGACCAGCTTCAAATACCTTGTCACCGGCGACGGCACGATCAGAAGCTAAGCCGGATTTCCGTCGCCGCCAGTTCCGTGGTCAGGCGGCGGTGCTGGCGGGTGATCTCATCCGGCACCAGCAGGAATTGCACCTGCGCCGGGCCGATGTCGGTCAATCCGGCGGGGTTGATCAAACCCTCCCACAGGCTTTCATCGACCTTCATTTTCGGCGCGGTGGCGCGCAATGCCCAACGCGCCTCATTGCGGTCAACCTGCACCTGCCCGCCATAGGGCAGCGCCGATTCGAGGCAGAGGATCAGCAAAAACACCAGCTTCACATCGCGGCGCGGCAGATCGGCGGGGCTTTCCCAATCAATCTGCACCCGTCCGCCATGCGTCATATCCGAGATCACTGACAGCACTTCGCTGCGCCCGATGCGCTGATCCGCCCCACTTGCGCCAAAGGCCACCCGGAAAAACCGGATGCGCGCATTGGCATGGCCGACGCTTTCGGTGATCAGCGCCATTTCTGGCCCCTTTGCCGCACCTTCCATCAACATCAGCTCTACCCCGTTGCCGATGGCGCCAATCGGGCTGATAAGGTCATGGCAAATACGCGAGCCGACGAGGGCCGCAAGATCAGGTCTGTCATGCACTTCGGTCATCCTTCAACGGGCCTGCAACAAGACGAGGGGAAACATGGCGGCATTATTGCAACCGGGGATGTGCGTGCGCCATCCGCAGCGGCCCGACTGGGGTTTGGGGCAGGTGCAATCCAGCATCGGCAACCGGGTAACGGTGAATTTTGAACATGCGGGCAAGGTGGTGATCGACCTCTCACAAGTGGATTTGACGCCGGATTTTGCACCCCGTCACGACCATTGACGCAGCAGGTGGTTAATCTTGCGTTAACAAAAATGACGACGCCCCCCAAGGTTGCATTGCGCCGCGCCAAAGCCTAAGAAAATCTGTCGCCCAAACGACCGGACCGGAAGCTGCCGATGATTTCTGACGACAAACACTTCATCTTGCGACTGGCGCAAGACGACCGCGACCTGCGCGCGGCGCAGCGCCTGCGGTATGAGGTTTTCGTGCAGGAACTGGGGGCCACCGTGGCGCTGGCCGATCATGATGCGCGGCTGGAGCGGGATGAATTTGACGCCCATTTCGACCATCTGCTGCTGATTGACCCCAATCGCTCGGCCGATGATTTACAAGACGTGGTGGGGGTTTACCGGCTGCTGCCGTCCGACCGGCTGGCGCTGACAGGGCGGTTTTATTCCGAAGCCGAGTTTGATCTGACAGCACTGAAAGACTCGGGGCGCAAGCTGCTGGAACTGGGGCGGTCCTGCGTGCATGCCGATTACCGCGGCGGCACGGCGATGTTGCTGTTGTGGAATGCGCTGGCCGATTACGTGCTGCACAACGGTATCGAGGTGCTGTTTGGCTCTGCCTCGTTCCATGGCACCGATATGGCGATGCTGGCGCAGCCGTTGTCTTATTTGCAGCATTTTCATCTCGCCCCGCCTGCGCTGCGGGTGACGGCACGTTCGGCGCAGGCGGCTGACATCCCGCTGATTCCCAAGGAAAAGCTGGATCGCCGCACGGCCATGTTGGCCACGCCCGCGCTGATCAAGGCCTATTTGCGCCTGGGCGGTTATGTCGGGCAGGGCGCTTGGGTCGATCACGCCTTCAACACCACCGATGTCTGTCTGGTGATGGATACCGCGCAGATGAGCGCCAAGCACCGCGACTTCTACATCCGCAAATCGGGGCGCGACGGATGAGCGATTGGCGCGATGATGCGCTGGCCGTGCCGCCCATCGGGGCCCTCGGCTGGCTCCGCGTGGCCTTGCGCGGCGGGCTGATGGGCTTGGTGATCTACACCGGCTTGCTGCTGTTGTTGCTGCTGCGGCTGATCGAACGCCCGCTGTTTGGCACATCGCGGCCATGGACGCCTTACATCACTCAGGCCGTCTGCAAACTGGTGTTTCCGATCATGGGCCTTGGCCTGATCATCCGGGGCACGCCGATGCAGCACAGGGGGGCTACGGTCGCCAATCACTCGTCCTGGTTGGATATCTTTGCCCTGAACGCCGCACAACGCGGCTATTTCGTCGCAAAATCCGAGGTCGAGCATTGGGCGGCCATCGGCTGGCTGGCCCGCGCCACGGGCACAGTGTTTGTTGCCCGCAAAGGCACCGAGGCCAAGCGGCAGCAAGCCGTTTTTGAACAGCGTTTGCGCGACGGCCATCGGCTGATGTTCTTCCCCGAAGGCACCAGCACAGATGCAATCCGGGTTCTGCCTTTTAAATCAACCCTTTTTGCCGCTTTCTTCACGCATGGGCTGGATCATATCCTGCATATTCAGCCGGTGACGGTGGTCTATCACGCGCCCGCGGGCCAAGACGCGCGGTTCTACGGCTGGTGGGGCGAGATGGATTTCGCGCCGCATCTGCTGCAGGTTCTGGCCGCCCCCCGGCAGGGCCGGGTCGAGGTGATTTTTCACCCCCCCGTTGCGGTCAATGCCTTCGCCAGCCGCAAAGAGCTTGCCGCCTATTGCGAGGCTGCAATTCGCGCCAGCCACCCACGCGCCGCCGACCGTGCATTGGACCAGCGCGCCGCAACCTACAAGATGTAGTGGTTTAAGCGCAAAAAAGCTGGCCAATTCCACAAGTCATTCCCAGATGGGAAGGAAACCATCACCCCAGCGGAGCCATCAGCGTCTTCAACGCCGCTGCTGGATCCTCCGCGCCCCAGATCTCCTCGCCCACCCCGAAGAAATCGGTGACAGGGCCGAATTTCTCGACCAAAGCCGTGGTCAGCGCCCCCTCGGCGATCACCGGCACTTCGATCACCGCACTCCACCACTCGAACAGGTCGAAATCAACACTGGCCCCGTTGCCGAGCGGCGTGGCCCCCACCGGGCCAAAGGCGATGTAATCTGCCCCGGCCTCACCGGCGTTCATGCCCTCGTGGCGGGTCACGCCACAGAACGCCCCGATCACCGCATCGGCCCCCAATTCCTTGCGGACATAGCGCACCTGCCGCGCGCCATCGGTCAGATGCACGCCATCAAGGCCCAGACGATCCACCATCAGCAGGTGGTTCTCGATCACGATGATCACATCGCGGGCATGTGCGACCTGACGGCAGGCATCGGCAGCGCGCTGGATGGTGTCTTCATCCTTGGTGGCCAAAGCCAGCCGGACGCAGGCGGTATCGACGCTGTCCAGAACGCTGGCGAGCCGGTCGGGGAAAGTCTCCAGATCAAAGCTGGGCGGGGTGATCAGGTTGATCTGGGGGCGGTCTTGCTCGGCCATCTGGGTATCCTGCATGAAACTGGCCCCTGATAGCGCAGAAAGCTGGCCTTGGCTAGCAAGGCAGGCTGGCGTATCAGGCGGCATCTTTGACGGAGAAACCCGATGATCCCGCCCGCCTTCATTCTCGTCCGCCCGCAGATGGGGGAAAACATCGGCTCTGCCGCCCGCGCGATGCTGAACTTCGGGCTGGAGCGGATGCGGATCGTCGCCCCCCGCGATGGTTGGCCGAATTCGGCGGCGGTGGCCTTGGCTTCCGGGGCGGGGCGGGTGCTGGATCAGGCGGGGTTGTTTCCCGATGTGCAGGCGGCGATTGCCGATTGCGATTTCGTCTTTGCCACCACCGCGCGCGGGCGCGAATTGACCAAACCCGTCTATACCCCCGAAGCCGCGATGGATCACGCGCGCGCTTTGGTTGCGGCGGGAAAACGGGTGGGCGTTCTGTTCGGGCCGGAACGCGCGGGGCTCGAGAATGAAGACGTGGTGCTGGCCAATGCGATCGTGACAGTGCCGGTGAACCCCGAGTTTGCCTCGCTGAACCTTGCGCAATGCGTGCTGCTGATGGGCTATGAATGGCGCAGGCAGACCGAAGCGGTCGAGGGCGTGGTGATGGAAATGGCGCGCACCGAGTTTGCCAGCGGCATCGAGGTGCAGAAACTGGGCGATCATTTCGAAGAACGGCTTGAGGCCGCCGGCTTTTTCTTTCCCGAAGCGAAAGTGCCCGGCATGAAAGCCAGCCTGCGCAACATGTGGTCGCGGTTGGGTCTGACCAAGGCCGAAGTTCAGACCCTCCACGGCATGCTGCGCCAGATCGCTTATAAGCTGCGCGCGCAGGGGGATGAATGAGCCGGCGCGCCTGCCGCAGGCGGCGTAGCCTCCGGCGGGAGTATTTAGGCCAAGATGAATGGCTGTGACCGGGTGGGTGAGACTGTGGTGTGTTTGCGGCATCTCGCCACCCGTGCAGCCCTTGAAGCTGCCAAGGGCGCGGCCTAGTGTCTGGCCCAAGCAACCAAGGGGTTCGGCATGGCCACCAAGCGCAGCATTTTTGAGGAAGTCGGCACCGGCGGGCCAGCGGTGGCAACGCCGCAAGGTGGGTTGATCGACGGGCGCGGCAAGGGCGCGCGGCGGGGGGTGCGGGTTTGGCTGCTGATGATCTTTGCGCTGGTAGCGTTGATGATCGTGGTGGGCGGGCTGACGCGGCTGACCGACTCGGGATTGTCGATCACGGAATGGAAGCCGGTGACAGGGGCGATCCCGCCGCTGTCTGACGCCGATTGGGCGGCGGAGTTTGCGAAATATCAAGCCAGCCCCGAATTCATGCTGCAAAATTCGGCCATGACGTTGGATCAGTTCAAGTCGATCTTCTGGTGGGAATGGGGCCATCGTCAGCTTGGCCGCGTGATCGGGCTGGTTTGGGCCGTGGGCTTTTTCGGCTTTCTGCTGGCGCGGCAGATCCCGCCGCGCTGGACCAAGCGGCTGCTGGCGATTGGCGCTTTGGGCGGGCTTCAGGGCGCGATTGGCTGGTGGATGGTATCTTCGGGCCTGACCAGTGGCATGGTTGATGTAAAATCGTACCGCTTGGCGACGCATCTCGGTCTCGCATTCATCATCCTCGGGCTGATCACCTGGTATGCGCTGCTGCTGGGCCGGACAGAAACCGATCTCTTGGTGGCGCGGCGGGCGGGGGAGCGTAAGCTGGTGGTCAAGGCCACGGGCCTCATGCATCTGGCCTTCGTGCAGATCTTGCTGGGTGCGCTGGTGGCGGGCATTGACGCGGGCCGCGCGTTTCCGACCTGGCCCGATATGAACGGGCAGTTCTTTCCGGCGGATGCGTTTTATGTGCCGGATGGCGCGGGCGGCAGTTTGCCGGTCTGGCATGCGTTCTTTGAAAACCCCGGTCTGGTGCAGTTTATCCACCGGATGTGGGGCTATGGGCTGTTTGCCTATGGTGTGCTGGTCTGGCTGCGCGGTCGCGCCTCGGGCAATTTTGCCACGCGTCGGGCGTTTCATGCGGTGATGCTGATGCTTCTCGCGCAGGTGGCCTTGGGGATTTACACCGCGCTGACGGCGGCACAGCCGCATGTGGCGATCACCCATCAGGTGGGCGCGGTGGTGCTGTGGGTGCTGATCATCCGGGCGCGGCATTTGGCGATGTATCCGGTGGCGGGTTCGATCCGGGAGGGAACGGCATGAAGAACAATCAAGCCTATGCAGAGCTGATGGCCTATCAGCGTGACACCGAAGCCTTGGGCAAGATTGCCGAGCGGACGGGCTGGGATCAGGAAACCATGATGCCGCAAGGGGCCGCAGATCAGCGCGGGATCGAGATGGCTGCGATGGAGGGCGTGCTGCACGCGCGCCGGTGCAACCCGCAGATTGCGCAGTGGTTGGCGGATGCCGAGGCTGCCGATGATGTGGCGGCGGCGCAGCTCTATCAGATTGATCGCAGCTACAAGCGCGCGGTGAAGGTGCCGGGGGATCTCGCGCAGGAAATGGCGCGGGTGACGAGCGTCGCGCAGGGCATCTGGGCGCGGGCAAGGGCTGCCGAAAAGGTCGCCGATTTCCTGCCAACCCTGCGCGAGGTGATCGCGCTGAAGCGGCAGGAAGCTGCGGCTTTGGCGGACGGCGGTGATCTTTACGACGCGCTGATTGATGATTACGAGCCCGAGGCGACGGCAGAGTCTTTGGGGGCAATGTTCGACCGGATGCGCCCCCGGTTGGTGGCATTGCGGGCGGCGGTGCTCGCGGCAGAGGCTCCGGCTGGGTTGTCGGGGCAGTTTCCGCAGGACGCGCAGTTGCGCCTCGCGCGCGATGTCGCGACGGCGTTTGGCTATGATTTCACCCGCGGGCGGATTGATCTGGCGGTGCATCCGTTCTCATCTGGCGGCGGCAATGACAGCCGGATCACCACGCGGGTGGTAGAGAGTGATCCGTTCAACTGTCTGTATTCAACGATCCACGAGGTTGGCCATTCCAGCTATGAACTGGCGATTGACCCTGACTATGGCATGACCCCGCTGGGGCACGGTGTCTCGATGGGGGTGCATGAAAGCCAAAGCCGGATTTATGAGAACCAGATCGGGCGGGGCAGGGCGATGACCGGCTGGATCTATGACCAGATGGCCGCGCGGTTCGGGCCGTTAAACGTCGATGGGCCAGAGGCGTTCTACCGCGCCGTGAACCGGGTGCATGCCGGTTTCATCCGCACCGAAGCCGATGAGGTGCATTACAACCTGCATATCATGATGCGCTTTGATCTGGAGCGGGCGTTGATCCGCGGCGATCTGGCTGTGGATGATCTTGAGGCTGCGTGGAATGATCGCTTCCTTGCCGACTTTGGGCAGGTGGTGGACAAGCCCAGCCATGGCGTGTTGCAGGATGTGCATTGGTCGGTGGGGCTGTTTGGCTATTTCCCGACCTATTCCTTGGGCAATGTCTATGCCGGTTGCTTGCACCGCGCGATGCGGGCGGCGGTGCCGGGGTTGGACGCGCAACTGGCGCAGGGCGATACCTCGGGGGCGGTGGGCTGGCTGCGGGAGAATTTGCAACGGCACGGCGGTTTGCGCAAACCGCGGGACACGATTGCACATGCCTGCGGATTTGAACCCACCGAAGGGCCGCTGCTGGATTACCTCGAGGCGAAATTCGGGGAATTGTATCGGTTGTGAGCTGGTTTTCCGGCCAGGCTGCAGCGGTTTGGCTGCTGGCCTTTGGGCAGACGCTGACCTATGCCGGGGTGTATTATGCCTTCCCGGCGCTGCTGCCGGATTTGCAGGCGGCGACGGGGTGGTCGGTGGCGGAACTGGCGTTCGGGCCAACGCTGGGGTTTCTGGTGATGGCGGCGCTGACGCCGTTCACCGGGCGCTGGGTGGATCGCGGCTGGGGCGGCGAGATGCTGACCTATGCGCCGATCCTCGCGGCGGTTGGCGTGGCAGGGCTGGGGTTGGCCGGGTCGCCGCTGATCTGGTGGGCGATCTGGGCGGTGTTGGGTGTCGCGCAGGCGTGCTGTCTCTATGAATCCTGCTTTGCCTTTCTGACCCGGCGCTTGGGGGCCGAGGCGCGCGGTGCCATTACCAAGGTGACGCTGGTTGCGGGCTTTGCGGGCACTTTGGCGTTTCCGCTGGGCGATGTGCTGGGCCGCAGCTTGGGCGGTCCGGGCGCGCTGATCGCTTTTGCCGGGTTGATGCTGCTGGCCGTGCCGATCAACGCCCATGCGGTACGCAGCTTGCGGCGGATGGAGCGGGCGGGCGGTATTGCTGCCGAGGCCACCCCCGGCGTGCTGCGCCAAGCCATGCGGCGGCCTGCGTTCTGGGCAATTGCGGCGGTGTTTGGCATGATCTGGCTCAACCACGGCATTTTGCTGACCTATGTGCTGATGCTGTTCGCCGATCGGGGGGCTGCAGCGGGGATGGCGACGCTGGCCGCGGCTTGCATCGGGCCTTCGCAGGTGTTGGGGCGGTTGGTGTTGCTGTTTCAGGGCGCGCGGATTGGCAATGCACGGGCAACGGTGTGGTCGCTGGTGGGCGTGGTCTGCGCCAGCGTGGCGCTGCTGAGCGCGGGCTGGTGGCCGCTGCTGATCTTTGCCTTTGCGGCCTTGCAGGGGGCGGGCGCGGGTTTGCTGTCGATCCTGCGGCCGATGCTGATCGTGGATATTCTGGGGCGGCGCGGCTTTGGCACGATTTCGGGTGCTGTGGCAGTGGCGCCAATTCTGGCTTCGGCCGCAGCACCTTCAGTCGGGGCGGGCCTACTGCATCTGGGCGGGCCAGAGCTGATCTACGGGTTCTGTCTGGCGCTGGGCTTGGGCGGCTTGGCGATTGGCATCGGGCTGCTGAGGCGGGGATGATCGGGCGTTGGGGTGGACCACCCCTACGCCCAGTTGGGTTTGCGCTTTTCCAGAAAGGCGGTGATGCCTTCATCTGTATCGGGCAGCAGGATGTTTTCGACCATGGTGGCCGAGGCGCGGGCGTAGGCTTCGGCGGTGTCCAGCGTTTGGGTGTCGCGGAAGGCGGCTTTGCCCATGTGCAGGGCTTCGGGCAATTTGGCGGCGAGGGTTTCGGCGAGGGCTTGGGTTTCAGCCTCAAGCGTCTCTGGGGTGGTCAGGCGATTGATCAGGCCGATCTCATAGGCGCGGGTGGCGTCGATGAAAGCGCCGGTTGCCAGCATCTCGAAGGCCACAGCGGGGGGAATTTTGCGGGCAAGGGCGACCATCGGCGTGCTGCAAAACAGCCCTATATTGATGCCGTTGACGCCAAAGCGGGTTCCGGGGGCGGCGGTGATCAGATCACAAGAGGCGGCGAGTTGGCAGCCTGCGGCGGTGGCGATGCCGTGGACTTGCGCGATGGTGGGTTGCGGCAGGGCTTGCAACGCCTGCATCACCTTTGCGCAATGCGCGAACAGCGCTGTGAATGCGGCGCGGCCTTGGTCGGGGGCAGCGCGGGCGGCCTGCATCTCGCGCAGATCGTGGCCAGCGCAGAAGGCTTTGCCTGCGCCTCTCAGGATCACCACTCGGATGCTGGTGTCGGTGTGCAGGCGGGCGATCTCGGACTGCAACGCGGCCAGCATGGCATTCGACAATGCGTTGAAACTGGCGGGCGCGTTCAGGGTCAGCGTGGCGATGCCGCCTGCGTCTTGGCGTAACAGGATCTCGTTGCTCATTGCATCCCCCTTCGATTGACGAAACTCTAGGCGGGTCTGGGGCAGGGGGAAAGCATGATCGTGATGGATGTGGCAGCACTGCAGGCGTTTCTGGCGCGCGATTTCGCTCAGGTGGCGGCGGATTTCGTGGTCGAGCGGGCCGAGGCTGATGGCCTGACGCTGCGGCTGAGGGTGCAAGAGCGGCATCTGCGCCCCGGCGGCACGGTGTCGGGGCCTGCGATGTTCGCGCTGGCAGATGTGGCGATGTATCTGGCGATCCTGTCGCGGATTGGCCCGGTGGCTTTGGCGGTGACAACCAATTGCAGCATGGATTTCATGCGTAAGCCGCAGGCCAGGGTGGATATGCGGGCCGAGGCGCGGCTGCTGAAGCTGGGGCGCAGTCTGGCAGTGGGGGATGTGATGCTGTTTTCAGACGGTATGGCCGAGCCGGTGGCCCGTGCCAGCCTGACCTATGCGATTCCGCCTGCGCGCTAACATGCAAAAAGGCGCGCAGGGCATGCGCGCCTTTGGGGTCGATGGGGCAGGCTGATCAGGCCTTGGCTTTGGTGAAGCGGCCTTCGATCTGGGCACCGCTTTCGATCACCAGCGTCGAATAGCTGATGTCAGCGGCCACTTGGGCTGCAGCGCGCAGGGTGAAGGTCTGGCTGTCGACGCGGCCATCGAGCTTGCCTTTGACCTCAACCGTCTCAGCGGCGACTTGCCCCGAGACGCGGCCTTCGCCGCCGATCAGCAGCCCATGGGCCGAGAGTGTGCCCTCGACCTCACCCAGCACTTCGATGGTGCCGGTGGAGGTGATATCGCCGACGATCTTCAGATCAGCCGACAGGACAGAGCGGTTGTTGCTGCTGATATTGCCCCCCGTAGGACGGGTCGGCGGGGCAGCGGGGTCGGCTGGCTTGGAAAACATGCGAAATCCTTGGGCGCAAAAGAGCGTGTTGCGCCGATAAGGACTGAAGGCGCGCTGCGGGTCAAGCCTTTGGCAGGCTGGTGGTGTCGCGAAACGGCCATGCGGGTCGTGGTTCGGCTGACAAGCGCCGAAGGATTTGATCATATGAGGGGAAAGAATCGCCCCGAAGGGGGGGGCAGTATATGACACTCCGCAATACGACTGAATTTTTCGCTCCGGTTTCCGGTTTCGATCTGCCGCGATTCGCAGGGATTCCGACTTTCATGCGGCTGCCGCATGTGCCGTTTGACCATGCGCGGTTTGCTGAGGTCGAGATCGGGTTGATCGGTGCGCCTTGGGATGGCGGCACGACGAACCGGCCGGGTCCGCGGCATGGGCCACGGCAGTTGCGCGATCTGTCGACGATGATCCGCGCGATGAATGGCACGACCTGGGTGGCTCCGTTTGAACTCGCCAACTGCGCTGATCTGGGGGATGTGGCGCCGAACCCGGCTGATCTGATGGATAGCCTTGCGCGGATGGAGGCGTTTTATGACCGGGTTGTGGCAGCGGGTGTATTGCCGCTGACCGGGGGCGGCGATCATCTGTGCAGCTTGCCGATCCTGCGGGCGGTGGCAAAGCAGCGCCCGGTGGGGATGATCCAGTTCGACAGCCATACCGATTTGAACGACATTTATTTCGGCACCTCCAAATACAACCACGGCACCCCGTTCCGCCGCGCGGTGGAGGAGGGGCTGATCGACCCCAAGCGCTATTGCCTGATCGGCATTCGCGGCACGGCGTATGGGCGCGAAGATTGGGATTTCGCTGCGGCCAATGGCATCCGCATCATTCCGATTGCCGAGTTCCACGCGCGTGGGCCCGAGGATGTGATGGCCGAAGCGCGCGAGATCGTCGGGCAGGGTGATACCTATATCACCTATGACATTGATTTCGTCGACCCGACTTTCGCACCCGGAACCGGAACGCCGGAAGTGGGCGGGCCGAATTCGTGGCAGGCGTTGCAGGTGGCGCGGCTGTTGAAGGGCGTGAATATCGTGGGCGCCGATCTGGTCGAAGTCTCACCGCCGTTTGATGCCAGTGGCGGGACGGCGTGGCTGGGGATTTCGATCATGTTTGAGATGCTGTGTGTGATGGCCGAGCGTGTGGCGGCTTTGCGGGGATAGCCCGTAACAGGCGGTTTGCTGCGCCGAGGGCGGATGCCTCCGGCGGGGATATTTGAGCAGAGAGGATGACCAAGATGGCCGTAGATATGATTGTGACGCATGCCAAGGTCTTGACGATGGATGCAGCAAAGCCGCGGGCCGAGGCTGTGGCCGTGGCGGGCGGCAAGATTGTTGCCGTGGGCACGACGGCTGAAGTGGCGGCGCTGGCGGGGCCGGATACGCGGGTGATTGATGCGGGCGGGCGCAGTTTGCTGCCGGGGTTTGTGGAAAGCCATTTGCATCTGGTGCTGGGCGGCAATGAACTGGCGCAATTGCAGATCGGCGGGGTGCATGGCTTTGACGCGCTGAAAGCGGCGTTTGAAGCCTATGCTGTGCAGTATCCCAACAATGCGCTGCTGATGGCGCAGGGGGCGTCGTATGAGATTCTTGACGCGCCGGTGACGCGGCAGGATCTGGACCGGGTGATTGCCGATCGCCCGATCGCGATGATGTCGCCCGATCACCATACGGTTTGGGCCAATACGGCGGCTTTGTCTGCGGCGGGTCTGCTGCATGGGGCTGCGATGCCGCATGGGCATGAGGTGGTGATGGCCGAAGATGGCACCGCCACCGGCGAGTTGCGCGAGTTTGAGGCGTTCGGCCCGATTCTGGCCTTGGGCGGCGAAGCGCATTTGCAGTTGGGGATTGCGACGGGCGGGGAGCCGGAGCCTTGGCCGTCGGACGCGGTGCGCGCCAAGGATAAAGACAAGATCGCGGCGGGGCTGGCGCATTGCGCCGCGCATGGCATCACCAGCATGGTGAACATGGATGGCAACCGCTACACCTGCCAACTGCTGCGCGAGATGAAAGACGAGGGGCGGTTGACCGCGCGGGTCAAGGTGCCATTCCACTTCAAACCGCATATGGAACTCTCCGAGCTGGAGCGGGCGAGTGCCATGACGGCAGAGTATAATGACGACTGGGTGTCGTCGGGCTTTGTGAAGATGTTCATGGATGGCGTGGTCGACAGCCGGACGGCCTTCATGCTGAACGACTATCCCGGCACCACGGAACGCGGCGAGCCTTTGTTCGAACCCGAGCGGTTCAAGGCGATCTGCACCGAGATTGATCGGCGCGGTTTGCAAATTGCGGTGCATGCGATCGGCGATGGCGCGGTGCGCACCACGATTGATGGCTATGAAGCGGCGGGGCAGGCCAATGGCCTGCGCGACATGCGGCACCGGATTGAGCATATCGAACTGATCGACCGCGCCGATATTCCGCGCCTGGGGGCGCTTGGGATCACGGCCAGCGTGCAGCCGCCGCATCCGCCGGGGGCGATGGATTTCCCGATGTCGACGATGGAGACAGTGTTTGACCGCGCGCGTTGGCCGGATGCCTATCTTTGGAAGACGCTGGCCGATCAGGGCGCTCCGTTGGCTTTCGCCTCTGACTGGCCGGTGACGGATGTCTCGGTGATGCGGGGCTTGCAGGCGGCGATGACGCGGGTTGCTTATGATGGTGCAGCCGATGAACGGGTCAGCCTGATGGACAGCCTCTACGCCTATACGGCGGGCGGGGCGTGGGCTGCGCATATGGAAAGCGTCACCGGCAAGCTGGTTGTGGGCCTTGCCGCTGACCTTGTGCTGATTGATGGCGATATCGAGGCGATAGATTCGCAGGATTTGGGCAAAACCGGAATCGCTCTGACGATTTCGGCGGGGCAAATCACCCATCAGGCACCGGGATTCGCCTGAATCGGGCAGAATCAGGGCGGCAGATTCGCGAGATTCGCCGGATTTGTCGCCCAAGCCGGTTTTCATCCTGCTGAATGGCTGGGCGTCGACAGTGAAAAACCCCTGTAAACATTGAGTGTGACAGAAAAAAGAAAGCGGATGTGTTTTTTCCTCTTGCGGCCCCCGGAAGCTTTCCCTAAATACCGCCTCACCGAAGACGAACAGACGCAGCGATGCAGACGGGATGGAACGGGAAGCGAGATGAAACGCTCGTAACGAAATCTGGATGCACGAAGGCAAGACGCCCGAAGTTCGGGTGTGTTGTTTGTTTTGTGTCCGCGCTCTTTGACATTGATGATAGTTGAAGGGATATGTGGGCGGTTTGGGCGCATCGGCGTCGCAATACGTAGCATATCTGACCAGCAGGGAATTTGGCGAGAGCTGAGCTACCGATGACCTGGTAAAG